>NZ_JBVKDS010000010.1:209219-349331 GCF_055633695.1 Kitasatospora sp. NPDC114501 | reverse complement strand
TCAACATATCTGGCGTTGACTTTTGGCACGCTGTTGAGTTCTCAAGGAACGGACGCTTCCTTCGGACTGCCTTCCAGCAGGCCCTCCGGGCTTCGCTCTTTCGTGTTCCCAGCTTATCAGACGCTTTCCGCTCCGTTTTCCGGAGTTTCATTCATCCGATTTCCCGAACTGGCCGGCCCGCTTTCGCGACGTCCACCACTTTAGCTCATTCCGAGTGTCACCCGAAATTCACACTCACCCGGTTGGCGGGAACGCCAACGAGCCCATTTTCATGGGGACCAGAGTGAGGGTGGGTCTAGCTGAGTGGATGGCCGCTCCAGCGACTCGTTCAACACTAGGCCACTCGGACGACGTCGTCAAACGTCGAGGGCCGGATCTGTCCAGATCCGGCCCTCGGGGCTCAAAGCCGCAGCTCAGAGCGGGTGTGCTTTTCAGCCGAGCCTCAGCCGGCGGCGACCAGCTCCGCCGCCGCCAGGTTCCGCTTGCCGCGCCGCAGCACGAGCCAGCGGCCGTGCAGCAGGTCGGCCTCGGTCGGCACCGCCTCCTCGTCCGTCACCTTGACGTTGTTGAGGTAGGCACCGCCTTCCTTGATCGTCCGGCGGGCGGCCGAGCGGCTCGGCGACAGGCCGACGGCGACCAGCAGGTCGACCACCGTCTGGAGCTCGGACACCTCGGCCTTCGGGACCTCGGCCAGGGCGGCGGCCAGGGTCGGGGCCTCCAGGTCGGCGAGGTCGCCCTGGCCGAACAGTGCCTTGGACGCGGCGACCGCGCGCTCGTACTGCTCCGCGCCGTGCACCAGCGTGGTGAGCTCCTCGGCGAGGGCGCGCTGGGCCAGGCGGGCGGCGGGGCGCTCGGTGGTCTCGCGCTCCAGCTCCTCGATCTCCTCCTTGGAACGGAAGCTGAAGATCCGCAGGAAGTTGGAGACGTCCCGGTCGTCCGCGTTCAGCCAGAACTGGTAGAAGGCGTACGGGGTGGTCAGCTCGGGGTCGAGCCAGACCGTGCCGGACTCGGTCTTGCCGAACTTGGTGCCGTCGGCCTTGACGATCAGCGGCGTGGCCAGCGCGTGGACGGACTTGCCGTCGGCCTTGCGGATCAGGTCCGTGCCGGCGGTGAGGTTGCCCCACTGGTCGCTGCCGCCGGTCTGCAGGCTGCAACCGTAGCGGCGGTTCAGCTCCAGGTAGTCCATGCCCTGGAGGATCTGGTAGCTGAACTCGGTGTAGCTGATGCCCGCGTCGGAGTTGAGCCGTCGGGCGACGGCCTCCTTGGCGATCATGTTGTTGACCCGGAAGTACTTGCCCACGTCACGCAGCAGGCTGATCGCCGACATCCCGGACGTCCAGTCCAGGTTGTTGACCATGCGAGCCGCGTACGGGCCGTCGAAGTCGAGGAAGCGCGAGATCTGACCGCGCAGCCGCTCGACCCAGCCGGCCACCGTCTCGGGGTCGTTGAGCACGCGCTCGGCGGTGGGCTTCGGGTCGCCGATCAGGCCCGTGGCGCCGCCGACCAGGCCGAGCGGGAGGTTCCCCGCCTGCTGGATGCGGCGCATGGTGAGGATCTGCACCAGGTTGCCGAGGTGCAGGCTGGGGGCCGTCGGGTCGAAGCCGCAATAGAACGTGACCGGGCCGTCCGCGAACGCCTTGCGCAGTGCGTCCTCGTCAGTGGACAGGGCGATCAGCCCACGCCACCGCAGCTCGTCGACGATGTCCGTCACGGTCACGCTTCTCCTTCGATCGGGCGTCCGCCCAGTGCTGGGCCGGTTCGGTCGGGCCCCGGGTCGGTACGACTCCAGCCTGATAGAGCCTACGCGGTTCCGGCCGGCGACTTTCCCCCGAGGCCGCCCACCGGTCGGGCGGCCTCCGCTCCCCGGCCCCTCCCCGATACCGGAAATTCCGTTGTTCGACGGCTGCGGGCCCGTTCAGAGTGGTTCCACCGCCGTGCGGCGGCAGTGACGTGTGTGGAGACGGTCGTGCCGCCGTGGCACGCCCGCGGGAAGGGTGTGCCGAGTGCGCAACACGCTGGTTCTGAACGCGAGCTACGAGCCCCTGACGACGGTGTCGCTCCAGCGCGCCGTCGTCCTGGTGCTCCAGGACAAGGCGGTGGTGGAGCAGGCGCATCCGCTGCGCTCGATCCGGGGGACGGGCGTGGCCGTCCCGGTGCCACGGGTGATCAGACTGCAACGGTACGTACGGGTGCCGTTCCGACAACAGGCTCCGTGGTCGCGGCGGGGCGTCCTGGCCCGGGACCAGCACCTGTGCGCGTACTGCGGACGGCGGGCCACGACGGTGGACCACCTCCAGCCCAGGTCGCGCGGTGGTGCCGACAGCTGGATCAACACCGTCGCCGCGTGCGCGGAGGACAACCAGCGCAAGGCGGACCGCACGCCGGAGCAGGCCGGGATGAAGCTGCTGCGCCGCCCCTTCGAGCCGACACCGCAGGCCAGCCTGATGCTGGCGCTCGGTCTGCGCAGCTCGGAGGTCCGGGACCTGGCCGACTGGCTGCCGACCGTACCGGGCCGGCCCGTCTCGGCGGCCTGAGCACCCACCCGGCAACGGACGGCGGCGGGTAGGGGGGTAGGGGACGGCGGCGGGCATGGAGCAGGACGGAAGGCCTCAGTCCTTCGCCCGGTACCCCGCCGCCGTGCCGTAGTTGGTCGAGTGCTCGGGCACCACGACCACCTGCCCGGCGCCGATCAGCACCCGTCCGGAGATCAGGAGCGAGCCGGTGCCGGGCGGGAAGTTGCCGCCCGTCGCCTCCTGGCCGCCCGCCAGCGGGAACCGGCTGAGGTGGGCGGGCTGGTCGCGGCGTTCGTCGGCGGCGAGCACCAGCGACCCGCCGTCGATGCCGACGGCCCGGACGGCGCCCTTGGCGGCGGTCGGCGCCTTCCAGCGCTGCTTGCCGGTGTCCAGGTCGTAGCCGACCGCGGCCACCTGCCCGCCGCCGTTCGGCGGGGCCAGGGTGGTGACCATCGTGCGGCCCTCGAAGTACACGCCGGGAGTGGCCGAAAACGTACCGTGGGCGACGTCCAGCCGGCCGCCGTCGACGGCCACCGGGATCTCGGCAGCAGGGTCGCCGCCGGTGCCCCAGGCGAAGACCCGGTCGTTCTCGGGCTTCTCGCCCGTAGTGAGGACCACGGCCGGCTCGGCGGACAGCACGGTCACCGTCTTCGGCTGGTTGTTCAGGCCCCGCCACCAACTGACCTTGCCGTCCGCGGTGTTCAGCGCGACGGCCTGGTCCGCGGGGGTCGAGTCGGCGCAGGAGGAGGCGACCAGCACGGTCTTGCCGCTGACGCCGCCGGACAGGGTGCAGAACTTGCCCTGGCCGGTGTACTGCCAGACGTCCTTCCCGTCGGCCGACTCCCAGGCCAGCACCCGGTCGTCGCCGACGGCGACCACCTTGTCCTCGGTGACGCCGACCCGGGCCGAGTAGGCGCCCTTGGCGTCCGAGAGGGCCTTGGTCCAGACGGTCCTGCCGGTCTTGGTGTCCACGGCGACCACCAGGGTGCAGGGGCTCTTCGGGTCGGCCTGCGGACGGAACAGCGCCGCTCCCAGGCCCGCCTGGTTCACTCCCGCCGACAGCCCGCACGGGACGGCTCCGGCGGCCGGCGGCTCCACCGACCAGGTGAGCCTGCCGCCCGCCCGGTCGTACGCGTGCACCCCGGAGCCGTCGGCCCGGACCACCGCGTCGGCCAGCGGCCAGCTGCCGATCAGCGTGTCGTCGCCCCCCGTCGGGCCGGCCTGACCGGCCTGACCAGTCGGACCGGCCGGACCGGCTGCGGCGGGCTGCGCGGCCCATGCCCGGGTGTGCGCCACCGCGAAGCCCGGCTCACCGCCGCTGCTCGCCACCGCGCTGCCACCGCCCTCGCTGCCGACCATCAGCCCGGCCACCGCCAGCACGCCCAGCGCGGCCACCCCGGCGCCGGTCCGCACCAGCAGGGCCTTGCGGCTGGGCACGTGATCCCCGGTCAGCACCGCGTCGGCGGCCTTCCGGGCCCTGGCGGAGAGTGCGGAGCCGGAGCCCGCGGCGGTGCCGGAACCGCCGCCGGCTCCCCGGCGGGCGGCGGCCCGCGACGGCGCGACGGGCTCGGCCGTCACGCCGGGGACCTCCGGAGAGGTCTCGACGGGCTTCTCGGGCCGGGGCGCGGGCGCCGGCTCGGCCTCCTCGATGTGCACGTAGCCGTCCGCCGAGTACTCCGCCCCCGCCGGGACGTACAGCCCCTCGCCCGCGGGCGGCTGCGGGGCGGCGTACGGCGTGTACGGCTGGTGCTGCTGTGTGTGGTCCGGGTACTGCGGATACGGCTGGAACTGCCCCTGCTCGACGTACTGGCCCTGGACGTAGCCGCCCTCGACACGGCCGGTCCGGCCGTACCCGCCCTGGTCGTACCCGGCCTGGTCGTATGCGCTCTGGTGGTAGCCGCTCTGGCCGTACCCGTCCTGGTCGTGACCGGTGTGCCCGTAGCTGTCCTGGCCGGCCTGCGGCTGCTGCTGCCCGTACTCCGCCGAGCCGTAACCCGGCTGCCACTGCGCCTGCTGCTGCTCGGAGTACCCGCCGTTCGGCCAGTCCGAGGGGCCCTGGGGCGGCCACGGCTGTCGGGGGTGGGCGTCTCCGAAGGGCTCCTGCGCCATCCGTTCCGTCCCTCCCGAGCCGCCTGCCTGCCGATGCGGCAGTCAGCATCTCACGCCCGCCCGCAGGCGTGGCCCGGGCCCTCGGTCGTCCGGTCCCCGGCGTCCGGCCGTACGGGCGTCAGGCGGCCGACTCGGCCCGCAGGGCCTCGTCGATCCGGGCGGCGAGGGTGAGGTCCAGCCCGGTGAGGCCGCTGGCGCTGTGGGTGGACAGCACGAAGCGCAGGGTGCGCCAGCGGATGTCGATGTCGGGGTGGTGGTCGAGCGCCTCGGCCTGCTCGGCGACGGCGCCGACCACCCGGATCGCGGCCGGGAAGTCCGGGGCGTCGGCGGTCCGGGCGATGCTGTCGCCCTCACGCCTCCACTGCGGCAGCGCCGCCAGGGCCGCCGTGATCTCGTCCTCGCTCAGCCGTGCCCTGCTGCTCATCGCCGCGCTCCTGGTGGGTCGTCGGTCCGGGGTGCCGGGCCGCCGGGAGGTCCGGCGCTCCGGTGTCAGGCGGCCTTCCGGACCGGACGGACCACCAGCTCGCCGCCGCAGTTGGGGCAGTTGCCGGCCATGGCCTCGGTGCAGTCCGGACAGAAGGTGCACTCGTAGGAACATATCGAGGCGCGGCCGTCCGCGGTCAGCGACACCGCGCAGCGCTCGCAGCTCTCACGCATCTCCAGGGCCATGGGTGTACTCCTCCGATGTGCGTACCGTCAGACGGTCTGACGTTCGTTCAACTCAGCAACAGCTTGGTGACGGCCACCAGGCCGACCACCACGATGACACCGCGCAGCGCGGTCGGCGGGAGCCGGCGGCCGACCTTGGCGCCGAGCAGGCCGCCGACGAGCGAGCCCGCCGCGATCAGCCCGGCGGCGGCCCAGTTCACGGTCGAGGTGAAGAGGAAGAAGAGCGCGGCGACCGCGTTGACGATCATCGCCAGGGCGTTCTTCACCGCGTTGATCCGCTGGAGGTCCTCCTGGAGCAGCATGCCCATCAGCGCCATCAGCAGCACGCCCTGCGCGGCGCCGAAGTAGCCGCCGTAGATGCCGGTCAGGAACACTCCGGCCAGCAGCGCCGGGCCGCCGTCCGGGTCGCCGTCGGGGCGGCGGCGGGCCGCGACGGCCTTGGCGACCCGGGGCTGGACCACCACCAGGACGAGCGCGAGCAGGATCAGCGCCGGGACGATCGCGTCGAAGGCCCCGCTCGGCAGCTTGATCAGCAGCAGCGCGCCGAGCAGCCCGCCGAGCAGGGAGGCGGTGCCCATCCGCAGCACGCGGCGGCCCTGGTCGGCCAGTTCGCGGCGGTAGCCGATCACACCGCTGAGCGAGCCGGGGACCAGGCCGAAGGAGTTGGAGACGTTGGCGGTGACCGGGGGGATGCCGACGGCGAGCAGGACCGGGAAGGTGATCAGGGTGCCGGAGCCGACGATCACGTTGATCATCCCGGCGCCGACGCCCGCCACCAGGACGGCGATCGACTCCCAGAGCGTCACGGGTCACCTCTCCTCTCGGTCCTGTCGGAAAGGATCATGCCGGACAGCCGTGCGGGCCGACCAGACCCTCCCACGATGAGGGACGCACGCCACAGCGCTCCGGCCGCCCGGGCCGGCGCCGCGACAGGCCGAGGGCCCGCCGCCTCCCGGCGGCGGGCCCTCGACGGAGCACGGTTCGACCCGTCACTCCGGGTCGATCTTCGGGTACTCCCGCGCCGGGTCCACCCGGGGGCGGGCGGCACCCTTCTCGGTGTCCACCGGCCGCGGGCCGGACGCCGGGTCCAGCGGCACCTGGGTGGCCGCCGGGGCCGTCTGCGGGACGCTGGGCGCCGCGACCGCGCCGCCGTTCACGCCGCCGTTGCCGGTCAGGCCGGTGAAGGCGCCGCCGAGGCCCTTGAGCGCGTCGCCGACCTCGCTGGGGATGATCCAGAGCTTGTTGGAGTCGCCCTTGGCCAGCTCGGGCAGGGTCTGGAGGTACTGGTAGGCGAGCAGCTTCTGGTCGGCGTCGCCGTCGTGGATGGCCTCGAAGACCGTCCGGATCGCGGCCGCCTCACCGTCCGCGCGCAGCACCGCGGCCTGCGCCTCACCCTCGGCCTTGAGCACCTCGGCCTGCTTCTCGCCCTCGGCCTTGAGGATCTGGGCCTGGCGCTGGCCTTCGGCGGTGAGGATCGCGGCGCGCTTGTCACGGTCGGCGCGCATCTGCTTCTCCATCGAGTCCTGGATGGAGGTCGGCGGCTCGATCGCCTTCAGCTCGACGCGGTTGACCCGGATGCCCCACTTGCCGGTGGCCTCGTCCAGGACGCCGCGCAGGCCGGCGTTGATGACCTCGCGCGAGGTCAGGGTGGACTCCAGGTCCATCGAGCCGATGATGTTGCGCAGGGTGGTGACGGTGAGCTGCTCGATCGCCTGGATGTAGCTGGCGACCTCGTACGTCGCGGCGCGCGGGTCGGTCACCTGGTAGTAGATGACGGTGTCGATGTTGACGACCAGGTTGTCCTGGGTGATCACCGGCTGGGGCGGGAACGGCACGACCTGCTCGCGCAGGTCGATCCGGTTGCGGACCCGGTCGATGAACGGGACGACGATGTTCAGCCCTGCGTTGAGCGTCCGGGTGTAGCGGCCGAAGCGCTCCACGATCGCGGCGCTGGCCTGCGGGATGACCTGGATCGTCTTGATCAGCGCGATGAAGGCCACCACGACCAGGACGACCAAAACGATAAGGACGGGTTCCACGGACTCTCCCCTAGACGACCAGGGCGGTCGCGCCCTGGATTTCGACGACGTCGACCTGCTGCCCGGGCCGGTACACCTGGCCCGGGTGGAGCGCGCGGGCCGACCAGATCTCGCCGTTCAGCTTGATCCTCCCGCCCTCCCCGTCGACGGTTTCCGCGACGACCGCGGTGGCGCCCTGGAGCGCCTCGATGCCCATCTTGACCTGCGGGCCCCGCTGGAGCTGCCGGTAGGCGATCGGTCGGACGAAGACCACCAGGGCGACCGAGACGAGGACGAAGGTCACGGTCTCCAGGACCACTCCCCCGCCCAGTGCGGCCACACCGGAGGCGGCCAGCGCCCCGACCGCGAACATGGCGAACTCCGGCATCGCGGTCAGCACCAGCGGTATGCCGAGCCCTGCGGCGGCCAGGAGCCACCAGATCCAGTTGTCCACACGTCCATCCTAGGGAGCGAGGGCCTTCGAGGCGGACAGTTCCCGCAGGTCGAGGGGCGGAAACCGGTCGCGCGTGCGACCGGTTCCCGACGGCCTTCCGGATGACGGACGGACGGGGCCTCAGCCCAGCGGCAGACCCTGGGCCGACCAGCGGTCTCCGTGCCGCTCCAGGGTCAGCGGCAAGCCGAAGCACTTGGAGAGGTTGCGGGCGGTCAGCTCGGTGTCGATCGGGCCGGCCGTGAGCACCTTGCCCTGACGGATCATCAGGACGTGGGTGAAGCCGGGCGCGATCTCCTCGACGTGGTGGGTGACCATCGCCATCGCCGGGGCGAACTCGTCCTGGGCGAGCGCGCCGAGCCGGCGGACCAGGTCCTCGCGGCCGCCGAGGTCCAGGCCGGCGGCCGGCTCGTCGAGCAGCAGCAGCTCCGGGTCGGTCATCAGGGCGCGGGCGATCAGGGTGCGCTTGCGCTCGCCCTCGGAGAGGGTGCCGAACTTCCGGTCGGTGAGGCCGGCCATGCCGAGGCGGTCGAGCAGGGCGAGGGCCCGGCCCTCGTCCGACTGCTCGTAGGTCTCCTGCCAGCTGACCGTCATGCCGTACGCGGCGGTGAGGACGGTCTGGAGGACGGTCTGCTCGGCCGGCAGCTTGTCGAACATCGCGGCACCGGCCAGGCCGATCCGGGAACGCAGCTCGAAGACGTCGATCTCGCCGAGCTTCTCCCCCAGCACCGTGACCTTGCCCGAGGTCGGGAACAGGTACGAGGAGGCGATCTGCAACAGCGTGGTCTTGCCGGCGCCGTTCGGGCCCAGAATGACCCAACGCTCGCCCTCGGAGATGGACCACGAGACCTGGTCGACCAGCGCGCGCCCCTCCCGGACCACGGATACGTCCACCAGCTCCAGCACGTCGCTCATGCCTATGCCTTCCCCAAAAAACAAGATTCTCGGCCGTCGGTGCGGGCGGCGGGCCTACTCCGGCGGCCGGTGGGCACGGGGTGGGTGCGCCGCACACGCATGGGCAAACCTACGCCACGCGGATGACCGCCGATTCCGTAGGCTGGCCGGATGCTCGTGACTCCTGCCGACAATCCGTACGAAGAGCCCCGTTCGGGGCGGCTCACCGCATGGGGCAACGCCCTGCTGGCGGGCCTGGTGCCGCCGGACGACGCCGCCGCGGCCGTCCTGGGCGCGGACGAGGTCCACCGGGTCACCGGGCTGCCCGGCGACGAGCCCGGCGAGCGGCACGGGCTGACCTGGGCGCTGGGGCGGCTGCGGGTGCTCGGTGTACGGGGCCTGCGGCTCGCGCTGCCCTCGGCCGGGCACCCGCTCGGGCTGACCGGCCCGAAGGCCTTCAACGAGCGGGCCATCGGTGCGGGTGAGGCCGTCCTGGCCGTGGGCGCACCGCTCGGGCTGGTGCCGGAGGTGGAGGTGTACGGCCCGGCCGGCGACCGCTCGGCCACCGTGCTGTGGCGCTGCGACGAGGTGAACGACACACCGCCGGCCGACGTGCCGTCGCTGCACGAGGCCGAGCGGGAGCTGGCGGACGGGCTGCGGGAGGCGACCGTCCTGCTCACCAGGCTCGACGTGGCCGGTGCGGGGCCCGAGGCGCTGCGCGCCCTGGACGCCTACCGCCGCCGCGGCCACGGCGAGCTGCTCGCGCCCGGCTACCCGCCCCGGGCGGTCCGGGTCCTGGAGTCGGCCCGTCAGGTGTCCGCGCTGCTGGCCATCGCCTCCGGCGGGCACGGCGCCGCCGTCAGCGCCTCGGAGATGGCGGCCCGCCAGTCCGCCCTGGCCCCGCTGTGGCGCACCGCCCGGCGCGCCCAGGTGGCCGCCTACAACGCCCTCGTCGACGAGCGGGACGACCGCTGAGGCGTGCCGGGCCCGGGCCTCCGCCGCGCGCGCTACCCCTCGCGGGTCGCGCCGTGGCGGACGGCCCAGAGTGCCGCCTGGGTGCGGTCGGCCAGGTCCAGCTTCATGAGGATGTTGGAGACATGGGTCTTCACCGTCTTCTCCGAGAGGTGCAGACTGCGGGCGATCTCCCGGTTGGAGCGGCCGTCGGCGATGTGGCCGAGCACCTCGCGCTCGCGCTCGGTGAGCGTACCGCCGCGGCCCTGCGGAGCGCGCGGGCCGTCGTCGGAGAGCAGCGCCTCGGCCAGTTCGGGCTGGAGCAGGACGTGGCCGGCGTGCACCGAACGGATCGCCCCGGCCAGCGCCTCCGGGTCCACGTCCTTGTAGACGTACCCGGCCGCGCCGGCCCGCAGCGCGGGGACCATCGTGCGGTGCTCGGTGAAGCTGGTGACGATCAGGATCCGGGCCCGGCTGCCCTCCCCCTTGAGCGTGCGCAGCGCCTCGATGCCGTCGACGCCGGGCATCTTGAGGTCCATCAGGACGACGTCGGGGTCGAGTTCGCGGGCCCGCTCGATGCCCTCCGCCCCGTCGGCGGCCTCCCCGACCACCTCGATGTCGTCCTGGACCTCCAGGAAGGTGCGCAGTCCGCGCCGGACCACCTGGTGGTCGTCGACCAGCAGGACACGGATCGACGGTGTGCTCTCAGGCACCGGGGACCTCCATCTCGACGAGCGTCCCCCGGCCGGGGGCCGACTCCAGGGTGAGCGTGCCGCCGACGGCGGCCGCGCGGTCGCGCATCGAGGCCAGGCCGAGGTGGCGGCCGGCCCGGCGGACGGACTCCGGGTCGAAGCCGCGCCCGTCGTCGTGCACCCGCAGCAGCGCGCCGCGGGCCGGTGTCCCGGCCAGCGTGACGGTGACCCGGCGGGCGCCGGAGTGGCGCAGCGCGTTGTGCAGCGCCTCCTGGGCGACTCTCAGCAGCGCGGCCTCCTGGGCGGGCGGCAGCGCCCGGACGCCGTCGGCGGCGAAGGCGACGTCGGCGGTGTGCGCCCGGTCGAGGACCTGCACCTGGGAGGCGAGGGTGGCGCTGAGCCCGTCCTCCTCCAGGGCGGCGGGCCGCAGTTCCACCACGACGGCGCGCAGTTCGTCGGCCGCCTCGGCGGCCAGCCGGGCGACCTCGGCGAGTTCGGCGCGGGCCCGGGCCGGGTCGCGGTCGACGAGTTTGGCGGCCGCCTTGGCCGTGAGCCGGAGCGAGAAGAGCTTCTGTGAAACGGCGTCATGGAGGTCGTGGGCGATCCGGGCCCGCTCGCCGGCCAGGGTGAGCTCGCGGCTGCGTTCGTACAGCCGGGCGTTGGACAGGGCGAGGGCGGCGTGCGCGGCGAGGATCCGCAGCAGCTCCTCGTCGTGGTCGGTGAAGAGGCCGCCGCCGCGCTTGTTGGCGAGGAAGATGACGCCCATCACCTGCGGCTCGTCCTCGGCCGCGTCGGTGTCCAGGATCGGCATGCCCAGGAAGGCGTCCATGTCGGGGTGGGCCGTCGGCCACCCCTCGAAGGCGGGCGCCTTGCGGACGTCGGCGAGCCGGGTGGGGCCGGTCTCGTGCAGCATCGCGGCGAGCACGCCGTGCTGCCGGGGCAGCGGGCCGATCGCCCGCCACTGCTCGTCGGTGACGCCGTCGACGACGAACTGGGCGAAGCCCCCGTGGTCGTCGGGCACGCCCAGGGCCGCGTACTCGGCGCCGATCAGTCCGCGGGCGGAGGCGGTGATGCGGCGAAGCACCTCACGGACCTCCAGGTGCCGGCTCATGGCGAGCAGGGCCTGGCTGACGGCTTCGATCCCGGACAGGCACGGTTCGCAGGCGGGCAGCGGGCCGTGGTGGGCCCGGTGGTCTCCGGTGGTGCTGGGCATACCGCCAAACTACCGCCGCCGTGACGGGTGCCGCGTCCGTCCCCGGCCGCCCCGGGCCCGGGTCCGGGGACCTAGGCCGCAGGGCCTCCGCCCGGAGCCCACACGGGACCGCCGGAAACGCCGGAAACGCGGAGGGGCGGCCCCCCGGTGGGAGGCCGCCCCTCGGGCGGACGTCGGAGAAGGGGTCAGCCCTTCTGCATGACCTCGGGCTCGTGCCGGCGCTGGAGCCGGGTCACGATGACGCCGATGACGGCGGAGATGACGATCAGTACGCCGGCGTCGATCGCCCACTGGGCGACGCTGTGCTCCCACAGCGGGTCGTAGTTGGGGTTCTGGAAGTCCTTGTTCCAGGGGCCCATGAGCACGGACAGGTCGAGCGTGGTGGACACGATGCCGGTGCCCCAGCGGGCCGGCATCAGCCAGGCGACCTGCTCCAGTCCGGGCTTGCTGAAGATCTGGAAGAGGCAGCCGGTGAAGACGACCTGGACGATGGCGAACATGACCAGCAGCGGCATGGTCTTCTCGGCGGTCTTCACCAGCGCGGAGATCATCAGGCCGAACATCATCGCGGCGAAGCTCAGCAGGATCATGCCGACGGTCATCTCGATGATCGGCAGGTTCTTGACGATCAGGCCGGTCTCGGGGAGCTTGCGCGGCAGGAAGCCGACGGCGGAGATGATGGCGCCCTGGATCACGCTGAAGACGCCCAGCACGATGATCTTGGACATCATGTACGCCGAACGGGAGAGCCCGGTGGCTCGTTCTCGCTCGTAGATCGCCCGTTCCTTGATCAACTCGCGGACCGAGTTGGCCGCTCCGGAGAAGCAGGCGCCGATCGCCAGGATCAGCATGATCGTCGCGGCGCCGCTGTTGAGGTGGAGCTGCGTCTTGGGGTTGGGCGCGAGCCCCGGTTCGTTGGGGATCAGCACGCTGACCGCGCCGATGACCGCGGGCAGCAGCACCGACAGGGCCAGGAAGCCGCGGTCCGAGGCGAGCACCGACATGTAGCGGCGCATCAGCGTCCACAGCTGCGAGCCCCAGCTCTGCGGCTTGGGCGGGCGGATCGCCTCCTGGGCGACCTGGGCGTGCTGCACCTCGCCCGACTCCACGTCGGGGGCGGAGTACTGCTGGTAGTGCACCGAGCCGCGGTAGCGGCCGGCCCAGTCGTGGTCCGGGTAGTTCTCGAAGGCCTGGAAGACGTCCGCCCAGGTCTCGTACCCGAAGAAGTGCAGTGCCTCGTCCGGCGGGCCGAAGTAGGCCACCGAGCCGCCCGGAGCCATCACCAGCAGCCGGTCGCAGAGCGCGAGTTCGGCCACCGAGTGGGTGACGACCAGGATGGTGCGGCCGTCGTCGGCGAGGCCGCGCAGCATCTGCATGACCTCGCGGTCCATACCCGGGTCGAGGCCCGAGGTGGGCTCGTCCAGGAAGATCAGCGACGGCTTGGTGAGCAGCTCCAGGGCGACCGAGACGCGCTTCTGCTGGCCGCCCGAGAGCGCGGTGATCTTGTTGTCGGCGCGCTTGTCCAGGCGCAGCTCGTACAGCACCTCGTCGATCCGGGCCTCGCGCTCGCGCGCCTCGGTGTCGCCGGGGAAGCGCAGCCGGGCCGCGTACTTCAGGCCGGTGCGGACGGTGAGCTCCTTGTGCAGGATCTCCGACTGGGGCACCAGGCCGATGCGCGAGCGCAGTTCGGCGAACTGCTTGTAGAGGTTGCGGCCGTCGTACAGGACGTCGCCGCGGTCGGCCGGGCGGTAGCCGGTGAGGGCGCGCAGCAGGGTCGACTTGCCGGAGCCGGACGGGCCGATGACCGCGACCAGGGACTTCTCCGGGACGCCGAAGCTGACGTCGTTGAGCAGGATCTTCTTGGCGCCCTTGTGCTCGACCTCGACGGTCAGGTGGCGGGCGGAGAAGGAGACCGCGCCGGTGTCGACGAACTCCTGCAGCTGGTCGCCGACCAGCACGAAGCTCGAGTGGCCGACGGTCAGGCGGTCCTGCGGTCCCATCAGCTGGCGCTGGACGCGCTGGCCGTTGAGGAAGATGCCGTTGTGGCTGCCGAGGTCGACGATCTCGTAGCGGCCGTCCGGGAGCTGGCGCAGCTCGGCGTGGTGGCGGGAGACCTGGAGGTCGGACACCACGATGTCGTTGTCGAGCGCACGACCGATCCGGACGGTGCGCATCGCCGACGTCAGGTTGCGGATGACGGTCGGCTGAGGACCGCCGCCCCCGTGCTGCGGCGGGGCCGGGAAGCCCTGCTCCCGGAAGCCGCCGTGCTGGGGCTGCTGCGGGGCCGGCTGGGCCTGCGGCGGCGCGTACTGCTGCTGCGGGAACGGCGGCTGCGCCTGCGGCTGGCCCGGCCAGGCCTGCTGCGGCTGCTGGTACGGGTCGTGCTGCGGCCAGCCCTGCTGCGGGGCGGGCTGCTGGGGTGCGGGCACCGGGCCGCGGCTGGTGGCGGCCTCGTGCATCGGGGCGGCCTGCGGAGCCGCGGCGTGCGCGGGTGCGGAGAAGCCGAGCCGGGGGCCGTTCTCCGGGTTGCCCAGGTTGACCACGGCACCGGGGAACAGCTGGGCCTGCATGGTGCGGGCACCGGCCACGTACGTTCCGTTGGTGCTGCCGTGGTCGTCCAGCTGCCATCCGCTGCCGTTGAAGCTCATGGTCCCGTGCTGCCAGGACACCCGTGCGTCGTCGAACGGGAAGTCCGACTGCGGGTTGCGCCCGATGGTGTAGGACCGCCCGGGCTCCAGAGTCCGCTGCTGTCCGTTGATCTCAATGACGAGTTGCGGCACTGCGCGCCTGCCCCGCTCTCTCGGTTCCCCCGAATTGTGGCCCCCGGCCGGGGTGCGATGTTCCTGTGACTGACGGGGGGAATCATTCCAGCCCGTCGACCGCCGGTGAAAGTCGGCCCGGGTGACTGTGACCAGGCTGCGACCGAGCCCCGGCCGGTGGCGTCCCGCGACGTGGGACGGGTGCCCCCGGGCCGTCGGGCGCCCGGTAGCGTGGGAGGCACCATGAACGCATCGCCCCTGGCCGCTGAGCCCCTCCCCGCCGCCCAGCACCGGACCGCGGACGAGCGCACCCTGCTCGTCAAGGTGTTCGGCAAGGACCGCCCCGGCATCACCGCCGGCCTCTTCGCGACGCTGGCCGGCTTCGGCGTCGACGTCATCGACATCGAGCAGGTGGTCACCCGTGGCCGCATCACGCTGTGCGCCCTGATCACCCCGCCCCCCTCGCCCGGCGCCGAGGGCGGGCTGCGGGCCACCGTCCACCGCTGGGCCGACGAGCAGAAGCTCCAGGCCGAGATCCTCTCCGGCATCGGTGACAACCGGCCGCGCCGCGAGGGCCGTTCGCACGTCACGGTGCTCGGCAACCCGCTGACCGCCGCCGCCGTCTGCGCGCTCACCTCCCGGATCACCGCCTCGGGCGGCAACATCGACCGTGTGTTCCGCCTCGCCAAGTACCCGGTGACGGCGGTCGAGCTGGCGGTCTCCGGTGTGGCCACCGACGAGCTGCGGGCCGCGCTGGCCCAGGAGGCGGCCACCCAGCGGGTGGACGTCGCGGTGGTCGCCGCCGGGCTGGAGCGCCGGGCCAAGCGCCTGGTGGTCATGGACGTCGACTCCACGCTCATCCAGGACGAGGTGATCGAGCTGTTCGCCGCCCACGCGGGCTGCGAGGAGGAGGTCGCCGAGGTGACGGCGGCGGCGATGCGCGGCGAGCTGGACTTCGCCGAGTCGCTGCGGGCCCGGGTGGCGCTGCTGGCCGGGCTGGACGCCTCGGTGACCGAGAAGGTCCGCGCCGAGGTCCGCTTCACGCCGGGCGCGCGCACCCTGATCCGTACGCTCCAGCGCCTCGGCTACCAGGTCGCGGTGGTGTCCGGCGGCTTCACCCAGGTCACCGACCACCTGGTGGAGCAGCTGGGGCTGGACTTCGCGGCGGCGAACACCCTGGAGGTGGTGGACGGCCGGTTCACCGGCCGGGTGGTCGGCGAGATCGTGGACCGGGCGGGCAAGGCCCGCTGGCTGGCCCGCTTCGCCGAGCGGGCGAAGGTGCCGCTGGAGCAGACGGTGGCGATCGGCGACGGCGCCAACGACCTGGACATGCTGAACGCGGCCGGTCTCGGGGTGGCGTTCAACGCCAAGCCGGTGGTGCGCGAGGCCGCCGACACGGCCGTGAACGTGCCCTTCCTGGACACCGTGCTGTACCTGCTGGGCATCACCCGCGAGGAGGTCGAGGCGGCCGACGCGCTGCACGGCACCCCGACCGAGTAGACGGCCCGGCCACGGCCGATGGAGTGAGGCCCGCCCGGGCGGGCCGCGGACGCACCCGAGGGGCGCGCGGATCAGCTCCGCGCGCCCCTCGGTACGTTCCAGGGGGGTCAGTCCTGCGGCGTGTGGTACGAGACCAGCTGGGCCACGCCCGGCTCGACGCCCTTCCAGGAGCCGCTGAAGCTGAGCACCGCGATCGCCGCCGTCGGGAAGCCGCCGAGCCGCAGCCGCTCCAGCGCGTCCCGGTCGCCCGCGTCCCCGGCCAGCACCTGGGTCAGCCCCAGCACCCCCGGGTTGTGGCCCACCAGCACCACGTCCGAGTACTCCTCCGGGGTCTCCTGGAGCACGGCGATGATCTCGCCGGGGCTGGCCTCGTAGACCCGCTCCTCGTAGACGGTCCGGTGCGGCCGCTGCGGCAGCTCGTGCACCGCCAGCTTCCAGGTCTCGCGGGTGCGCAGCGCGGTGGAGCAGACCACGTAGTCGGGGTTGATGCCGGAGTCGACCAGCCAGCGGCCGGCGTCCGGGGCCTGGTGACGGCCCCGGTCGGCCAGCGGCCGGTCGTGGTCGTCCACGCCGTCCGGCCAGTCGGCCTTGGCATGGCGGAGAACGATGATCCTGCGGGGCGTGTCGGCGCTCATACCCAGCAAGCTTGGCAGAAAAGCGGCCCGGCGGCGCGACGCTCCCGGATGCCGCCACTCCGAGGGGCGAGGAGTGTCGTCATCGCCCCGTTCACCTGGGCGTCGGACGGCGTACCGGCGTCCGTCAGTCCAGGTTGGGGGCGATGGTGGCGATGATCGCCACCAGCACCACGATGGCGGCGATGGCGAGGGCGATGCGGCCGAGCTGCTTGCGGCCGTCGGTGGGGTTGGGATCGAGAACGGGCATGTCCGGAATTCTCCCATCCCGAACACGCCCGCCGTCCGCCGGGGCGTCACGCCCGGGCGTGCTCCGCCGGGTGCACCGCCTCGTCCTCGATGTGCCGGGCGCGCGCCGCCCGCAGGCCGAACAGCATCTGCGGCACCAGCAGCAGCGCCAGGAAGCCCAGCGGCAGGTACCACTCGCCGGTGACGTCGTAGAGCCGTCCGATCAGGATCGGGCCGGGGATGGAGATCAGGTAGCCGACGCCCTGGGCGAAGGCGGACAGCTGCGCGACGCCGCCGGCCGTCCGGGCCCGCAGGCCGATCATCGTCAGCACCAGCGGGAAGGCGCAGTTGGACAGGCCCACCAGGGACGCCCAGAGCCAGGACCCGCCGGCGGGGGCGAGTGCCAGCCCGGTGTACCCGGCGATCCCGCAGGCGGCCAGCACGACCACGAACAGCCGCTGGTCGCCGCGCCGGGCGGCCAGGTTGGGCAGCACGAAGGAGACCGGCACGCCGATCACCATGGTGACCGCGAGCAGCACCCCGGAGGTGCCCTTGTCGATGCCGGCGTCCTGGAAGATCTTCGGCAGCCAGCCCATCACCACGTACGCGCCGGTGGCCTGGAAGCCGAAGAAGCAGGCCAGCGCCCAGGCGGTACGGCTGCGGGTGATCGGCAGCCTGACCGGCACGGCGGCGCCGCCCGACCGCTCGCCGCGCTCGCGCTTGGCGATCAGCACCGGCAGCCAGAGCACCAGGGCGAGCGCGCCGAGGGCGGCCCAGACGCCCAGGCCGTAGCGCCAGTCGCCGCCGAGCGCGCTGGTCAGCGGCACGGTGACGGCGGCGGCCAGCGCGGTGCCGGCGGACAGCGCCATGGAGTACAGGCCGATCATCGGACCGACCTTCTCCGGGAAGTAGCGCTTGATCACGACCGGCAGCAGCACGTTGGAGACCGCGACGCCGGCCAGTGCGAGCGCGGTGAGCAGCAGGAACACCGCCGTGCCGCCGGCGAAGGAGCGTGCCAGCACGCCCGCGGTGATCGCGCCCATCCCGGCCGTGACGACCGCGATCGGGCCGATCCGGCGGGCCGCGGCCGGTGCGGCGAAGCCGAACAGCGCGAAGCACAGCGACGGGACGGCGGTGAGCAGCCCGGCGAGCGTCGGGTTCATCCCGAGGTCGTCGCGGACCTGGTCGAGCAGCGGCCCGAGGCTGGTGACCACGGGGCGCAGGTTGAAGGCGGCGGCGGCGATCGCGACGGCGAACAGCCAGCCCAGGTACTTGGCGGAGCCGGGGGCGGCGGGCTGCTCCGCGCGCGGCGGCCGGCCCTCCGTCCGGGCGGAAGCTGGGGTCTCTGCTACGGACATGGGGAGCATCATAGAATGATGGGATGAATTGATGCACCTCGGAATTGGCATGATGTGCCGACCGTTCATCCTCCGGCCATCTCCCACCCGGACCGGCCGCCTCCCACCCAGGCCCCACCCGAGCCGTAGTCGCAAGGAGTCCCCCGTGGCGCTGTCCTCGCCGAGGCGCACCCCGCTGTCCGACCAGGTGATCGCCCAGCTGCGTGCCCAGATCACCTCCGGGGAGTGGCCGGTCGGTTCGCGGATCCCCACCGAGGCCGCCCTGGTCGAGCAGCTCGGGGTCGCCCGCAACACCGTCCGCGAGGCCGTCCGCGCCCTCGCCCACAACGGCCTGCTCGACATCCGACAGGGCTCCGGCACCTACGTGCTGGCCACCAGCGAGCTGGCCGGAGTGATGCACCGCCGCTTCGCCGACGCCGACCAGGGACAGGTCGCCGAGCTGCGGGCGGCGCTGGAGACCTCGGCGGCGGGCCTCGCCGCCCACCGCCGCACCGCCCGCGACCTGGAGCTGCTGGACGGCGCGCTGGCCCGCCGGGAGGCCGCCTGGCACTCCGGCGACGCCGAGGACTTCGTCCAGGCCGACGCCGCCTTCCACCAGGCCGTGGTGGCCGCCTCCCACAACGACGTCCTGCTCGCCGTCTACGCCGACCTCGGCGAGGTCACCCGCCAGCACCTGCGGCACGACGTCGGCCCCGAGCTGATCGCCGAGCGCTACATCGGCCACCACACCATCCTGGAGGCCATCCGGGCCGGCGACGCCCAGCGCGCCTCGGTCGAGGCCGGCCGCGCCATCGGCGCCTGCGCCACCGCCGAGGCCTGACCTCCCCCGCGCGAGCGCGAAACGCCGCTGCCCGGCACCCCCGAGGAGGGGCGCCGGGCAGCGGCGTACGGGCGGAGCGTCAGGCGCCGATGGCGTGCAGACCGCCGTCGACGTGGATGATCTCGCCGGTGGTCTTCGGGAACCAGTCCGACAGCAGCGCGACGATGCCGCGGCCGGCCGGCTCCGGGTCGCTCAGGTCCCACTTCAGCGGGGAGCGGTGGTTCCAGGTGTCGGCCAGGTCGCCGAAGCCCGGGATGGACTTGGCCGCCATCGAGCCGATCGGACCGGCCGAGATCAGGTTGCAGCGGATGTCCCGCTCGCCCAGGTAGCGCGCCAGGTAGCGGTTGGTCGACTCCAGGGCCGCCTTGGCCGGGCCCATCCAGTCGTACTGCGGCCAGGCGAACTGCGCGTCGAAGGTCAGGCCGACCACCGAGCCGCCGTCCTGCATCAGCGGCAGCAGCGCCGTGGTCAGCGACTTCAGCGAGTACGCCGAGACGTGCATCGCGGTGGCCACGGACTCCCACGGGGTGTCCAGGAAGCTGCCGCCCAGCGCGTCCTGCGGGGCGAAGCCGATCGAGTGGACGATGCCGTCCAGGGTCGGCAGGTGCTCACGGACCTGGTCAGCGATGCCGGCCAGCTGCTCCGGGCTGGAGACGTCCAGCTCCAGCACCTTCACCGGGTGCGGCAGCTTCCTGGCGATCCGCTCGGTCAGGCTCGGGCGCGGGAAGGCGGTGAGGATGATCTCCGCACCCTGCTCCTGCGCGAGCCTGGCGGTGTGGAAGGCGATGGAGGACTCCATCAGCACACCGGTGATCAGGATCCGCTTGCCTTCGAGGATTCCGCTCATGATCAGTGACCCATGCCCAATCCGCCGTCGACGGGAATGACGGCTCCAGTGATGTACGCGGCCTCGTCCGACCCGAGGAACCGCACGGTGGAGGCGACCTCGGCGGGCGCCGCGTAGCGGCCCAGCGGCACGCCCGAGACGATCTCCGCGCGGCGCTCGTCACTGAGCACGGCGGTCATGTCGGTGTCGACGAAGCCGGGGGCGACGACGTTGACGGTGATGTTGCGCGGGCCCAGCTCGCGCGCCAGCGACCGGGCGAAGCCCACCAGGCCGGCCTTGGAGGCGGCGTAGTTGGCCTGGCCCGGGGAGCCGGACAGGCCCACCACGGACGAGATCAGCACGACGCGGCCCTTCCGGGCCCGCATCATCAGCTTGGAGGCGCGCTTGACCACCCGGAAGGCGCCGGTCAGGTTGGTGTCCACGACGGAGGTGAAGTCCTCCTCCGTCATGCGCAGCAGCAGGGTGTCGTTGGTGATGCCCGCGTTGGCGACCAGCACCTCGACCGCACCGTGCTTCTGCTCGATCTCGGTGAAGGCGGCGTCGACCTGCGTGGCGTCCGTGATGTCGCAGCGGACCGCGAGGACGCCGTACTTGGCCAGCGCCTCGGGCACCTCGCCCGAGCGGCTGGTGACGGCCACCTTGTCGCCCGCTTCGGCGAAGGCCTGGGCGATCGCGAGGCCGATGCCCCGGTTTCCTCCGGTGACGAGAACCGAGCGGCTCAACGATCCACCTCTCTCCGTGTGTGAGCGCGTACGTCGGAATGCGTACGCAGTGTGACGCTATCGGGCGGTCGGCGGCGGCGGCGCATCGGGCTCCCACAGCGCGTCCCCGGCGGATCTGTCGCAATCCGACAATCCGCGGCCGCCCGAGCCGTCCCGGCCGCGGACACCGCCCAGGCCCGGGCGCTGCCCGGATCGGGGCGACTGTACGGGAACAACACGGACGGGCGCACCCGTTGCCCCCGTGGTGCGGGCCGACCCGGGACCTGCCGTACCGATCCCCGACCGTCCCGGCGAGCGACGAAGGCAGAACGGATGACCAAGGCACGGCCCGGGAGCACCCACCGGCGCGGACGACTGCTGGCCCTCACCGCCCTGGCGGCCGGCCTGGGCGCGGCCGCGTGGTCGCTGCGCGACCTTCCGGCGGCGTTCGGGCGGCGGCCGGACGGCGAGCGCGAGGAGCGGGTGCGCAACTCCCCGCAGTACCGCGACGGCGTCTTCCACAACGCGCCCTCCACGCTCGCCCGCGCCGCCGGGGCGCCCGGCTTCGACGGCGCCACCGCCCGCCGGATGCTGTTCGAGCGGGCCGGCCGGGTCCCCGCCCACCCGGTGCCGACCGTCCGCCCCGCCTCCCCGCCCGGGCCGGCCGCCGAGGGCGTCGAGGTCACCTGGTACGGGCACGCCTCCGTGCTGGTGGAGATCGAGGGCTTCCGGGTGCTGCTCGACCCGATCTGGAGCGACCGCTGCTCCCCCGCCGCGCACGTCGGCCCCAAGCGGCTGCACCCGGTGCCGGTGGAGCTGGAGGAGCTGCCGCAGGTCGACGCGGTGCTGATCTCGCACGACCACTACGACCACCTGGACATGGCGACCGTCAAGCGCCTGGTGCGCAGCCAGTCCGCGCCCTTCGCGGTGCCGCTCGGCATCGGCGCCCACCTGCGCCGCTGGGGCGTCCCCGAACACCGGATCATCGAGCTGGACTGGGACGAGACCTGCAACCTGGGTGACCTGGTGCTCACGCTGACCGCCGCGCACCACTTCTCCGGCCGCGGCCTGACCCGCAACACCACCCTGTGGGGCTCCTGGGTGGTCGCCGGCCCGAACCGCAGGGTCTTCTACACCGGCGACTCCGGCTACTTCGAGGGCTACGCCCGGATCGGCGAGCAGCACGGCCCGTTCGACGCCGCGCTGGTCCAGATCGGCGCCTACGACGCGGCCTGGGCGGACATCCACATGACCCCCGAGGACGCCGTCCTCGCCCACCGGGACCTGACCGCCGGCCTGCTGGTGCCCGTCCACTGGTGCACCTTCAACCTGGGCCTGCACCCCTGGGCCGAGCCGGTCGAGCGGCTGGTGAAGGCCGCCAAGGACCAGGCCGTCCCGCTGGCGGTGCCGCGCCCCGGCGAGCGGGTCGACGTCGACAATCCGCCGGAGCTGGACGGCTGGTGGGAGACCGTCGGCTGACCGCCCCGAACCGGGGGCCGGTCCTACGGTTGCACCGGCCGAGACCGCGGCGCACCGGTCGAAATGCGCTGGCCGGAAACCCGGTGGACGGGAAATGATGCGGTGCGGGCGCCCCTGTGGCGCCGCACCGCCACCCTCCATGACCTGGGAGCCCGCTTGCCTCCGATCCCTCCGGCCGATCGCTCCGGCGCGCCGCACGGGCGCGCCGTCGACCCGCTGTTCCTCGCCCTGCCGCTGCGCCCCCTCGCCGACGCGGCCCTCACCCGGGCCCGCGAACTGGGCGTGAGCCACGCCGACTTCCGCCTGGAGCGGATCCGCAGCGCCTCCTGGCGGCTGCGCGACGCGCGGCCGGCCGGCACCTCCGACAGCGTGCGGCTCGGTTTCGCCGTCCGGGTGGTGCTGGACGGCGCCTGGGGCTTCGCCGCCGGCGTCGACCTCACCCCCGAGGCGGCCGCCCGGGTCGCCGAGCAGGCCGTCGCGGTGGCCCGACTCTCCGGCGGGATCGGCCGGGCGGCCGGCTCCACCGACCGGGTCGAGCTGGCCGACGAGCCGGTGTACCGGGACGTCACCTGGGTCTCCTCGTACGAGGTCAACCCCTTCGAGGTGCCGGACGCCGAGAAGACCGCGCTGCTCGCCGAGCGCAGCTCCCGGCTGCTGGCCGCCGAGGGCGTCTCGCACGTCCAGGCGGCGCTGCGGACCGTCCAGGAGAACAAGTTCTACGCGGACACCGCCGGCACGGTGACCACCCAGCAGCGGATCCGGGTGCACTCCGACCTGGAGGCCACCTCGGTCGACGAGCGCACCGGCGCCTTCGACTCGATGCAGACCCTGGCCCCGCCGGTCGGCCGCGGCTACGAGTACGTCACCGGCACCGGCTGGGACTGGGACGCCGAGCTCGCCGAACTGCCCGTCCTGCTGGCCGAGAAGATGCGGGCGCCGAGCGTCGAGGCGGGCCGCTACGACCTGGTCGTCGACCCGACCAACCTCTGGCTGACCATCCACGAGTCGGTCGGCCACGCCACCGAGCTGGACCGCGCGCTCGGCTACGAGGCCGCCTACGCCGGCACCTCCTTCGCCACCTTCGACCAGCTCGGCTCGCTGAAGTACGGCTCCGAGCTGATGCACGTCACCGGCGACCGCACCGCCGAGCACGGCCTGTCCACCATCGGCTACGACGACGAGGGCGTGGCCACCCAGTCCTGGGACCTGGTCCGGGACGGCGTCCTGGTCGGCTACCAACTCGACCGCAGGATCGCCGGGTTGAAGGGCTTCGAGCGCTCCAACGGCTGCGCCTTCGCCGACTCCCCCGCAAACGTCCCGGTGCAGCGGATGGCCAACGTCTCGCTCCAGCCGGCCGCCGACGGCCCGGACACCGCGGGCCTGGTCGCCCAGGTCGAGAACGGCCTCTACATCGTCGGCGACCGTTCCTGGTCGATCGACCAGCAGAGGTACAACTTCCAGTTCACCGGGCAGCGCGCCTACGCCATCAAGGACGGCGAACTCGCCGGCCAGGTCCGGGACTTCGCCTACCAGGCCACCACCACCGACTTCTGGGGCTCGATGGCGGCGGTCGGCGGCCCGCAGACCTACCTCCTCGGCGGCGCCTTCAACTGCGGCAAGGCGCAGCCCGGCCAGATCGCGGCGGTCAGCCACGGCTGCCCGTCGGCGCTGTTCCGCAACGTCAACGTGCTCAACACCCAGCAGGAGGCGGGTCACTGATGACCGCGAAGCAGCCCCACGAACTCGTCGAGCTGGCGCTCGGCCTCTCCCGCGCCGACGGCTGCGTGGTGATCGCCGACGAGGAGTCCACCGCCAACCTGCGCTGGGCCGGCAACGCGCTGACCACCAACGGCGTCACCCGCGGCCGCCGCCTCACCGTGATCGCCACCGTGGCCGGCGCCGAGGGCACCGCCTCCGGGGTGGTCTCCCGCGAGGCCGTCACCGCGGAGGAGGTGGAGGACCTGGTGCGGGCCGCCGAGGAGGCCGCCCGCGCCGCCGGGCCGGCCGAGGACGCCCAGCCGCTGGTCGCCGGCCGGCCCTCCTCGCCGGACTTCACCGAGCCGCCCGCGGTGACGTCCATCGAGGTGTTCGACGCCTTCGGCCCGGCCCTCGGCGAGGCCTTCGCCCGCGCCGCCGCCCAGGGCGAGCTGCTGTACGGCTTCGCCCGGCACGAGATGACCTCCAGCTACCTGGGCACCTCCACCGGCCTGCGGCTGCGCCACGACCAGCCCACCGGCATGGTCGAGATCAACGCCAAGACCGCCGACCTGTCCAGCTCCGCCTGGGTGGGTGCCGGCACCCGGGACTTCGCCGACGTCGACGTCACCGCCCTGCACACCGAGCTGACCAGGCGGCTCGGCTGGGGCGCCCGCAAGGTGGAGCTGCCGGCCGGGCGGTACGAGGCGCTGCTGCCGCCCTCGGCCGTCGCCGACCTGCTGATCGTCCTCAACTGGTCCTCCGGCGGCCGGGACGCCCAGGAGGGCCGGACGGTCTTCGCCAAGCCCGGCGGCGGCACCCGGATCGGCGACAAGCTCAGCGCCCTGCCGCTGACGCTGCGCTCCGACCCGCACGAGCCCGGCCTGGAGGCCGCGCCGTTCGTGCTCACCCACTCCACCGGCGGGGACTTCTCGGTCTTCGACAACGGCCAGCCGATCGCCGCCACCGAGTGGATCCGCGAGGGCGTGCTGAACGACCTGATCACCAGCCGCCACGCGGCCGCCCTCACCGGCCTGCCGCTGCGCCCGGCGATCGACAACCTCGTGCTGGAGACGGCCGACCAGGAGTCCGCGCCGACCCTGGACGAGATGATCGCCCGCACCGAGCGCGGCCTGCTGCTCACCTGCCTGTGGTACATCCGCGAGGTGGACCCGGCGACGCTGCTGCTCACCGGCCTCACCCGGGACGGCGTCTACCTGGTGGAGAACGGCGAGGTCGTCGGCGAGGTCAACAACTTCAGGTTCAACGAGTCCCCGGTGGACCTGCTGAACCGGATCACCGAGGTGGGCCGCACCGAACGCTGCCTGCCCCGCGAGTGGAGTGACGACGTCACCCGCACCGCGATGCCGCCCGTGCGCGTCACGGACTTCAACATGAGTTCGGTCAGCCAGGCCTCCTAGCCACCGACCGACGGGGGATCGAGAGACATGATGGACGAGAAGCGCCTGGTCAGGTCGAGCAAGATGCTGTCGCGCATCCTGCGGCACGAGCCCGGTCTGGCGGGGGTCACGCTGGACGGGGCCGGCTGGGTCCGGGTCGACGAGCTGCTCGCCGGGCTCGCCGCCCGGGGCCGGCCGCTCACCCGGGCGGAGCTGGACCACGTCGTGGCGACCAATGACAAGCGCCGCTTCGGCTACTCGCCGGACGGTCTCTCGATCCGCGCCAACCAGGGCCACACGGTGGCGGTCGACCTCGGTCTGGCCGCCGCCGTGCCGCCGCCCGTGCTCTACCACGGCACCGCCGACCGGCACCTGGCGGCGATCTTCCACGAGGGCCTGCGCCCGATGGCCCGCCAGGACGTCCACCTCTCGGCGGACACCGAGACGGCGACCAGGGTCGGCGCCCGGCACGGCCGTCCGGTGGTGCTGACCGTGAACGCGGCGGCGATGACGGCGGCCGGCCACGGGTTCCGGCTCAGCGAGAACGGCGTCTGGCTGACCGGCGCCGTACCCCCGCAGTACCTCTCCCGGCGCTCGTAACCGCGACCCGAAGGGCCTGTCCGCTCCGCCGGACAGGCCCTTCGCGCACCCGACCGGGTGGGTCCGGCCCACCCGGTCTCGTCGCCGCCCGGGTCCGGGCGTACCGTGAGGAGGCCGCGCGGCCAGGCGCGGGAGTGCGTGACGAGGGCGGTAGGACACATGGGCAAGAGTGCCGACGGCGGGCAGGTCTTCCGGATCACCGGTGCGCGCAGCAGCCTCACCGAGGACGTCCGGGGGCGCCAGCGCCGCTACGTCATCTCGATGCTGGCCCGTACGGCCTGCGTGCTGCTCGCCGTGGTGCTGTGGGACGTCCAGCGGGTGCTGGCGTTCGCCGCGCTGGCGGGTGCCGTGCTGCTGCCGTACTTCGCCGTGTTGATAGCCAACGCGGGCCGGGAGCGGGCCCCGGGGCTGCCGAGCACCTTCGACATCCCGCTCGACACCCCGCTGATGCTCGGCCCGGGTGGGACGGGTGGTGCGGGTGCGAAGGCCGGTGCGCAAGAGGCGAAGGCCGTTCCCACCGATCCTTCACAGGACGTGGACTGACCGTCCGTTTCGTGTCGCTTCACCCCCGTTCGGCTCGGCGAAAGCTCAGAAGAAGCTCAGATTAATCATGCAAGACCTCCCCATCCGGGGGTCTTGGCGTGACATACTGCGTACGCGCTCCGCATCCCCCGTCGGAGCGACGGACCGACGCCGGGCGGCTCCCCCCGTGGCTGCCCGGCGTCGCCATGCCCGGATCCGGTGGGCCCCTGCGGGCGTGACAGACTGGCGGTGCAGACGTACCCGCCAATCGTTGAGGACGGCCCGATGGACACCGCGCAGACGCCGATCTGCTCCGCCAAGGGCTGCCGGGCGGACGCCGGCTGGGTGCTGGTGTGGAACAACCCCAAGCTGCACACCCCGGACCGCCGCAAGACCTGGCTCGCCTGCGACGGGCACCGCGAGCACCTGTCCCAGTTCCTCGGGGTGCGCGGCTTCCTCAAGGAGGTCGTCGCCTTCGCCGACTGGACCCCGGAGGCGGCCGAGGGCACCGGGGACTCCGAGAAGCCGGTCTAGCCGCCGACCGCGGGAGCCGTCGGACGGCCACCGAGGCGCCGGTCTAGCCGCCGATCGCGGACATCGGCCGATCGGGCTGGAGGAACTCCGGGTCGTCGATCCCGGCCCCGGCCTTCTTGCCCCACATCGCCGCCCGCCACAGCGTGGCCAGTTCGGCGTCGTCCGCGCCCGAGCGCAGCGCGGTGCGCAGGTCGGTCTCCCCGGTCGCGAACAGGCAGTTGCGCACCTGCCCGTCGGCGGTCAGCCGGGTGCGGTCGCAGGCCCGGCAGAACGGGCGGGTGACCGAGGCGATCACGCCCACCCGGCCCGGGCCGCCGTCCACCAGCCAGCGTTCGGCGGGTGCCGCTCCCCGGCGCGCGGACGGCTCGGGGGTGAGCGTGAAGCGGGCCCGCAGCAGTTCCAGGATCTCCGTCGCGGTGACCATCGACGAGCGGTCCCAGCCGTGCTGGGCGTCCAGCGGCATCTGCTCGATGAAGCGCAGCTCGTAGCCCCGCTCCAGGCACCAGGCGAGCAGGTCGGCCGCCTCGTGGTCGTTGACGCCGCGCATCAGCACCGCGTTCAGTTTCACCGGCGCCAGCCCGGCGGCCTCGGCGGCGGCCAGCCCGTCCAGCACGTCCTGGTGGCGGTGGCGGCGGGTGAGGGTGTGGAACACCTCGGGGTCGAGGGTGTCCAGCGAGACGTTGACCCGGTCGAGCCCGGCCTCGCGCAGTGCCGTCGCGGTGCGGGCCAGCCCGATGCCGTTGGTGGTCAGCGAGAGCTCCGGGCGCGGCTCCAACTCCGAGCAGGCGGCGACGACGGCGACCAGCCCGGGGCGCAGCAGCGGCTCACCGCCGGTGAAGCGGACCTCCCGCACGCCCAGGTCGCGCACCGCGACGGTGACCAGCCGGACGATCTCCTCGTCGGTCAGCAGGTCGGGCTTGGCCAGCCACTGGAGGCCCTCCTCCGGCATGCAGTAGGTGCAGCGCAGGTTGCACCGGTCCGTGAGGGAGACCCGCAGGTCGACGGCCTGTCGTCCGAAGGTGTCGAGCAGCACGTGCGTCCTTCCCCGAGATGCGACGGGCCCGGCCACCGTGACGGCGGGCCGGGCCAGCATAGTCATCGCGGGACGATCAGTGGGCGCCCAGTCCGGTCAGCGAGCGGACCTCCAGTTCAGCGTACTTCGCCGGGTCGGGTCGTTCCCTGGACAGCAGGGTGCCGAGCCAGCCCGCCAGGAAGCCGATCGGGATGGACACCAGCCCGGGGTTCTCCAGCGGGAACCAGTGGAAGTCGGAGTGCGGGAAGAGCGACTTGTCGCTTCCGGACAGCACCGGGGAGAACACCACCAGCACCACCGAGGAGATCAGGCCGGCGTAGACCGAGCTGACCGCGCCGGTGGTGGTGAAGCGCTTCCAGAACAGCGAGTAGAGCAGGGTCGGCAGGTTCGCCGAGGCGGCCACCGCGAAGGCCAGCGCGACCAGGGCGGCGGTGCTGAGCTTGCCCGCGTAGAGGCTGAGGACGATGGAGACCGCGCCGATCGCGACGGCGGCCCACTTCGCCGAGAGCACCTCCTCCCGCTCGCTCGCCCTGCCGCGCCGGATCACGTTGGCGTACAGGTCATGGGCGAACGAGGCCGAGGAGGCCAGGGTGAGGCCGGCGACCACGGCGAGGATGGTGGCGAAGGCGACCGCCGAGATCACCGCGAGCATGACCGCCCCACCGGTGGTGCCGGCCCCGCCGCCGAGCTGCTCGGCGAGCAGCGGCGCCGCGGTGTTCCCGGACGGCGTCTTCCCTTCGACGGCCACCATGCCGCTGCGGCCGACCAGTGCCGCGGCGCCGAAGCCGAGGGCCAGGGTCATCAGGTAGAAGACGCCGATGATGCCGATCGCCCAGAGCACCGACTTCCGGGCCGCCTTGGCGGTGGGCACGGTGTAGAAGCGGACCAGGATGTGCGGCAGTCCGGCGGTGCCGAGCACCAGGGCGATCCCCAGGCTGATGAAGTCGAGTTTGGAGGTGTCGCTGGCCCCGTACTTCAGCCCGGGTTCGAGGAAGGCGGCGCCCTTGCCGCTGGCGGAGGCGGCCGCGCCGAGCAGCTCCGAGGGGTTGAAGTGGTACTTGGCGAGCACCAGGACGGTCATCAGCGCGGCGCCGACGATCAGCAGCACCGCCTTGACGATCTGCACCCAGGTGGTGCCCTTCATGCCCCCTATCACCACGTAGACGATCATCAGGGCGCCCACCGCGAGGATGGTCCAGCGCTTGGCGCCGTCCCCGGTGACCCCCAGCAGCAGGGCCACCAGTGCTCCGGCGCCGACCATCTGGGCGAGCAGGTAGAAGATCGACACCACGATGGTGGACACCCCGGCCGCGGTGCGCACCGGGCGCTGGCGCATCCGGAACGCGAGCACGTCCGCCATGGTGAACCGGCCGGAGTTGCGCAGCGGTTCGGCGATCAGCAGCAGCGCGACCAGCCAGGCGACCAGGAAGCCGATCGAGTACAGGAAGCCGTCGTAGCCGTTGAGCGCGATCAACCCGGCGATGCCGAGGAAGGAGGCGGCGGACATGTAGTCGCCGGAGATGGCCAGGCCGTTCTGGAAGCCGGTGAAGCCGCGGCCGCCGGCGTAGAAGTCGGAGGCGCTCCGGTTCTGCCGCCCGGCCCGGACGGTGATGACCAGGGTGGCCAGGACGAAGACCCCGAACAGGGTCATCGTCAGGCCGCGGTGCTCGGTGGCGGAGCTGGCGAGCAGGCTCATTCGGCGGCCTCCCGGGGAGCGTGGACGACGGCGCCGTGCGCCTCGCGGATCGCCGCGGCGGACGGGTCGATCCGCCGGTCCGCGTAGCGGGCGTACCAGGCCGCGATGGCGAAGGTGGTCGCGAACTGCAGCAGCCCGAGCACCAGGGCCAGGTTGACGTGCCCGAGGACCTTGGTGCCCATCAGTCCCGGGGCGTAGCAGGAGAGCAGCACGTAGAGCAGGTACCAGAGCACGAAACCGATGGTGACCGGGAAGGCGAAGCTCCGGAACGAGCGCCGCAGCTTCCTGAACTCATCGCTCTCGTCGATGAGTTGGGCTTCCGTGGCGGCGGTGGTGAGCGGCGGCGAATCCACGCTGTCTCCTCACTCCTTCGGCGTATTTGTCACACGGGGGGAACGATCGAACGTGAGGGGCGTCACACGTCTGGTGCGCGCCGCGCAATGCTAGGAGCGTCCTGCCCGCCCCGGAAGGGGTTGATCGCGATCAGTCGACCGTTCGCCCCTTCGCACCATCCGATTGGCCGAAAAGCAGCCCATCCGGGCGGTGCGCCGCGCACGATCCGGGTCCCACCGCCCGCGGGGAACGCCACCGGAGACACCACCGGCCCGTGCCGCCCCGGACGGGGGCGGCACGGGCCGGTGCCGGGAGCCGACGCCTCAGAAGGCGATCCGCACCTTCAGGGCCGAGCGGTCGTCCATCGCGCGGTAGCCGTCCGGGACGCCGTCCAGGCCGACGGTGCGGTCGAAGACCAGACCGGGCTCGATGGCGCCCGAGAGCACGTCCGGCAGCAGTTCGGGGATGTACGCGCGGGCCGGGGCGACGCCGCCGTTCAGTGAAACGTTTCGGCCGAACATCTGGCCGATGTCGACGCCCGCGCTGCCGCCGTGCGGCACCCCGACGTACCCCACCGCGCCACCGTCCCGGGCGATCGAGATGGCCGTCCGCATCGACTCCTCGGTGCCGACCGCCTCCAGCACCGCGTGCGCGCCCTGACCGCCGGTCAGCTCCTTCACCGCCTCGACCGCGGCCTCGCCGCGCTCCGCCACCACGTCCGTCGCACCGAAGCGCAGGGCCAGCTCGGTGCGAGCGGTGTGCCGGCCCAGCGCGATGATCCGGCCCGCGCCCAGCCGGTGCGCCGCCAGCACGCCGCACAGGCCCACCGCGCCGTCGCCGACCACCGCGACCGTCGCCCCGGGCCGCACCCGCGCCGAGACCGCCGCGTGGTGCCCGGTCGACATCACGTCGGACAGCGCCAGCAGCCCGGGCAGCAGCTTCTCGTCGCCCGCCGCCTCCTTCGGCAGCCTCACCAGCGTCCCGTCCGCGAACGGCACCCGGACCGCCTCGCCCTGGCCGCCGTCCGAACCGACCTGCCCCCAGAACCCGCCGTGCGGGCAGGAGGTCTGGAGGTCCTCGAGACAGAAGTCACACGTCCCGTCCGACCAGACGAACGGCGCGACCACCAGGTCCCCCCGGGCGAAGCCGCGCACCTCGGCGCCGACCTCCTCGACCACGCCCAGGAACTCGTGCCCGATCCGCTGACCGGCCACCCGCTGCGCCACCCCGCGGTAGGCCCACAGGTCACTGCCGCAGATACAGGCGTTCACCACCCGGAGCACCACGTCCGTCGGCTGCTGGATCACCGGGTCCGGGACTTCTTCGATCCGGATGTCGTTGGGGCCGTGAATCACGGTGGCACGCATGCGCTGTTCCTTAGCTGAACGATATCGACCAGGTGTACGACACCCCCGCCGACCACTCTATTCCGGGCGGTCGGTCGGAACATTCCGGCCGGAGCCACCCGTCCGGCCCCTTATCCTGTTGGACCATGCAACCGATCCAGCCCGAGACGTACGGAGCGCCGCGGACCGCACCGGTCCCCGCGCAGCGCTCCGCCGCACCCGCCGGAGGCTTCGCTGTCGTCGACGTCGAGACCACCGGTCTCGGCCGCTCGGACCGCGTCATCTCGGCGGGCGTCTACCAGCTGGACCCGGACGGCGACGTCGTCGACCACTGGTACACCCTGGTCAACCCCGAGCGGGACCCGGGGCCGGTCTGGATCCACGGCCTCACCGCCGAACTGCTCGCCACCGCCCCGACCTTCCCGCAGATCGCCGACGAGTTCGCCGCCCGCCTGGAGAACCGCGTCCTGGTCGCGCACAACGCGCTCTTCGACTGGAACATGATCTCCCGCGAGTTCTCCCGGGCCGGCCTGCGCGCCCCGGTCGAGCAGCGGCTGTGCACCATGGTCCTCTCCCGCGACCTGCGCCTGCCGCTGCCCAACGGCAAGCTGTCCTCGCTCGCCGCCCACTTCGGCGTCCAGCAGCGCCACGCCCACAACGCCCTGGACGACGCCCGGGTGCTCGCCGAGGCCTTCCGCCCCAGCCTCCGCCTCGCCCGCGACGGCGGCGTGCCGCTGCCGCTGCAGAACTGCGTCGCGGTCACCGACCTCGGCGAGGAGGAGCCCGCCGCGCCCGGCCGCAGCACCTGGACCGGCAACTCGTACCGCCAGGCCAGGAAGCGCCCGCCCTGCCCGTACCCCAACCCGGGGCGCTGGGAGGACGGCAAGCCGCTGGTCCAGGGCATGCGGGTGGCCATCACCGGCGACACCGCCACCGACCGCGAGGTCCTGGAGGACCGCGCGGTCGAGGCCGGTCTGCACATCGCGACCTCGGTGAGCCGCCTCACCAGTCTGCTGGTCACCAACGAGCCGGACAGCTGGAGCGGCAAGGCCCGCAAGGCCCGTGACGTCGGCACGCCCATGGTCCGCGAGGACGCCTTCCTCCAGCTGCTGCGCGAGGTCGCCCCGCACCCCGGTGCGTGAGCCGGTTGTGAGGTCGGCGTACCGTTCCCATGTGTACCGTTTTCTGCTGACCCGACAGTGGCTGATCACCATGCTGGTCGCGCTGCTGCTGATCCCCGCGACGATCAAGCTGGGGTTCTGGCAGCTGCACCGCCACGAGGCCCGGGTGGCCCGGAACGAGCTGATCGGCCAGGCCCTCACGGCCGCGCCGGTCCCCTTCGACACCCTGTCGCCGACCCCCGGCTTCGCGGTCCCCAAGGACCTCACCTGGCGCGCGGCGACCGCCACCGGACAGTACGACCCGGCACACGAGTTCGTGGTCCGCAAGCGGACCGACTCCAACGGGACGATCGGCTACTTCGTCGTGACCCCCTTCCGGCTCGCCGACGGCAAGGGCACCGTCCTGGTCAACCGCGGCTGGGTCGCCTCCGGCAGCGGGGCCACCGAGTACCCGCCCGTCCCGGCCGCCCCGGCCGGCGAGGTCTCCCTCACCGGCCGGCTGCGCGCCGAGGAGACCTACGGCGGCAGCGGCATCAAGGACCGCACCGGCCTTCCCGACCGCCAGTTCAACCTGATCAACACCGACGAGCAGGCCCGGCTGACCGGCGCCGCCCTCCTCGGCGGCTACCTCGAACTCACCGGCACCACCCCGGCCCCGGCCGACCAGCCCCAGCTGATCCCCGAGCCCAACCACTCCGACATCGGCCCGCACATGGCCTACGCCATCCAGTGGTGGCTGTTCACCGCGATGATCCCGGTCGGCGTCTGGGTCCTCGCCCGCCGCGAGGCCAGGGACCGCGCCAAGCAGGCCGCCGAGGCCGAGGTGCCGCTCGACGCCGTGCCCGCCTAGAGCACGTCGTCCAGTTCCCGCAGCAGGCGCGCCTTCGCCCGCGCGCCCACCACCGACCGGACCGGCCGGCCGTCCCGGAACACCATCAGCGTCGGCATCGACAGCACCCCGTACGCCGCCTGCGTCCGCGGGTTGTGGTCCACGTCCACGCTCACCACCCGCATCCGGTGCGCCTCCTCCCGGGCGATGTCCGCCAGCACCGGCGCCATCATCCGGCACGGCGGGCACCAGTCCGCCGTGAAGTCCACCAGCACCGGCCCCTCGGCCGCCAGCACCTCCGTGGCGAACGTGTCGTCCGTCACGGCCGGCACTCCTGCGATCCGCACCATCGTCTACTCCTTCGTCAGTTCACACCGTGGTGATCGTTCGGCGGCCGCGAGGTCGTCCCGCGCCCGCACCGCCCGCTCGAACTGGCCGGCCACCCGCGCCCGCGCCTCCTCGAGCCGAGCGATGCAGTCGTCCAGTTCGGCGAGCTTGCGCTCGTACACCTCCAGTGACGCCGGACACGAGTCCCCTTCCGGGTGCCCCGCGCGCAGGCACTCCACGAACGGCCTGGTCTCCTCCAGCCCGAACCCGACGTCCTGCAGCATCCGGATCTCCCGCAGCAGCCGCAGGTCCCCCTCGTCGTACGCCCGGTACCCGTTGCCCGCCCGCCGGGCCGGCAGCAGTCCCAACTGCTCGTAGTACCGCAACGCCCGCGTGGTCGTCCCCGCCCGCTCCGCCAACTCCCCGATCCGCATGCTGAACCCGCTCCTTCCGCACGACCGGCAACGACCGTAAACCTTCCCCCCGAGGTCAACGCCAGCCCCCCGGGCGCCCCCGCCCTCGACGACGGACCTCCACCGGGCACTATGTCCCCATGGATCTCGGACTGAAAGACAAGGCCTACATCGTCACCGGCGCCACCCGGGGCCTCGGCCTCGCCGCCGCCCGCGAACTCGCCGCCGACGGCGCCCGGGTGCTCGTCAGCGGCCGCACCCGGCAGGCCGTCGACACCGCCGTCGCCGAACTCGAAACCCTCGGCACCGCCCGGGGCCTCGTCGCCGACAACGCCGCCACCGACACCCCCGAGCGCCTCATCACCGAGGCCCGACACCGCTTCGGCCGGCTCGACGGCATCCTGATCAGCGTCGGCGGCCCGCAGGCCGGCCCGGTTGAAACCACGCCCGAGGACGCCTGGCGCGACGCCTTCGAGTCGGTGTTCCTCGGCGCCCTGCGCATCGCCCGCGCCGCCGCCGCGGCGCTCGGCGACGGCGGTGTGATCGGCTTCGTGCTCTCCAGCTCGGTCCGCCAGCCGATCCCCGGCCTGGGCATCTCCAACGGCCTGCGCCCGGGCCTCGCCATGGCCGCCAAGGCCCTCGCCGACGAGCTCGGCCCGCGCGGCATCCGGGTGGTCGGCCTGCTCCCGGCCCGCATCGACACCGACCGGGTCCGCGAGCTCGACGGCCTCGCGCCCGACCCGGCCGCCGCCCGCGCCCAGGCCAGTGCCGGCATCCCGCTCGGCCGCTACGGCACCCCCGAGGAGTTCGGCAAGGTCGCCGCCTTCCTGCTCTCCCCCGCCGCCTCCTACCTGACCGGCCTCATGGTCCCGGTCGACGGCGGCGCCCTGCGCACCCTCTGACGCCCGCTCCGTCCGCTACCACCCAGGCCCGCCCCCGGCTACTCCACCCTGGGCCGTCTCCGCCCCCGCCGACCCCGCCCGTGCGGCGGCTCGGCGGGGGCCGCCCGCAGGACCCGGATCCGCAGCTCGGCCGGCAGCTCCGCCAGCCGCAGGCTCCCGCACGCGTCCGCCCGGGGCCCGTCCTCGAAGTGCTCCACCAGCGCGGCCGGATCCCCTCCCGGCCGCAACCGCACCGCCCCGCGCAACCGCGGGTGGCCCGGCGCCCGCACCAGCCGCACCCCGGCCCGCTCGACCTCCGGCAGCACCACCGTGCCGTCCTCCATCGCCTCCTCCAACGCCCGTGCGGCGACCCGCAGTCGAAGCCCGCTCACCCCCGGCGTCGGCACCGCGATGCTCGACAGCCCGGTGCGCCTCAGCTGCGCCACCAGCCACCACGCCATCCCGGCCACCAGCACGGCCAGCCCGCCGATCACCGTCGGCCACCACCAGGCCGACGCCACCCACCGCCCCCGCGAGCGCGTGCTCACCACCGGCTGGTCGGGCGAGGTGAGCGGCCACCAGTGCGGCGGGTGCACGCCCAGCCGCCGGTACAGGTCGAGGCCGCCCGCCAGTACCAGCACCCCGGCCCCCAGCAGCACCACCCCCACCGCCCCCAGCAGCACCCGGTTGACGACCGTCCGCCTCACCCCGCCACTCCCTCACCGCCGGCCGTCCCGGTCCCCGGACCGACCCCCGGGCCCCCCGGCTCCTCCCCCACCACGACCGCGGCCCCCCGCGCCATCCGCACGTCCAGCCGCAGGGGCCGCCCCAACCCCACCCGCTCCAGCTCGTCCCGCAGCTGCCGCTGCACCAGCGCCGGGTCCGCCACTCCCACCAGCGAGATCCGGACCCGGCGCCGCCCGACCCGGATCCGCAGGTGGTCGATCCCGTCCAGGCCCGCCGCCCGGTCCGCCAGCAGGTGCCCGACCCCGGCCCGGTCGACGGCCGCGGTCGTTCCCCCGTACGGCCGCAGCACGAGCCACCGCCGCAGCCCGGGCGTGACGGCCAGCCACAGCAGCCATCCGCCGAGCACGGCGGCCGCACCGGCCCCCACCAGCACCCACAGGTCGTCGAGGTGCCGCGTCGCCAGTTCGTCCGCGATCTGCGCCCGCCACCGCCGCGCCGACTGCCCGACCCGCACCGCGACCACGTCGTACAGCAGCGCCCCCGCCACCACCAGCACCCCGGTCGCCACCAGCGCCGCCGCGGCCGTCCGCGGCGCCCGCAGCCGTCCCGCCCTCCGCCGCCGGCCCTCCGGCGCCGCCCCCGGCGCGCCCTCGGGCCCGGGAACCTCCTCGCTCACCGGGCGCCCCCCGTCACCAGCTTCTCGACCACGACGACCACCTCCGACACCCTCGCCCCGGTCAGCCCCGCCACCCGTTCGGCGGTCCGCGCCCGCACCGCCGCGGCCAGCGCCGCGATATCGGACGGGAACGGCAGTTCGAGCGCCACCCGGACCGTCACCGTGCTCCCCGGTACGGCCACCGAGACGTGCGGCGGCGCCCCCTTCGGCCGCCCGGCGGGCCAGGCCTCGGCCAGCGCCTCTCGGGCGGCCCGGGCCGCGATCCGGGCGTACACCCGGTCGGCGACCCTGAGCCGCCCGCGACGCCCCGGCGCGGGGACCGGACCGGACGCCTGGGCCGGAGCCGACGCGGAGCCCGCCATCAGCGGCGCCGGTCACGGCCGCGGAGCAGGTCCCCGAGGTCGCCCAGCTCGATGTCGCCCTCCAGCAGGCGTCCGACCACGAAGCCGACCAGCCCGAGCGCGGCCACCAGCAGGAAGGCCGCGAACCCGCCGAAGTACCCGGCGAAGCCGAGGGCCATACCCACCAACAGGCCGACGATGGCCAGGTTCATCCGCTACTCCCTCGTCTCCCGCTACCCCGTCGGACCCGAACCCCCGCTCGGAACGCGCTACTTGAGCTTCGGCCGCTGCCCGGACGCCGCCACCGGCTCCTCTTCCTCCTCGAACTCCGGTTCGTCCGGGAGGTGGACGTCGTTGACCGCGATGTTGACCTCGACGACTTCCAGGCCGGTCATCCGCTCGACCGCGTTGATGATGTTCTCCCGCACCTGGCGGGCGAGTTCGGGGATGACCACGCCGTACTCGACCACCAGGGCGATGTCGATCGCGGTCTGCTTCTCGCCGACCTCGGCCTTGATGCCCCGCCCGACGCTGGGCTTGCCGCCGCCGGGCACCCGGTCCCGCATCGCACCGAAGGTCCGGGCGAGCCCGGAGCCGAGCGCGTGGATTCCGGCGGCCTCGCGGGCCGCCATCCCGGCGATCTTCTCCACCACGCCGACGGCCAGCGCGGTGCGGCCGCGTTCACCCACCGGCTTGGCGCCGCCGCCACCCGGCGGACCGGAGATCGGGGCGGCACCGGTGTGCTTGTGCATGGTCGCGGGCGTCGGAGTGTCAGGCATGGGCGCTTCTCCCGTCGTACGGCTCCAGCTATATCGCAAACCTCCCTAACTCTGGCATTTCGCCACGTTCCCCGCCCGCCGAGCGCCGACGGCCCGCACCCGTCCGGGACAACCGCCCCCCGTACGGGAAAGGGCCCGGCCCCGGGGGATCCCCCAGGGCCGGGCCCTGCGCCGTCGCCGTGCGGTCAGTCGCCGATCCCGGCGAGCTCCCGCAGCCGGCGGGCCTGGGCCGCCCGTTCGGCCGAACGCTGCTCGTCGAAGGAGCGCCCGGCGGCCCCCTGCAGCAGGGCCTTGGTCTCGATCACCGCGCCGCGCGGAGCGGCCAGCAGGGCCGCCGCGAGGTCGCGGGCGGCGGAGTCCAGCTCCTCGCCCGGCACCGCCAGGTTGGCCAGCCCGATCGCGGCGGCCTCCTCGGCGCCCACCCAGCGGCCGGTCGCGCAGATCTCCAGCGCCCGCGCGTAGCCGACGAGTTCGGTGAGCGGCTTGGTGCCGGCCAGGTCCGGGACGAGGCCCAGCGAGGTCTCCTTCATCGCGAACTGGACGTCCTCGGCGACCACCCGCAGGTCGCAGCCGAGGGCCAGCTGGAAGCCCGCGCCGACGGCGTGGCCCTGGACCACCGCGATGGAGACCAGGTCGGGGCGGCGCCACCAGGTGAAGGCCTCCTGGTACGAGGCGATGGCGTCGTCCAGCTCCTGGTCGGAGGAGGCGGCGAGCTGGAGGAAGGTGGGCTCGCCGGGGATGCCCTCGGGGGTGAGCATGGCCCGGTCCAGCCCGGCGGAGAAGGAGACCCCCTCCGCGCGCAGCAGCACCACCCGGACGCTGCCGGGCAGCTCGCGGCCCGCGTCGGCGAGGGCGCGCCAGAGCGCGGGCGACTGGGCGTTGCGCCGCTTGGGCCGGCACAGGGTGACGACGGCGAGTTCGCCGTCGATCTCCAGGCGGACGCCGTCCCGCTCCCAGCTCGGGGCCTGCGGGTCGGTGGCGGGAGCGGTCATGCGGGGACCTCCGGTGGCGAGGGACTTGGCTACCGGAGAGTAACAAAACTCGACGCGCGAGGGCAGGGGCCCCGGACCGGAAAGATCGACGGGGCCTGCGGCGCTCGACGGCGGGCGCGGCCGAGGAGGAAATGGAGAACGAAGGAAAAACGAACGGAATCGAATTAACGGGGGCGGACAACGCCCGGACATGACGATCGGCGGCCGGTCCACACGACCCGAGGGCGGACGCCGGGCTGATGGCCAGCCGTCGTCTCCTCGGTCGGCGCCCTGCCGCCGCGTCATCGAGCCAATAGCCGACGAGCCGTCAGGAACCGGCCCCGGCGGTCGCCTTGTTCTTGCCCCGCGTGGCACCGCCGCGGCCCCGGAGGATCACTCCGGACTCGCTCAGCATCCGGTGCACGAAGCCGTACGAACGACCGGTCTCCTCCGCGAGAGCGCGAATGCTCGCCCCGGAGTCGTACTTCTTCTTGAGATCGGCCGCGAGCTTCTCACGCGCGGCACCGGTCACCCGGCTGCCCTTTTTCAGAGTCTCGGCCACCCGTGCCTCCTCGTAGCGTTGCTCGGTCAGATTCCCATGATCACCCATCCACCGCGTCCTGGCCACCCATTCGACAAGGTCGATGTCGGAAATGCGTGGTCCGCCGGTGGTGATCCGAGCGCATCGGGGCGCTCACACAGCGTGCGCGCCCCCGGGTGGAAGTCGGCGTTCGCCGAGAAATTGCTGATCAGCAGCGTCGGCCCGACCACGATCGAGTGGCGGGCCGACGGAAAGTCCTTAAACGGAATCCGGGCCTACTTCATTCCCGGACACGCCGAAAGGACTAGATATTCTCATCCGAAAAGCGGATCTCGCGTCTACTTCCGGTCAGGCCAGCGAGACCAGATCGGCGTACGAGGGGTTCCAGAGGTCCTCCACGCCGTCCGGCAGCAGGATGATCCGCTCCGGGTCGAGCGCCTCGACCGCGCCCTCGTCGTGGGTGACCAGCACGACCGCGCCGGAGAACTCGCGCAGCGCGCCCAGGATCTCCTCACGGCTGGCCGGGTCGAGGTTGTTGGTGGGCTCGTCCAGCAGCAGCACGTTGGCGGAGGAGACCACCAGGGTGGCCAGGGCCAGACGGGTCTTCTCACCGCCGGAGAGCACCCCGGCCGGCTTGTCGACGTCGTCGCCGGAGAACAGGAAGGAGCCGAGGATCTTGCGGATCTGCACCAGGTCGGTGTCCGGCGCGGCCGAGCGCATGTTCTCCAGCACGCTTCGGTCCGGGTCCAGGGTCTCGTGCTCCTGGGCGTAGTAGCCGATCTTCAGGCCGTGGCCCGGGATCACCTCGCCGGTGTCCGGCTGCTCCACTCCGGCCAGCATCCGCAGCAGGGTGGTCTTGCCTGCGCCGTTGAAGCCCAGCACGACGACCCGGGAGCCGCGGTCGATCGCCAGGTCGACGTCGGTGAAGATCTCCAGCGAGCCGTAGGACTTGGACAGGCCGCTGGCGGTCAGCGGGGTCTTGCCGCAGGGGGCCGGTTCCGGGAAGCGCAGCTTGGCGACCTTGTCGCTCTGGCGCACCTGCTCCAGACCGGAGAGCAGCTTGTCGGCGCGGCGGGCCATGTTCTGCGCGGCCACCGTCTTGGTGGCCTTGGCGCGCATCTTGTCGGCCTGCGCGTTCAGGGTCGCGGCCTTCTTCTCGGCGTTGGCCCGCTCGCGCTTGCGGCGCTTCTCGTCGTCCTCGCGCTGCTGCTGGTACTGCTTCCAGCCCATGTTGTAGACATCGATGCAGGAGCGGTTGGCGTCCAGGTAGAAGACCTTGTTGACGACCGTCTCGACCAGGTCGACGTCGTGCGAGATCACGATGAACCCGCCCTTGTACGTCTTCAGGAAGTCCCGCAGCCAGACGATCGAGTCCGCGTCCAGGTGGTTGGTGGGCTCGTCGAGCAGCAGCACGTCGGAGTCCGAGAAGAGGATCCGGGCCAGCTCGACGCGGCGGCGCTGACCACCGGAGAGGGTGTGCAGCGGCTGGCCGAGGATGCGGTCCGGCAGGCCCAGCGCGGCGGCGATGGTGGCGGCCTCGGCCTCGGCGGCGTACCCGCCCTTGGTGAGGAACTCGGTCTCCAGCCGGGCGTACTTCTTCATCGCGTTGTCGCGGGTGGCGCCCTGGCCGTTGGCCATCCGGTCCTCGTTCTCGCGCATCTTCCTCAGCACGGTGTCGAGGCCGCGGGCGGACAGGATGCGGTCCTTGGCGAGGACGTCCAGGTCACCGGTGCGCGGGTCCTGCGGGAGGTAGCCGACCTCGCCCGAACGGGTGACGGTACCGGCGGCCGGCAGGCCCTCGCCGGCCAGCACCTTGGTGAGCGTGGTCTTGCCGGCGCCGTTGCGGCCGACCAGACCGATCCGGTCACCGGCGGCGACCTTGAAGCTCGCGGACTCGATCAGGATCCGGGCACCGGCACGGAGTTCGAGGGCGTTGGCGGAAATCATGGCTGGGGACTACTCCTGGGACGTGGGCGGGCGGCCGGGTGGGACGTACCCGGGGCCGGGGTGGCGTGAGGGGGGCTTCATCTGCGGTCGGCGCGGCCCTCGCGGCGCCGCCGCCCGCTATTGCCCGGAGAAGATAGCCATGGCGGCAAGTCTACCGGGCCCCGTGCCGGCCCCGGAGAAGTACCGCCTGGGGGTATCCATCGACCCCCTCGCCCGCCGACCCCGGACCGGCGTCCGCTCCGCTACCGCGGCGCGGCCGGCTGGTCCCCCGCGGGGGCTCCGGTGGCCGCCGCGGCGTCCGGTGCGGCGGCGTCCGGTGCGGTGCCCGCGGCCGCCGGGTCGCCCGGGGTCGGTTCCGCCGCGCAGCCGCCCTGCGGCCGGACCGCCGCGAACGGCGCGTCCACGCTGCCGCAGGCCGTCTCGGGCGCGGCCGCCTTGGTGTCGAAGACCCTGGGCGGGACGATCGGACCGTCGGTGATCTCCACCCGGCTGCGGTCCAGCACCTTCACCGTGGCGGTCGGGCCGGTGCTCGTCGCCCAGCCGTTGCTGTCCAGCCGGTAGCCGGTGATGCCGCCGGAGACGGCCTGCCCGCTGCTGTTGGCGCAGGCGCGCGGGATGAGCACGGCGTAGTCGGTGTGGACGGCGCGCAGCGGGTCGTAGACGCACCCGTTGGACGGCTTGTCGTTGTAGCGCAGGTCGCCGTCGGCGTCGCGCAGGCCCATGGTCAGGTTCGGCGTCACCAGCGCCAGCCAGGGCGAGCCGTCCCGCTGGACGGTGTGCAGCGCGCCCGCGGCCCGCTGCCTGGCGAGCTGCTTGCGCTGGGCGTCGGTCCGCTTGTCGGCGCCGGGCTCGCCGTCGCCGCGCAGCCAGTCGGACAGGCCGGGGACGGCGCGGTGCCAGCGCACCTCGTGGTCGCCGGGGCGCACCGAGGTGACCATGCCGTCGTCCCAGACCACGATCGCGTTGTCGCCGGCCATCGCCAGGTGGAGCGCCTCGGCGCCCTCGCGGCGGTAGGACCAGGCCTGCTCGCCGGTCTGCTTGTGGAAGGCCTCCAGGCCGGGGCCCACCCGCAGGTCGAGGTCGGCCGAGCTGAGCGACTCGGACTTCACCGGGGTCGCGCCCGCGTCGCCCGGCCCCGCGACCCGGTCGCCGAACGGCACCGGCTTGTTCGCGTGGGCCGCCGCTCCGGCCGCAAGGACCAGCATCACCGCCGAGGCAGGCAGGATCGAGCGGGGGGTCAGTACACGCAGCGGCTTCCAGGACACGGCCGGAGCGTACCTTTCACCGGGCTCGCGAGTCAGCCCGGTTCCGTCGCGGGAACGCCCTGCCGGGCGTCCGCCGGAGCCCGCGCGCCCTCCCTGCACGTCCACCCGCCCACCTGCGCCGTCGGGGCTCCGGCGCGCTCCCCGCGGTGCGCCGGAGCGGGCCGGAGGGGCCCGACGGGACCGTTACAGAGCTGATACATGGCCGTCGGTCTCCGGCTGTTCCGTCAGACGGCGTTCGATCGGCGCCCACTTTGGGGTGACATCCGGGTTTTTCATCCCCCTTTGGGCCTACTGTCGGCGAGCGGGGCGTCACGGTCCGTCCACGCCGAGACCGTGACGCCCCGCTCACACGACGTCCCGGAGGAGAGCACCCATGCGAATCGGCCGCCTGACGCTGGCCGCCGCCACCCTGCTGCTGATGGCCACGGCCAGCGTCCCGGCCGGGACGCCGTTCAGCCAGACCGAACGGCACGCCCTCTCCTCGGACGCCATCGAGCCGCGCGGCACGGCCCCCCGCCCGGTGGTCCAGCGGCCGAGCCACGAGCCGCCGTTCGGCGCCTTCGTCGGCTCCTGGGACGACTACATCCCGCAGATCGGCCGGTACGCCCAGTGGCTGGGCGACGCCAACCTCCAGGTCGGCCATACCTACCTGGCGGGCAACGGCTGGAGCGACATCGAGGGCGAGCCGATGGTGCTCGGCCTGTGGTCGCAGTGGCGGCAGGCCGATCCGTCCCGGCTGCTGGTGCTCGGGGTGCCGATGCTGGTGCCCAGCGAGGCGGCCGTGTCGGATGACGAGGTGGAGAAGCTGCTCGCCCAGGGGGCGCGCGGGGACTTCGACGGGCACTTCCTCAAGCTCGCGCGCCGGCTGGTCACGATGGGCGGCGCGGACACCGTGCTCACCCTCGGCTGGGAGATGAACGGCACCACCTACACCCACCGCTGCAAGCCCGACCCGTCCGCCTGGAAGACGTACTGGCGGCGGATCGTCGGGGTGATGCGCTCGGTGCCAGGGCAGCGCTTCCGCTTCGACTTCGCCCCCAGCCGGGGCCTGGACGCCATCCCCTGGACCAGGTGCTACCCCGGCGACGACGTGGTCGACATCATCGGCATGGACAACTACGACCAGCCCGCCGGCGCCACCTTCGACGACTACGTGCACGAGCCGTACGGCCTCCAGGACCAGGTCGAGTTCGCCGCCAAGCGCGGCAAGCCGGTCTCGTACCCGGAGTGGGGGCTGTTCCGCAACGGCGACAACCCCGAGTTCGTGCAGCGGATGGTCGAGTGGATCCGCACCCACGACACCGCCTACCAGACCGTCACCGACTACTGTCCGCACGGCTTCTACCAGTGCGAACGCAATCCGCGCTCGACGGCGGCGTTCAAGCAGCTGATGTCCGGGTCGAAGGGGGCGCCGGCACCGGCCGCGGCACCGTCGGCGGCCGGCACCGCGGCCGCGTCGGACGTGCCCGTGGTGGCGGGCCCGCCCAGCCCGCCGGAGTCGCACGCGGTGCCGGCCGCACCGGCCGTACCCGGCCCCGCGCCGAGCGCGAAGGCGAGCCCGTCGGCCCCCCCGGCGAAGGGCAAGACGACGGGCCGGCCGACGGGCGCGGCGCACGCCCGGCCCTGAGGGTCAGCCGCGGCGGCGGGCCAGCAGCGCCTCCTTGAGCCGGGGGAAGCGGGTGCGCAGCTGGTGCGCCGCCGCCTGCCGGGCCCGCACCGCCGCGGCCCGGACGGCCGCCGCCGGCGCCGCGCCCGCCGGGCCGAGCAGCAGCCGCTGGTTGGACAGCTGGTCCGGGCGCCAGCGCTGCTTGTACGGCTCCTGACCGCGCAGCAGGCCGAGCACCGGGACGCCCGCGCCGACGGTCTCGTCCAGCGCCGCGCTGAACAGCAGTCCGGCGATGTCCAGCCGCTCGCGCAGCACCGGGTGCGCGCCGTACATGTAGAGCCCGCCGAAGGACGGGCAGAGCAGCAGCAGGTTCACCGCGACCAGCTGGCCGTCCAGGTGGAACTGGTGGACGGTGGCCCGGCCGGCGGCGACCAGGCCGGTGGTGGACTCGGTCAGGTGCCGGGCGAACCGCTCGGTGCGGTGCTCGGGCGTGACGCCGCGCGCCTGCCACTGCAGGAAGTGCAGCCGCAGCAGCCCGTCCACCGCCTGCGGCACCTCGGCCACCGGGGTCGTGCGGACCTTCACCCCGGCCTCGGCGATCTTGCGGAGCTTCACCCGGCTGCGCTGGGCGGTCTTGCCGGGCACCCGCTTGAGCAGCCGGTCCATCGGGACGGCCGGCAGGTACTGGCAGAGCGAGTCCTGGTAGCGGCGGCGGCTGCCGCGCCAGTGCCGGTACACCCGGTGCACCGCCGCCTCGGGGTGCACCTCGCGCAGCTCCAGCCAGTGCCAGGGGCGGGTGAGCGGGAGCGCGGCGGCGAACTCGGCGGCGGCCCGGTCGGCGAACTCGTCGTCGAGCAGGACGTCGGTGTAGTCGACCAGCCCGCCGCCGAGGCCGGTCAGGCCGCCGAGCGGTCCGCGGCGGCGCACGAAGGCTCCCGCGCCGACCAGCCGGCCGGCCCGGCGGACCAGCACCACCAGGAGGCCGCCGGGGCGGCCGTAGTGGCGCCACCAGGAGCGCTGCCAGTCGGCGGCCTGGAAGAAGGTGGCGGACCGGCAGCGGGCGGCCAGGTCGTCCCACTCCTCGGCGAGGACGTCCAGGGCGTCGTCCTCGCACCGCAGCTCGGTGGTCCAGACCGGCGCCGTCACCTGGGCGGTCAGGCTGCCTCTGCGGGCCTCGGTGGTCATCGGCCGCTCCCGGCCGCGGCCTTCTCCTGGACGGGCCGCCCCTCGGTGGCCGGGGCCGGCTCCTCGGTGGCCGGAGCGGGATCCTCGGCGGCGGGGGTCGGCTCCTCGACCGGGGGCTGCTCCGCCGCCGCGGGCTCGGCGCCGGTCCGCCGCTTGGTCTTTCCGGCGGTCCTCTTCTCGGCCTTCGCGGCCTCGCTCTTCGCGCCTTCGGCCTTCACGCCCTCCGCCTTCGCGTCCTCGGCCTTCACGCCATCCGTCTTCGTGTCCTCGGCCTTCGCATCCGCGGCCTTCGCACTCTCGGTCGCGGCCGCCTCGGTCGCGGGCTCGGGCGTGCTCCCGGTCTCGGGCGCGGAGGACGCGGGGGGCGCGGAGTCGGGCTCGGCCCCGGCCACGGCCGGCTCCTCGCGACGCGGGCGCGGCGTCGTCGGGACCGCCACCGGCGCGGAGGCGGCGGGGGTCTCCGACGACGCCGACGACTCCGACGCCTTCGCGGCGCGCAGCGCCCGCAGCGTCCGCGGCGTCCGCGGCGTCCGCGGCGCCTCGGGGCTCCCACCGACGGCCTCCGGCGTCCCCGCCCCGCCCCGGCGGCGGGTCATCATCACCAGCGAGCCCAGCAGCAGCCCGGCCGCGCCGCCGACCGCGACGTCCAGCTTCCCGGAGGGCGTGGTCGGCTTGTCCGGCGCGGCGGCCGGGGACAGCGTCACCAGCCGGACGTTGGTGTCCCTGCTGCTGGTGTTGGCGAAGGCGACCAGCGAGCGGGCCACCGCGTCGGCGTTCCGGGCGGCCTCCTGGGGGCGCTGCCCGGTGCCGGTGATCTCGATCATCGGAGCGTCCGGGGAGGTCGTCCCGCGCACCAGGGAGGCCAGCTCGGACCGGCTGTGACCGGTCTCGGCGGCCGCCACGGCGAGGACCTGCGGCTGGCCGGCCAGCCGGCCGTACGCCTGGGCGAAGTTGGTCGCGATCGCGGCCTCCCCGGGGCTCTGCGCGACCACGAGGACGTAGGCGTTGGCGGCGTACGACGGGTGCGCGACGACGGCGTACCCGGCGCCGGCCGCGGCACCCAGCGGAACCGCGAGCACCACCGGCCACCAGCGGCGGACCAGGCGGCGGGCGCTTCGGCGCGGAGTGGTCATGGGTGTTGCTCCTTGGGTCTGGTACGGCGGTGGCGGGCGGTCAGACGCGGGCCAGCCGGTCGTAGAGGGCGCCCAGGTCGGAGGCGACCCGGGCGATGTCGTAGTGGCCGACGGCCGGGGGGTGCGGCAGCGGGTCGGCGGTGTGCCCGCTGAGCGGCCGCAGGTCGCGCAGGGCGGCGGCGTAGGCGGCGGGCTCGGAGGGGATGCGGCGGGCCTGCGGGGCGGCGCCGGGCGGGAGTTCGTCGAGCGCCGGGCAGGCGCTGTGCCGCACCGGCAGCCCGGCCGCGAGGCCCTCCAGGACCCCGAGGCCGAAGGTCTCCGCGGTGGAGGGGGCGGCCAACACGTCCAGGGCGGCCAGTAGTTCGGGCACGTCGTCGCGCTCTCCGGTGAGCACCAGCCGCTCCCGGACGCCGAGTTCCGCGGCCCGGCGCTCCAGCGCGGCGCGCTCCGGGCCCTCGCCGACCAGCACCAGCCGGGTGGCCGGGTCGAGCTCGGCAAGCGCCTCGACCAGCACGTCGAAGCGCTTGCCGGGGACCAGCCGGCCCACCCCGCCGACCACCCAACTCCCGTACGGAAGGCCGAGTTCGGCCCGCAGTCGGCGGCGGACGGCGGCCCGTTCGGCGGGCGGCAGGCGGTAGCGGGCAACATCGATGCCGTTCGGGATCAGCGCGATCCGGGCCGGCGGGACGCCCCAGGAGCGCAGCGTCTGGGCGACCTGGCGGGAGACCGCGACGGTGGTGCTGCCGAGCCGTTCGGCCGCCAGGTAGAGGCCCTTGACGCCCCGGGTGACCGGGCGGCCCTCGATCACCCCGGCGTGCAGCGAGTGCTCGGTGGCGACCACCGCCCGCACCCCGGCCAGCCGGGCGGCCAGCCGGCCGTACAGCTGCGCCCGGTAGAGGTGGGTGTGCACCAGGTCGTAGTGGCCGGCCCGGACCAGCCGGACCAGCCGGGGCAGCGCGCCGAGGTCCCGGTTGCCGCGCATGCCGAGGTGGTGGACGGTGACGCCGTCGGCCCGCAGCGCGGCGGCGACCGTGCCGGGGTTGGTCAGGGCGAGCACCTCGCACTGCTGGTGCGCCGGCAGGTGCCGCAGCAGCAGGGGGAGTTGGCGCTCGGCGCCGCCGGCGGCCAGGCCGGTGACGATGTGCAGCACCCTCATGGCCGGCTCCCCCGGCGGCCGTGGCGCAGCCCGGTGACCACGTCGCGCAACCGGTGCCGGGCCTTCTTGGCGCGCAGCCGCCAGGCGCCGTCGCGGTCGCCGACGTAGCAGCGGGGCAGGGCGAACCGGCCGGTGAGCGGGGAGTGCGCGATGGCGCAGGCGTGGTCGTACCCGGCGTCGCGCACGGCCAGGGTGGCGGGCAGGTCGACGGCGCCGTACGGGTAGCAGAAGCCGGTGACCGGGCCGCCGACGGCCTCCTCCAGCAGCCGCCGGCTCTCCCGGGCCTGGACGGCGAGGGCCTCGGCCGGCAGGCCGGGCAGCGCCCGGTGGCCGAGGCCGTGCGAGCCGATCTCCCAGCCGGCGGCGGCGAGTTCGGTGACCTCCTGGACGGTGAGCAGCTTCTTGCGCGGGCCCTCGGTGTCCCAGTCGTTGTCCCGGCCGAGCAGGTCGGCGACCACGTACGCGGTGGCGGTGAAGCCGTACGCCTGGAGGATCGGCACCGCGTACCGGGCGAAGTCGGCGTAGCCGTCGTCGAAGGTGAGGCCGACCAGTCCGTCGTCCCGGCCGAGGGCGCGGGCCCGCATCAGCTCGCGGACCGAGACGCCGCGCCGGCCGCGCCGGTGCAGCCAGGCGATCTGTTCGGCGAACCGCTCGGGGCTGACGGTGAGCCGGTAGGGGTCCTCCTTCTCGACCGCCACCGAGTGGTACATCAGGATCCACGGCGAGGCGGAGCCGGGGACCGGTGGTTCACCGGCCGGCCGGCGGCTCCGGGCCGGCCGCGCCCGGTGCGGCGGTGCGCTGCCGACGCCCGCCTGGGCCGAACGGACGGTTCCCCGTTCATTGTCCATCGGGACGCTTCCCTTCTTCGGCGACGGTTGGCGGGTTCCGGACTGGCCCCAGGGCCCGCGCGGCGGCGAGGACCGGGCCGCGCACCTCACGGGCGCCGAGCCCGGTGCCGAGGGCCGCGAAGGCCAGCGCCACGGTGAGGCCTCCGAGGAGGGTCGAGAGCAGGGGGTCGCCGAGCGGTCCGGCGACGGCGGCGCCGAGCACGGTGGCCCCGGCGGCGGCGGCCGCCAGCCGGCCGTGGCCGCCGAGCACCCGGCGCAGCCGCAGCGGGATGCCGCGCAGCACCAGGCCGTGCAGCAGCAGGGCGGCGGTGGCGGTGATGCCGGCCGCGTTGCCGGCGGCCAGCCCCAGGGCGCCGAAGCGGGGCGTGGCGAGCAGGCCGGTGGTGACGGTGACGCCGAGGCCGAGCACCATCGCGGCGGCCGGGTACCAGTCGAGCAGCCGGCGGCGGCCCTCCTCGGTGCCCGGGTCGTCGGCCCGGCGGACCACCGGGCGCAGCGAGAAGTACGGGCGGATCATCACGCCGATCAGCGCCTGGGCGGGCAGCCCGAAGCTGTACACCCGGATGACGGCGGCGGTGGCGGCGGTGTCGTGCGGACCGAAGGCGCCGCGTTCGAACAGCAGCGAGACCACCGAGGGGGCGCAGGCCATCAGGAAGGCGGTGCCGAGCAGGACGACGGCCGCCGCCTGGCCGAGGTCCTTCTCCACCCGGTCGCGGGCGGCGGTGAGGTCCCCGGCGGCGAGCGCCCGGGCGACCAGCGGGAAGGTGACGGTGCAGATCAGGATGCCCGCCGTCATGGCGAGTTGGGAGACCTTGGCGGCGTAGTTGAGGTGCGAGATGGTGCCGGGCGGCAGGGCCGAGCCGAGGAAGCGCTCGACGAAGACCTGGGACTGGCGGGTGAGCGTGAAGGCGGCCACCGGCAGCAGGGCGAGCGGCATCAGCACCAGGGCCCGGCGCGAGCGGCGGGCGCGGCCGGTGCCGGGCGGGCCCTGGGACAGCCGGCGCAGGAACGGGCCGATCAGCAGGCCGGCCATCAGCAGGCCGCCGGCCGCGACGCCGAGGGCGGCGGAGCGCACGCCGAGGTGGGAGTGGAGGCAGAGCAGGACGGCGAGGATGCCGAGGTTGTAGGCGACGTAGATGCCGGCCGGGGCGGTGAACCGGTGGTGGGCACGCAGCGCGGCGGCGAGGTAGCCGGCCACCCCGAAGGGCAGCACGGTGATCGCGGTGATCCGGGTGCAGGTGACGGCCAGGCCGGGGTCCGGCAGGCCGGGGGCGAGCAGGCCGACCAGTTCCGGGGCGAGCAGGGCGGCGGCCAGGGCGAGGCCGCTGAGCGCGATCAGCAGCCACGGCAGGGTGGCGCGGACCAGTTGGCGGACCGGGTCGGGGGCGTCCGGGTCCTCCTCGCGCAGCACCAGGGCGAGGGCGAAGGCGGGCACCATGAGGAAGGACATGGCGTCCTCGATCAGCAGCGGTGCGGCGGTCTCGGGGACGGTCCAGGCGACCAGGAAGGCGTCGGTGCCCTGGTTGGCGCCGAAGTAGCGGGCCAGCAGGAGGTCGCGCAGCAGGCCGAGGCCGGAGCCGGCCGCGCTGAGCACGGCGGTGACGCCGAAGGCCTTGGCGAGGAAGCCGCGCCGGGGGGCCGGGAGGGGCTCGGCGGCGCGGGCCTCGCCGGGGGCGCCGCGGGGGGCCGGGAGGGAGGCGGCGACGGTGGCCGGCCGGTCGGTGGTCACCGGGCCGCCCCGGTGGTCGCCGGGCCGGTGGCGGCGGGCTCCGGGCGGTGGGCGGCCGCGTGGGCGGCGAGGCCGAGGACGACGGAGGTCAGCACGGTGGTGGTGCCGCCGATGTCGGCGTACAGGAAGTCCACCAGCACCCAGGTGAGCAGGGCGAGTGCGGCGGTCCCGGGGCCGTGGCGGTGGCGCAGGCAGCCGGTCAGCAGGGTGAGGAAGAGCGCGGCGTAGGCGGTGATGCCGATCAGGCCCTGCTCGCTGAGCACCAGGAAGTACATGTTGTGCGGGGAGAGCAGCGGCTCGCGCTGGAAGCCGATGGTGGCGTCGGCGGCGTCGCTGCCGGAGGAGAGCCGCAACGGGGCGTGGCTGTCGCGCAGTTGCTGGAAGGCCTTGGGGCCGGCTCCCTGCACGGGGTGGTCCTGCCAGATCCGGCCGGCGGTGGACCACAGGTCGTACCGGTCGGAGACGGACTGGTCGGGAGCGGCGGAGACCGAACCGATCGAGCTGAGCCGCTTGGTGACGCCGGAGCCGCCGAGGCCGAGGCCGCCGACCAGGACGACCGCGGCGGCCAGGCCGAGGACGGCGCCGCGCACCAGCAGCCGGGCGTCGACGCGCAGCAGCAGCACGGTGGCGGCGAGACCGGTGGCGATCCAGCTGCCGCGGCTGAAGGAGACGGCCAGCGGGAAGGCGAGGAAGGCGGCGGCGGCGAACATCGCGCGGCGCAGCCGGACGTCGCCGCCGGGTCCGCGCTCGCCGAGGGCCAGCGCCAGGGCGGCGAGCAGCCCGTAGCTGACCACGCTGGACATCGCCATGATGTCGAGCGCGCCGAAGGTGCCGACGGCCCGGATCGGCTCGCCGGTGTAGGAGGCGCCGGTGTGGGTGAGGTACTGCTTCGCGCCGACCACTCCCTGGATCAGCGCGGCGAGCACGAAGGAGCCGAGGACCAGGCGCTGGTCGGTGCGGTCGCGCAGGGAGCAGAGGACGGCGGCGGGGACCAGGACGAACACCTGGGTGAGCCGGACGAAGCCGGTGACGCCGGCGGCCGGGTCGATCGAGCCGACGGTGGCGACGGCGGCGGCGACGACGATCCCGCCGAACAGCGCGCAGGTGGTGCGGTCGATGGCGGGCAGCCGCCCGCGCAGCAGGTTGAGCGCGGTGAGGGCGACCAGGGCCAGCGAGGCGAGGTCGGCGGCCGTGACGTGGACGGCGGCGGCCACGTCCTTCTCCCCGGTGGGCACGCAGACCAGCAGGACGGTGGCGGCGGCCAGCGGGCTGGTGCGCTCCGCGAGCGCGGGCAGGGCCTTCCGTAACGCCGGGCGGGGGAAGGCGGGGAGGGTCAGGGCCACGCGCGGTCAGCTCCCGTCCGGGTGGAGCATCAGGACCGCGGTGCGGCACAGGATCTTGACGTCCTGCCAGAGGCTCCAGCTCTCGATGTAGCGGTTGTCGAAGCGGGCCCGGTCCTCGATGGAGGTGTCCCCGCGCAGGCCGTTGACCTGGGCCAGGCCGGTGAGGCCGACCGGGACCCGGTGGCGGTCGGCGTACTCGGGGTAGGCCTGGCCGAACCGCATGACGAAGTACGGCCGTTCGGGGCGCGGGCCGACCAGGCTCATGTCGCCGCGCAGGACGTTCCACAGCTGGGGCAGCTCGTCCAGCGAGCTCCTGCGCAGCAGCCGGCCGACGGTGCCCATCCGGTGGTCCTGGGAGATGTTCCAGCGGGTGGCGGACTCGTGCTCGTTGTTCGGGCGCAGCGTGCGGAACTTCAGGACGGTGAAGACCCGGCCGTTCAGGCCGGTGCGCTGCTGGCGGAAGAGCACGCCGGGGCCGGTGTCGAAGCGGACGGCGAGGGCGCAGAGGGCCAGGACGGGGGCGAGCAGCAGCAGGCCGAGGGCGGCCGCGGTGACGTCCAGGGCGCGCTTGGCGGCCCAGCCGGGACGGCGCATCGCGGGGCGGCCGACCCGCAGGCAGGGGTAGCCCCACAGGTGGTCGCCGCCGGTGACCGGGGCGGTGGCCAGCGAGCCGTACTCGCGCAGCGCGGGTACCAGCCAGACCTGGCAGCCGAGCCGGGCGGCCTCGCGCAGGGTGGCGGCGGTCTCGGCCTCGTCGGTGGCGCCGGCCGTGGCGATCACGTGCTGGACGCCGTGCCGGCGCACCTCGCGCTCCAGGGCCTCGCTGCCGCCGAGCACGGGCGGGTCGTTGTCGCCGGGCAGCAGCGGCGGGTCGGTGTCCAGGAAGCCGACCGGGCGCATCCCGTACTCGCCGTGCTCGCGGAGGGCGGCGGCGACCCGGCGGCCGAGCCGGCCCGCGCCGAGCACCAGGACGGGGCTGGGACGGCTGCGGCGGTGGCGACGGACCAGGTGGTAGAGGACGGCGCGGCCGGCGGCGGCGATCAGCAGCTGGGCGCCGAGCAGGACGGTGAGCCGGGCCGGGCCGACCGGACCGAAGCCGGGCCAGTGCCCGGCGAGGCAGCCGGACAGGGTGACGGCGAAGGCGGTGGCGACCACGGCCCGGGCGGCCAGTGCGGGCAGTTCGTCCAGGACGGAGAGGGTGAGCCGGGAGCGGTAGAGGCCGCCGGTCAGGTTGAGCAGGAGCAGCAGGGGCAGGACGGCGGGGACGCCGAGCAGCGGGTCGAGCGGGGCGGCGGGGTCGGCGGCGCGGTTGGCGATGCCGCCGGCGGAGCACAGCGCGATGACGTCGGCCTGGACCAGGGCGAGCGACAGGGCCAGCCGGGAGCGGGCCGTCCCGCGGGGCCGGCGCGACGGCGGGAGCGCCCGGGGCCGCACGGCTCCGGCCGGCCGGTCGAGCAGCCCGGTGCCGGGCCGGCGGGGGCCGGACAGGGGGCCGGACAGGGGCCCGGCCGGTCGGTGCACACTGTCGTGGTCAATGGTCATCAGCGCACGGTCTCCCCTGCTGTGTGCCCGGGGTGACGGTGCCCCGGCACCGGTTGGCGCGGGGCGGCCGTCCCGGCCCGGCGGGCGCGGTCCTGACAGCGCCTGCTGCCGCTGGAGGCCTTCGTAGGCCCGGCGGCGGGGCCGATCGCGAAGGAACCGGTCAGCAAGAAGTCGGTCGCGAGGGGCTCAGCCGTGAATTCCCGACAGGAAATCTGAACGAAGCAGGCAAAATCCGACAATACAGAACCGGGCGGCACCGGACGGAAGTTGACTTGCCGATTCATTTCCCGCCGCCCATTAATAGTTATTTCGGATTTGACGCCTCGCCTCCGTATCCGGTCGAGGGTGCGAATACGACAACGCCGGAAACGGCGGGCATTCACGGCATGTGAAACGATCAGATCCGCTCTGGGACACGGGCCCGGCGCCGCCCCGACGCCGGTCCCGCGCCCAGCAGGTGGCGGTAGAGGACGTCCACCTGTTCGACCACGGTGCGCACGTCGTGCCGGCCGACCACGTGGTCGCGCAGCCGGGCGCCGCGCCGCTCGCATTCGATCGGATCCGACAGCGCGTCCCCCATTCGGGTGGCGAGGGCCTGCGCGTCCTCGGGCGGGACCACCGCGTGCGCCAGCTCGGACGGCGGCAGGCACTCCCGGGCGCCGGGCACGTCGGTCAGCAGCACCGGACGGGCGCCCGCCATCGCCTCCAGCGGCGCCAGCGCCATCCCCTCCCAGCGCGAGGGCAGCACCACCAGGTCGGCCGCCGCCAGCCACGGACGCGGGTCCGGCACGTCCCCGACCAGCCGGACCCGGGAGGGCTCGGCGGTCGCCCGGACCAGCTCGGCCACCCGCTGCTCCTCCGGCCCGCCGCCGACCAGCGCCAGCCGGGCCCGCGGCACCCGGCGCAGCACCTCCGGCCAGGCGGCCAGCAGCACGTCCTGGCCCTTCTGCCGGCACAGCCGACCGACGCACACCGCGAGCGGGGCGTCCAGGTCCAGGCCGAGCGCGATCCGGGCGGCGCGGCGGTCGGCGGGCGCGTAGTGGCGCACGTCCACGCCGTTGGGCACCACCGCCCAGTCGGCGTGCACCCCGGCCGCCACGCCGTCGGCCCGCTCCTGGACGCTGACGCAGAGCAGGCGGTGCGCCCAGCGGGTCGCGAAGCGTTCCCAGCGCAGGGTGGCGGCGGCCAGCGCACCGTCCACGGCGGCGAAGGACCAGGCGTGCGGCTGGAAGACGGTCGGCACCGTGCCGTGCACCGCGAGCCGTCCGGCCAGCCCGGCCTTGGCACTGTGCAGGTGGACCACGTCGGGCGCGGCCGCCCGGACGATCCGGCGCAGCCGCCAGGCCTCGGCGGGGGTGCCCGGGCCGGGCGAGCGCCGGGCGGGCCAGTCCTGGACCAGCGCGCCCACGGCGGCGGCCTCCTCGGCCAGCCGCCCGCCGCGCGGACAGGCGACCAGGACCCGGTGGCCGGCCTCCCGCTGACCCCGGACCAGGTCGGCGACGACGCGGGCGACCCCGCCGTCCACCGGTTGGGAAATGTGAAGGATCGTCATATGCACGGCGGCGAGCCTAGGGTGGCTCCCCCGTGCCGGGTGGCCCTCGTCACCCGCAGGTGGTGGTTCGGCCACCCGTACGGCTTTCGGGTCGTACGGGTGGCCGAACCGATCGGATCTCCAAGCGATTCGATCGCATGGCCGGATTCGGTCGCGCGGATCCGGGCGGGATCCCGGTGGTCTCGGCGGACGCCGGCGGCCTCAGCGGACCTCGGCGGCGAGGTTGGCCAGCACCTGGTCGTGGATCCGGTTCAGGCCCTTCGGGGCGAAGGTGCGCTCGAAGAAGCCGCCGATGCCGGTCGCACCCTGCCAGGTGGCGGTCACGGTGACCTTGGAGCGGCTCTCGCCGACGGCCGAGACGGTCCAGGTGATCACCATGCTGGAGTTGGCGTCCTTCTCCACCAGCTGGTCGGGCGCGGGCGCGGAGACGGTGAACAGGCAGTCGCGCACCCGCTTCTCGGTGGCCTGGAGCCGCCAGTGCACCTGGGTGCCGGCACCGGTGCCGCCGACCCGCACCTCGTACTCGCTGTACTGCGCGGGCAGCAGCTTCGGGCGGGTCACCTGGTAGTCGGCCAGCGCCTCGTACACCCGCTCGGGGGCGGCGTCGTAGACCCGCTCGGTGGTGGCCTGCACCTGTCCCATGACCTTGCTCTCCTCGTCCGGTGGGAACCGCTCTGTCCGGCAAGCCAATCACAGGCTCACGCCCGCGACGCGCCGGGATAGGGTGGCCGGTGTGCTCGATCTGGTGACTGCTGTGCGCTACCTCGACCCGCTGCGCGCCGGCGGCTCCGTCCCCGGCGTGGTGGAGACCGACGACCTGGGAACGTACGTGGTCAAGTTCACCGGGGCCGCGCAGGGCCGCAAGGCGCTGGTCGCCGAGGTGATCGTCGGCGAGCTGGCCCGGCGGCTGGGGCTGCGGGTGCCGGAGCTGCGGCTGGTGGACTTCGACCCGGCCGTCGCCGCGGACGAGCCGGACACCGAGATCCAGGACATGCTCAGGGCCAGCGCGGGGCTCAACCTCGGGATGGACCTGCTGCCCGGCGCGCGGGACTTCCGGCCGGGGATGATCGCGGTGGACTCCGCCGAGGCCGGCCGGGTGGTCTGGCTGGACGCCCTGACCGGCAACGTCGACCGCGGCGTGCACAACCCCAACCTGGTGGTCTGGCACGGGCGGCTCTGGCTGATCGACAACGGCGCCGCGCTGATCTTCCACCACCGCTGGGCGGGCGCCGAGGCGTCGGTCGGCCGGCGGTACGACCTCAGCGCGCACGCGCTCGGCGGCTCGGCCCCGGACGTCCGGCTGGCCGACGAGGAGCTCGGGCCGCTGGTCACCGTGCCGCTGCTGGAGGAGGTGGTGGCGCTGGTCCCGGACGAGTGGCTGGCCGACGAGCCCGGCTTCGACTCGGTGGACGCCGTCCGGCACGCCTACGTCACCCATCTGGCCGCCCGGGTGGTGCTCTCCGAGGAGTGGCTGCCGGAGGGCTTCGCCACGCCCGAGCAGCTGCGCGAGGCGGAGCGGCGGCGGGCGGCCCGGACCCGGGCGGGGCGGCCGGCCTGGCTCCAGGAGGTGCCCGACCTGCACGGCAAGCCGCCGGTGGAGACGGTCTGGGAGCACCACTTCGACGAGGGCTGACCGCGCTGGCCGGCGCGCGGGGGCGGAGGCCGCCCGCGGGCCGTCGGTGCGGGAACGCGACCAGGGAGCGGGACCCAGTGGGCCCGCTCCCCGGTTCTACTGTTCAGAGGTGTCCGCGGTCAGCGCGTCAGCGCCACCACTGGACCGCCTTCTCGGCGTTGACCAGGCCCGCGCCGTAGAAGCCGTTGTCGTCCGCGCCGCCCTCGCAGGTGGCCTTCCAGGTGCCGGCACCGCCCGGGTTGAACTCGCCGGTCGGGCACGGGACGGACTCGGCGTGGGTGGTCAGCAGCTCGGTCAGCTCGTCCGGGCTGGCCCACGGGAAGGTGCTGGCGAGCAGCGCGGCCACGCCGGCGACGTGCGGGGTGGCCATCGAGGTGCCCTGCATGTAGCCGTACTTGCCACCGGGGATGGTGGACCGGATGCGGCCGTCCTTGTCCGGGGTGTTCGGGAACTGGAAGCGGCGGTCGCCACCGGGGGCGGTGACGGACACGACGCCCTTGCCGTAGCTGGAGTAGTACGCCTTGACGCCGTCGGAGCCGACCGCGGAGACGGCGACCACGCCGGGCAGCTCGGTCGGCAGCGACAGGCAGTCGTTGGTGACCGGGCGGGTGGCGGGGGTGGTGTCGTCCGGGCTGGCCACGTCGACGGTCTTGTGCGCCAGGTCGATGTTCTCGTTGCCCGCGGCGGCGACGTTGAGGACGCCCTTGCGCTGCGAGAAGGCGACGGCCTTGCGGACGGCCTCCGAGATCGCGGCCTGGTCCTTGTCCGTCTTGCAGTTGAACATCCACGGGTCGACGAAGTAGCTGTTGTTCGTCACCTTGAAGCCGTGCTCGCCGGCCCAGACGAAGCCGCAGACCGCGTTCTCCGGGTAGATGAACCCGCCGTCGTCGACGACCTTGACGGCGGCCAGCTTCACGTTCGGCGCGACGCCGACGATGCCCTTGCCGTTCTTGGCGGCGGCGATGGTGCCGGCCACGTGGGTGCCGTGGTCGCTGGTGGTCGGCTGCCAGGCCTTCCAGTCGGTGTTCGTCTTGCCGTCGAGGCAGGAGACCGACTGCGAGGCGTCCACGTTGGCGGCCAGGTCCTCGTGGGTGGCGTCGATGCCGGAGTCCAGCACGCCGACGGTGACGTTGCGGCTGCCGAGCGAGATCTTGTGCGCCTTGTCGGCACCGATCTGCCGCATGTCCCACTGGTAGGCCTCGTCCGGGTCCTCACCGGGGGCGGCGGCCACGGCGGCCGAGTCGGTGGCGACCTCGGCCTTGCCCTGGTCGGAGGCCTGGATGCCCTTGGTGCGGCTGGCGCCGACCGAGTCGACGCCCTTGGCCAGGCGCAGCTTCTCGGCGAACTTGGTGTCGTTGGAGCGGGCGATCACGACGCCGACCTGCTCGTACGACTGGACCACCGTGCCGCCGAGGCCGGCGATGGCCTTCTCGACCTTCTGCACCTGGCCGTGGTTGGCCTTGGTGTTGACGACGTAGCTCATCAGCGGACCGGTCGTCGAGTCGGCCGTGGGGGCCGCGACAGCGGTACCGGCCGGCAGCGCGAGGGCGCCGGCGGTGGCGAGAACGACGCCCACCGCCGCGTACCGGGTACGACTGATCCGAGGAACACGCATGAGGGTTGGCCTCCCGGCTCGTCAGGCAGCAGCTGCGATGGGCAGGTGCGCTTGGGAATGACCGGGACGCTAATGAATATTTGGTTATAAGCGCAAGAGGTAGTCATCTAATCGTCACATCGTGACCAGGAACTGGTTCTCCGGGCACCCGGCGTCAACACAGGAAACAGAGGTCAAGAGTGTTAAAAAGTGATGGTTCGCCGACGTTCGGCCACCTCTGTCACGACATCGGCCACCAGCACCGATCGCACCCCTACAACGCGTACAGCCGACGGGCGTTGTCGGCCGCGACCGCCCGCGCCAGCCGCTCGGCGTCGGCCGCGGAACAGGCCCCGTCGGCCTGCCAGGCCGCGAGCAGCGCACTCAGTCCGTACCGGAACTGACAGGTGCCCACCAAATACAGTTCGGGCAGGCCGTAGGCGTCGGTGGAGAACAGCATTTTCCCGAACGGGGCCAACTCCAGCATCTCGCCCAGCACCGCGGCCACCCGCGGCCCGGTGTAGGAGGCGGTCAGCCCGAGGTCGGTGTACACCGTCGGGAAGGCCTGGGCCAGCCAGGCGGCCTGCCGGTGGTACGGGTAGCCGTGCAGCAGTACCAGCGGGACGCCGCTGGGCTCGGCGGCCCGCACGAAGCCGGTCAGCAGCGACGGGTCGGCCCGGTGCAGGGTGAGGTCCGGATCGCCGAAGCCGGTGTGGAGTTGGAGCGGCAGGCCGAGCTCGGCGCAGACGTCCACGGCCGTCCAGAGCAGGTGGTGCAACAGTACCGGGTCGGTCACCCGGCCCCGCCCGGCGCGCAGACGGGCACCGGCCGCGGCCACCACGGCCGCGGCGGCGGGGCGTTCGGCGGGCGCGGCCAGGCCGTGCCGGTAGGCGAGCACCGACTTGACCGCGACGGCCCCGGCGGCGGCCGACCCGAGCGCCTGCGCGACGGCCCCGGGCCAGGCCTCGGCGCCGCACGTCACCGTCTCGGCGACCGACTCCAACCGGACCACCTCGCGCACCGAGGCGCCGGTGGCCTCGGCCAGTTCGGCCGGCGGCAGCAGCGGGTGGCCCGCGGCGGCGGTCAGCCCGGTGTCCACCAGGCAGGTGTCCAGCCCGGCCGCCGCCAGCAGCCGCCCGGTGGCCTCGGCCGCGCCCACCTCCCGCCGCCGGGCCAGGTAGTCGGCGGCCGGGGCGTGCGCCGGCAGGCCGAGCACGGGCGGGCACCAGCGCCGCACCGCCAGGCCCAGCGCGCTGTCGAAGGGCGAACAGCCGGGCGCGGGCGGGCGGTCGGACTCGGTGAGCAGCCCGGCCAGGGCGTCGTCGGTGAGCTCGGCCGCCACCACGCTGTGGCAGTGGTGGTCGACCAGCGCGGGCCCCTCCGGCCGGGCCACCGCTCAGTACCGCCAGCGGGTGGCCGCGACCAGCTCCTCGGGCGTGACGGCCGCGTACTGCTCCCGCTCCGCCCGGCGCACCGCCAGCACCGCCTGGTAGAGCGGCTCGCCGAGCGCCTCGCGCAGCACCGCGGAGCGCTCGTACGCGGCGATCGCCTCGGCCGGGCCGGTCGGCAGCCGGGGCACCGTGCCGGGCTCGGCGGCCGCCGGATCCCCGGTGAACTCCGGCGGCAGCGCGCGGCGTTGGTCCAGCCCGGCGAGGCCGGCCGCGATCACCCCGCCGACCGCCAGGTACGGGTTGGCGCTCGCGTCGAAGCACTTGACCTCGGCGTTGGCGGCGGTGGCCCGCTCCCCGGTGGAGCCGGTCACCAGGCGCAGCGCGGCCTCGCGGTTCTCCAGGCCCCAGCACTGGTAGGCGCCGGCCCAGTGCGAGGGCACCAGCCGCAGGTACCCCGCCGGGCTGGAGCAGCCCAGCACCAGCAGCTCGGGCAGCGCGTCGAGCACCCCGGCGAGGAAGCCCTCGGCCTCGGCGGTCAGGCCGTGCGGGCCGGGGCCGCCGTGGCCGAGGTTGCGCTCGCCACGCCAGAGGCTGACGTGCAGGTGCCCGCCGTTGCCGACGGCGCCGGTCTCGACCACGGGGGCGAAGGAGGCCCGCAGGCCGTGCCGGGCGGAGACGGCCCGGACGGTGTGCCGGACCAGGACGGAGGTGTCGGCGGCGGCGACCGGGCCCTCGGGGGCGACCGAGACCTCGAACTGGCCGGGGGCGTACTCGGGGTGGATCTGGAGGACGCCCAGCCCCTGCTTGCCGAGGGCGCCCAGGACCTCGCGCAGGTAGTCGGAGAGGTCGGTGACCCGGTGCATCCCGTACGCCGGGCCGTGCGTCGGGTACCGCGGCTCCTCCTGCGGGCCACCGGCCAGGGCGACCGTCCACTCGACCTCGATGCCGGCCTTGAGGCTCAGCCCGCGCGCGGCCGCCACGGCCTCGGCCCGGCGGGCGAACAGCCGCTGGCAGCCCGGGTGCGGGCCGCCGGCCTGGGTGTACCTGTCCCCCGGGGCCCAGGCCCAGCCGGGCTGGGCGGCCAGCGGGACGACCCGGTCGAGGTCCGGGTAGAGCCTGAGGTCCCCGGTGGGGCCGCCGATGACCGGGCTGGTGGTGATCGTGTCGTCGGCGAGGAACACGTCGAAGCAGGGCGCGGTGCCGAGGCCCCACTGCGCGGCGTGCGCCAGGCCGCCGAGCGGCACGGCCTTGACCCGGGTGATGCCCGCGTTGTCCACCCAGGTGACGGCCACCGCCTCGACGGCCTCGGTGCGCAGCCGGTCGGCGGCCTGCCCGGCCCGTTCGGCCCGCTCGGCGCGCGAGGGCAGCGCGACGGCCGCCGCGGCGGCGGCGGCGAGCCGGTCGGCGGTGACGGGCGGCTCGGCCGGGGCGGGCGGCTCGGCGGGGGCGGTTCCGGTGGTCATGCCCTCATGCTGCCCCGCCGGCCGGGGCCGGGTAACTCCCCTATCGGGTGGTCCCCTTGGCAGCCCTGTTCACCCGTTCACCCGTTCGAGGTGAACCTGGCGGCCAGCCCCCCGCGGTGATCCGCTCCGGGATCGAGCGGGCGCGGCCGGCCGAGGGCGGCCCGCGGCGGCGCGGTGAGCACGTGGCCGCGCCGCGCGGGAACGGTTTTCCGCCTCCGCCCCCTTCCTACTCGCGAGTAGCTTCGCTACAGTGGCCGGACACGCACCACCACCGCCGGGCTTCGGGAGCCGCACCGGCGGCAGGCCGCGGTCGCCGATTCTCCGGCGCCCGCGCGGTGCGCTTTCACCGGCAGGTGCCGCGGACCGCGGCGGGCCGGGTTTCCTCCTCGTATCAGAGTCGCTTCCTTCACCTTCGAGCGCCTGAACACCACGGCACATCCGCAGTTCGGCCGGAGCGGACCGGCCGCTGCCCCGATGCGCCGGCACCCGTCATCTCCCCAGCCCCCGCGCGTGGACCCTCCTCCGGCGGCGGCCGCCCCCGGCGTACGGGCGCGGCGGCGTGCCCGCCGGAGCACGCGCGGGCCCTTCATGACTAGGAGTCAGGACAGATGGAGCGTCCCTTCCCCACTGTCGCCGTCGTCGGCCTCGGCACGATGGGTGCCGGCGTCGCGGTGGCGGTCGCCAAGAGCGGCCGCCGGGTGATCGGCATCGAGGCCACCGAGGACTCGGCCGCCCGGGCGCTGGCCCGGATCGAGGAGGCCACCGCGCACGCCGTGGACCGGGAGCGGCTGACCGCCGAGGAGCGCGCCGGGCTGCTGGCCCGGCTCTCGGTCGGCCACGAGCTGGCGGCCGCCGCCGACGCGGACCTGGTGATCGAGGAGGTGCCCGAGCAGCTGGAGCTGAAGCGGGAGGTCTTCGCCGAGCTGGACCGGCTCTGCCCGGAGACCACCGTGCTGGCCACCGGCACCACCGCGCTCTCGGTGACCCGGATCGCCGCCGCGACCGCCCGCCCGGACCGGGTGCTCGGCCTGCACTTCTTCAACCCGGTGCACAGCATGAAGCTGGTCGAGGTGGTCCGCACGGTGCTGACCTCGCCGCGGACCGCCGAGGACGCCGCCGCCTTCGCCCGGGACCTCGGCAAGGAGCCGGTGGCGGCCGGCGACCGGGCCGGCTTCGTGGTCAACGGCCTGCTGTTCGCCTACCTGAACCAGGCCGCCGCGATGTACGAGTCCAAGTACGCCTCGCGGGAGGACATCGACGCCGCGATGCGGCTCGGCTGCGGCCTGCCGATGGGCCCGCTGGCGCTGCTCGACCTGATCGGCGTCGACACCGCCCGCACCGTGCTGGAGGCGATGTACGAGCAGTCCCGGGACCGGCTGCACGCCCCCGCCCCGATCCTCGGCCAGCTGGTCGCGGCCGGGCTGCTGGGCCGCAAGACCGGCCGCGGCTTCTACACCTACGAGGCGCCGGGCTCCTCCCGGGCCGTGGACGCGGCCACCGGGCCGGCCCTGCCCCGGGTGCCGGGCCGGGAGGTGCGCACCGTCGGCGTCTGCGGCTCGGGGACGATGGCCACCGGCATCGCCGAGGTGTTCGCCAAGGCGGGGCACCCGGTGCTGCTGGCCGCCCGCAGCCAGGAGAAGGCCGAGCGGGCCAAGGCGCAGCTGGCGAAGTCGCTGGAGCGCTCGGTGGCCAAGGGCCGGCTGTCCGCCAAGGCGCGGGACGCCGCGCTGGCGCTGGTCACCCCGGTCGGCCGGTACGCCGAGCTGGCCGAGGTGGACCTGGTGGTCGAGGCGGTCGCCGAGGACCTGGCGGTCAAGCGGGAGCTGTTCGCCACCCTGGACAAGATCGTCAGGCCGGGCGCGGTGCTCGCCACCACCACCTCCTCGCTGCCGGTGATCAGCTGCGCGACCGCCACCTCGCGGCCGCAGGACGTGATCGGCATGCACTTCTTCAACCCGGCCCCGGCGATGAAGCTGGTCGAGGTGGTCTCCACGGTGCTGACCGCGCCGGACGTCACCGCGACCGTGCTGGAGCTGACCGCCAAGGTCCGCAAGCACCCGGTGGAGTGCGGCGACCGGGCCGGCTTCATCGTCAACGCGCTGCTCTTCCCCTACCTGAACGACGCGGTGCGGATGCTCCAGGAGCACTACGCGACGGTGGACGACATCGACACCGCGATGAAGCTCGGCTGCGGCTACCCGATGGGCCCGTTCGAGCTGCTGGACGTGGTCGGCCTGGACGTCTCGCTGACCATCGAGCAGGTGCTGCACCAGGAGTTCCGCGAGCCCGGCCTGGCCGCCGCGCCGCTGCTGGAGCACCTGGTCGCGGCGGGCTGCCTGGGCCGCAAGACCGGCCGCGGCTTCCGCGACCACGCGCGCCGGTGACCACGTCGCAGGCCGGGGGCGGCCGGTACGAGACGCCGTACGGGCCCCCGCCGACCGGACCGCACGCCGCGCAGCCGTACGGGGCGCCGGCGCCCGGGGCCCAGCCGCCCGGCGGCGCGGCCGCCGGGAACGGCGCCCCGCCGTACGACTCCGCGCCCTCCGCGGCCTCCACGCGCCCCGGCTGGAGCCCCGGGACGGTCTCCTCCCGCTGGCCCCGCCCGGCCGTCACCGGCCCGGTCGCGCCGGTACGGCGGGGAAGGGCCGCGGCCGCGCCGTCCGGGCCGTGTAGCGTTCCGGACATGGATCGGGTTCAGTCAACCTCCCCGCAGCACCCCGCCGGGCCGCACGGCGGCGCCGACCGGACCACCCCCTCGGCCGGGGGCACCGGGCCGGAGGCCGGGCCGGGCAGCCGCCGGGCGGCGGCGCAGCGCCAGCAGATGCGCCAGGACCTGGCCACGGCCGCGATGGAACTGTTCGCCTCGCAGGGCTACGAGGAGACCACGGTCGACCAGATCGCGGCCGCCGCCGGGGTGGCCCGGCGCACCTTCTTCCGGTACTTCCGGTCCAAGGAGGAGGCGATCTTCCCGGACCACGACGACACCCTGGTGCGGGTGGCCGACCTGCTGGCCAGTGCCGAGCCGGAGGAGCACCCGCTGGACGTGGTCTGCCGCGGCATCAAGGAGGTGCTGCGGATGTACGCCTCCACCCCGGCGGTGTCGGTCGCGCGGTACCAGCTGATCCGTCAGGTCCCGGCGCTGCGCGAGCGGGAGATCGCCGTGGTGGCCCGTTACGAGCGGCTGTTCACCCGCTACCTGCTGGGGCGCTTCGACACCGGCGAGTCCATCCCGTCCGGCTGGCAGCGCGGCGGCGAGGACGACTCGATGCTGGCCGAGGTCTCGGCGGCGGCGGTGGTCGCGGCGCACAACCACGTGCTGCGGCGCTGGCTGCGGGCCGGCGGCCGGGGCGACGTGGAGGCGCAGCTGGACCACTCCTTCGAGGTGATCCGGCGGACCTTCTGGGCCTCCACCGCGCCGGGTGCCAGACGCCGGGGATCACTGGTGGCACCGGGTGCCAACGGGACCCCCGGGGACACCGGGGCGGAGAGCGCACTGAGTGCCAGTCCCGGAGGTGAGGTGCTCATCACAGTCGCCCGGACGGACGCTCCGCTGGAGGTCGTAGTGGACAGCATCCGGGCCGCGCTGAGTGGCGCCCGGGAGTCCTAGGGGCATCGTTTACGCAGGTCAGAGCATTATCGAGGGCCCGTGCCGAGCAACCGGCGCGGGCCTTCCGCATGCCCGCGCAACGCGCGTCGAACGGCCCCGGAAGCCGTCGGAATTCGTGACACCCGGTGTCTTTACGAGTGGCACAGGGTGCCACTACCTTGTTACTCACCAGTCGCGGCGCCGCGGCTCCCCACCTCGGCGCGCCGTCGTCCGGCGCTCCCACACCCCGGGAGCAGAGCCAGCAGGCCCGGTCCACCCCGGGCACCCAGCCTGACCCACCCGACCACCCACCTCAGCGAAGCCGGTGTCCGCTCCCGGCTCCCCCAGACGCCCTGTGACCCTCACACAGGTACGCCTTCGGAGGCAGCCATGCAGGAAATCCTCGACGCGATCCTCAGCAACGACGCCACGTCGGAGGACTACGCAGCGATCAAGCTCCCCGAGTCCTACCGGGCCGTCACGCTCCACAAGGACGAGGAGCAGATGTTCGCGGGCCTCGACAGCCGCGACAAGGACCCCCGGAAGTCCCTCCACCTCGACGAGGTGGCCCTGCCCGAACTGGGCCCCGGCGAGGCCCTGGTCGCCGTGATGGCCAGCTCGGTGAACTACAACACCGTCTGGAGCTCGATCTTCGAGCCGGTCTCCACCTTCGGCTTCCTGGAGCGGTACGGCCGGCTGTCGCCGCTCACCAAGCGGCACGACCTGCCGTACCACGTCCTCGGCTCCGACCTCGCGGGCGTGGTGCTGCGCACCGGCGCCGGCGTCAACGCCTGGAAGCCCGGCGACGAGGTCGTCGCCCACTGCCTCTCGGTCGAGCTGGAGTCCCCGGACGGCCACAACGACACGATGATGGACCCGGAGCAGCGCATCTGGGGCTTCGAGACCAACTTCGGCGGCCTGGCCCAGATCGCCCTGGTGAAGACCAACCAGCTGCTGCCCAAGCCGAAGCACCTCAGCTGGGAGGAGGCCGCCTCCCCCGGCCTGGTCAACTCCACCGCCTACCGCCAGCTGGTCTCGCGCAACGGCGCCGGCATGAAGCAGGGCGACAACGTGCTGATCTGGGGCGCCAGCGGCGGCCTCGGCTCGTACGCCACCCAGTACGCGCTGGCCGGCGGCGCCACCCCGATCTGCGTGGTCTCCAGCGACCAGAAGGCCGAGATCTGCCGCGCCATGGGCGCCGAGGCGATCATCGACCGCTCGGCCGAGGGCTACCGGTTCTGGAAGGACGAGAACAACCAGGACCCGCGCGAGTGGAAGCGCCTGGGCTCGAAGATCCGCGAGTTCACCGGCGGCGAGGACGTCGACATCGTCTTCGAGCACCCGGGCCGGGAGACCTTCGGCGCCTCGGTGTACGTCACCCGCAAGGGCGGCACCATCGTCACCTGCGCCTCCACCTCCGGCTACATGCACCAGTACGACAACCGGTACCTGTGGATGTCGCTCAAGCGGATCGTCGGCTCGCACTTCGCCAACTACCGCGAGGCCTTCGAGGCCAACCGCCTGGTCGCCAAGGGCAAGATCCACCCGACCCTGTCCAAGGTCTACTCCCTGGAGGAGACCGGCCAGGCCGCCCTGGACGTGCACCACAACAAGCACCAGGGCAAGGTCGGCGTGCTCTGCCTGGCCCCCGAGGAGGGCCTGGGCGTCACCGACCACGAGCTGCGGGCGAAGCACCTGCCCGCGATCAACCGCTTCCGCAACGTGTGAGACGGGTCCGATGACTGAGCCTCAGAAGCGCGACCGGCCCTGGCTGATGCGCACCTACGCCGGCCACTCCACCGCGAGCGACTCCAACGCGCTCTACCGGCGGAACCTGGCGAAGGGCCAGACCGGCCTGTCCGTCGCCTTCGACCTGCCGACCCAGACCGGCTACGACTCCGACCACGTCCTCGCCCGCGGCGAGGTCGGCCGGGTCGGCGTCCCGGTGGGCCACGTCGGCGACATGCGCACCCTGTTCGACGGCATCCCGCTCGAACGGACCAACACCTCCATGACGATCAACGCCACCGCGATGTGGCTGCTGGCGCTCTACCAGGTGGTCGCCGAGGAGCAGGGCGCGGACGTCGCCAAGCTCACCGGCACCACCCAGAACGACATCGTCAAGGAGTACCTGTCGCGCGGGACGCACGTCTTCCCGCCCGGCCCGTCGGTGCGGCTGATCACCGACATGATCGCCTACACCGTCGGCAGCATCCCCAAGTGGAACCCGATCAACATCTGCAGCTACCACCTGCAGGAGGCCGGGGCGACGCCCGTCCAGGAGATCGCCTACGCGATGTGCACCGCCATCTCGGTGCTCGACGCCGTGCGCGACTCCGGCCAGGTGCCGGCCGAGCGGATGGGCGAGGTGGTCGCCCGGATCTCCTTCTTCGTCAACGCCGGCGTGCGCTTCGTCGAGGAGATGTGCAAGATGCGCGCCTTCGCCCGGCTGTGGGAGAAGGTCACCCTGGAGCGCTACGGGGTCACCGACCCCAAGCAGCGCCGCTTCCGGTACGGCGTCCAGGTCAACTCGCTCGGCCTGACCGAGGCCCAGCCGGAGAACAACGTCCAGCGGATCGTCCTGGAGATGCTGGCCGTCACCCTCTCCAAGGACGCCCGCGCGCGGGCCGTCCAGCTGCCCGCCTGGAACGAGGCGCTCGGCCTGCCCAGGCCGTGGGACCAGCAGTGGTCGCTGCGCATCCAGCAGGTGCTGGCCTACGAGTCGGACCTGCTGGAGTACGGCGACATCTTCAACGGCTCCGAGGTGATCGAGGCCAAGACCGCCGAGCTGCTGGCCGGTGCCGAGGCCGAGATCGACAAGGTGCTGGAGATGGGCGGGGTGATCCCGGCCGTCGAGTCCGGCTACCTGAAGTCCAACCTGGTCGCCTCGCACGCCGCCCGCCGGGCCCGGATCGAGTCCGGCGAGGACCGGATCGTCGGCGTCAACTGCTTCGACACCACCGAGGAGAGCCCGCTCACGGCCGACCTCGACACCGCGATCATGGTGGTCGACCCGGCCTCCGAGCAGTCCGTGCTCGCCGCCCTGGAGGCCTGGCGCGCCGAGCGCGACGAGGCCGCCGCCCAGCAGGCGCTGTCCGAGCTCAAGACCGTCGCCGCCACCGAGGCCAACCTGATGCCGGCCACCCTCGCCTGCGCCCGGGCCGGGGTCACCACCGGCGAGTGGGCCTTCGCCCTGCGCGAGGTCTTCGGCGAGTACCGCGCGCCCACCGGCGTCGGCGGCGCCCCCGTCGCGGTGGCCGCCGAGCCCGGCGGCGAGCTGGAGCAGGTCCGCGCCGCGGTCGCCGCCACCGCAGAGGAGCTGGGCGCCGGAAAGCTGCGCCTGCTGGTCGGCAAGCCCGGCCTGGACGGGCACTCCAACGGCGCCGAGCAGATCGCCGTCCGGGCCCGCGACGCCGGGTTCGAGGTGGTCTACCAGGGCATCCGGCTGACCCCGGAGCAGATCGTCTCCGCCGCCGTCGCGGAGGACGTGCACTGCGTGGGCCTGTCCATCCTCTCCGGCGCGCACGGCGAGCTGGTGCCCGACGTCCTGAAGCGGCTGCGCCGCGCCGGGGTGGAGGATGTCCCGGTGATCGTGGGTGGCATCATCCCGGCAGCGGACGGCGAGGCCCTCAGGGCCGCCGGCGTCGCCGCCGTGTTCACCCCGAAGGACTTCGGGATCACGACCATCATCGGCCGGATCGTGGACGAGATCCGGCTGGCCAACAAGCTCCAGCCGTGGACGCCCGCACCGACCGCGGCCACGAACTGACCAGCTGACCAGCTGACCACTGGGAAGGAACCGAAAGACCCTCATGACTGCTGTCAACCGCCTGCGCCCGCGCCGCTCCTGCCTCGCCGTACCGGGCAGCAACCCGCGCTTCCTGGAGAAGGCCCAGGGCCTCCCGGCCGACCAGGTCTTCCTCGACCTGGAGGACGCCTGCGCCCCGCTGGTCAAGGAGAGCGCGCGCCACAACATCGTCGACGCGCTCAACAACGGCGACTGGGGCTCCAAGACCCGCGTCGTGCGCGTCAACGACTGGACCACCCACTGGACCTACCGCGACGTGATCACCGTCGTCGAGGGCGCCGGCCCCAACCTCGACTGCATCATGCTGCCCAAGGTGCAGGACGCCGAGCAGGTCAGGGCGCTCGACCTGCTGCTCACCCAGATCGAGAAGACCATGGGCTTCGAGGTCGGCAGGATCGGCATCGAGGCGCAGATCGAGAACGCCAAGGGCCTGATCAACGTCGACGCCATCGCCGAGGCCTCGCCCCGGCTGGAGACCATCATCTTCGGCCCCGCCGACTTCATGGCCTCCATCAACATGAAGTCGCTGGTGGTCGGCGAGCAGCCGCCCGGCTACGACGCCGATGCCTACCACTACATCCTGATGCGCATCCTGATGGCCGCCCGCGCCAACGACCTCCAGGCGATCGACGGCCCGTACCTCCAGATCCGCAACCAGGAGGGCTACCGCGAGGTCGCCCGCCGCTCGGCCGCCCTCGGCTTCGACGGCAAGTGGGTGCTCCACCCGGACCAGGTCGCCGCCGCGAACGAGATCTACTCGCCCTCGCAGGAGGACTACGACCACGCCGAGCTGATCCTCGACGCGTACGACTACTGCACCTCCGAGGCGGGCGGCGCCAAGGGCTCCGCGATGCTCGGCGACGAGATGATCGACGAGGCCAGCCGCAAGATGGCCCTGGTCGTCGCCGGCAAGGGCCGGGCCGCGGGCATGCAGCGCACCACCAAGTTCGAGATCCCGGAGGCGTGACCATGCAGTTCGGACGCACCTACGAGGAGTTCGAGGTCGGCGCGGTCTACAAGCACTGGCCCGGCAAGACGGTCACCGAGTACGACGACCACCTCTTCTGCCTGCTCACCATGAACCACCACCCGCTCCACATGGACACCAACTATGCGGAGAAGACCACGGACTTCGGCAGGAACGTCGTGGTGGGCAACTACATCTACTCGCTGCTGCTCGGCATGTCCGTCCCGGACGTCTCCGGCAAGGCGATCGCCAACCTGGAGATCGAGTCGCTGCGCCACGTCGCGCCGACCTTCCACGGCGACACCCTCTACGGCGAGACCACCGTGCTCGACAAGTGGCCGTCCAAGTCCAAGGACGACCGCGGCATCGTGTACGTCGAGACCAAGGGGTACAAGCAGGACGGCACGGTCGTCTGCGTCTTCCGCCGCAAGGTGATGGTGCCGACCGCGACGTACATCGAGGAGCGCGGCGGCGAGCAGCCCGGTCGCCCCACCCCCCTCTCCTGACCCTCCCCTTTTACAGGGGCCCCTCTTATAGGGACCCCTCCAGACCCCGGACGGGAAGGCCGCCGTCATCGGCCGACCCCCACCCGGTCGGGGGCCCTGCTGCCGCAGCCACGCCGGCAGGGCCCCCGAAGATCCCCCCCCCCCGCCACTTTCAGACTTCCGGAGCCGCACGATGGGACGCCTCGCACAGACCGACGGCCTCACCGAGATCCAGCGGGACATCCTCGCCACCGTGCGGGATTTCGTCGACAAGGAGATCATTCCGGTCGCGACCGAGCTGGAGCACAAGGACGAGTACCCGACCGCCATCGTCGAGGGCATGAAGCAGCTCGGCCTGTTCGGCCTCACCATCCCCGAGGAGTACGGCGGCCTCGGCGAGTCGCTGCTCACCTACGCCCTGGTGGTCGAGGAGATCGCCCGCGGCTGGATGTCGGTCTCCGGCATCGTGAACACCCACTTCATCGTGGCGCACATGATCAACGCCCACGGCACCCAGGAGCAGAAGGACCACTTCCTGCCCAGGATGGCGGCCGGCGAGATCCGCGGCGCCTTCTCGATGTCCGAGCCGGGCCTGGGCTCCGACGTCTCGGCCATCTCCACCAAGGGCGTCAGGGACGGGGAGTTCTACGTCCTCAACGGCCAGAAGATGTGGCTCACCAACGGCGGCACCTCCACCCTGGTCGCGGTCCTCTGCAAGACCGACGAGGGCGGCGACACCCCGTACAAGAACATGACCACCTTCCTGATCGAGAAGGAGGCCGGTTTCGGGCCGAACCCCAGGGTTCCCGGCCTGACCGTGCCCGGCAAGATCGAGAAGATGGGCTACAAGGGCGTCGACACCACCGAGCTGGTGCTCCAGGACGTCCGCATCCCGGCCGACCGCGTCCTCGGCGGCGTCCCCGGCCGCGGCTTCTACCAGATGATGGACGGCGTCGAGGTCGGCCGCGTCAACGTCGCCGCCCGCGGCTGCGGCGTCGCCCGCCGCGCCTTCGAGCTGGGCATCTCCTACGCCCAGCAGCGCTCCACCTTCGGCAAGAAGATCGCCGAGCACCAGGCGATCCAGTTCAAGCTCGCCGAGATGGCCACCAAGGTCGAGGCCGCCCACCAGATGATGGTGATGGCCGCCCGCAAGAAGGACGGCGGCGAGCGCAACGACCTCGAGGCCGGCATGGCCAAGTACCTCGCCTCCGAGTACTGCAAGGAGGTCGTCGAGGACGCCTTCCGCATCCACGGCGGCTACGGCTTCTCCAAGGAGTACGAGATCGAGCGCCTCTACCGCGAGGCCCCGATGCTGCTCATCGGTGAAGGTACTGCGGAGATCCAGAAGATGATCGTCGGGCGCCGGCTCCTGGAGGAGTACCGGATCGCCGACTGATCCCCGGGCCGCCCGCCGACGGACCACGTCGCCGGGCGGCCCCCTCGAACCGCCGGTCGACGGGCGTGCGGGCCCGTCCCGGCGGAGCGCCGTGCCCCGTCACGGGCCCGGGCCTGGTCCGCCCCGGTCCGGCACGGCCCTCCGGAAGCGGCCGCAGGGCGTACAGCTGCAACGACGCGCCCTGCGGCCGCTTCCGCACACCCGCTTCCGGCCGCTACGGATGTTTCACCCACCGGGTTCCGTCGGCGCACCCGTTGAGACAAGAGTCACCAGCCCTGTCCGGTCCCTTGGGAACCGGACCGGGCCGAGCTACGGTCGTAGGAGTGGATGCGCACACGCGCCGCCACCGGACACATGAACGAGCAGGCGGGTTGCCCACCCACCGTGTGCTCCCGATAGCATCCACCGGGACAGCAAGCCGTCCCTCTATTACCGATCCCGCGGTGGCCCCCGTCCAGCGGCCATGATCCCCCGCGACAAAGGTCTTCGATGCCCATCAGCCCGTCCCCTCACACCTCCGTCACGGACCGCGATGCCCTCGCAGCCCCGACGGCCGGTCGGCGACCCCGCGTGACCATCGCGCGCGGAGCCACCCCCTGGTTCGTCCCCACCCTCGCCACGGCCGCCGTGACCACCGCCCTCACCCGGCGCAGCGGCAAGTGGGCCCTGGCTGCGGTTCCCGCCTGCGCGCTCGGCGCGGGCATGCTGTGGTTCTTCCGCGACCCCGAGCGTGAGATCGGCACGGGCAGAGTGATCTCCCCCGCCGACGGCGTGGTGCAGAGCATCGACGCCTGGCCGGACGGCCGCACCCGGGTCGCGATCTTCATGAGCCCGTTGAACGTCCACGTCAACCGCGCGCCCCTGCCGGGCACGGTGACGTCGGTCGAGCACGTCGCGGGCGGCTTCGTCCCCGCGTTCAACAAGGACAGCGACCAGAACGAGCGGGTCGTCTGGCACTTCGACACCGAGCTCGGCGACATCGAGATGGTCCAGATCGCGGGGGCCGTGGCCCGCCGCATCGTGCCGTACGTCGACGCCGGAACCAAGGTCGAGCAGGGCGACCGGATCGGTCTGATCCGGTTCGGGTCCCGGGTCGACACCTACCTGCCGGCCGGCGTCGAGGTCGGCGTCGAGGTCGGCCAGAAGACCACAGCCGGGGTGACGCGCCTTGACCGTGACTGATCCTGAGACAATCGTCGGCCTGGACGACGAGGAGACGGCCCTGCGCCGCCGCCGCTGGGCGCGCGACCGCGAGCTGCGCGCCCCGCGCTCTCCCCAGCACCTGTCCACCGCCGACTTCCTGACCCTGGGTAACGCCGTCTGCGGCTTCCTGGCGATCTACTCGATCACCACCGGGGTCCTCGTCCCGCACATCACCAACCCGGACGCCGCGCCGGACCGGCACAGCGCCGCCACGGCGGTCACGCTGCTGCTGATCGGCTCGATGTGCGACCTCTTCGACGGCCTGGTGGCGCGCAAGCTGCGCTCCTCCGCCCTCGGTGCGGAACTGGACAACCTGGCGGACCTGATCAGCTTCGGCATCGCGCCGGCCTATTTCGTCGCGGTCTGGGGCATGGTCTCCCAGGGCTCCAACAGCAAGCTGTCGGCGCTCATCGCCATCACGGTGCTGCTCGCGGTGGTCCTGCGGCTGGCCCGCTTCTCGGCCGTCAAGATGCGGCCCGGGGTGTTCCAGGGCATGCCCTGCCCGATGGGCGCGATGACGGTGATCGCCATCGTGCTGCTCGACCCGCCGTTCCTGCCGGGTCTGCTCGCCATCTTCGGCGCCGCGTACCTGATGGTCAGCCGGATCGAGTACCCCAAGCCGCAGGGGCTGCTGGCCACCGCCACGCTCTGCTGGATCGTGGTCTCCATCGGCTGCCTGGCCGCCTGGGCCACCGGTCTGCCCGGCGGCGACAACCTGATGCACGTCGGCGCGTTCGCCCAGATCACGCTCGCCGCGATGGCGCCGCTGCTGGTCATCCGCCGCAAGGTGGGTCAGAAGGTCGGCGACGTCCGCGCCCGGCGGGCGGAGTCGCGGATCGGCTGATCCCCGAAGCCGTCGCACGGGGAAGGGCCCGGAACCACCAGGTTCCGGGCCCTTCCCCGTGCGTCGTCGCGGTCGGGTGCCGCGGTGGCGGGCTCAGGCGCCGCCGGTGTGCACGCTGAACGCCGAGCGGCGGGCCGCCCGGGCCACGGCCGGGTCCGGGTGCACGCCCGAGACCGCCGTCAGCACCGAGGCCGCCCGCGGGTGACCGGACTGCCGGGCCCGGGCGAACAGCCGGACCGGGTCGCCCGCCGAGGCGCCCTCGACGTGGCCCACCAGCAGCTCGGTCTCGCCGTGGTCGAGCACCGCGGCCGCGGTGTCCACCCAGAGCCAGGCCGCGTCCTCCGCGCCGAGCACGTCCGCCGGGGAGACGCCCTCGTCCGCGCGCTCCGCCAACCAGAGCAGCGCGTAGGGGCGCAGCACCGGCTCGTCCACGGCGGCGCGCACCGCCTGCTCGGCCGGACCGCCGGCCACCCGCAGCGCCTCGAAGGCCAGCCCGCGCACCAGCGCGTCGTCGCCCTGGGCGGCGTCCAGCAGCTCGGCCACCGCCCGGTCCGCGGGCCGGGCCGCGACCCAGGCCCGGAACTCGGCGCGGGCCGGGCCGGGCGAGTAGTCCGCACAGGCGTTCAGCAGCTCGAAGGCGCTCTGCTCGATGTGCCCGGCCGCGGTCTGCGCGACCGTGCAGATCTCCTCCAGCTTCGCCCGCACCGCCCAGTGGCCGAGCGGCGACAGCTCCGCGGCGTCGTTCCTGCGCTCCAGGGCGCCGACGGCCGCCAGGCCGTCCAGCATCCAGTCCAGGACGGCGGCCACGTCGGAGGGCGCGGCCGGGGTGTCGATCTGCGGCGCGCGGCAGGTGCCGCGGACGGCGGAGACCGCCGAGGCCGCGTGCGGCACCGGCGACAGGCCCGGTCCGCCGAGGCCCGTACCGACCCGGCGCTCGTCCAGGCCGCGGCGCAGCAGCTCCAGCAGCTCGCTCTCGGCGACCGGGCCGTCCACCAGGTGCAGGAAGGAGAGCAGCTGCGGGGCCTGGTCCACGGCCTGCCCGGCCAGGACGGCGAACACGCCGCGCAGCGCGGCGGGCGGCACCGGGGCGAGCAGGGTCCAGGCGTCGAACAGCGCCGACCAGCCGCGCACCACGGCCTCATCGTCGTGCTCCCAGGCGTGCAGGCGCCAGCCGGGGCCGGCTCCGCCGTCCCGGGGCTCCACCAGGCCCACCAGCAGCGCCCGTCCCCAGGCCTTGGTGGCCGCGCCGACCGTCATGGCCAGTGCCCGGCCCGCCGCACGGGCGTCCTCCGGGAGCAGTTCGCCGCGCTTGTCGACCTCGGCCAGCTCGCCGGCCCAGCGGGCGACCCGGACGGCGTCCACCAGCATCCGGCGGGCCAGCGGCGCCAGCTCGGCGGGTGCCGGGAAGCCCTCAGGCACGGGGACCCGGCCACGTCCGGGAGCCGGAGCGGGCCCTCGTCGCCGGGGTACTCCGTTCCGGGGGACACCCGCCCCGCCCGGCCTGCCACCGGCGGGCCGTTGGGCCGTTCCGGGGAGACGGGTCACCGTCGCACCGGTACCGATCGTCGGCGGGAGCGGGGCATCACGGTCGCGCGGGTTCCGAGACGTCACGTCGAGCAGTCTTCCCCTTGCACCGGCCTTCTGTCACATCCGGTTGTCCGTACGACCGGGCGACCGGTGGTGGCACCTCCGCAAGATCGGGCAACAACGGCAAACCGCCTGGCCGGAAACGTGTGACCTGGCCATGCCACTCGTCACACCCCGGTTGCCGGGAATACTCGGCCGGTCACCGTGCGTACGGGAGGGGGGTAAGGAGCCGGGCCAATTGTCGCCCCTGACGGCGGGTCCGATTGCGTGCGGGAAATCCGCGCCGCCCAGGCCCGGCAGGGGTGTCCAGCCCGATTCCGGACGGCTGGCGGGCGGGTCGGGGGGAGCGCACGGCGCGAGAAGTCGGCCGGGTCGACTTCTCGCGCACGCCGGGCGGAACGGAGGAAAGCGCCATTAGTGGACGGGGGGCGGCGCGGCGGAAAAACCGTCCGGGCCCGGCCGGGAACGCCGCGCGCGCGAGGGGGGGCTGCCGGGGGCTACAGCAGCGGTGTGAGCCAGCGACGGAGGAGTTCCGTGTAGCGGTCGGGGGCGGTGTTCCAGAGGGTGGCGTGGTCGGCGCCCGGGAAGGGCTGGAGGCTGACCACGTCGCGGCGGGCCGCGGCCAGCTTCTCGACGGTGCCGAAGGGCGCGATCCGGTCCTCCGGGCTGTGCAGGACGAGGGTGGGCACCCGCAGGTCGGTGCCGTCGGCGAGGCGGGCGAGGTCCGCGAGGTCGACGCCGGTGCGGCCCTCGGCGGCGAGGGCGCCGAGTTCGGAGGCGACGCCCCGGAAACCGGCCCGGGCGGCGTCCCGGCGGGCGGAGGCCGGGAGGTCGAGCACCGGCGAGTCCAGGATCAGGCCCCGGACGGCGTGCGACCAGGCGGAGCGGGTCGCGGTCCGCAGGGCCATGGTCGCGCCGAGGGACCAGCCGTAGAGGATCACCTTGCCCGCGCCGCTGTCGAGCGCCAGCCGTACCGCCGACTCGACGTCGCGCCACTCGGTCTCGCCGAAGTGGCTGAGCCCGTCCGGGGAGCGGGGGGCGCCCCGGTCGCCCCGGTAGGTGACGGCGAGGGCGGGCAGGCCGAGCCGGTCGAGCACGGGGAGCACCGGGAGGGTCTGCCGGCGGTCGGCCTCGGGGCCGTGCACCAGGATCACCCAGGTGCCGCGTCTGCCGTCGAGCTGCCAGGCCGGCAGCGCGCCGAGCTCGCCGTCGGCGAAGGTGTCGGCGAAGGCGAGGCCGAGCGCCTCGGTGGGGTCGCCGAGGAGGACCCGGGGGGTGAAGCGGACCTCGGTGCCGGGGGCGAGGGTGCCCCGGTCGGCGCGGACCAGCCGGCGGGTGACGCCCCGCTCGTCGCTGTGCAGGACCTCCTCGACCACCGCGTGCCCGCCGTCCGCCCACTCGACCGCCCAGCGGCCGGGACGCAGGCTCGCGTGCCCGCGGGTGAAGGTGACCCGGCCGGGGGCGAGGCCGCGGACCACGACCGGCCCGGACTCCCGGACGGCGGGCGCCGGACGGACCATCCGCTCGGAGGCCCGACGGCCGATCACCAGCACGGCGGCCCCGACCGCGGTGGCCCCGACCGCGGCGGCCGCCACGACGGCGGCGGTTCCCCAACGCATTTCGCTCCCCGCTCTGTTGCTCTCGGACCGGACGGTGTTCGAGCACCAGTTCACCGGCGCCCCGCCCGCCCGGCCATCCGGATGGGCCGTCCGGGTCATCCGGGCGGCGGGCCGGCGGCGGGGCCGGCGCCATGCCGGTGCTGCTGCCGGTGCTGCTGCCGGTGCCGGGAATCCCACGGGGTGTCAGCGCCCGCGTGTGACCAACCCCTCCGTGACCTCGGTTGACTCCCGGTTCGGGCCCGTGATGGGATCCTGGGGCCAAACGGAGGCATGGAGAGGAAGCCGGTGGAAGTCCGGCGCGGTCCCGCCACTGTCACCGGGGAGCACGCTCGGAACATCGCCACGGCGGGCCGTCGACGGCCGCTGGAAGGCTCCGGGAGTGCGTTCGACCCGGAAGCCAGGAGACTCTCGCCCCCGTCACGTCGATCCAGGGCGCGGACCCTGAGTGAGGACACGCACGCGATGCAGGCTGCCCCGCCCGGCCGGACTCCGAGCTGCCCACCGCCGTGCGGCCGATGACCCCGCTCACCGCCTCCCCCGCTCCGCGCCCGCTGACCCACGCCGCCGCGTTCGCGCTCGGCGCCGCCGCGGGCTACGCCGCCGACACCCGCTTCGCCGACCCCCGCCGGGGTCACCCGGTGGCCGTCTTCGGCAGTGCCGCGACCCGCCTGGAGCGGCGGCTGTGGCGCGACGGCCGCGCCGCCGGGGCCGGGTACACGGCGCTGTGCGTCGGCGCGGTCGCGGCGGGCGCCCTCGCCCTGGACCGTACGGTGGGCCGGCGCCCGCTGGGCCGGGCGGCGCTGGCCGCGGCCGCGACCTGGACCGTGCTCGGCGGCACCTCGCTGACCCGGGAGGCGCGCACCATCGGCCGCTCGCTCGCCGCGGGCGACCTCGCGGCCGCCCGGGAGCGGCTGCCGCACCTGTGCGGGCGGGACCCGAGCGCGCTGGACGGGCAGCAGATCGCCCGGGCCGTGGTCGAGTCGGTGGCCGAGAACACCGCCGACGCCGTGGTGAACGCGCTGACCTGGGGCACCCTGGCCGGCACCCCCGGCCTGCTGGCCTTCCGCGCCGTGAACACCCTGGACGCCATGGTGGGCCACCGCTCGCCCCGCTACGCCCGGTTCGGCTGGGCCTCGGCCCGGCTGGACGACCTGGCGGGCTGGCCCGGCGCCCGGCTGACGGCGCTGCTGACGGTGGCCGCCGCGCCCGAACCGCGGACCGCCTGGCGGGTCTGGCGGCGCGACGGCTCCGCGCACCCGAGCCCGAACGCGGGCCAGGCCGAGGCGGCGTTCGCCGGCGCGGTGGGCGTGCGGCTGGGCGGGACACTGCGGTACGGCGAGCGGGTGGAGGAGCGGCCGGTGCTGGGCGCGGAGCTGCGCCCGGTGACGGTGGACGACATCGAACGGGCCTGCGCGCTCTCCCGGCGGGTGGGCGCACTGGCGCTGGGTACGACGGTCGCGGGGCACGTCCTGCTGCGGACGCTGCTGAAGAGGAGGGGGCGGGCATGACGAACGCGCTGCTGGTCGCGGGGACGACCTCGGACGCGGGCAAGAGCGTGGTGACGGCCGGGATCTGCCGCTGGCTCGCCCGCCAGGGCGTGCGGGTCGCGCCGTTCAAGGCGCAGAACATGTCGCTGAACTCCTTCGTCACCGCCGACGGCGCCGAGATCGGCCGTGCCCAGGCGATGCAGGCGCAGGCCGCCCGGGTGGAGCCGGAGGCGGCGATGAACCCGGTGCTGCTCAAGCCCGGCGCGGACGGCCGCAGCCAGGTGGTGCTGCTCGGCCGGCCGGTGGCCGAGGTGGGCGCGCTGGACTACCGCGAGCGCAAGCCCGTCCTGCTGGAGCGCGCCCTGGAGTGCCTGGCCGACCTGCGCCGCCGCTACGACGTGGTGGTCTGCGAGGGCGCGGGCTCGCCCGCCGAGATCAACCTGCGCGACCGCGACATCGCCAACATGGGCCTGGCCACGGCCGCCGCCCTGCCGGTGGTGGTGGTCGGGGACATCGACCGCGGCGGGGTCTTCGCCGCGATGTACGGGACGCTGGCGCTGCTGTCGGCGGAGGACCAGCGGCACGTGGCGGGCTGGTTCGTCAACAAGTTCCGCGGCGACACGCGGCTGCTGGCGCCCGGACTGGAGATGCTGCACGAGCTGACCGGACGTCCGGTGCTGGGCACCCTGCCGATGCTGCCCGGGCTCTGGCTGGACGCCGAGGACTCGCTGGACCTGTCCACGGTGGTCGACCGGACGGACGGGCCCGGACCGCTCGGCGCGGACGTGCTGCGGGTGGCCGTGGTGCGCTTCCCCCGGCTGTCCAACTTCACCGACCTGGACGCGCTCGCGCAGGAGCCGGGCGTGCTGGTGCGCTGGGCGACCAGGCCGGAGGAGCTGGCCGACGCCGACCTGGTGGTGCTGCCCGGCACCCGGGCCACCGTCGCGGACCTCGCCTGGCTGCGCGAGCGCGGCCTGGAGCCGGCCCTGAAGGCGCGGGCGGCGGCCGGACTGCCGGTCCTCGGGGTCTGCGGCGGCTACCAGATGCTGGCGCACTCGATCGTGGACGAGGTCGAGTCGAAGGCGGGCGCCGTCGACGGGCTCGGCCTGCTGCCGACCCGGGTGCGGTTCGGCGCCGAGAAGGTGCTGGCGCGGCCGGTCGGCGAGGCGTACGGGCAGCGGGTCGAGGGCTACGAGATCCACCACGGTGTGGTGGCGGTCGAGGGCGGCACCCCGTTCCTGGACGGCTGCCGGGTGGGCGCGGTCTGGGGCACGACCTGGCACGGCGCGCTGGAGAACGACGGGTTCCGCCGTGAACTCCTGCGCGAGGTCGCCGAGTCGTCCGGCCGGGCGTTCGTCCCGGCGCCGGACACCTGCTTCGCCGCGGCACGCGAGGCCCGGCTGGACCGGCTGGGCGACCTGATCGAGGAACACGCGGACACCGACGCGCTGTGGAAGCTGATCGAGGGCGGGGTGCCGGCGGCCGGATCGCTGCCGTTCCTGCCGCCCGGGGCCCCTGGGAGTGACGCATGACCGACGTCCGCTATCCGTTCACCGCGATCGTCGGCATGGCCGACCTGCGGCTCGGGCTACTGCTGAACGCGGTCTCCCCGGCCGTGGGCGGCGTGCTGGTGCGCGGGGAGAAGGGCACCGCGAAGTCGACCATGGTGCGCGCGCTGGCCGGCCTGCTGCCGTCCATCGCCACCGTGGACGGCTGCCGCTTCGCCTGCGACCCGGGCGCGCCCGACCCGCAGTGCCCGGACGGCCCGCACGTCTCCCCGTCCGCCTCCGAACGGCCCTCCCAGCTGGTCGAGTTGCCGGTCGGCGTGGCCGAGGACCGGATCGTCGGCTCGCTCGACCTGGAGCGGGCACTGGCCGAGGGCGTCAAGGCCTACGAGCCCGGGCTGCTCGCCAGGGCCCACCGCGGCGTGCTCTACATCGACGAGGTGAACCTCCTCCAGGACCACGTGGTGGACCTGCTGCTGGACGCCGCCGCGATGGGCCGCTCCTACGTCGAGCGCGAGGGCGTGTCGGTGCGGCACGCCGCCCGCTTCCTGCTGGTCGGCACCATGAACCCGGAGGAGGGCGAGCTGCGGCCGCAGCTGCTCGACCGGTTCGGCCTGACCGTCGAGATCGCCGCCACCCGGGACCCGGCCGAGCGCGCCGAGGTGGTCCGCCGACGGCTCGCGTACGACGCCGACCCGGCCGGCTTCGCCGCGCGGTTCGCCGAGCAGGAGCGGGCGCTCGCCGAACGCATCACCAAGGCACGGGAGTTGCTGCCCGACGTCGAGCTGACCGAGGTGGCGCTGCGTCAGATCACCGCCGTGTGCGCCGCGTTCGAGGTGGACGGGCTGCGCGCGGACATCGTGATGGCCCGCACCGCCGTGGCGCTGGCCGCCTGGGACGGGCGCACCGAGGTGCTGGAGGAGGACGTCCGCAAGGCCGCCCAGCTGGCGCTGCCGCACCGGCGCCGCCGCAACCCCTTCGACGCGCCCGGGCTGGACGAGGATCAGCTGGACCGGACGCTGGAGGAGCACGCGCAGCAGGACGACCCGGAGCCCGAGGGCGACGGGCCCGGCCCGGACGGCGACGGCGGGCCGGAGGACGGCGGGCCGGACGGGGACGGTCCCGACGGCGGGGGCCCCGACGGCGGTGGCGCCCCCGAGCCGTCCGCCCCCGAAGGCCACGAGGGTCTCGACGGCAGCGGAGGCCCGGACGGCCCGGAGGCCGCCGAGGAGCCCGCGCAGCCGCCCGTACCGGCCCAACAGCCGTCCCCCGCGCGGGAGTCGGCACCGGTCGCGGCCGGGGACCCGTACCGGACCCGTCTGTTCACCGTCAAGGGCACCGGGCACGGCGCCCAGGGCCGCCGCTCCCCCGCCGAGACCACTGGCGGGCACACCATCCGCGCCCGCCGCCCGCAGGGCGCGCTGGGCCGGCTGCACCTGACCGCCACCCTCCAGGCCGCCGCGCCCCACCAGGCGGCGCGCGGGCGCACCGGGCGGGCGCTGGTCCTGAAGAAGGACGACTTCCGCGAACAGGTGCGCCAGGGACGGGAGTCCAACCTGGTGCTGTTCGTGGTGGACGCCTCCGGCTCGATGGCCGCCCGGCAGCGGATGACCGCCGTCAAGGGCGCGGTGCTGTCACTGCTGATGGACGCCTACCAGCGCCGCGACAAGATCGGCATGGTCACCTTCCGGGGCACCGGCGCCGAGCTGGCGCTGCCGCCGACCTCCTCGGTGGAGGTCGGCGCGGCCCGGCTGGAGTCGCTGCCCACCGGCGGGCGGACCCCGCTGGCCGCCGGCCTGCTGCGCGCCCACGAGGTGCTGCGGGTGGAGCGGCTGCGCGACCCGAACCGGCGCCCGCTGCTGGTCGTGGTGACCGACGGCCGGGCCACCGGCGGGCAGGACGCGCTCGCCCGGTCGCGCCGCGCGGCCGCGCTGTTCGCGGCGCAGGGCACCGCGAGCGTGGTGCTGGACTGCGAGTCCGGCCCGGTCCGCCTGGGGCTGGCCCGTACGCTGGCCGGACTTCTCGGCGGCACCGCCGTCAGCCTGGACGAGCTGCGCGCCGAGGGCGTGGCCTCGCTCGTCCGCGAGAACCGCACCGGGAACCGCCCGGGGACCCGTGGTGCCACTTCGACTGCTTCGATGCGAAAGGCGGCCTGAGCCGACATGCCCAAGGGTGTCCCCGAGAGCGTCCCCGAAGACGGCCTGACGACCCGCCAGCGCCGTACGCTGCCGATCACCGCCGTGCACACCGGCCCCGGCAAGGGCAAGTCCACGGCCGCGTTCGGCATGGCGCTGCGGGCCTGGAACCAGGGCTGGTCGGTCGGGGTGTTCCAGTTCGTGAAGTCCGCCAAGTGGAAGGTCGGCGAGGAGAACGCGCTGCGCGTGCTCGGCGCCTCCGGCGAGGGCGGCACCGTCGACTGGCACAAGATGGGCTCCGGCTGGTCCTGGATCCAGCGCTCCGCCGAGCAGGAGATGTCCAGCGAGGAGGCGGCCAAGGAGGGCTGGGAGCAGGTCAAGCGGGACCTCGCGGCCGAGACCTACCGCTTCTACGTGCTGGACGAGTTCACCTACCCGATGCACTGGGGGTGGATCGACCCGGAGGAGGTGGTGGCCGTGCTCAGGGACCGCCCGGGCAGCCAGCACGTCGTCATCACCGGCCGGTACGCGCCCGAGGCGCTGACCGGCTTCGCCGACCTGGTCACCGAGATGACCAAGGTCAAGCACCCCATGGACGCCGGCCGCAAGGGCCAGCGCGGCATCGAGTGGTAGACCGTTGAGCAGCATCCCCCGCCTCGTCGTCGCCGCGCCCTCCTCGGGCGCCGGCAAGACCACCGTCGCCACCGGCCTGATCGCGGCGCTCGCCGCGCGCGGGCTGGCGGTGTCGCCGCACAAGGTCGGCCCCGACTACATCGACCCGGGCTACCACGCGCTCGCCGCCGGGCGCCCGGGCCGCAACCTGGACGCCTTCCTGTGCGGGCCGGAGCGGATCCCGCCGCTGTTCCTGCACGGCGCGGCCGGGGCGGACGTCGCGGTGGTCGAGGGGGTCATGGGCCTGTTCGACGGCGCCTCCGGGCGCGGGGAGCTGGCGTCCACGGCCCACGTCGCCAAGCTGCTGCGGGCGCCGGTGGTGCTGGTGGTGGACGGCTCCTCGCAGTCCCGCTCGGTGGCCGCGCTGGTGCACGGCTTCGCCTCCTGGGATCCGCAGGTGCGGCTCGCCGGGGTGATCCTCAACCGGGTCGCCTCCGACCGGCACGAGCACCTGCTGCGCGAGGCCCTGGAGGAGGGCTCCGGCGTGCCGGTGCTGGGCGCGCTGCGCCGCTCCGCGGCGGTCGCCACCCCGTCCCGCCACCTCGGGCTGATCCCGGCGGTGGAGCGCTCGGCGGAGGCCCTCAAGGCGGTCGCCGACATGGGCGAACTGGTGGCCTCCTCGGTCGACCTGGACGCCGTGCTGGAACTGGCCCGGACGGCACCGGAGTTGGACGCCGAACCGTGGGACCCGTCGGCCGAGGCCACCCCGGTGGCCGGCCGGCCGCGGATCGCGGTGGCGGGCGGCCCGGCCTTCTCCTTCTCGTACGCCGAGAACGCCGAACTGCTCGGCGCGGCGGGCGCGGAGGTGGTCCCGTTCGACCCGCTGCACGCCTCGGAACTGCCCGAGGGGACGGCCGGCCTGGTCATCGGCGGCGGCTTCCCGGAGCTGTACGTCCGCGAGTTGAGCGGCAACGCCCGACTGCGCGCGGCCATCGCCGGGTTCGCCGCCGCGGGCGGGCCGATCGCCGCCGAGTGCGCGGGACTGCTCTACCTGGGGCGGGAGTTGGACGGTCTGCCGATGTGCGGCGTGCTGCCCACCGACGCCCGGATGACCGAACGGCTCACCCTCGGCTACCGGGAGGCGGTCGCCCTGCACGACTCCCCGCTGGCACCGGCCGGCACCCGGCTGCGCGGGCACGAGTTCCACCGCACGGTCTGCGACCCCGGCGCGGGCGAACTCCCCGCCTGGGGCTGGCGCCTGCCGACCGGCCCCCGCACCGAGGGCTTCGCGGGCGGCAACGTGCACGCCTCGTACTTGCACCTGCACTGGGCGGGCGCTCCGGCGCTGGCGTCCTCCTTCGCGGCCGCGGCGGCGGCCTTCGCGGCGGGGGCCCTCCCGGCGGGAATCCTCCCGGCGGGGGCCCTCCCGCCGGAGACCGACGGAGCCGCGTAGTTCGGCGGCCGGGGCTTCGGCCCAAGGCGTTCCCCGGACTGCGCGGCCCTGTGCTGCGCGCACGCATGTGATCGTCCTCGACGGTGGTCCGGGGCGCGGGGGACCGCGGGCTACCCCCGGCCGAGCAGCGCGGCCAGGTAGCACGACACCTCGTCGCGCAGTTCCTCCGGCGCCGGGATGTTCCAGTGCCCGCTGCCCGCCGTCGCGTTGAACAGCACCCCGTCGCACCAGCGGATCAGACGGCGGGCGTCGGCCGTCGGTTCGGCCGAACCGCACTGCGCGAGCAGCTCGGCGGCGATGCCGGCGAAGCGCCCGCCCAAGCGGTCGTAGACGACCCTCAGTTCGGGCCGCCGGGTGGCCTCCAGGGCGAGCTCCAACCGCGCCACGGTGAGCCGGCGGCCGCTGGTGAGCGCCCGGTGCAGCAGATCGGCGCCGACCCGGACCAGGAGGTCCCGCGCGGCGGCGGGGGTGGGCGAGGCCGCGGCGGGGGGCTCCGCGGTGAGGACCGGGTAGTCCTCGGTCTCCCGCTCGGCGATCCGGGTCAGCGCGAGTTCGAGCAGGGCGGCCCTGGTCCGGGCGAGGTTGGAGGTCGAGCCGGCGGGCAGGCCCGCCTCCTCGTCCACGGCGCGGTGGGTCAGCCCGCGCAGGCCGCGCTCGGCGACCAGGGCGATGGCGGCGTCGGCGATCAGGGTCGGGCGCGGGGATGTCATGGGTCCGATCATGGCCTTTCACCTCGGGCGAGCCAATTCACTACAGGAGTAGTGCCCGCACACTACATCTGTAGTACGGTGCTGGCAGACAGACACTACGGATGTAGTGCCAGGAGAGGAGCCCACCCATGGACAGCCCTCAGGACAGGCAGCAGGCTGTCGTCATCGGCGGCGGCATCGGCGGGCTCGCCGCCGCCCTCGCCCTCCATCGGCAGGGCTTCCCGGTGCGCGTCCACGAGCGGGCCGACTCCCTCGAACCAGTCGGCGCCGGGCTCGCCCTGGCCCCCAACGCCCTGCGCTCCCTCGACCGGCTCGGCATCGGCGGGCGGCTGCGCGCCCTGGCCACCCCGCACCCCGCCATCGGCCTGCGCCACCCCTCCGGCCGCTGGCTCGCCCGCACCAGCACCTCGGCGTTCGAGGCCTACTTCGGCGACACCATCGCCGCCGTGGCCCGCGCCGACGTCATCACCGCCCTGGTCGACGCGCTCCCGGCGGGCACCGTCCGCACCGGGTCGTCCGCCACCCTCGTCACCCCGGGCAACGCCACCGAGCCCGCCGTCGTCCGCACCCCCGACGGGGAGGAGGCCGCCGACCTGGTCGTCGCCGCCGACGGCATCCGCTCCGCGACCCGCGGCCTGCTCTTCCCCGGGCACCCCGGCCCCCGCTACAGCGGCTTCACCACCTGGCGCACCATCGTCACCCCCGACCGCCGCCCGGCCGCCGTCGGCGAGGTGTGGGGCCGCGGGCGGCTCGCCGGGATCGTCCCGCTCGCCGACGGCCGGGTCTACCTCTACGGCGCCGCCCTGGCCCCGGCCGGCGAGCGGGCCGCCGACGGCGACGAGCGGGCCGAACTGCTGCGCCGGTACGGCGACTGGTGCGCGCCCGTACCGCAGCTGCTCGCCCTGGCCGAGCCCGAGCGCGTCCTGCGCCACGACGTCTGGGACCTCGCCGACCCGCTGCCCGCCCACCACCACGGCCGGGTCGCCCTGCTCGGCGACGCCGCCCACGCGATGTGCCCCTTCCAGGGCCAGGGCGCCTGCCAGGCCATCGAGGACGCCCTCGTCCTCGCCTCCGTGCTCACCCCCGGCGCCGACCCGGCCGCCGCCCTGCCCGACTACACCGCCGCCCGGCTCCCCCGCACCACCGCCGTCGTCGCCGGCTCCCGCCGCATCGGCGACCTCGTCGCCCTCCGCTCCCCCGCCGCCACCGCCCTGCGCACCACCGCCCTCACCCTCGCCGGCCTCCTCCCCGCCCGCGCCCTGCTGAGCCGCTCGGCCCCGACGTACGACTGGCAGCCGCCGACCCTGCGCGGGGCGCGGTGAGGGAAGCACCCCACCGCCCGCCGAGCGGGGTCGAGGCCGGGCGCGGGCTGGTGCGCGCCGCCCCGCCCGTCAGCGCAGCCGCAGGCGGAGGGCGTCCCCGGTGTCGAGACCGAGCCCGGCGGCCCAGGCCAGGGCGTCGGCCATCGGGGCCGCGCGGTCCGTGAGGCGCACGGCGGCGAGACCGGCCGGGATCCGGCCGGCCGCCGAGAGCCGCGCCCACTGGCGGCCGTCGAGTGCGAGGTAGCGCAGTTCGGGGAGGTCCGCCAGGACGGTCAGGTCGCGCACGGCGGCACCGGCGAGGTCCAGGGCGCGCAGGTTCGGCACCGTCCGCAGCGCGGCGAGGTCGAGCGGCTCCGCACCGCCCTCCGCGGGTGTCGCCAACTCCAGCGCCCGGAGCTCGCGGTGGCCCGCCAGCGGGGTCAGGTCGCCGCCCGCCAGGGTGACCCGCAGGGACTCCACGGGCAGCTCGCGCAGCGGCGTCAGGTCGGCCGTGACGGAGCGGTTGAGGTGCAGCCGCCGCAGCAGGGGCGCGGCGGCGAGGGGCGAGAGGTCGACCGGCCCGGCCGCGTCGTTGACGTGCAGCGCCTGGAGGTACGGCGGGACGGGGTCCGGGATCGCGCCGATGACCTCCCGCCGGACGGACGCCCGGTCGGTGCCGGACGCCTCCTCGCGGAGGGCCCCGCCGGTCAGCCCGATCCAGTCCTCGTCGACCTCGTACGCGCCCGCCGCCAGCTGGTCCGCGTACCGGCGGAAGAGGGCCGTCACGGACTCGGCCACGTACTGCGGCCCCTCGTCGTGGTCGCGGCCGATCCGGATCACCTGGCCGGGGCGGCCGTCGCGGGCCGGGGCGAGGTCGACGGCGAGGTAGTTGCCGTCCCCGCCGGTGGCGAACGGCAGCCAGGCCGGGTGGCCGCCGCAGCGGCGCACCGTCTCCGGCGGGTCGGCGTCGAGGACGACCGCGTTCCAGCCGAGGCTCCAGCCGAACCAGGCGGGAGCGCTCACGTGCTCGTGGACGGCGGCCATGCCGGCCAGCGGCAGCCAGCCGTACCCGCCGACGAGGTGGCCGTGCCGGCTGTCGGCCTCGTCGCCGTCGGCGATCCGGTAGAGGGCCCGCAGGTCGGCGGGCAGGGCGTGGCCGAGGCGGCGTTCGACGGCCTCGATCCCGGTGTCGGAGGCGGCCGGCGGCAGCCGGTCCGGACGGCCGAGGATGGCGGCGCGGCGCTCCAGGTACGTGCGGAAGTGCGCGACGGCGAGGGCCGGGTCGCCGGCCGGGACGGCGGTGCCGGGCTCCTGGTCGGCGCCGGGCACCGGCAGCCGGTAGTCGTCGTCCAGGACAGCGAGGAAGCCGTCGCCGGACGAGCGCAGGCTGTCGAGCGAGTCGTCGAACGCGGTCAGCTCGTGCTCCCCGGACGGGCGGCAGCGCAGCTCCAGCGTCATCCGCCGCCAGCCGCGGGCCTGCCGGACGCCCTCGGACAGCTGGTACAGCTCCCCGAAGGGCGCCCGCACCGGTGTGCCGCGGCCGACCGCGCCGGGCACGACGTGGTCACCGGAGTACGAGATCCCGCCCGGGCCCGCCGAGACGGCGAGCACGGCCTCCGTCCAGCCCTCGGGCGCCGCGGCGACGATGCGCTCGGCGATCCGCCGTGCCACGCCGGCCACCGGCCCCTCGACTTGTCCGGCGTCCTCGATCACTGCCCCGCCCTCCCGCGCTCCGTGGTGCGGGACAGCATGTCAGGGGCCACCGACAGCACCCGGGCGGGGTGCCGCGCCCGGCGCCGGGCGCGGGGCCCCGGGACCCGGGCCAGGGGGCCCGGCGCGGGTTCAGAGGAGCGGCTCGGTGTCCCCGTGCGCGATGAGGAGCTTGCGCAGCAGGGCGTCGAGCCGGGTGCGCTCGTCCGCGTCGAGGGGGGAGAGGATGCGCTCCTCGTTGTGGACGTGGCCGGCCAGGGCTCCGTCGATCAGGTCCTTGCCGGCCGGGGTGAGGCGGACCAGGACGGCGCGGCGGTCGGTCGGGCAGGGGTTGCGCTCGACCAGGCCCTTGGCGGACAGCCGGTCGACCCGGTTGGTGATGGCGCCGGAGGTGACCATCGCGGATTTGAGCAGCGCGCGGGCGTTGAGCTCGTACGGCTCGCCGGAGCGGCGCAGGGTGGCCAGCACGTCGAACTCGGAGGAGTCCAGGCCGCATTCGGTGAAGTACTCGCGCAGGGCGTTGTCGACCCGGGCGTTGAGCCGTCGCAGCCGCCCGATCAGGGCCATCGGCCCGGCGTCCAGGTCGGGGCGGGCCCGGGCCCACTGCTCGACGATGTCGTCCACGGTGTCGCGCTGCTGCTGCATGCCCGTCGCCCTCCCGGAGCCGTCTGTCCGAAGTCGTCCGTCTGCCCTACGCAGATATCTTAACATTCACATACTTGACGTTCGCCGATCCGGAGCGTAGAAATATCTCAACGTTCAGATAATCAACGTTCAGGGGGACGTCATGGACCGCAAGCGCGCAGCGATCGCCGCCACCGCCGCTCTCGCCCCGGCCGCGTGGGGCACCACCTACCTGGTCACCACCCAGCTGCTGCCCGAGGGCCGCCCGCTGCTGCTCGCCGCGCTCCGTGCGCTCCCCGCCGGACTGCTCCTGCTGCTGATCGGCCGCCGACTTCCCAAGGGGCGCTGGTGGGGGCGCGCGGCCGTACTCGGGATGCTCAACATCGGGCTGTTCTTCCCGCTGATGTTCGTCGGCGCCTACCGCCTGCCCGGCGGCGTCGCCGCCACCATCGGGGCGATCCAGCCGCTGCTGGTCACCGGGTTCTCGATCGGCGTGCTGCGGGTCCGGCCCGGCCGGCGGGCGGTGATCGCCGGACTGGTCGGGGTCGGCGGAGTGGCCCTGCTGGTGCTCAAGAGCGGCGCCCGACTGAACGGCGTCGGGATCGCCGCGATGGTCGCCGGGGTCGCGCTGATGGCCATGGGCACCGTCCTGACCCGCCGCTGGGGCCGCCCCGAGGGCGCCACCCTGCTCGACCTCACCGCGTGGCAGCTCCTGGCCGGCTCGGTCTTCCTCGTCCCGCTCGCCGCCGTCGTCGAGGGCGCGCCGCCCGCCCTGAGCGCCGCCAACCTGGCCGGCTTCGGCTACCTCGGCCTGGTCGGCACCGCGCTCGGCTACTTCCTCTGGTTCCGCGGCATCGAACACCTCGGCGCCGGCCCGGCCTCGTTCCTGGGCCTGATCAACCCGGTGGTCGCCACCCTCGGCGGCCTCGTCGTCCTGGGCCAGACCCTGACCCCCTGGCAGGTCCTCGGCCTCCTCCTCGCCCTCGCCGCCATGCTCGCCGGCCAGGCCCCCGCCCGCCGCACCGCGGCCCCGAGCCCGGTCCCCGCTCCGGCGCCGGTCCCCGCCGCGACCCCCGTCCCCCGGCCCGAACCGGCCGTCACCCGCTGACCGGCACCGCCCCGCACGCGCGCGCCCCCGCCGAAGTCCCTCTCGGCGGGGGCGCGGGCGTGTCGGCGGCGCTCCACAGGGGCGCGCGGACGGGCCGCGGGTCAGCCGGTGGCGCGGACGTAGATGTCGGCGGCGCCGGGGAGGCCGCCGGGGATGGTGGCGACGTAGATCCGGCGGACGGTGGGAGCGTGGCCGGGCAGGCCGGTGGGGCTCGGCGAGGGGGTCCAGGTCGGGGTGGGGGCCACGGCCGGAGCGGGGTCCTCGGGGGTGGGCGCTTCCGGCACCGGGGCCGGGGCCGGGACGACGGCGGGGGCCGGATCGGCGGCCGGGGCCTCGGGGTCGGCAGCGGGGGCCGCAGGATCGGCGACGGAGGCCTCGGAGTCGGCGGCGAGGCCCCCGGAGTCGGCCGGGGGCTCACTGGGCTCCGTGGTGGGGCCGGACGGGCCGACGGGGTCGGCGGGGTCGGCGGGGTCGGCCGTCGGCGCTGGGCTCTCGGTGGCGGTGGGGGTGACGGAAGGAGAGGGAGAGGGGGCCGGCGGCAGCGGGGACTCGGGGAGCTCCGGAGCCTCGGCCGGCTCGTCGCCGCCGAGGGCCGCGAGCAGGTCGGCCGGCAGCCGGGCGGCCGGGCCGGGGGAGGGCAGGTCGTAGGCGCTGAGGAAGTCGCCGAGGCCGGGGGCCTTGCCGCCGCCGAGGCGGTAGTGCAGGTAGGCGACCGGGGCGCCGTCGGAGGTGTGGGTGTAGACGGCGCCGACCGGGACGTAGAAGCGGCCGACCCCGGGGTGCTGGGAGGGGTGGAAGCCGGCCAGGCGTTCGGCGCGGTCGCGGTCGGTCTCGCGGCCGGTGCGGCCGGCGGTGAACGTGTTGACGCCGCGCACCACGAGGGCGGCGGCGACGGACACGCAGAGCACCAGTCCGACGGCGACGGTGCGCCGCAGGACCGGCCGGCCGTGCAGGGCGGGCCAGGAGTCGGTCACCATGCGCTCGGGTGGGATGCCGTCCACGGTTGTCTCGCTCCCCCGTTCGATCAGAACGCTCGATCAGGACGTCTGATCAGGACATTCGTTCTCGACGCCTGATCAGGACGTCACACTCTGCTCGACGTGGGACCGTAGCCCAGAGTTCCTCAGCCCAGGTAGGCGGGGGCGACAGCGGCGCCGGTGACCTGCTGCGCGCCGCCCGAACCGTCCGCCGGGACGGTCCACAGGTCGGCACCGTAGTCGCCGGGCAGCGCGTAGACCAGCGTGCCGTCGCCGGACCAGAGCGCCTGGTCGTCGATGTTGCGCTGCTCGGCGGTGGCGGTCTCGGTCATCGTGGCGAGGTCGAGCACGTACAGCCGCCACGGGGAGTCGGCGGGCAGGCCGGGGACGCGCTTCTTGTACGCGACGCGGGTGCCGTCCGGGGAGAGCGAGGGGCACTCGACGTTGTCGTGCAGGGTGGTCAGGGTGCGGGCGGTGAGGTCGCCGCGGACGAGGTGGGTCCGCCCGGCACTGGCGAGGGTGGCGTAGAAGGTGGTGTCGTCGGCGAAGGTGACGCCCCAGATGTTGACGTCGTGCGCCTGGTACGGGTGGCCGTCCAGGACGACGGCGAAGTCCTCCAGGTTCTCCCGCAGGTTCCCGTCCCGGACGTCCACGATCGAGGTGCGGGTGGAGAAGTCGCTGCCCGCGTAGGAGTCGCCGCTGACGAAGACCGTCCAGGCGGCGAGGTGCCCGGACGGGGAGACCCGGGAGCGGGTGGGGATGCCGGCCGCCGGGAACGAGCGGAGCTCGCGCAGGTGGTCGTCCAGCACCACGGCGCGGTAGGTGTCCTCCAGCGCGCCGTGCTGGGCCTGGAGGCAGATGCCGGTGCCGGCGGCGGCGTGGAAGCGCAGGCACCGGACGCCGGAGGCGGTGCGCGGACCGTCCGGGTGGTCGGCGGTGACGGTGGTGATCTCGTCCCGGTGCGGGCCCCAGGCCATGTTGCGGAACAGCAGCTGTCGTCCGCCGCCGCGCGCCTGGAGGGACACCGGGCCGGATTCGACGGACGGCCCGCCGGGCTGGGCCCGGTCCCGGCGGGCCGTGCGGTCGGCGGCGTACAGGACGGCCCCGGTGCCGACCGCACCGAGCAGCACGACGGCGACCAGCAGGATGATCACCCTGGTCCGGTTCCGCAGGTTCATCGGGTCTCCTTCGGGGTCTTCGCGACATCGGGCTCGGGCTGCCCGGCGTCGGGCTCCGGCCGATCGGGCTCGGGCCGCCGGGCGTCGGGCTCGGGTCCGTCCGCGGCGGGTCCGGACGGGCGCAGCACCGCCGCCGCGCCGAGCACGCACAGCGCCAGCGCCCCCGCCGACCAGCCCAGCGCCGCCGGACCGCCGACCACGCCCCACAGCGCGCCGAACAGCAGCGAGCAGGCGAACCGGGCCAGCGCCTGTCCGGTGCCGACCAGGGACAGCCCGGCGCCGCGCTGCTCGGCGGGCACGGCGTCGGCGGCCGCGGCGGCGAGCACGCCGTCGGTGGCCGCGTAGAAGGTGCCGTGCAGCACCAGCACGCAGACCGCCACCGGCAGCCCGCGCAGCGGCGAGAGCAGCAGCCCGTACGCGAGCAGCAGTACCCCGTGCCCGGCGAGGAAGAGCCGGTGGCGGCCGATCCGGTCGGCGAGCGCGCCGAGCGGGACGGCGAGCAGCAGGAAGGCGGCGGCGGTGCCCAGCGGCAGCAGCGGGAACAGGCCGACGGGCAGGTCCAGCCGGCGCTGGACGAGCAGGTAGAGGAAGGAGTCGCTGACGGTGGTGAGGCCGAGCAGGACGGCGCAGAGCGTCAACCGGCGCAGCCCCGGCAGCCGCAGGAGGGTGAGGCTGTCGCGCAGCGAGGGCGTGGAAGTCGACAAGTCGTCACCCTGCTGCCGGTTCGGCACGAACAGCAGCAGGATCAGGACGCCGAGCGCCGCGACGCACGAGCTGACCGTGAACACCGCGTCGTAGCCGTGCCGCTCGCCGCCGTCGGCGAGCAGCGGACCGCCGGCCAGCCGCAGCACCAGGAAGGCGGTGAGCGGGCCGAGCAGGGCGCCGGCCGTGTCCATCGCCCGGTGCACGCCGAACGCCCGGCCGCGGTGGGCGGGTTCGGTGGCGAGCGAGATCATCGCGTCCCGGGGCGCGGTGCGCAGGCCCTTGCCGGTGCGGTCGACGGCGATCACGGCGCCGATCAGCGGCACGGTGTGGACGAACAGCAGCAGCGGCCGGCACAGCGCGGACAGCCCGTACCCGACGGCCGCGACGGCCTTGTGGCGGGCGGCGCCGTCGCGGCCGCGGCGGTCGGCGAGGTGGCCGCCGACCAGCCGGACCAGGGCGCTGAAGCCGTTCTGGACGCCGTCGAGCAGGCCGAAGCCGAGCGGGGAGAGGCCGAGGCCGGTGAGCAGGTAGAGGGGGAGGACGGCGGTGACCATCTCGGAGGAGACGTCGGTGACCAGGCTGACCGCGCCGAGGGCGATGACCGCGCCGGGCACGGCGCCCCGCCGCGCCCGCCCGGCGGCCGGCCCGGCGGGCGTCGACGCGCCGGGGCCCGACGCGGTGGGGCCCGACGCGGCCGGGGCCTTCGAGCTGCGGGAGTCCGCGACGTACACGGGCGTCAGTTCCGGATTCCGGTGGCGCGGCCGGGGCGCGAGGGGGAGGCGGCGGCGGGGGTGCCGGGGACGGGGGTCGCGGGGGTGCGCGGTCGTGCGAAGGCCATGGGGTCCTCCGGAGGTCGGGGCGTCCTGGGCGGGAGCGCCGAGAACAGTAGGAGCGTCATGGTGTCGTGTACCGCACAATGCGGATGAAGAACAGACGAACAGCTGCCACGCCCGGGGCGGACCGGGGGCGACGGGACCGGCGTCGGACGTCACACCCGCCGCGATTGACCCGTTCCGACCGGGCGTGGTGGGATCACCGGGTTCGGGACGAAAGGGTGCGGCACGTGAGCGGACTGGTCGCCGGCGCCCAGCGCACCCTGGTGGTCGGCATCGGCGCGAGCAGCGGCGCCGAACGGACCGAGGTGCTGCGGCTGTTGACGGACACCCTCCGGGAGTCCGGCCTGCCGCTCGCCGCCGTGGCCCGGCTGGCCACCGTGGCGGGCAAGGCGGACCACCCGGCGGTGCGCTGGACGGTCGACCACCTCCCCGGGGTGCCGGTGGACGAGCACCCGCCCGAGGCACTGGCGGGCGTGCCGGTGCCGAACCCCTCCCCCGCGGTCGGTACGGCCGTCGGCACTGCGAGCGTCGCCGAGGCGGCGGCGCTGGCCAGCGCGCCGGGCGGCCGGCTCGTGGTCACCAAGCGGAAGTCGGCACGGGCCACGGTCGCGATCGCCCGCGCCGTCGCGCCCGCCGGCGGCCGCGACGACCACCCGGACCGTCCGCCCGCCCCCGGGACCGCCCGCACCGCCCGTACGACCCGCACCACCCCGCTAGGAGACCCCTCGTGACCGCCGCCGAACCCGACCTGCGCCACCACGGCGACGCCGAGGTCCGCGCCGACGGGCTCGGCCTGGTCGACCTCGCCGTCAACGTCCGCACCGGCACTCCCCCGACCTGGCTGCGCGAGCACCTCGCCGCCACCCTCGGCGACCTCGCCGCCTACCCCGACCAGAGCGCCGCGCGCGCCGCGGTGGCCGCCCGGCACGGCCGCCCGGTCGAGGAGGTGCTGCTCACCTCGGGCGCCGCGGAGGCCTTCGTCCTGCTGGCGCGCGTACTGACGCCACGTCACATCGTCGTGGTGCACCCGCAGTTCACCGAGCCGGAGGCGGCCCTGCGGGACGCCGGACACCGGGTGCACCGGGTGCTGCTCTCCCCCGGGGACGGGTTCCGGCTGGGCGCCGTCCCCGAGGAGGCGGACCTGGTCGTCCTCGGCAACCCGACCAACCCGACCTCCGTGCTGCACCCCGCCGAGGCGGTCGCCGCCCTGGCCCGACCGGGTCGCACCCTGGTGGTGGACGAGGCGTTCATGGACACCGTCCCGGGCGAGCGGGAGTCCCTCGCTGCCGTCCGGGACCTGCCGGGCCGGGTCGTCGTGCTGCGCAGCCTCACCAAGACCTGGGGGCTGGCCGGACTGCGGATCGGCTACGTGCTGGGGCCTGCGCCGCTGATCGCCGAGCTGGGCGCCGCCCAGCCGCTCTGGCCTGTCTCCACCCCCGCGCTGGCAGCCGCCGAGGCGTGCAGCGGCCCGGCGGCGCTCGCCGAGGCGGAGCAGGCGGCGGCCGAGCTGGCGCTCCGGCGCGAGCACCTGGTGAAGGGCCTGGCCGCCTTCCCCTCCGTGCGGCTGTACGGCGAACCGGCCGCCTCCTTCGTCCTGGTACGGCTGCCGGAGGCGGCGGCCGTCCGACAGCGGCTGCGCGAGCACGGCTTCGCCGTCCGGCGCGGGGACACCTTCCCGGGGCTGGGCGAGGAGTGGCTGCGGATCGCCGTCCGGGACGAGGCCACCACCGACCGCTTCCTCAACGCCCTGGAAGCCGTGCTCGGTTCGGCCTGAACGGCGCGCGTCCGGCCCCCTCCGTCCGGCTGGCCGACGGACGAAGGGGGCGGGACACCGCGCGCGGCGCGGGCCTACTGGGCCCCGAGCACCTCCGCCGCCATGGCCGTGCCCTGCACCCGGGCCGCGATCTTGGCGAAGGCGGTCTCGCGCGAGGTCGAGGCGTCGTCGGCGAACGGCGAGAACCCGCAGTCGTCGGTGGTACCGAGCTGGTCGACCGGGATGTGCCGGGCCGCGGTCAGCACCCGGTCGCGCACCTCCTCCGGGCTCTCCACCCTGGGGTCGATCGGGTCGGTCACCCCGACGAACACCCGGATCCCGGGGCGCAGTTGCTCCGCGATGACGGCGAGGACGCGCTCGGGGTCGGCCTCGCTCGCCAGCTGCACGTAGAAGTTGCCGACCTTGAGCCGGAAGAGCTTCGGCAGCAGTTCGGCGTAGTCGACGTCCAGGCTGTGGGTGGAGTCCTGGTCCCCGCCCGGACAGGTGTGCACGCCGAGGCGGCCCCGCTCCTCCTCGGTGAACCGTTCGAGCACCTGGTTGTTGAGGGCCACGAAGTCGTCCAGCAGGCCACCGGACGGGTCCAGCTTGAGCGACAACCGCGCCTCGGTGAAGTCGAGTTGGACGGCGTGGGCGCCCGCGTCCAGGCAGCCGCGGATGTCGGCCTCGGCCTCGTCGGCCAGGTCCCGCAGGAACTCCTCGCGCGAGTACCCGTCGATGCCGTCGGCCGGGTAGAGCAGGCTGAGCGCCGAGGGCGCGATGACGGCCTGCTTGACGGGCCGCTCGGTGTGGCGGCGGGCGTCGCGCAGGTAGCTCTCGGCCCGGACCTGGTACCGGAAGGGCCCGGCGGTCAGCCGCGGCAGCTGCCGGGTGTGCCCGTCGGCGAAGGGGATGACGGCGCCGCCCCCGTCGAGGGAGGCCAGCCCGGCGAGGGGGTAGGTGACGAAGCTCGGCTTGGCCTGCTCGCCGTCCACCAGGACGGGGCACCCCAGTTCCTCCAGCTTGGCCAGGGTGTCGGCGGTGGCCTCGTCCTGCAGCTTCTTCAGATCGGTGTCGGAGAGCCGTCCTTCGGCGTGCTCGGCGAGGGCGTTCAGCAGGGTGCGCGGCCGCGGGATGCTGCCGATGGGCTCCGTGAAGATGGTCATGACTGGACGTTAGAAAGGGTGGTGCCGGGACCACAATGGGGCGCGCGGCGCACTTCACCGGACCGTTCACGCCTTACGCGCCCCAACGCCCCCGGTGCACGCCCCCATCGCGGCACTGGTCTTCGGCCCACTCCCGCAGCCGGGCGAAGTCCTCGGCCAGCAGCCCGATCCGGGGGTTGACGTGCAGGGCGAGCGCCGGCCCGGGGTGGTGGGCGGCGATCCACTCCTGGTCCTGCGGGCCGAGTTCGTCGTCCACCCAGACGAAGGGGCGCCCGGCGGCCCAGGCGACCACGTCCCTGGTCTTCCAGTGCAGTCCGTCCGGATTCGCGCCGAACAGGTCCGACCAGCTGATGTACGGGAGTTCGGGCAGGCCGATGTGCGGCCCTATCAGGGTGTTCGCCTCGCCCATCCACCCGGTGGCCCACACCAGTTCGTACGGCAGCGCCAGCAGTTCCTCGCCGTGCGACGGGTTCAGCCAGACCCGCAGCGGCTTGACCCGGACGGCGGGCGGCTTGGCGTGCTTGGCGCGCGTCGTCTGCCGCGCCTGGACCGCCGCCAGGTGCTCCTGCTTCGCCACCCACCAGGACGGGCGCAGCCGGTGGGTGGCGTAGCCCTCGGGCTTCCGCTTCGGCGCGGCGTAGGGGTTGAGCGGTCCGTCCACGTCGAGGAGGAGCAGGGGCTGCTGGGTCATGCCATGAATTCTCGGTCCGGCGGAGACGCTTGACCAGCGGTCGCCGGGTCACGATCGGGCCCCGCACCGGGCGCCGAGGGCCGCCCGTGGCCCCCTCCCGGACAACGCCCGCAGGCCCCCTCCCGGGTCGGGAAGGGGCCTGCGGGTGTGGTACGGGTGCACCGCGGTGCGGTGCGGGTGCCGGGTGCGGCGGTGGATCAGACCTGGCCGGCCTTCTCCAGGGCCTCGCAGCAGGTGTTGATCAGGAGGCGGGTGACGACGTAGGGGTCGACGTTGGCGTTCGGGCGGCGGTCCTCGATGTAGCCCTTCTTGTCCACCTCGACCTGCCACGGGATGCGCACGGAGGCACCGCGGTCGGAGACGCCGTAGCTGTAGACGTTCCACGGGGCGGTCTCGTGCTTGCCGGTCAGGCGGGACTGGATGTCGTCGCCGTACTGGCTGACGTGCTCCAGCACCTTCTCCTGGGAGGCGCCGAGCGACTCGCAGGCGGTGATGATGGCGTCGTAGCCCTCGCGCATCGCCTTGGTGGAGAAGTTGGTGTGGGCACCCGCGCCGTTCCAGTCGCCCCGGGCCGGCTTGGCGTCGAGGGTGGCGTCGATGCCGAACTCCTCGGCGGTGCGGTAGAGCAGGTAGCGGGCGATCCACATGTCGTCCGAGACGCTCAGCGCGTCGACCGGGCCGATCTGGAACTCCCACTGGCCGGGCATGACCTCGGCGTTGATGCCGCAGATGGCCAGGCCGGCGTCGAGGCAGCGGTCCAGGTGCAGCTCGACGATCTCGCGGCCGAAGACCTCCTCGGCGCCGACGCCGCAGTAGTAGCCGCCCTGCGGGGCCGGGAAGCCGCCCTCCGGGAAGCCGAGCGGGCGGGAGCCCTTGAAGAAGGTGTACTCCTGCTCGATGCCGAAGATCGCCTCCTGGGAGGCGTACTTCTCGGCGACCTCGCGCAGCAGGGCGCGGGTGTTGGAGACGTGCGGGGTGCCGTCCGTCTCCAGGACCTCGCAGAGCACCAGGATGTTGTCGCCGCCGCGGATCGGGTCCGGCACCACCTTCACCGGGTCCAGCACGCGGTCCGAGGCGTGGCCCTCGGCCTGGTTGGTCGAGGAACCGTCGAAGCCCCAGGTGGGGATCTTGTCGGCGTTGGGCAGGACGCGAGTCTTGGAACGGAGCTTCGCGGTCGGCTTCGTGCCGTCGATCCAGATGTACTCGGCCTTGATTGCCACGGCGTGTCCCTCGCATTGCTGGGTGGTGGGTGCCCGCGTAGCGTCGCAAGCCGCCGTTTCCCGGTTGTTCCTCTCATGTAACACGCAGGTGAACCAACCGTCCGCATTGGCACGGTCACGGTGCGGGAGTGCCGGGGGTGGCACTCCCGCCGCTCCGGGTGCCGTCGGTGACGGCACGGGCGTGGTCAGTGACGACGGGCGTGCGCGGCGCGACGGCGCCGGGTGGCCCACAGCGCGGCCGCCCCGCCCGCGACCAGGGCGGCGGCCCCTGCGGCGAGCGGCCCGGTGGCACTGCTGCCGCCGGTGGCGGCCAGCTTCTCCGCCTTCTCCGGCTTCTCCACCGCGGCCTGCGGGACGGCGGTGCGCGAGGCGGTGGTGTCGGCGACCGGCTGGGCGGCGGGCGTGCCGGCGGGCGCGGCGCTCGGGGCGGCCGGGCCGGACGGGGTGGCCGGCGGCGCGGCGGGCTTCTCACAGCTCACCGAGGCGACGGTGATCTTCCCGGTGACCTTGGCGACGTTCAGGTTGAGCGGGTTCACCTCCACCTGCACCTCCAGGGCCGAGGCGGCGGCGGTGGTCGTGGTGACGGTCTTCTTGGAGAACTCCACCGAGACGCTGCCGATCAGCGGCACGTCCACCTTGGTCGGCCCGTACAGCCCGACGGTGACCGGCTTGCCGAGCACGCTGAGCCTGACCGGCGCGATGACGTCGGCGGTCGGCCGCCCGTCCACCGGGCAGGTCGCCTCGGCGCTCATCGCCTCCAGGCCGAGCAGCGCGGTGGCGGGCAGGCCGGGGGCGTGCACGTCGGCGTTGACCAGCTTGACGGAGGCGGTGGCGCCCTTGGCGTCGACGCGGGTCACCGACTTCCCGATGTCGGCCTTGACCAGCTCGACCGGGCCGGTCTGGTCGACCCCGGCCACCGTGGCCGTCAGGACGGAGCCTCCCCCAGCCTCCGGCTGGGGGGACCCCCATCGCTGGGCCGGCGACTCCACCTTGTTCAGCGCGATGTTCACCGGGACGTCCACCGCCTTGTTCAACAGGCTGACGTCCAGGTCGAGTTCGGCGGCGACGGCGCGCGCCTTGCCGGGCGACGGGGCGGGTTCGGCGGCGTGGACGGGCGCGGCGGTGAGCAGTGTGCTCGCCGCTATGGCGGTGGCCGCGGCGGCGGAAACGATTCGGCGAGAAGACATGGCGATACCCCCACACAGATGAAACGATGAGCCGCCAGTCTTCTCGAACAATCCGTCACATGAGTAACACAGAAAGTCATTTCACCCGTTGGAGTGAGATTGGCGTTCCGTGCCGACCCATCTCTGCTACGGCAGCCGCCAGTCCACCGGCTGCGCCCCCTGCCGCACCAGCAGCTCGTTGGCCCGGCTGAACGGCCGCGAGCCGAAGAAGCCGCGGTCGGCCGACATCGGGCTGGGGTGGACCGACTCCACCGACGGGACGTTGCCCAGCAGCGGGCGCAGGTTCCGGGCGTCACTGCCCCACAGGATCGCCACCAGCGGGCCGCCGCGCGCCACCAGCGCCCGGATCGCCTGCTCGGTGACCGCCTCCCAGCCCTTGCCCCGGTGCCCGCCGCTCTTGCGCGGCTGGACGGTGAGCACCCGGTTGAGCAGCAGCACGCCCTGGTTCGTCCACGGGGTGAGGTCCCCGTTGGAGGGCTGCGGCAGGCCGAGGTCGGTGCCGTACTCCCGGTAGATGTTGATCAGGCTCGCCGGGATCGGCCGCACCTCCGGCGCCACCGAGAAGCTGAGCCCGACGGCGTGGCCGGGGGTCGGATACGGGTCCTGCCCGACGATCAGCACCCGCACGTCGGCAAAGGGCTGCTGGAAGGCGCGCAGCACGTTCGGGCCGGAAGGCAGGTAGGTACGGCCTGCGGCCAGTTCGGCGCGCAGGAAGTCGCCCATCGCGGCGACCCGTCCGGCGACGGGTTCCAGGGCGGCGGCCCAGCCGGGCTCGACGATCTCGTTCAGTGGACGCGGTGCCATGGTGGCCACCCTATCGGCCTACACCGACAGGGCTTTCGGCGGATGATCATGCGGTCGGGGCCAGTCGGGAGGGGTCCGCGACCATCCGGCCTACCGCCCCCGCGGCCCCGGCGCGGCTACCCGACCGGCCGCCCCCGCAGCACCACCAGCCGCGGGTCCGCGAGCACCCGGACGTCCTCCCGGGGGTCCTGCGCGTACACCACGAAGTCCGCCGGCGCGCCCTCCTCCAGCCCCGGCCGCCCCAGCCACGCGCGCGCCCCCCAGCTCGCCGCCGACAGCGCCTCGGCCGGGCTCAGCCCCGCCCGGACCAGCTCCGCCACCTCGTCCGCGACCAGCCCGTGCGCCAGCGAGCCGCCCGCGTCGGTGCCGACGAACACCGGGATGCCGGCGTCGTGCGCGGCGCCCACGGTGTCGTACCGGTGCTCGTGCAGTCGCCGCATGTGCGCCGACCAGGCCGGGAACCTGGCCTCGCCGCCGGCCGCGAGGTCCGGGAAGGTGGCGATGTTGACCAGGGTCGGCACGATCGCCACCCCGCGCTCGGCGAAGGCCGGGATCAGCTCCTCGGTCAGCCCGGTGGCGTGCTCGACGCAGTCGATCCCGGCCGCCAGCAGGTCCGGCAGCGACTCGGCGGAGAAGCAGTGCGCGGTGACCCGGGCGCCCTCCTCGTGCGCCGCCGCGATCGCCTCGGCCAGCGCGTCGCCGGGCCAGCAGGCGGCGAGGTCGCCGCGCTCGCGGTCGATCCAGTCGCCGACCAGCTTCACCCAGCCGTCGCCGCGCCGGGCCTCGGCCCGGACGTAGGCGGCCAGGTCGCCGGGCTCGATCTCGTGCGCGTAGTTGCGGATGTAGCGGCGGGTGCGGGCGATGTGCCGACCGGCCCGGATGATCCGGGGCAGGTCCTCGCGCTCGTCGATCCACCGGGTGTCGGCGGCCGAGCCGGCGTCGCGGATCAGCAGGGTGCCGGCGTCCCGGTCGGTGAGCGCCTGCTTCTCGCTGGTCTCGGCGTCCACCGCGCCGTGGGCGTCCAGGCCGACGTGGCAGTGGGCGTCCACCAGGCCGGGCAGCACCCAGCCGGTCACCGTCCGCACGTCCCCGGCGGTCGGCGGGCGGGTGAAGCTCACCCGGCCGTCCACCACCCAGAGTTCGTCCCGGACGTCCTGCGGACCGACCAGCACCCGACCCCGCACGTGCAGCACCGCACCATCGTTCATGGCCGCACTCTACCGACGGGCGAGTGCCGGGTGAGCGGTCACGATGCGGCAGACTCGTCTCCGGCACCCCACCCCGCGAAAGGCGATCAACACGTGAGTCCCTTCCTCGACCTGCCCCCGCTCAGCGCCGCCGAGTTCGCGGCGATCGAGGACCAGGTGGCCGCGCTGCTGCACACCGAGGCCGACGTGATCGTCACCCAGGGCGAGGCGCTCCTCCCCCTGGAGGCCGCCATCCGCGGCGCCGCGCACCCCGGCTCGACCGCCCTCAACATCGTCACCGGCCCGTACGGACAGACCTTCGGCAACTGGCTTCGCTCCTGCGGGACGAAGGTCGTCGACCTGGCCGTGCCCTTCGACAGCGCGGTGAGCGCCGAGCAGGTGGCCGAGGCCCTGGACGCCCACCCGGAGATCGACTTCGTCTCCCTGGTGCACGCCGAGGCCGCCACCGGCAACACCAACCCGGTCGCCGGGATCGGTGCCGCGGTCCGCGAGCACGGCGCGCTGCTGATGCTCGACGCGGTCGCCTCCGTCGCCGCCGAGCCGCTGCTCACCGACGAGTGGGGCGTCGACCTGTGCGTCATCGGCGGCCAGAAGGCGATGGGCGGCCCGGCCGGGGTCTCCGCCGTGTCCGTCTCCGAGCGCGCCTGGGAGCGGATCGCCGCCAACCCGGCCGCCCCGCGCCGCTCCTACCTCTCGCTGCTGGACTGGAAGGAGCGCTGGACCGACGCCGGCCGCACCGTCCTGCCGCACGCCCCGGCCCAGTTGGAGATGCTCGCGCTCGGCGCCTGCCTGGACCGGATCGCCGCCGACGGCCTGCCCGCCGTGATCGCCCGCCACCGCGCCGCCTCCGCCGCCACCCGGGCCGGCGTCCGCGCGCTCGGCACCCTGGCCCCGTACGTCGTCGAGGACGCCCACGCGGCCCCGGTCGCCACCACCCTGCGCACCCCGGACGGCGTGGACGCGACCGCCCTCGCCGCCCGCCTCGACCCCGCCCTGCCGGTCCAGCCGGGCGGCGGCGCGCTGGCCGGCTCGATGCTGCGGGTCAACCACTACGGGCGGGCGGCCGCGCTGGACACCGTCCGCGCCTGCCTCGCCGGCCTCGCCGCCGCCACCTCGGCCGACCCGGCGCCCGCCCTGGCCGCCGCCGAGGCCGCCTGGAGCGCGACCGTCCGGGCCTGAGCCGGGACACCGGGGTCCCGGGCCCGAACCCGGGACGCGACGGGGCCCGAGCCCGGGGCACCCGGCACCACGCACGGCAGCGGCCCCCGGAGGACAACCTCCGGGGGCCGCTGCCGTACCCGGGTGTCAGTGCCCGTTGACCTCCACCACCTCGACGCCGCGGATGTTCCGCTCGATCTCCTCCGTCGGCAGCGCGATCGCCAGCGCCCAGTAGTAGACGACCAGCGAGAACACCACCACGACGACGATGTCCCACCAGAGCGGCAGGTTCCCCCGCGCGCCCGCGCCGAAGGTGCCCTGCCAGGAGATCAGGCCCATGCCGGCCAGGTACACCGGCAGCCACTGCCCGGCCCGGAAGTCCATCCGGGGCGCGTTCGGCATCCCCTTGGAGCGCGCGTACCAGGAGTACCCGCCGAGCAGCAGGTAGCCGATCACGATCGCCAGGCCCAGCCGCCACAGAGTGTCCCAGCCGGACCAGTAGATGACCAGGCTGGCCACCGCGAAGGCCAGCGGCGAGATCACCGCCCCGCCGGGCAGGTGGTACGAGCGCTCCATCTTCGGCAGCCGCTTGCGCAGCACCCCGAAGGCCAGCGGGGCTCCCGCGTACATCAGCACCACCGCCGAGGTGATGAAGCCGACCAGCCGCTGCCAGCTCGGGAACGGCAGGAAGCAGATCACCCCGGCCGCCCAGGCGATGAGCAGGCCGAGCCAGGGCACCGCGCGCCGGTCGGTGGACTGCAGCGCCTGCGGCGCGTAGCCGTTGCGGCTCAGGCCGTAGGTGACCCGGGAGCTGGAGGTGATGTAGACCAGCCCGGTGCCGGCCGGGGAGACGACCGCGTCGATGAACAGCACGGTGGCCAGCCAGCCCAGGCCGATCAGGGTCGCCAGGCCGGCGAACGGCCCGCTGATCCCGGGGTAGTCGAGCGCGCTCCAGCCCTGGGCGAAGGTCTCCGGCGGCAGCGCGCCGATGAACACCACCTGGAGCATCACGTAGACGATCGTGCCGATCACCACCGAGCCGAGCACCGCGCGCGGGATGTCCCGGCGCGGGTTGCGGCTCTCCCCCGCCCACTGGATGGCCTGCTCGAAGCCGAGCAGCGCGAAGATCACCCCGCTGCTGCTGATCGCGTTGAGCACGCCCTTGGCGCCGTCCGGCGCGAAGCCGTGCACGTCGAAGTTGGAGCCGTGGAACTCGGTGATGCCGAGCACGAAGATGGTCAGCACCGGGACGGCGACCTTCCACACGGTGGCCGCGCTGTTGGTGTGCGCGAGCAGGCGGACGCCGAGGAAGTTGATGGCGACGAACAGCCCGAGCAGCACGGCGGCGACCACGAAGCCGGTCCCGGTGAGGGTCAGGTCGTCGTGCAGCAGTCCGCGCGCCCAGGACCAGTGCCGGGCGTAGTTGATCATCGCCTGCACCTCGATCGGCGCGATGGTCGCGGCCTGCAACCAGGTGAACCAGCCGAAGGACATCCCGGCGAACCCGCCGAAGGCGTAGTGCGGGTAGCGGGCCGTACCGCCGGCCACCGGGAACAGCCCGCCCAGTTCGGCGTGCACCAGCGCCAGCAGGATGATCGCCACCGCGCCGATGCCCCAGGAGAGCAGCGCCGCCGGCCCGGCCGCCACCGCCGCCTTCTGCGCCCCGAACAGCCAGCCGGAGCCGATGATCGCGCCGACCGAGGCCCAGAGCAGTCCGATGACACCGACCTCGCGCCGCAGCGCGGTGTGCCCCGAGCCGGGCGGATTGGATGAGGAATGGGCCATGGCCGATCGCCTCTCGAAGCAGGAGGAAGTCCTCCGACAGTGCCGCAGCGCCACGGCCGCCCCGCCCCGAAACGCCCCGCGCCCCGCTCCCCTCACCCGAACAGCCCGCCGGACGCGCCCGCCGGAAGCCCCGCCGGCACCGTTCCCGAAGCGTTCACCCGCCCAGCACGTGGAACTCACCGGAGGCAGGCAGGCTCCCGAGCAGGGCCTGAAGTTGGCTATACAACTTCAGGTGAACAACAGCCGCAGTGCCGCCGAGGAGGAGACCGTGACCGAGCTGCCGCCGTACTGGCTGCGCGACAACTGCCCGTGCCCCGAGTGCCGGGACCCGCGCAACGGGCAGAAGCTGTTCCGGATCGACGACCTGCCGGACGGCCTCGCGGTCGCCGGGAGCACGGAGGCCGACGGCCACCTGGAGGTGCGCTGGTCGGACGGGCACCGCTCCCGCTACCCGCTGGAGTGGCTCGACCGGGCGGACGGCGACGACGGGCGCACCGAGCGGGGCAAGCGGCTCTGGACCGCCGCGGACTTCGCGGCCGGCCTCCCCGAGGCGCGGTGGGAGGCCTACCTGGCCGACCCGGCCGAGCAGGCCGCGGTGCTGGCCGCCGTACGGCGCGACGGCTTCGCCGTGCTGCGCGGGGTGCCGGCCGTGGAACGGCAGGTGCTGCGGGTCGCGGAGAGCTTCGGGTACGTGCGGGTCACCAACTACGGGGAGCTGTTCGACGTCCGGGTCGAGCCGGACCCGAACAACCTCGCCTTCACCAGCGTCGCCATCGCCCCGCACACCGACAACCCGTACCGGGACCCGGTGCCGACCCTCCAGCTGCTGCACTGCCTGGAGAACTCGGCGACCGGCGGCGACTCCGGGCTGGTGGACGGGTTCCGGGCCGCGGCGATCCTCCGGGAGGAGGCGCCGGACGCGTTCGAGGTCCTCACCCGCACGCCCGTCCCGTTCGTCTTCCGCGACCGCCGCACCGAGCTGCGCGCCGACCGGCCGCTGATCGAGGCGGACCCGCGGGGCCGGATCCGCGAGGTCAGGTTCAACAACCGCTCGATCGGCACCGTCCGGGGCAGCGGCCCGGACGACCTGGACGCCTTCTACGCCGCCTACCGCCGCTTCGCCGCGATCACCCTGCGCCCCGGTCTCCAGCTCACCTTCCGCCTCGGCCCCGGCGACTGCCTGGTCTTCGACAACACCCGCCTGCTGCACGCCCGGACGGCGTTCCGGCAGGACGGCCACCGGCACCTCCAGGGCTGCTACGCCGACCTCGACGCGCTGAACAGCGCCCTCGCCGTGCTGCACCGCCGCGCCGCCGCCCTGGACACGATCGCCGCCCTGTTCGCCGGCGAGGGCGCCGGGGAGTACCTGGGCGAGGAGGTCACCATGGCCGAGCACATGCTCCAGGCGGCCGCTGCCGCCGAGGCCGCCGGGGCGCCGGCGCACCTGGTCGCCGCCGCGCTGCTGCACGACGTCGGGCACTTCCAAGGCTCCCTGCACGGACGTGACCTGATGGCGGGTCAGGACAACCGGCACAGCGACTCGGGGGCCGACTGGCTGGCCCAGTGGTTCGGCCCGGAGGTCACCGAGCCGGTCCGGCTGCACGTGGCCGCCAAGCGCTACCTGTGCGCGGTCGAGCCCGGGTACCGGGAGCGGCTCTCCGCGGCCTCCGAGTACACGCTGACCGTCCAGGGCGGCCCGATGGACGAGCACCGGGCCGCCGCCTTCGCCGAACTCCCGGGCGCCCGGGACGCGGTGGCGGTACGGCGCTGGGACGAGCGGGCGAAGGTGGCCGGCGCCCCGGTGCCGGGCTTCGAGCACTACCGCCCGCTGCTCGCCGCGCTCATGCGGTGAGGACGCCGGCGCGGCGCGGAGGCCGGCTCAGTCCAGTTCCCGCGCGTGCCGCGAAAGCGCGGATGTGGCAAGGGAGTTGTGCACGCTGAACGCCACCGTCCCGGGCAGGTAGCGGTCCTGGGACCACTCCACCGGCGTGCCCGTCGGGTCGGTCGTGCGGCGCCGCTCCCGCAGCAGCGGACCGCCCCGGCGGCAGCCGAGCAGCCGGGCGTCCTCGGCGTTGGCCGGGACGATGTCGATGGTGTGGTCGGCGTCGGTGAACAGGATGCCGTGCTCGCGCAGCACCTCGGTGTGCGAGACCACGTCCGGCGGCAGCTCGGCGACGATCTCGCCGACCCGCGGCGGGTAGACGGTGCGTTCGACCATCACCGGCGTGCCGGACAGCGTCCGCAGCCGGACGATGACGTACACCTCGGCGCCCGGCTCCAGGCGCAGTTGCTCGCGCTCGGCGGCGTCGGCCGGGCGGCGCACCAGCGAGTCCAGGATGCCGCCGGGCTCCTCGCCCATCGAGTACGCCCAGTGCGTGAAGCTGAGCAGTTCGGAGAAGCTCTGCACCCGGGCGCCGCCGAGCACCACCCGGCGGGTGCCGCGGCGGGAGGTGACCAGTCCGTCGGAGCGCAGCACGGCGAGCGCCTGGCGGACGGTGCCCCGGGAGACGCCGTACTGCTCGGCCAGCGCGCCCTCGGCGGGCAGCCGGCCGGCCTCGCCGAACGCGCCGGTGGTGATCGCCTCGCGCAGGTCGGCGGCCACCTTCCGGTACAGCGCGCCGGGACGCTCGGCCGGGCTCTCCCCCGAGGCCGAGGGGCCCCCGGCTGCCGGGCGCCCCTCGGCCTCGGGGCGCTGGGGCTCAGTTGCCACGTCAGTCAATGTCCCTCCTGGGGCGGTGTCCTGCGCAGCCGTACCGGCGCGGACAGCCCGACCTTATCCCGCTGCGCCTTCGAAGCATCGCACCGAACGGATCGCGCTCCGATGGCCGGATTCCACCGTTCCCGCAGCCGACCCCGGTTCTGGGCCGTCCGTTCACCTTCCCGTCACCGGGCTCCGGCGTACTTACTGCCGTCAGCGAAGTTGGCTAGTCAACTCGGACGACGTCGATCGATCGCTCACCCCGGCCGGTCCGCCGCCCTTCGCGAGACGCACGCCCGCGGACCCCCCGCGAACGCCCCTCGCAGTACGCCCCCTTAACAGGAGACTTCCCCGTGACCGTGCACCGCGCCCGCGCCGCCGCCTTCGCGGCCGTCCTGACCGCCGCCGCGCTCTCCCTCACCGCCTGCGGCTCCGCCGGTTCGAGCGCCAAGTCCGGCGACACCGCCAAGGGCGGCGCAAAGGACGCCAAGACGGCCACCTCCGCCGCCGACTTCGGCGGCATGGACGGCCTGGTCGCCGCCGCCAAGAAGGAGGGCAAGCTGCACGTCATCACGCTGCCCCGGGACTGGGCGAACTACGGCAGGATCATCGACAGCTTCAAGGCGAAGTACGGCATCGAGGTCGAGGAGGAGAACCCGGACGGCTCCAGCCAGGACGAGATCAACGCGATCAACTCCCGCAAGGGCCAGGACCGCGCCCCCGACGTGGTCGACCTGGGCAGCGCCTTCGCCCTCCAGGCGGTCAAGGACGGCATCCTCGCCCCCTACAAGGTGGCCACCTTCGACAAGGTGCCGGACACCATGAAGGACGCGAACGGCGCCGCCGTCAACGACTACGGCGGCTACGTCTCCATCGGCTGCGACGCCAAGAAGATCGCCAACTGCCCGAAGACCTTCGCCGACCTGCTCAAGCCGGAGTACAAGGGCCAGGTCGCCCTCAACGGCAACCCGACCAAGTCCGGCTCGGCCTTCGGCGGCGTCTACGCGGCCGCGCTCGCCAACGGCGGCTCGCTGGACGACATCCAGCCCGGCATCGACTTCTTCGGCAAGCTGAAGCAGTCCGGCAACTTCAACCCGGTCGAGTCGACCCCGGCCACCATCGAGAAGGGCGAGACCCCGATCTCGATCGACTGGTCCTACCTGAACGCCGGCTACACCGACGAGTTCAAGGACAAAGGCGTCGACTGGAAGGTCTCCATCCCGGTCGACGGCTCCTACGCCCAGTTCTACAACCAGGGCGTCAACAAGTGGGCCCCGCACCCGGCGGCCGCCCGCCTGTGGCAGGAGTACCTGTTCAGCGCCGAGGGCCAGAACCTCTTCCTCGGCGGCTACGCCACCCCGTCCACCTTCGAGGCGCTGAAGAAGGACGGCAGCCTGGACGCCCCCGCGGCCGCCAAGCTGCCGACCGTCGAGAAGCCGTTCACCACCTTCCCGACCGTGGACCAGATCAACGCGGCCAAGAAGGTCGTCACCGAGAACTGGACCAAGGCCATCGCGGGCTGACACCCGCGCCACGCACCGTACTTCGGGCTGAGAAAAGGCACTCATGACCACGGCTCCCACCCCGGTGCCGACCACCCCCGCCGCCACCGCCCCCGGTGGCGGCGCGGGGGCGTCCGCCACCGCCACGACCTCCCCCACCACCACTCCCGCCCCGCGGCGCCGCCCGCTCGCCCGCCTCGGCGGCGCGTCCTGGCTGGCCGCCGTACCGCTGCTGCTGTTCTTCCTGATCGGCTTCGGACTGCCCACCGTCGCCATCGTGATCGGCGCGTTCACCACCTCCAGCGACGCGGAGACGGGCGCCGGGCAGTTCACCCTCGACAACCTGACGGCCTCCGTCCAGGGCGGCTACCGGACGGCCATGCTGAGCAGCCTCAAGCTCTCCGCACTGACCGCGCTGCTCGCCACCGTGCTCGGCCTGCCGCTCGCCCAGGCCGTCGTCACCTCCCGGCACGGCTGGCTGCGCCAGGCGGTGCTCACCGCCTCCGGCGTGCTCGCCAACTTCGGCGGCCTGCCGCTCGCCTTCGCGTTCGTCGCCACCCTCGGCAACGCCGGCGAGATCACCAAGCTGCTGCACCTCACCGACCACGGCTGGTCGCTGTACTCCTTCACCGGCCTGACGATCGTGTACCTGTACTTCCTCGTCCCGCTGATGGTGCTCACCATCACCCCGGCCCTGGACGGCCTGCGGACCCAGTGGCGCGAGGCGGCCCAGAACAACCGCGCCACCGCCCTCCAGTACTGGCTGCACGTCGCGCTGCCGATCCTGCTGCCCTCCCTGCTCGGCGGCTTCGTGCTGCTCTTCGGCAGCGCCTTCGCCGCGTACGCGACGGCCGCCGCCATGGTCGGCGCGACCGTCCCGCTGGTCAGCCGCTCGATCGCGGACGCGCTCTCCGGCAACGTGCTGGTCGGCCAGGGCAACCTCGCCCTCGCCCTCAGCCTCGACATGATCGTCGTGGCCGTCCTGGTGATGGCCGTGTACCTCCCCCTCCAGCGCCGGAGCGCCCGATGGCTCAGCTGACCACCCCCGCCCGCCCCGGCCGACGCACCGTGCGCTGGTGGCGCGGCGCCGTGCTGCTGCTCGCCGGCGTCTACTTCGCCGTCCCGCTCGCGGCCTCCTTCTGGTTCTCGATCGACGACCCCGAGGGCATCAGCTTCGACGCCTACACCGGGCTGCTCTCCGCCCCCGGCTTCCTGGACAGCCTCTGGCTGACCCTCGGCCTCGCCCTGGTCACCGTCGTGGTGCTGCTGCTCCTGCTCGTCCCGGCGCTGATCGCCGTCCGGCTCGGCTCGCCGAAGCTGCGCCCGGTCGTCGACGTGCTCTGCACCCTGCCGCTGGTCGTCCCGCCGGTCGCGCTGACCGCCGGCCTCATCGGCGTGCTCCGCTGGGGCCCGGACCACCTGATGGACACCCCGTTCTTCCAGACCTTCGTGTTCATCCAGGACCCGGACTTCCCGCTGGTGCTGGTCATCGCCTACGTGCTGATGGCCCTGCCGCTCGCCTACCGCGCCCTGGACGCCGGCCTGCGCTCGGTGGACGTGCGCACCCTGGTCGAGGCCGCCCGCAACTGCGGCGCGAGCTGGCCGCGCGCGGTGTCCACCGTCGTCCTGCCCAACCTGCGCGGGGCCCTGCTGAACGCCTCCTTCCTCACCCTGGCCCTGGTGCTCGGCGAGTTCACCGCCGCCTCGATCCTCGGCTTCCAGCCCTTCCCGGTCTGGATCTACTCGGTCGGCAACAGCCAGGCCCACATGTCGGTCGCGGTCTCCATCCTGAGCCTGCTGCTCACCTGGCTGCTGCTGCTCCTGCTGGCCACCGCCGGGCGCGAGCGCCACGCCAAGACCGCCACCTCCTGAAACCCCCCGGAGTCACCAGTCATGACCACGGCCACCGCCACCGCCACCGGCGTCCCGCTCTCCACCGGCAGCGCCACCGTCGAATTCCGCTCCCTGCGCCGCGCGTTCGGCGCCACCACCGCCCTCGACGGCCTGGACCTGACCGTCCGGCCGGGCGAGCTGCTCGCCCTGCTCGGCCCGTCCGGCTGCGGCAAGACCACCGCGCTGCGCATCCTGGCCGGCTTCGAGCAGCACGACTCCGGCGAGGTGCTGGTCGACGGCCGGGACATCACCGCGATCCCCGCGCACAGGCGCGACGCCGGCATGGTGTTCCAGTCCTACAGCCTCTTCCCGCACCTGACCGCGCTGGACAACGTCGCCTTCGGGCTGCGGATGCGCGGCACCGGCAAGGCCGAGCGCCGCAGGCGGGCCCAGGAGCTGCTGGAGCTGGTCGGCCTGCCGCACCGCGCCGAGCACTACCCGCACCAGATGTCCGGCGGCCAGCAGCAGCGCATCGCGCTCGCCCGCGCGCTCGCCCTCCAGCCGCGCGTGCTGCTGCTGGACGAGCCGCTGTCCGCGCTGGACGCCAAGGTCCGCCTCCAGCTGCGCGAGGAGATCCGCCGCCTCCAGCAGGAGCTGGGCATCACCACCCTGTTCGTCACCCACGACCAGGAGGAGGCGCTGTCGATGGCCGACCGGGTCGCGGTGCTGCGCGCCGGGAGGCTGGAGCAGTGCGCCGCCCCGTCCGAGCTGTACGGCCGGCCCGCCACCGCCTTCGTCGCCGAGTTCGTCGGCACCATGAGCCGCATCCCGTGCACCCGCACCTCGGACGGCGTCGAGGTGCTCGGCCGCCGGCACCCGGTGGACGGCACGGTCCCGGCCGACGGTGAGCTCCAGGTGCTGGTCCGCCCGGAGAACGTCGCCCTGACCCCGGCCGCGGACGGCCCCGCGCTGGTGGTCACCGCCTCCTTCCTGGGCGCCGTCACCCGGCTCACCGTCCGTCTGGACGACGGCACCGAGGTCAAGGCCGACCTGCCCACCGAGGCCGCCGCCGCGCTGCCGGCCGGCGCGCGGGCCGCGCTCACCCTGCCGGACCGCCCGGTACTGGTGGACCGCCGCGCCGCCTGAGAGCCTCGTACCTCCCCGCTCCGTCCGAAGAACCACCGGAAGAACCACCGAAGGTACCGCCATGCCTGACACCGCCATGCCCGACTCCAGCGGGCCCGCGCAGCCCGCCCTGCCCGCCGCCGTCCTGTTCGACATGGACGGCACCCTGGTCGACACCGAGCAGCTGTGGTGGCGGACCGCCGCCGAACTCGCCGAGGAGCTGCACCACCCGCTCACCGACCGGGACGCCCCCGAGGTACTCGGCCAGGCCGTCGAGCACACCGCCGCCCACCTGCACAGGGTCAGCGGCACCGCCCTCGCCGAGGCCGAACTCGCCGCCCGGCTGGGCGAGTCCTTCGCCGCCAAGGTCGCCGCCGAGACGGTGCCGCGCCCCGGCGCGCTCGCCCTGCTGGCCGCGCTGCGCGACGCCCGGGTGCCCACCGCGCTGGTCTCCGCCTCCCCGCGCCGGGTGGTGGACCTGGTGCTGTCCGCCATCGGCCGGGACTGGTTCGCCGTCACCCTGGCCGCCGAGGACACCGAGCGCACCAAGCCCGCGCCCGACCCGTACCTCGCCGCCGCCGAACGGCTGGGCCTGGACCCGGCCGTCTGCCTCGCCGTCGAGGACACCCCGACCGGGGTCGCCTCCGCCACCGCGGCCGGCTGCGCCGTGCTCGCCGTGCCGTCCACCGCGGTGCCGATGCCGAGGGGCGAGCGGGTCACCCTGCTCGCGAGCCTGGAGCTGGCCGACCCCGCCCTGCTCGGGAAGCTCGCCGCGGCCGGCGCGGTTCGACCCTGACATGCCCTATCTCCTGCTCGCCCTCGCCATCATCAGCGAGGTCTGCGCCACCAGCTGCCTCAAGCTCACCGAGGGGTTCACCCGGCTCTGGCCGAGCCTCGGCGTCGGCGTCGGCTACGCGCTCTCCTTCCTGCTGCTCGGCCGCGCGCTCAAGCACATACCCGTCTCGATCGCCTACGCGGTCTGGTCCGGGGCCGGCACCGCGGCGGTCGCCGGGATCGGCGTGGTCGCCTTCGGCGAGTCGCTCGGGAGGCTCCAGTGGCTGGGCATCGCGCTGGTGATCGTCGGGGTGGTCGTGCTCAACCTCAAGGGCGGCCACTCCTGAGGCTCCGCCACCTCCGGTACGGCCTCCGGCGCCGCCGATACCACATCGTACGTATACGCCTCACGTCGGGGCCGTCGGCGTCAAGAGTGCGTCGACGGCCCGTAAAGGTCGCGCAAACATCCTGCCTCCGACCCCCGCAGGGGCGATCATCGACGCACTGGTCGGGGCTATGCTCACCCGGTCCGACAAAAGACGCATCGGGGGGCGAAAGTGTCCGACTTCAAAGTCAGTACCGAATTCCTCACCAAGCTGGCCCAGGACCTCAAGGGCTGCGGCGACGAGCTCGAACAGGGGCTCAAGGCCTTCGAGGCGGCCGGCCACACCGGCACCGGCTTCGACTTCCTGGACGAGGCCTGCGGGCACTTCAAGGACAAGTGGCAGTTCGGCCTGAAGAAGGTCCGCGAGTGCGTCAAGGTCCTGGACCAGGGCCTCGAGCAGGTGCAGAAGAACTACGACGGCACCGAGCAGAGCATCGTCAAGGTCCTGGCCCCGGCGGCGAAGTCGTGAGCGCCCCGACACCGCCGGCGCCCGACTGGTCCGGCCTCGGCTTCAACCCCACCCCCGGCGACCCCGCCGCCGTCACCGCGCTCAGCAACGGCCTGCGCCGGGTGGGCCAGCACCTGAGCGGCGTGCACACCACGCTCGCCCAGCTCTCCAACAACCAGGGCGAGTGGACGGGCGACGCGGCCAAGCAGTTCGCCACGCAGTTCGGCAAGCTGCCCGGCTACCTCCAGGACGCCTCCGACTCGATCACCGCCGCCTACACCGCGCTCGACGTCTGGTACAAGGCGCTGACCGAACACCAGCCCAGGGCCGCCGAGTTGGCCGCCTCCGCGGTCGCCGCCAAGAAGAAGAAGGAGGAGGCGGAGAAGACCCACAGCGCCGCGGCCGCCGCCCCCGACCTCCGACTGGCCGGGCAGCACTTCCCCGACGACGCCAGCCTCGCCGCCGCCGAACAGCGCTACAACAAGGCGAAGAGCCACCTGGACACGGCCGCCGGACTGCTCACCAGCGCCACCAACGAGCTGGCCGGCCTCCAGAAGCAGGCCCACGAACTGGCCGGCACCCACAAGTCGGACGCCCGGAAGACGGCCGAAGCCGTCCGCAAGGCCGCCGACAGCAAGGCCCCGCCGGAGCCGGGCTGGCTCAGCAAGGTCGGCAACTGGTTCAAGAACCACGGCGCGGACCTCCTGACCGTGGCCTCGGGCATCTGCGGCGTCGCGGCCATCTTCTGCCCGGCGTTCGCGCTGCCGGCGATCCTGCTGAGCGTGGCCGCCGCGGGCTGGCACGCAAAGCAGTACGGTGTCAGCGGGCTGGTGCCGACCAGCATGAAGAACCTCGGCAACGACCTCACCCTGGCCGGCGACCTCCTCGGGGCGCTCCCCGGAGGCGCCCTCCTCAAGGGCGGGATCACCGCGTTCAGGGGTGCCCGGGCCGCCGAAGGCGGGGTCAAGGCCGTGGGCGCCGCGGCCAAGGAGGTCCGCACCGCCGCCAGGGCGATCGACCCGGCCAACCCGATCTTCACCACCACGATCGAGAAGCCCGCCATGAAGCTCGGGCTCTCCAAGGCCGCCGCGATGAACGTCTCCGACGGCGTGCAGGCGACGAGCGGCCTCGCGCTCACAGCCCCCACCGCCGCCGGCCTCTTCACGGACAACCCGAGTCCGGGGCTGAGCGCCGCGATCAACTACACCACCGGCGGCGGAACCGCGCTCAACGGTGCCGGAGGCGCCATCGGCGGCAGCGGCAAGGGCCGGATCCTGCCCGCACTGCTCGGCGGCGGCAGTGCGGTCGTCACCGGCGTCTGGGGAGTCGGCCATGACTGACACGACCGCCCCGTCGTTCTGGCTCTCCCTGCCCGAGGGGTTCACCGAGATCGACCTGTCCGAGGATCCGGGCGACCGGATGAGCCGGATCGTGGACGGACTCGAAACGCTCACCGATGCCGGCCCGGAACAGAAGCTCGGCATCGCCGTCTCGGCCGAACTCGCCCTCCAGGCACAGCTGCGCGAGGGCGCGGTCCACCTCTCCAACTGCCTGGTGGAGACCGAGGAAGGCGAGATCGTCCAGGGCATGTTCAGCCTGTTCCTGCGCGAGCAGGAGAAGGGCGCGCCAGGTACCTATCCCCAACGCGTCGCGGAGGAACTCGCGGCCGCCTGGCCGGACGCCGACGTCGATGTCCTCGACTTCCCCCTCGGCCGGGCCGCCGTGACCGTCCGTGACCTGGCCGTGCCCGTCTCCGGGACGGCCTACGGGCTGCCGGGATCGGGCGTCTCGACCGTCCGCCAACTGGAGGCGCTGTTTCCGCACCCGTGGAGCCCCCACGTGCTCGCCGTCGTCTTCACCACTCAGCACCTGGACTACTGGGACGGCTGGTCGGTCCTGGTGGGCGCCGCCATCAGCGGGATCTCCTTCTACCCTCCGCTCGACGAGGCACGGAACGCCCTGCCGCCCGAGCGGCGGGACAACATCCGGAAGGCCTTCGGGTGACACTCGACCAGGCCGCCCCCGTGACGGGCGGCAAGCCGCCTTCGCTGCGCCGCGGCGCCGTTCTGGTGCTCGCCCTGACCTGTCTGTCCGTCGGTGTCGTCCTCGCGTTCGTGTACGTCGGCACACTCCTGGCCTTCGGCCTGGGTGCGCTGTACCTGGTCGCGGCGGGCGTCGGACTCGCGAAGCTCAGTGCTCCGGGGATCAGCCCCGACTACAAGAACGTCAGCGGCGGGCTCCTCATCATCTTCTTCGCCCTGCTCCTCGCCACCGGCGCGGGCGCCGACGTCTGGCGCAACCACGTGCTGGGTTCGGGGCGGGACATGGAGGCGACGGTCGTCGCCGAGCACCTCGACACCTCGGTCCGCGGCACGAAACGGTCGTACGACCTCTCCGTGAACGGCGAGGCGGTCCCCGGCGGGCGCCTGGCGCCGGACAGCCGGCGCTTCAGCCCCGGCGACCACGTCACCGTCCGGATCGACCCGGCCGGCCGGGTCGCCCCCAAACTGCCCGGGGAGGCCGGTTCCCCGGCCTCCCTGTGGAGCGCGATCGGCATCAACGCGGGTATCGCCGTGTTCGTGCTGTGGTTCGGCCACGACAGCGGCAAGCCGCCCCGGACGCCGCGGCCGCCCGGTCCGTGGCGCGAGCGGATGCGCCGGCTCGACGGGCTGCCGCTCACCGCGGCGGCGACGGCGGTCTCGGTGCCCTGGCTCCTCTGCTTCCTGCTCGTCCAGACCCGCCTCGGCTTGGCCCTGATGGTCGCGATCCCTTACCCCCTCGCCGGATTGGCCGCCTTCGGCGCCCTCGTCCGCGACGAGGACCGGAAGCGGCCCCAGGGCCTCGTCCTCCTCGCGGTCGGCCTGGTCTTCACCGCACTCGCCCTGTTCCTCTGACCGACACCGACCGCCCTGGCGGCCCTCCCCGCAACGGGCGGGCACCGCGCGGTGCCCGCCCGTTGCGGGGTGCCGGTCAGCCCAGCAGGGCGGGCAGTTCGGCGATCGAGGCGAGGACGTGGGTCGCGCCGTCGGCCCGCAGGCGGGCCTCGTCGTGGGCGCCGGTGAGGACACCGGCCACGACCGTGGCGCCGGCCCGGGTGCCGGTCAGCATGTCGTAGCCGGTGTCGCCGGCGACCGCGACCTGACGTACCGAGTCGGTGCCGGTGCGCAGCAGGGCGGTGAGCACCAGGTCGGGGTACGGGCGGCCGCGGCCGGCCTCGGCCGGGCAGAGGGTGAGGTCGGCGACGGACTGCCAGCCGAGGGCGTCCAGGATGCGGTCCTGGGTGGTCCGGGAGAAGCCGGTGGTGAGCACCACCTTGCGGCCCTGGCCGCGCAGTTCGGCGATGGCCTCGGCGGCGCCGGGCAGCGGGGCGCAGTGGCCGGCGCCGACCAGGTCGTCGTAGGCGGCCTCGAAGGCGGCGTTGGCCAGCTGGGCCTTCTCCTCTTCGCCGAACAGGTGGCGGAAGACGGAGATCTTGGACTCGCCCATGGTGGCGCGGACATGGGCCAGCATCGGGTCGAACTCCGGGCTGCCGGCCTCGACGCCGAGCTTCGCGGCGGCCGCGGTGAAGGCCTGCTCGACCAGGCCGTCGTCGGCCACGGTGGTGCCGGCCATGTCGAGCACGACCAGGCGGATGTCGGTAGTCACAACAGTGTTCCTCACAGGTTGGCGAGTTCGGCGGTGGTCTCGGCGATGGCGGGCGAGCAGGTCATGCCGCGGCCGCCCGGGCCGGTGACCAGCCAGACGCCGTCGCGCACCCGTTCGCGGTGGACGACCCGGGTGGGGTCGACGCACTGCGCGTACACCCCGGCCCAGCGGCGGCGGATCCGCGGCATCGGGCGGCCGAGCAGGTCCTCGACGACGCCGACCAGGTGGTCGTACGGGTCCTCGACGACGTCGAAGCCGAACGGCTGGTCGTACTCGTGGGTGTCGCCGACGGTCAGTCCGCCGTCGCGGCGCTGGACCATCAGCAGCTGCATCCGGTGCTCGGCGGCGACCGGCGGCTGCGGCTGGGTCTCGCGCAGCCGGTCCAGGGCGGTGCCGGCGAAGGCGGGGTAGTAGCGGAAGCTGTCGCCGTCGGCGACGGAGGTGGTCAGGGTCTCGCCGAGCGGGTCGGTCTGCATCATCTGGAGCCAGACCCGGCGGACCGGCAGGGCCGGGGCGAGCTCGCGGACCAGGCCGCCGAGCCAGGCGCCGGTGCAGAGGACCACCAGGTCGCCGGTGTGGACGTCGCCGTGGTCGTCGCGGACGGCGTTCTCGCCGACCACCTCGCGCACCTCGCGCCCGGGCAGGAAGGTGTACCGGCCGGTGGACTCCAGGTACCGGCGCAGCGCGGGCTGGGCGGTGCGGGGCTCGACGGCGGCGTCGCGCCCGCACCACAGGGCGCCGAGCAGCCTGCCGCGCAGGGCCGGGTTGGCGGCGCGGGTCTCGTCGGGGTCGAGCAGCCGGTAGCCGCGGGCGGCGGCGTCCGGCAGGGTCAGGGCCTGCTCGGCGACGGCGAGTTCGGCCTCGGTGCGGATCGCGGTGAGCGAGCCGTTGGCCCGGAAGCCGAGGTCCGGGACGCGGGCGCCGATGGACTCCCACAGTTCGCGGGCCCGCAGCGCGGTGTCCAGTTCCTCGCCCTGGGCCCGGCCGCTGACCCAGACCAGGCCGAAGTTGCGCACCGAGGCGCCGCGCGCCTCGGTCTCGCGCTCCAGGTGGACGACCTCGTGGCCGCGCTCGACTGCCTGCCAGGCGTGCATGGTGCCCAGCACGCCCGCTCCTACGACGATGACTCTCATGCGGCCAGACTGGTGCGCCCAGGTGTCCGAGGGGCGTCGGCGCGCCGTCCCGCAGATGAACCACCTGAAAAGTTGTACAGACAACCCACTGGACATCCCCTGGCGGCTACGACCGCACCACCCGCGCCCGCAGGTGGTTGCGCCGCCCGAAGTCCGGCTCGTCCACCGCCGTCAGCCCCTCCACCCGGAACCGGTACAGCGCCGCCGCCCCGCCGCCGGTGCGGATCTGCCGCCGGACCTCCTCGTCCTGCGCGAAGGCCGGGCAGCGCCCCTGGTAGGCGGCCGGCGCCGCCTCGGCCAGGTGGTGGCTGTGCCGGGTGGAGCGCTCGCTGACGAAGCAGAGGACGAGGTCGTCGTCGTACGCGAAGAAGGCCGGGTCGGCGTGCGGGCCGTGCTCGTGGCCCGCGGTGGCGAGGGTGAGCGCCATGGCCTCGGCCAGCAGCCCCTCGACGCCCTTGCGCGGCAGGTCGCCCGGCCAGTCCCCCCGCGTGATGTCGAGTCGGTACGGCATTCGGCACTCCCTCCGCCGGCACGCCCGGCGCCCGCGCGCCCGAGCACGACTGAGCCGGGCGCGGGCGCCTCCCGGAGGAGGCCCCGCGCCCGGCTCACATGCTCCACCCGTCGTCCGAAACCGGACAAGGGGCGGACGGGCCACGGAACGGCGACGGATACGGCACGGCCGTGCGGCGCGGACCGGCGGCGCGCCAGGGCCCCGCGGCGCCCGGGGTCAGTACCGCTGCGCCCGGTACGCGGAGTGGCCGTGGCTGACCAGCGGCAGCTCCCCCGGCCCGAGCAGCGGCCGCAGCGCGCCCGCCCGCATCCGGTCCACCAGCGGTCCGCAGCGTCCGGCGAGCGGCGTCAGCACCACCGCGACCAGCAACCCGACCAGCGCGCCCACCGCCACGTCGTGCGGGTAGTGCACGCCGACCCAGACCCGGGAGGCGGCCATCAGCGCCGCGAACAGGACGGCCACCCAGCCAAGCCGCCGGTCGACGAACCAGAGCGAGGCCGCGGCGGCGAAGGCGATCACCGAGTGGTTGCTCGGGAAGGACCAGTCCCCGGTGCCCGGGCAGGTCTCCAGCGCGACGCTGCCGGGGATCTGCGCGCACGGCCGGATCTCCTCGACCGCGCCCTTGAGGACCGAGTTGACGCCGTACGCGACGACCACGATCACCGGCGAGGCCAGCACCCTGGCCATCACGGCCGAGTCCGCGCCGCGCGCCCGCCACCAGGCGAGGACCATGAAGACCGCGAACAGCCCGAGGCCGAACGCCGACCAGACCTTGATCAGCTCGTCCAGCCAGTGCGGGGCCGACTGCGCCCAGCGGTTGACCCGGGTGTACAGGTCGCCGTCGATACCGCTGCCGTCGTACACGGCGAGCACCCGGGAGGGCATCACGCGTCACCTCCGTGACGTCGCGCCCGACGGGCGCGAAACAGTTCGAGAACATTGGGGGAGTACGGAGACAACTACTACCAGACCGATGATCGGCAGCAGATATCCGTCGATTCCGGGTACCGACGAACCCGGCCGCTGCCCGGCACGTGCCCGGCGAGCGCCCGACGCACCCGGCGCGCACCACGGCGACGCCGACCTCCCGTACGGCGGACCTCCCGTACGTTGGGGGCGGTTCGCACGGAAGCCCGTCCGGGACCGTCTACAGTTCCGTAGACGGTCGACATGACTGTAGACGAAACCTGGAGGACGCGCCGCCATGCCCGACGTACCGTCCGCCCGCCGGCCCGCCGGGGAGCTGGAGGCCGAGGTACTGGCCGCCCTCTGGTCCGCCCGGCGGCCGATGACGCCGCAGGACGTCCAGGCCGCGCTCGGCGGGGACCTCGCCCGCACCACCGTCGCCACGATCCTGGGCCGACTGTTCGACAAGGGGACGGTCGTACGCACCCGGGCCGGCCGGGCCTACGCGTACACCCCCACCGTCCAGGACACCGCGGGGCTCGCCGCCCGCCGGATGCACACCGAGCTCGGCCGCGGGGCCGACCGCTCCACCGTGTTGGCCCGGTTCGTCTCCGACCTCTCCGCCGAGGACGAGCAGCTGCTGCGCGACCTGCTCGGCGACGACACCCCGGGGGCGGACCCCGCGGCATCGGGCACCGCGGGGCCGGACGGGCCGGGAGCGGCCGGCCGATGATGTTCGCCGTCTGGGTCCCGCTGCTGCTGCCCTTCCCGGCCGCCCCGCTGGCCCGCCGCCTCGCCGAGGCGCTGCCGCCGCGGGCCGCCGCCTGGATGCTGGCCGCCAACGCAGCCGGCCTGGCCGGCGGCACCCTCTGCTCGCTCGGCCTGCTGGCCGCCGACGGGCTGCTCCGGCTCCCGCCGGTCGCCGCCCTCGGCCACCTCTCGCTGCCCTGGCTCACCGCGGCCGCCCCCGACGCGCCGTTCGCGGCGGCGCCGGCCGCCCTGGCGCTCGTGGTGCTCGGCGCGCTGGCGCTGCGCACCACCCGCCGGCGGCTGCGGGAGCTGCGCGCCGCCCGGGCGGCGCTCCCGGTGGGCGGGCAGCGCGCGGAGCCCTCCGACCACCCCCGGGCCGACCTCTCCGACCCCGGTCCCGACCTCTCCGACCCCGCCGACGGCCACCGTACGGACCGCACCGGCGCCCATCGGCCGGGCCGCGCCCCCTCCCCTGCCCAGCATCCGGACATGCGCCCCCCGCGCGCCTCCGTGCGCCGGTCCCGCCCCCGGGCCTGGCCGACCGCCCTGCCGCGGCCCGCCGCCCGGCTCCGGCGCACCGCGCTGCTGTGGCCCGCCGTCCTGCGGCGACCCGCCGACCACCCGCTCACCGTCCTGGACGACGAGCGCGCCGACGCCTTCGCCCTGCCCGGTCGCCCGCCCCGCCCCGGCCGACCGGGCGAGCCCGGCCGGATCGTGGTCACCTCCGGCATGCTGCGCGCCCTCGGCGGCCCCGAGCGCTCCGCCCTGCTCGCCCACGAACGGGCCCACCTGACCGCCCGCCACCACCTCTTCCTCGCCCTCGCCGAGCACGCCGCCGGCATCCACCCGGCGCTCCGCCCCCTGCGCGCACCCCTCCGGTACCACCTGGAGCGATGGGCCGACGAGGTGGCGGCGGCCCGGGTCGGCGACCGCGCCGTGACCGCCCGCGCGGTCGGCCGGGCGGCCCTGGCCGCGAGCCGTTCCCCCCGGCCGGGCCGCCCCCGGCTGGTCGCCGCCGCCCACGCCGGCCCGGTGCCGCGCCGGGTCGCCGCCCTGCTCCGGCCCCGCCCGGCCACCGCCCCCCGCGCCCGGCTGCGGGCCGCCGCCGTGGCCCTGGCCGCCACCGCCTGCCTCGCGCTGAGCGCCTGCGCCGGCCTGGAGGCCACCGCCGACCTGCACCACACCGTGGAGGCGGCCCAACAACAGCGCTAGGTCCCACGCCCAGGACCCCCGCCTCCCGGCGCCGTCGCCGGGCACGGCCCCCGTTTCGTACCGCCCGGTATGCCGACTTGCCGGACCCCGTCCCCAGCGGCCCACCGCACCCGTACGCTTTCGTCAGCGCGTCGGCCCCGACGCGTCCTCGAACGGCGGCGAGGAGCGGAACGAGTGCGGCAGACCGGACGGCAGTCCCGACGACCAGAGCGCCGCACCCCGCCGACCGCGGCGGAACTGGCCAAGGTCCACGACCGTACCCTCGCCGACGCCGCCGCCCGGGAACTGGCCGCTCCCGCCCGCACCGAGGAGGCCGACGTCCCCGGCCGGCTCGACCCCCGCCCCGAGATCGGCGACTCCTGGGCCCGGCTGCGCCGCCTCGGTCTCGACCCCGACACCGGCGCCGCCGCCGTCCTGCTGGGCCCCGGCGAAATCGAACAGCGCCGCCGCACCAGCGGGCTCGACCCCGTCCTGCCGGTGCTGCGCGAGACCCTGCTGGAGGTGGGCGGCGCGGCCCCGCTGCTGCTGGCCGTCGCCGACGCCGAGGGCCACGTGCTCTGGCAGGAGGGCGAGCGCGGCCTGCGCCGCAGCGCCGACCGGATCGGCTTCATCACCGGCGCCCGCTGGGTCGAGGAGAGCGTCGGCACCAACGGCATCGCGGTCGCCCTGCGCACCCAGCGCCCGATGCACGTCCACTCCGCCGAGCACTACCTGCGCAGCCACCACTCCTGGACCTGCGTGGCCGCGCCGGTGCGCGACCCCGGCACCGGACAGCTGGTCGGCGCCGTCAACCTGAGCGGCCCGGCGCACACCGTCCGCCCGTACCTGCTCCAGCTCACCGCCACCGCCGCCCGGCTCGCCGAGACCGAGCTGCGCGCCCACCGGCTGGAGGCGCTGCACCAGCTGCGCGCCCTGGCCGCCCCGCTGCTCGCCCGGGTCGGCGGCCCGGCCCTGGTGGTGGACGCGGCCGGGTGGACCGCCGCCGCGGCCGGGCTGCCGCCGCCCAGCCGGCTGCGGGTGCCCAGCGAGGGCTGGACCCCGGCCACCGTGCACTGGGTGCCGGGCCTCGGCGAGTGCGTGCTGGAGCCGCTCGCCGACGGCTGGCTGGTGCGCCCGGTCCGGCCGGCCGAGGAGGACGGCGCCGGCACGGTGACCGCCGAACAGGCCGAGGGCGCCCACCTCCGGCTCGACCTGCGCCGCCCGGACCGCCCCGAGCTGTCCGTCCGGGGCGCGTCCGACAGCTGGTCGCACCCGCTCAGCCCGCGCCACGCCGAGCTGCTGCTCCTGCTCGCCACCGGACGGGAGGGCAGCACCGCCGCCCAGCTCGCCGAGGCACTGTTCGGCGACGCGGGTCGGACGGTGACGGTCCGCGCCGAGCTGTCCCGGCTGCGCCGCTACCTGGGCGGGCTGCTGGCCCACCGGCCGTACCGGATCGCCGAGTCGGTGCTGGTCACCGTGGACGGGCCGGACGACCCGTACGACCTGCTGCCCGCCTCCTCGGCCCCGGCCGTCCGGCGGCTGCGGGCCGCGCTGGCCGCCGGGGCGGCCCGGCTGCCCGGCGCTCCGCCACCCCTCCCGCCGCCGCGCGTCGCCGAGTCGCCGGAGCGCCGCTGACGGCCCGTCCCCGCCGCCCGGCCGCCCCACACCGCCCTCGGCGCTTCGCGGGAGGTGTCAGCCGTCGGCGAGCAGCGCGGCCAGATCGGCGTCGGTGGGGCCGCAGCGGCGCTCCTGGTGCTCGGAGACCAGCGCGTAGGTGCGGTCCAGCCAGGCCTGCACCCTGGGCTTGGAGGCCTCCAGCAGTGCGCTGCCGTGCGGGGACTCCAGCGCCAGGTGCAGCGTCGCGCCGTGGCACGGGCAGTACGCCGGCCACAGTTTGACGTCGCCCTGGCCGCTCAGCGTGCACAGGCCGTCGCGCAGCAGCTCGCGCGAGAACACCCAGTCGGCCTCGTCCGGCCGCCCCAGGTGGAAGGTCAGCAGCACCTCGTACGGGCGCGCGGCGTCAAAGCGGAACCGGGTGCGCACCTCGCCGACCACCTCCTCGCCCAGCGAGATCCGCAGGAACAGGACCTCCTCCTCCACCGCCGCCGGAGCGGCGGTGGAGCCGACCCCATCGCCGCCCGTGGGGGTGGCGGCGAGGGGTGCACTGGAGGCTGCGGACAGCGGGTCGGGCGGCATGACGGTCTCTCCGGGACGGCGTGGGATGTCCTCAGCCTGCGTCACGCCCGGTGCGGCGGGCAAGGGTTGCAAGGGGGTTGCATCAACCCCCGGCCGGGGCGGCCACCCCTTGCCGGGCTCTATCAGACGGAGCGTCAACTTCCGTGCGGGGACCGGCCGTCCACAAAGCGAAGGGGCCGTCCGGGATGCCGCCGTCCCGCTGGTACGCTCTCCCCCTCCCCGCGCGGGCCCGCGCGGAACCCGGCCCGCCTGCGGCCGGAGCCGGGCCCGGCGGCGGCGCGTGGGAGAATACGGCGACGCGACGGCGGCTTCGGGGAGGGAGGGGTCCGTTGGCTGTGCGCGAGGACACCGCGCGGGACGTACGGCACGAGCCCGAACGGCAGGGCCGGCACGGTCGGCCGCGCCCGTTCGGCGGCCTGTTCCGGCTGCCCACCGTGCGCTTCTCCGGCGCCGCGATGGCGATGTCCACCGTGGTCGGCATCAGCATCGCCACCACGCTGCTGCTCAACGAACAGCAGGGGATCGGCCGCCGGGCCGGCGTCGCCCGGGTCGGCAGCACCCCGCCGCCCACGCCGGGCGCCGACGACCAGGCCGAGGCGGTCTCGGCGCAGACCCCGACCGACGGCCCGTCCTCCGCCGCCTCCGGCCGCCCCACCGCGGGCCGGCCCTCGGCTCACGCGTCCGGGCAGGTCCCGGCACGCCCCTCGGGGGCGGCCGCGCCGGTCGCCGCCACCCCGCCCGCGCCCCGCACCGCGGGCCCCGGCACGCCCCAGACCGGCGGCCAGACCTCGGCCGGGCAGGACGCTCCGGCCCCCGGCACCCAGCTCACCGGTACCGAGGCCGGCGGCCCGGCCCCGACCGGCGCGTCGGCCTCCCCCTCCCCTTCGGTGCCGGCCCCGGGCTCCGGGCAGACCGGCTACGCCCCGGCCGGCTCCGGCCTGGCACCGAACGTCCCCGGGCCGCGGCCGGGCGGGCCCGCGTACCCGGCGCCCGCCGCACCCCTCCCGGACACCGTCGGCGCCGCCGGCGCCCCGGACGAGGGCGCTGCGGCCGATCCCGGCACCGCGCCGGACGCCGACCACGCGCTGTCCGGCGCCGCCCTGCTCTCCCCGCTCGGCCGCGACGGTCTGCGCCACCAGCTCGCCCTCGCGGTGGCCGAGCCGGTCACCGCCTTCCAGGCCGAGTTCCGACTCGCCCCGGGCGAGTCGGCCCCCGGCACCGGCGCCGCCTGGACCGACCTGCCGGGCGCCGTGGTGACCGCCCAGCAGGAGCGCGGCACCCTGGTCTACCGCTTCACCACCCCGCCCGGCACCGACGTCCGGCCCGGCCACTACACCTTCTCGGTCCGCGGCGCCCGTCCGGCCGCCGAACCGTCCGTCACGGTGCGCAAGGCGGCCCCGGCGGAGAGCTGGAACGTCTCCGCCTTCGCCCTCGACCACCCCCGCGCGGTCGCCGCGCTCGGCGGCTTCGGGCCGGTGCCGCCGTCGGCCGCCGAACCGTCCGCGCCGACCCGTGAGCCGGACGCCGCCCCGGACATCACCCCGGCCGCCGCTCCGCCCACCACCCAGGCCACCGCGGCGCGCTGACCTGCCGACGGCCGGGTGTAACAGTCCTCCGACGATCCGTCGGTAGGCCGTTCCCGGCGGGCGCATCCCCGCACCCTCGTTCGTTACTGTGAGCAGCACCCGGCCCGGCGTCCCCGTGGGCCCCGGCCGGGCCGCCGTTCCGCACCCGAGGAGGAGTCCGTGTCCACCGTCCTGACCCAAGGCGGCAACGCACCGCTGACCGCCGCGCGAGTGACCGTCGAGGTCGCCGCGCCCAAGGCGCTGGACGTCTCCGGCCTGCTGCTGACCGATGCCGGAAAGGTCCGCTCGGACGACGACTTCGTCTTCTTCAACGCCCCGAACGGCCCCGGCGTCAGCCACCGCCCGGCCACCGCCGGCACCCCGGACGCGATCACCGTCGACACCCGGGCCGTCCCGGCCGGCATCACCAAGATCGTGGTCACCGCGAGCCCCGCCGACCAGGTCTCCACCTTCGCCGGGATGGAGCCCACCGCCACCGTCCGCGACGCCGACACCGGCGAGGTGCTGGTCACCTTCACCCCGCCGCGGCTGGGCCTGGAGACCGCGCTCATCGTGGTCGAGGTCTACCTGCGGGGCGGCGCCTGGAAGGTGCGCGCGGTCGGCCAGGGCTACGCCGACGGCCTGGCGGGCATCGCCACCGACTTCGGCGTCTCCGTCGAGGACTCCCCGGCCCCGGCGCCGGCCCCCGCCGCACCGGCCGCGCCAGTCGCACCGGCCGCGCCGCCGGCCCCCGAGGCCGCGGTCGCCCCGCCCGGCCCGCTGGACCGGACCGTCCAGCTCCCGACCCCGCCGGCCGCACCTCCCGTCCCTCCGGCGCCTCCCGCACCTCCCGCACCGGGGACCGCCCCGGTCGACCCGCGGATCGCCCTCGTGACCGGCCAGACCGCCGTCCCGGCCGCCCCGCCCGCGGCTCCCCCGGCGTCCGCCGAGTCCCCCGCTCCGGCCGCCCCCGCCAAGATCACCCTGGACAAGGGCCGGGTCAACCTGGCCAAGGGCAGCTCGGTCTCCCTGGTCAAGAACGGCCGCCCGTTCCTCTCCTCCGTCCGGATGGCCCTCGGCTGGAAGTCCGCCGCCCGCGGCCGCGACGTCGACCTGGACGCCTCCTGCCTCGCCTTCGACGCCCGGCACAAGCGGCTGGAGACGGCCTGGTTCATGAAGCTGAACATCTTCAACGGCGCGATCTCCCACTCCGGCGACAACCTGGTCGGCGGCGGGGGCGGCGACGACGAGGTGATCACCGTCCACCTGGAGGGCCTGCCGGCCGAGGTCCACGGGCTGGTCTTCGTCGTGAACTCCTTCTCCGGCCAGAAGTTCACCGACGTGCGCGACGCCTACTGCCGCCTGCTGGACGCCCGGACGGAGGAGGAGCTGGTCCGCTTCGACCTCACCAACTCCGAGCCCCATACCGGTGTGATGATGTGCAAGCTGGTCCGCCGCCCGGGCGGCGAGTGGGAGATGACGGCGCTCGGCGAGTACGTCGACGGCAAGACCGCGCGGGCGATGATCGAGCCCGCCGCCGCCGCGCTGTAGCCCACCGGCGTCACCCTGGCGCCCGCGAATTCACCCCCCAGAGGCATCAAGTCGTCCCTCCGGCGACTCGATTGACTCTCCGGGGGGTGAATCGCACTCTCCCCCGCACCCCGAGGAGGAGAGCCGTGCCACGTTTCCTGTCCCGCCTCGCCGTCGCCGGCACCGCCACCGTGCTCGCCGCCGCGCTGGTCACACCCACCACCGCCCAGGCCGCCACCCGGCCCGGCGACCGCGCCACCGCACTGCGGTGGACGGCCCTCGGCGACTCCTACACCGCCGGGGTCATCGAGGCCACCGGCGCCGAGACCGAGCCGCGCGACGGCTGCGCCCGCACCGTCCGGTCCTATCCCGAGATCCTCCGCCGCGACCTCGGCTCCCTGGTCGAGCTGCGCAACGTCAGTTGCAGCGGCGCCACCACCGACAGCGTCCACGTGAACGCGCAGTCCCCGCTCGGCCGTCCGCTCCCACCGCTCGGCACCGACCCCAACGGCCCCTACCCGCCCGTCCCGCCGCAGATCGACGCCGTCGACCCGGCCACCGACCTGGTCACCGTCGGAGTCGGCGGCAACGACCTGGGCTTCGCCGAGATCCTCAAGAGCTGCATCGAACTCGGCGCCGTCCAGCTCGGCCGGGGCACGCCCTGCAAGGACAAGTTCGACGCGAGCCTGCCCGACCGCCTCGACCGGCTGCGCAACGACTACGACCGGATGCTGACCGCGCTGCACGCCAAGGCGCCGTCCGCCAGGGTCCTCACCGTCGGCTACCCGCACCTCGTCCCCGAGGACGCCGCCCGCTGCCAGTACGGCAACCCCCTGCAGTTCGGCACCTTCACCACCGGCGACCTCGCCTGGGCCCGCACCGCGCTGCTGGAGCCGCTCAACGCGGTCATCGCCCGGAGCGCCGCCGCCCACGGCGACACCTTCGTGGACCTCTACCCCGCCAGCGCCGGCCACAGCGTCTGCGACGCCGACCACTGGCTGGACGGCGTGCTGACCAGCGTCCTGCCCCTCAAGTACGCCGTGGTGCACCCCAACGCCACCGGCCAGGCCCACACCGCCGCCCTGGTCGAGGACGCCGTCCTCGGCAGCTGACCGGCCGCCGCCCGCGCCCGGCGGGCGGGAGGGCGGCGGAAAACCGCTGGCCGGCCCGCCCGCCGGGGCCCATCCTGGTCCGATGCCCATCGACATCCGCGAGGCCGCCCCCGAGGACTGGCCCGCCATCTGGCCGTTCTTCCGTACGATCGTCGCCGCCGGCGAGACCTTCCCCTACCCCCTGGACATGCCGTCCGAGCTGGGCCGGGAGTGGTGGATGCTCGCCGCCCCGAACCGCACGGTGGTCGCGGTGGACGAGGACGGGCGGGTCCTCGGCACCGCCACCATGAACCGCAACCGTCCCGGCAACGGCTCGCACGTGGCCAGCGCCAGCTACATGGTCGACCCGGCCCACCACGGCCGGGGGATCGGGCGGGCCCTGGTCGAGTACACCCTCGACTGGGCCCGCCGGTCCGGCTTCCGCGCCATGCAGTACAACGCGGTGGTCGCCAACAACCACCACGCCGTGAAGCTCTACGAGTCGCTCGGCTTCGAGATCGTCGGCACCGTCCCCGAGGCCTTCCACCACCCGGTGGACGGCTACGTCGGCCTGCACGTCATGTACCGGCCGCTGTAGCCCCCTACTCCTCGATCGCCCCGCCGACCCGCCGCAGGTGCTGCCGGAAGCTGTACGCCGGGTCGGCGGCGCGCCGCTCCAGGTAGTCGTCGAAGGCGGTCTGCCGGCGCAGGGTGTCCCCGGCGGCGATCCGCGCGGCCTGCGCGCGCTCGGTCCGGGCGATCGCACCGGCCGTCTCCAGCACCTCGGCGACCCGGTCGGCGGGCACGAACAGCACCCCGTCCGCATCGGCGAACACCACGTCCTCGGCGCTCACCAGGTGCGGCCCGAACCCCGCCGTGAGCAGCGCCTCCGGCTCCCGGTCGTCCAGTCGCACCGGCCCGAGCGGCAGCGCCCCGTAGCTGAACACCGGCAGCCCGATCTCCCGCAGCTCGGGGGTGTCCCGGTGCAGCCCCCACACCACGATCCCGCCCACCCCGGCGGCCCGCGCCTCCAGCACCGCGAGGTCCCCGATGCAGGCCTCGTCGGTCCGCCCGCCGTTGTCGACCACCAGCACGTCCCCGTCCCGGGCCGCCCCGTACGCCTCCAGGAACACGTCCACGCTCCCGTAGTGCCGCACCGGCAGCACCCGCCCCGCCACCCGGGCCCCGGGCACCACCGCCCCCACCCCCGCCGGCGCCACCCGCAACCCCACCCCGAGCCGCACGCAGGCATCCGCCACCAACGGCGTCGACAACCCCTCGAAGGCCTTCAGCATCCCCAACTCCTCTCACCGGAAGCCCAGTTCACCAGCCCGGATCCTATGCCCGGCTTCAAACTCACACCATCGAGTGAAACTCCGCCGCATACGGCCTGCCCCCGCCGAGCAGCGAACAGCGGGACGGCCACCTGAAGGAGGGGCGTCATGAGTGCTGTGGCGCATGATCACGGACTCCCCATCGCAGGCCGACATCCTGCTGGAGAGCTTCCTGAGCCTGCACTCCCCCGAAGGCTTCCGGGCCGAGCTCATCGAGGGGGAGATCATCGTGGCACCACCGCCGGACGGCGATCACGAGGACTGCATCGACCTTCTCATCGACCAGGTGAAGGGCAGATCAGCGGTCCCCATGCAAGTGTCCGGCGGCAAGGGCCTCCGTCTGATCAGCGGCGGTCTCTGTCCGAAGAACCACGTCATCCCCGATGCGACGTTCGCGCCGCGAGAACTCCCGCCTCTTCCGCGGCGCCCCGCCCTGGAGGGAACCGGACGGCGTGGCCATGGTCGCCGAGGTCGCATCGAGCAAGCCCGACCAGGACGGCATCGCAGAGCGCCACTGCTACGCGCGAGCCGGCGTCCCGCTCCACCTCCTCATCGATCGGGAGAAATCCCAGGTCAGCCTCTTCAGCCAGCCGCACCGCGAGGAGTACACCGAGGTGCACCTGGCGGCCTTCGGCGAACCGCTCGCCTTCCCGCCCCGTTCGAGTTCGAGCTGGACACCAAGGGCTTCCTCCAGGAACGCGAACGGCCCGCACCCCCCGTCAGGGGTGCGGGCCGTGGCCTGGGGCGCCGGGTCAGCCGCGGGTGGCCATGGCGCGCAGGAAGAAGGTCAGGTTGGCCGGGCGCTCGGCGAGGCGGCGCATGAAGTAGCCGTACCACTCCTGGCCGTACGGGAGGTACACCCGCATCGTGTTGCCCTCGCCGGCGAGGCGCAGCTGCTCCTCGGGGCGGATGCCGAACAGCATCTGGTACTCGAAGGAGTCCCGCTTGCGGCCGTTCCACTGGGCCAGCTGGCCGGCGATCTTGATCATGTTGGGGTCGTGCGAGGCGATCATCGGGTAGCCCTCGCCCGCCATCAGGATCTTCAGGGCGCGGACGTACGCGAGGTCGACCTCGTGCTTGCCCTGGAAGGCGACCGACTCGGGCTCCTTGTAGGCGCCCTTGCACAGGCGCACGCGGGAGCCGGCGCCGGAGAACTCACGGCAGTCGGCCTCGGTGCGGCGCAGGTAGGCCTGGAGCACGACGCCCAGCCAGGGGAAGTCCGCCCGCAGCTCACGCGCGATGGCCAGGGTGGAGTCGGTGGTGGTGTGGTCCTCCATGTCGAGGGTCACGGTGGTGCCCGCGTCGGCGGCGGCCGCGCAGATGCGGCGGGCGTTCTCCAGCGCGATCTTCTCGCCGTCCACCGGGAGGAACTGGCCGACGGCCGACAGCTTGACCGACACCTCGGCGCCGGCCGCGAGGCCGGTCTCCTTGAGGGCCTTGAGCAGGTGCTCGTACGCCTCGGCGGTGCCGGCGGCCTGGGCGGCGTCCTGGGTGTCCTCGCCGAGGTGGTCCAGGGTGACCTTGCGGCCGGTGGCGATCAGGTCGTCGGTCGCGGTGACGGCGTCGTCGAGGACGTCGCCGGCGACGAAGCGCTCGACTATCGCGTGGGTCGGGGGGAACTTCTCGACCACGGTGCGGACCTGCGGGGACCGGGAGGCCGCGAGAAGGGCGGAACGGAGCATCGTGACTCCTGGAGCTGGTGTTTCCAAGGGTGGCAGAAAGGCCGGGGCGGCGGGCGGCGGGGGTGTGCCCGCCGCCCCGGAGGGGCGACGCCCGGCTGCGGGACCGGGCGTCGCGGGTGACCGGTGGCCGATGGACGAGCCGTGCGGTCGGAGGGGCTGGTCAGCCCATGTGCGGGTAGCGGTAGTCCGTCGGCGGGACGAACGTCTCCTTGATCGAGCGGGTCGAGGTCCAGCGCGCCAGGTTCTGCTTGGCGCCGGCCTTGTCGTTGGTGCCCGAGGCCCGGCCGCCGCCGAAGGGCTGCTGGCCGACGACGGCGCCGGTCGGCTTGTCGTTGATGTAGAAGTTGCCGGCGGCGAAGCGCAGCTTGTGCATCGCGTCCTGGGCCGCGGCGCGGTCCTGGGAGATGATCGAGCCGGTCAGGCCGTACGCGGACACCGACTCCATCTGGGCCAGCATCTCCTCGTACTTCTCGTCCTCGTAGACGTACACGGCCAGGATCGGGCCGAAGTACTCGTCCTTGAAGTACTCGCTCGCCGGGTCCTGGCAGACCAGGACGGTCGGGCGGACGAAGTAGCCCACCGAGTCGTCGTAGGTGCCGCCGGCCAGGACCTCGACCTGCGGGTCGGCCTGGGCGCGGTCGATGGCGGCCTTGTTCTTGGCGAAGGAGCGCTCGTCGATGACCGCCGACATGAAGTTGGACAGGTCGCTGACGTCGCCCATGGTGAGGCCGTCGACCTCGGCGGCGAACTCGTCCTTGAGGCCGGCCCAGATCGACGCCGGGACGTAGGCCCGCGACAGCGCCGAGCACTTCTGGCCCTGGAACTCGAAGGCGCCGCGGGTCATCGCGGTCTTCAGGACCTTCGGGTCGGCGGACGGGTGGGCGACCAGGAAGTCCTTGCCGCCGGTCTCGCCGACGATCCGCGGGTAGGTGCGGTAGCCCGCGATGTTGTTGCCGACCTCGCGCCACAGGTGCTGGAAGGTGGCGGTGGAGCCGGTGAAGTGGATGCCGGCCAGCGCCGGGTGCTTCAGCGCGACCTCGGAGACGGCCAGGCCGTCGCCGGTCACCATGTTGATGACGCCCTTGGGCAGGCCGGCCTCCTCCAGCAGCTGCATCAGCAGGTGCGCGGAGAACTGCTGGGTCGGGGACGGCTTCCACAGCACCACGTTGCCCATCAGCGCGGGCGCGGTCGGCAGGTTGCCGGCGATCGCGGTGAAGTTGAACGGGGTGATCGCGTAGACGAAGCCCTCGAGCGGGCGGTGGTCGCTGCGGTTCCACACGCCGTCCGAGGAGATCGGCTGCTCGGCCATGATCTGGCGGGCGAAGTGCACGTTGAAGCGCAGGAAGTCGACCAGCTCGCAGGGGGTGTCGATCTCGGCCTGCTGGGCGGTCTTCGACTGGCCGAGCATGGTGGCGGCGGCCAGGGTCTCGCGCCAGGGGCCGGCCAGCAGGTCGGCGGCCTTGAGGAAGATCGCGGCGCGGGAGTCGAAGGAGAGCGCCTGCCAGGCCGGGGCGGCGGCCAGGGCAGCGTCGATGGCGTCCTGCGCGTCGGCCTGGGTGGCGTTGCGCAGGGTACCGAGCCGAGCCGCGTGGTTGTGCGGCTGGACGACGTGGATCTCGGTGCCGCCGCCCATCCGGCGCTCACCGTTGATCGTCATGGTCAGCTGGACCGGCTCCTGGCCGCCCAGCTCCTTCAGCTTGGCCTCCAGGCGAGCCCGTTCCGGGCTCCCGGGGGCGTAGCTGTGGACCGGCTCGTTCACCGGCGCGGGGACCTGGGTCACAGCGTCCATAGAGCGCACGCTCTCCTTCGTTCAGTGCGGGGGGACTGCCGGCGCGGGTCGCACGCCGGCCACAGCACGAACGCTATTCCTGGCCACCGGCCACATGATTGGCCGGGCGGCTAAATTCCCCCGTACGGCGTTGTCCGGACCGACGAATCGGGTCACGCCGCGGTCACGAACCGCCCTCACCCGCCGCACCAGTCACACCACCGGCGCACACCCCCCGGCTCGGACCAGGGGTCCACGCTCCGGCTGGAACCCCCGCGCACCACCGGCCCACACAGCGAGACTCCGAAGGCGGGGTACTCGTGCTGCGGTCGGCGACGGGTTCGCGCGTCCAGACTCTGTCCGCCCGGCTAAAATCAACCACACGCCGTTGTCCGAGCGGATGAAGGAGGCCCGGATTGACCACGCCCGGCCTGCCGCTCCGTCAACTGCTGATGTCCCTCGGCGAACCGCTGGTCGAGCTGCAGGCCGCCCCGCTGGGCCTGGACGTCCCGGTGCGCGACGTCGCCATCCTCGACCCGGAGGACCCGCCGACCGCCGCCCCCGGCGAACTCGTGCTCGCGATCGGCGCCCGCGGCCGCGCCGCCCTGCCCGCCCTGCGCGCGGCCGGCCGGGCCGGCGCCGCCGCCGTCGCGGTCAAGCTGGACGGCCCCGGCCAGGCCGACGCCCTGCGCGAGGCCGCCACCGACGCGGGCGTCGCCCTGCTCTCGGTGCGCCGCGAGACCCGCTGGGAGCACCTCGACTCGCTGGCCCGGGCGATCATCGCCGGCCCGGACGCCCCGGACGCCCCCGGCGCCCCCGAGCCCAACGCGGGCGACCTCTTCTCCCTCGCCCAGACCGTCGCCGTGCTCACCAACGGCATCGTCTCGATCGAGGACACCTCCAGCCGGGTGCTGGCCTACTCCCGCTCCTCCGACTCCGACGAGGTCGACGACCTGCGTCGGCTGTCCATCCTCGGCTGGCAGGGCCCGGAGCCGTACCTGTCCAAGCTCCGGGAGTGGGGCATCTTCCAGCACCTGCGCAGCTCGGACGCCCCGATCGCGGTCGAGCCGCACCCCGAGCTGGGCCTGCGCCGCCGTCTGGCGGTCGGCATCCGGGCCGGGGCGCAGCCGCTCGGCACCATCTGGGTGCAGGAGGGCGCCCAGCCGCTGGCCCCGCTGGCCGAACAGGCCCTGGTCGGCGCCGCCCGGGTCGCGGCCGCCCAGCTGGTGCGCCGCCGCCGGGAGCTGTCCGCCGACGTCCGGCTCACCCAGACCCTGCTCACCGGCCTGCTGGAGGGCTCCACCGGCCCCCAGTCGCTCGCCACCCACCTCGGCCTGGACCTGCGCCGCCCGGCCACCGTGCTGGCCTACAGCGCGCGCACCACCGACGCGCTGCACCGCTCCGACGTCACCGGCCTGATCTCGGTGCACACCGCCGCCCGGCACCGCACCGCGCTGCTCGCCCCGATCGACTCCCGGGTGTACGTGCTGCTGCCGGAGCTGCCGCCCGGCCTGCCGATGACCACCGTGCGCGACTGGGCCTCCGAGGTGGTGACGGCCGCCCGCGAGCACCTGGGCGTCCCGCTGCGCGCCGCGATCGGCTCGACCGTCGACGGCCTGGCCCGGGTCCCCGAGTCCCGCGCGCAGGCGGACCGCATCCTGGACGCGATGGGCCGCGGCGGGGTGGACCTCGACGTCGCGGCGCTGATCGACGTCCAGGCGGAGGTGCTGGTCAGCGAGATGGTCGCGCTGCTCCAGGAGCGCACCGGTCTGCGCGACCCGCGGCTGACCGCGCTCACCGAGTACGACCGCCGGCACGGCACCCGGCTCGCCGAGTCGGTGCTGGCCTGGCTGGACGCGCTCGGCGAGGTCCGGGTGGCCGCGGACGCCCTGCACATCCACCCCAACACCCTGCGCTACCGGGTGCGCCGCGCCGAGCAGTTGACCGGCGTCGACCTCACCCAGCCGCAGCAGCGCCTGCTGGCGATGCTGCAACTGCGGCTGCCCGCGGACGAGTGGTCCGCGGGCAGCCGGTCACACGCCGAGGGTCACTCGCCGTAGCCCTGGCCGCGCTTGTGCTCGTTCAGCCGGCGCCACGGGCCGCTGATGGCCAGCTGGATGCCCGGGGTCTGGATGTTGGCGAACAGGGTCTTGCCGTCGTCCGAGAACGTCACCCCGGTGAACTCGCTGAACTCGGGCTTCTCGGCGGTGCCGATGTTCAGCTCGTTGCGGGCGATCGGGAAGACCAGGCCGTCCTCGGTGGCGCCGAACAGGTGCGAGACGCCCTCGCCGTCCTCGGCGATCACGATGCCGCCGTACGGCGAGACGGTGATGTTGTCCGGGCCGTCGAAGTTGTCGTGGTCGCCCCAGACGTCGTTGTTGACGCCCAGCAGCACCTTGAGGGTGATGGTGCGGCGGCTCGGGTTGTAGAACCAGACCTGGCCGTCGTGCTGGAGCGGGCTCTCCGAACGGGCGTAGCTGGAGACGAAGTAGAAGCCGCCGTCACCCCACCACATGCCCTCCAGCTTGCGGGCGCGGGTGACCTCGCCGTCCTTGAACTGCTTGCGCACCGAGACGGACTTGGCGTCGCGGTCCTGGACCTTGACCCAGTCCACGCCGTAGGTGGTGCCGACCTTGGTGGCGCGGGAGAGGTCGTCGACGAACTTGCCCTGCGCGTCGAAGACCTTGAAGGCCTCCAGCACGCCGGCGTCGGCGGCCAGCTGGCGCAGCTTGTAGCGGCCGTGCTTGAAGCCGGCCGGCGGGGTCCAGCGGAACAGCAGGCCGTTCGGGTTCGAGGCGTCCTCGGTCAGGTAGACGTGGCCGCGCTTCGGGTCCACCACGACGGCCTCGTGCGCGTAGCGGCCGAAGGCCTTCACCGGCTGCGGGTCACGGTTGTAGTCGTCGTCGAAGGGGTCGACCTCGAAGATGTAGCCGTGGTCCTTGGTGAAGCCGTTCTTGCCGGCCTTGTCCTCGGTCTCCTCGCCGGACAGCCAGGTGCCCCACGGCGTCACGCCGCCGGCGCAGTTGGTGGAGGTGCCGGCGATGCCGACCCACTGCTCCACCGAGCCGTCCCGCTTGGCGTGCACGATGGTGCAGCCGCCCGCCGCGCCCGGGTCGTAGACGTGGCCCTCGGTCAGCGGCACCGGGTGCGGCCACTTGTCGCGGGAGCCGGACAGCTCGTGGTTGACGACCATCAGGTTGCCGCCGCGCTCGTCCTCGAAGGCGGAGGTGCCGTCGTGGTTGCTCGGGGTGAACTCGCCGGTGCGCAGCTTGGTGACGCCGGCCCGGTTGAGGACCTTGTACGAGAAGCCCTTCGGCAGCGACAGCAGGCCGGCCGGGTCCTGGACCAGCTGGCCGTAGCCGATGGCGGTGCCGGCGGCCGAGTTGGTCCCGGCGGCCGCGGCGGCCGGGGCCTCGCCACCGACCGGGGCGGCGATCGCGCCCGGGGCGCTGGCCAGCGCCTCGGCGCTGCCGGCGATCAGCACGCCGGCCCCGACGAGGGTGGAACGGTTGACGAAGTCCCGGCGGGACAGCGACATGGCAGCAACTCCTGAGGATGAGCGGGGGCGTCGGTGCGGGATGCCGACGCCCAGCAGGCTCCGCCGGACGGGTGAACCCGACATGACGTCCACCTCACACCCAGGCGGCCATTGGCCGACCGATGACCTTCGCATGACCGCCGCATGACCGCCGCTTTACGCGTGTCCCCGTCAGAACCGCCGAGGCCGGAGCCCCTCCGCCGGTTGCGGGCCGGCGCCCCCGGTCAGCGCCGCGCCGCCCGCCACTGCTCCCAGGCCGACAGCCACAGCTGCTCGGCCAGCCGCTGCTCCTCCCAGACCCCCGCCCCGCCGCCGCCCGGCCGCTCCCGCCACAGCTGCTCCCAGGCCCGCTGCGCCGGCAGGCTCGCCACCTCGCTCGCGAACACCGTGTACCGGACGACCTCCTCGACGGCCGCCTCGCCCTCCGCCGTGCCGACCAGCCAATGCGTCTGCTGGGAGAGCCGGTTGAGGTGGTTCACCATCGAGGTGACCGCCGCCACGGCCTCCTGCCGGCTCTCGGTGGCCAGCCGCATCTGCTGGCGCACCGCCGCCTCCCAGCGCACCGCGCCGACCTCCCCGCGCAGCCCGCGCGGCAGCCGCGGGGTGCGCCCGACCCGCACCTGCGCCTCGATCGCGGCGGACTCGGCGACGGTCTGCGCGATCAGCGCCCGGTGCGCCTCCATCCCGACGGCGGGCGGCAGTTCGCGCTCCTCGACCGGCACGTGGCGGGCCCGCCGGGCGGCCAGGTCGCGCAGCAGCTCGGTGCGCCCGCGCAGACAGCGCTCGAAGTCGCCGATCGAGCCGAGCTCCACCGCGCCGGGGGCCACCCCGCGCCCGCACACCGTCACGGTCAACCCGCCGACCCGCAGCCGCCCGGCCCACACCGGCGCCGGCCCGTCCGCCGCCGGGGCGCCCGGCTCCGGTACCGGCCGGTCCTCGTGCACCTCGACCGCGCAGGGCTCGCCGTCCACCGTGATCCAAGCGCGCAACGCCCGTACCCGGCCCGGCCCGTCGCCCTCGTCGATGCCCAACTGCTCGTAGACGCGGTCCCGTTCGTCCTCGACCAGGTCCTCCAGCTCGGGCAGCTGCTCGACCCGGTCGGCGCCCGGCCGGTAGGTGCGCACGGTCACGTACGGGCCGGCCGCCGAGCGCCAGTCGCCGCACTGCACCTCGACCCAGCGCAGCTCGCCGCCGGAGGTCTCGAAGGCGGCCAGCGCCTCACCGGCGGGCGCCCCGTCGGCGGGCTCTCCGTCGGCCGGCTCTCCGTCGGCAGAGGCGGAGGCGGGGGCGGTTCCGGCGGCCACGCCGTACACCGGGAAGTCGGCGGCCTCCAGCGTCCGGCGGGAGAACTCCTCCTGGTCGGTGAACCGGTCCGCGGGCCGGCCGGCGGACTCGACGGGCGGACCGGCGAAACGGTCCTCCCGGACCGGTCGGCCCGGAGCCGGGGCGGACCCCGAAAACCCGGTGTCCCGCTTCTGGTGCCTGCCGCCGCTCTCCCGCATCATCCTGTGCCGCACCCCCGGTTCCTCGCACCCGCACCGCTGACGCCACCTTACGTGCCCGCAGCTGCCGGGTCATCAGCTCCACCCCCGGACGGGGGCGGTGGCCGTGTCAGGAGGCCCGGTTGTCAGCCGCCGTCCCTACCCTGGGCGGCATGACAGCACAGAACGACGCAGCACGGAACGACGCAGCGCAGGACCGGACCGCGCAGGGCACCTTCCCCGCCCGGATCAGCATCGTCACCCTCGGGGTCACCGACCTCGAGCGCAGTGCCCGCTTCTACGAGGCGCTCGGCTGGAAGCGCTCCGCCGCCTCCAGTCCGGAGATCGTCTGGTTCCGCACCGCCGACTCGGCGCTCGGCCTCTTCCCCACCGAGGAGCTGGCCGCCGACGCGGGCGTGCCCGCCACCGGCGAGCCCTCCTTCCGCGGCGTCACCCTCGCGGTGAACCTGGAGTCCCCCGCGCTGGTGGACGCCGCGCTGCGGACGGCGGTCGAGGCCGGCGCCGTGGTGGTCAAGCCGCCGGTGCCGACCGACTGGGGCGGCTACTCCGGCTACTTCGAGGACCCGGACGGCCACCTCTGGGAGCTGGCCCACAACCCGTTCTTCCCGTTCACCGAGGACGGCTCGCTGGACCTGCCCTGACCACCCGGACCCGCACCCGCCCCCGCCCGCTCAGTTCCTGGAGCGCGCCTTGAAGGCCGCCTTGCGCGCCTCCTTGGCCAGCGTCCGGTCCGGGTGCAGCTCCCCGATCGCCTCCAGGACGTCCGCCGTGTACGGGTGGTCGACCCGCCACAGCTCGCCGAACCACCCGGCCGGATCGCCGTTCACCGGCAGGTCGGTGATCAGTTCGCGCAGCAGCTCGGCGTCCCCTCCGTTGTCCAGCAGCTGGGCGGCGAAGGTGTCGACCACCGTCCACAGCGCCATCGCCCGGTCCGGCACCGGCACGTCCGTCGCCCCCTGCGCGGTCAGCCAGGCCCGCGCCGCGCCGCCCAGCTCCGGGTCGTCCATGACCTCCCGGACGGCCGGCGCCGCGTCCGGCCCGAGCAGGTTGAGCGCCGAGACGCAGAGCATCCGGCGCAGCGGGCCGTAGCCGTCGGCGCCGCGCGCCGCCGCGAGCAGCTCGCGGGCCGCCGCCACCGGCTCCCGGCCCGCGGTCCACACCCGCAGCTCCTCCTCCGGCAGCACGTTGGCCGACTCGCACACCCCGCGCAGCAGCTCGGCCGCGTCCCCCTGGGCCAGGTCGCCGACCAGCGGCGCGTCGTAGCCGTCCTCCAGCAGCCACTGCCGGATGCCGTACTGGCCGAGCGGGGTGAGCCGGACCAGCCCGAAGCGGGCAGACTCCTCCTCGTCCAGCGGCTCCTCGCCGACCACGGCGGGCTCCTCGCCGTCCTCCTCGTCGAACAGCTCGGGGTCGATCGGGCGGTACTCCAGCAGGCCGAGCTCGGCGAGGTCGCCCAGCATCGGGTCCAGCGCGACCATCACGTCCGTGATGTCGCCGAGCAGCTCCTCGCTCGGCTCCTCACCCTCCGGGACCACCAGCAGCGCGGCCAGCACGCCCAGCGGCACGGTCTCGTTGCCCGGCTCGGCGAAGGCGGTGGTCTCGTAGAGCACCTGTAGGGCCTCGTCCAGCAGCTCGGCGGCCTCGTCGCGGGCCTCCTCGACCTCGTTCAGGCCGTCCTCGTCCTCCTCGTCCTCCCCGGCGCCCTCAGTCCCCTCGGCCGGCGCCTCCCGGGCCGCGCCATCCTCCTCCGGCAGCGAGTCGGCCTCCACCGCCAGCTCCCGGACGATCCCGGCGGCGGTCAGCCACAGCTCCAGGACGGTCTCCGGGTCCCCCTGCTCGGCGGGCTCCAGGTCCGGGCCCGGGACGGCGACGTGCTCGCCCTCCGTGGTCGTGCCCAGCTCCACCAGGTCCAGGTCGCAGGCCAGCGACCAGGCCCGCAGCGCCTCGACCTCGGCCTCCTCGGGCACCTCGCCCTCGGCCGGGGCCAGGCCCAGCAGCCGGGCCGCGGGGGCCCGGTCGTCCTCGACCAGGTCGCCGAACTCGTCCACCGTCCGGTGCGGGGCGGCCCAGCGGGCCAGCGCCAGCGCGTACCCGAACATCGGTACGGCCTTCGCCTGCGCGGCCAGCTCGCGCTCGGCGGGCAGCTTCACCGGCGGGACCAGGACGGCCGCGTCGTCGAGGTCCTCGTCGTCCAGCCCGTGCGCGGCGAACGCCCCGTAGAGGTCCTGGAGCTCCAGGTCGGCGGGCAGCACCGCCTCGGCCGCGCCCTCCCCCGCCGGGGCCCCGGTGTTCTTGCGACGTCGTCCGGCCATCGTTGTGCGCTCTCCCTCAGCCAGCGGTCAGCCCAACAGCGCCGCGTACCGATCCACCACCTCAGCGTATAGGCCGGGCACCCCCGACGCCCGGCCGTACGGGGCGCACCCAGGGGCGCGCGCCGTGGGCGTGCGCCCACCCTTTATCCTTCGGTCTGGTACCGCGCACACCCCGCGCGGACCACCGGGCAACGAAGCCCACTTCTCACAGCTCATCCGCTCCACCAGGGAGCCCCGCACCGCGGCCACCACCACAGCGCCTCCGGACGGGCGCGCCGGCACACCCCGCCGACCCCGGTGGTGCCCTGCCACAGGAGATCCCTTACATGGCGGACCTCTCCCCCGCCGGCTCCGGCCTGCGCACCGCGCAGTTCGACGGACGCCGACTGTCGGAGGCCCTGCTTCCCCTGGAGCTCGCGCCCCGGCCCCAGCTCCAGCTCGCCGCGATCAGCCGCTGGAACGCGCTGCGCGGAGTCCGCGTCGGCCTGGTGGCCGCCGCCCTGCTGCTGATGCTGATCGGCGCCAATCTGGCGACGCCGATCTACCCGCTCCTCCAGCAGCGCCTCGGGCTCGGCCCGCTCGACACCACGATCCTCTTCACGGTCTACGTGTTCGCGCTGGTCCCGGTGCTGGCCGTGGTCGGCCACTGGTCGGACCACCTCGGGCGCCGCGCCCTGATCCTGCCCGCCGTCGCCCTGGCCGCCGCCGGCGACGTCGTCTTCGCCACCGCCGGCAGCTTCTGGCAGCTCGCCGCCGGCCGGGCGGTCCAGGGCATCGCCGTCGGCCTGTCCACCGGCGCCGCCGGGGCCGCCCTCGGCGACCTGCTGCCCGACCGCCCGACGCTCGCCGCGAAGCTCACCCTGGCCTGCTCCGCGGGCGGCGTCGCCCTCGGACCGATCGTCGGCGCCCTGCTGGCCGGCGGCTCCGACCCGCTGCTGACGCCGTTCCTGCTGCACGCCATCGCCCTGCTGGCCCTGTGCGTGCCACTCGCCGTGGTCCACCCCCGGATGCCCGGCCGCAGCCGCCCGCCGGCGTCGCCGCCCCGGATCACCACCCCGGCCCACCTGCGCCCCCAGCGCCTGCGGCTGCCGCGCACCGGCCGCCGCGAGTTCCTGCTCGCCGCCTCGGCCGGCTTCATCTCGTACGGCGTCTTCGGCGTCTACCTGGCCCTCGCCCCGGCCTTCTCCGCCAAGCTGCTCCACACGTCCTCGCACCTGACCGGCGCGGTTGTGGCCGCCCTGTTGCTGGGCTCCTCGGCCGCCGCCCAGCTGGTCGTCCCGCCGACCGCCGACCGCCTGGTCATCGCCCTCGGCATGACCGGCCTGGCCACCGGCCTCGCCCTGGTCGTCGCCGCCGGGTACACCGGCACGCCCGCCCTGCTCTTCATGGGCAGCGTCCTCGGCGGCGCCTGCCAGGGCGTCGCCTTCCGCTCCCTGTTCACCACCGCCGTCGCCGCGATGAACCCGGAACGCCGCGGTTCCGAACTCAGCTCCCTCTGGGTAATCGTCTACCTCGGCAGCTCCCTCCCCATCGTCATCGTCGGCGCCCTCGTCCAGCGCTACGGCCTCCTCCCCGCCGTCAGCGGCTTCGCCGCCCTCGCCGCCCTCCTCTGCACCGCCCTGGCCGTCGCCGTCGCCCGCAAGCCCAAGCACGGCTGACGAACGGAACGCCGCTGCCCGGGACTTCCTCCGAAGTCCCGGGCAGCGGCGTTCCGCTTCATCCGTCGCCGGGTGAACACCCGCGCATCATCCCCTTCGCTGCGCATGTCCCCCACCGTTCCCCACCGCCTGCCGGCGGGCGCCCGCCCCCGCCCTCGCCGCGGGCCGCCCGGCCGGGGGCGGAGGGGGGGTGGTTTCCGTTTTCCCAATCGGCCCCGAGGGATCGTTTTGCCCTCCACCCGGCCTGGTGAGGGACGGGGCATGGGACCGAGAACCGTCCACCT
>NZ_JBVKDS010000010.1:64717-209209 GCF_055633695.1 Kitasatospora sp. NPDC114501 | reverse complement strand
CCTGCATGCGGCCTCCCCCCCCCCCCCCCCCTCTTTCCCACCCGCCTGGCCGCCCCGCGGCGGTGGTTCTCAGTTCTCCAGCTCGGCTCAGATAGCTCGCTTCGCCCTACACCCGGCCGCGTGAGGCACGGGCCATGGCACCGAGACCCGTCCACCTGCTGTGCGCGCTCGGCTTCAACCTCCTCGGACTGCACCGCATCTGGGCCACCCGCTCCCCGCTCAACGAGGCATCCGCCCGCACGCTGCTGCGCGCCGGAATGACCGAGGACGGACGCATCCGCGACCACGTCTTCGTCCACGACGCCTGGCGCGACTCGATCACCTACTCGATCCTGGAACACGAGTGGACACCGATCGACGGGTTCGACACGACGAGCGCGCCCGACCGGTCGGGCGCCCCGCCCGGCGGCGGGTCCGCACCGGGGAGGTGAACCAGTGGTGACCGAGCCGGCCGTGCCGAACATGGCGATCGCCGGTATCGCCGAGTTCGCGCGGGGCGGCGCACCCGCCCCGCCCACCACCGCGTCTGGTCTGTTGCCAGCCCAGACGGTCGGCCATGTACATCTCGGCCCGGGCCGGGCGGCGACCTTCTCGCCGGGACCGGCAGCGGAGCGCGCGGCAAGTACCAGCACGGGTGATACGACTTGGACGTCTTCGCCGCCACCGATCAGGCCAGCCATCCCGGGCTCCGACAGGCTCTCGCCCCACACCACCGAGACCATCGACACAGGAAGAGACCCATGCAGCACCGCGTCCGCGCCGTCCTCCTCACCCCGAACGACACCACGCTGCTGATCAAGCGCGTCCGTCCCGGCATCGCCCCGTACTGGGTGATCGTCGGCGGCAGGATCGAACCGACCGACGCCGGCCCCGAGGAGGCCCTGCTGCGCGAGGTCCGCGAGGAGATCGCGGGCGAGGCTGAGATCGTCAGCCTCCTCCACACCATAGAGACGGACGACGAGCGTCAGGACTTCTACCTCGCCACCATCGAGAAGTGGAGCTTCGAGGACCGCACCGGCCCCGAGTTCAGCCAGGAAGGCCGGGGCGAGTACATCCTCGAAGAGGTCCCCCTGACCGCCGACGCCCTCGACGCGGTCGACCTCCGGCCCCAGGACTTCGCGGCCGTCCTGCGCGCGGCCGTCGAGCGCGGCGGACTCCTCGCGGCCGGGTAACCACGGGAACGGAAGGACGGGCTCGGCCACCCGACCGTCCACGCGCAGACCACGACAGCCATTGCACACGGTTTCGCCGGAAACGACAGAGTTTGACTGCCTGTCAGTTCTGCTTCCGCGAACGCGGCTTGCCCGTCTGGCCGTTGTGGTACGTTCCGTACTCAAACAGAAAATAGGCGACCCCGGCGGTGCTACCAACACCCCGGGGTCCGGCACCAGGAGCTGACACTCCCCATGCGTGTCCATCGTAGCGCCCACGTGCGCGACTTCACCGTGCTGCCCAACGCCCTTCTCCAGTACCGGCGGCTGTCCTACACCGCCCGCGGCCTGCTCGCGGACCTCCTCTCCCGCCCCGACGGCTGGCGCGAGGACGGTCGGCACATGGCCGACACCAGTCCCCAGGGCCGAGGCGCGATCCGCAAGGCCCTCAAGGAGTTGACCGAGGCCGGGTACTACCGGATCGAGAAGATCCGGATGCCGGACGGCACGATCCGCACCGAGACCCACGTCCACGACACCCCGCAGCTCGCGCGGCCGAGTGCCGCTCCTCCGGCGCCCGGTGGAGCGACCGCCGGGCGCACTGTCGGCTCTGTAGTAAAGAACCGGCAACAAGAACCCACCCTCCCGCCACCCCCGGATCCCGAAACCGAAGAGGTCCGCACAGCGGTGGCCACCCTGTTCCGGGTGATCCGGCCCGAGCCGCGTCTGCGCCTCGGCGAGGCCGAGGCCCGGGAGTTGGCGCCCCTGGTCGCCGAGTGGCTGGCACGCGGAAGCACATCCGCCGACCTCGCCCACGCCCTGCTGCCGGGCCTGCCCGTCCCGGTGCACTCGGCGGCCGCCGTGCTCCGCTACCGCCTGGAGCACAAGATGCCGCCCGCCCGGCCCACGGCACGGCCACCGGCCCGGTACGTCGAGTGCGCCGAGTGCCACGACCCCGTGCCCCGGCCGGGCATCTGCCGCCCGTGCGCCGGCCTGGTAGCCCGGACCCCCACGGTCGGCCAGGAGGCGGACGTGGCAGCCGCAGGTGCCGCCCGAGTCCGAACCGCCCTGCGCTCCGCACTGCGTGCAGGCCGACCACCGGTCATTGCTGCCTAGGTGGCCGCCTCCGGACGTCCTTCGGGGGGGTGGCCCCGGAGCCGACCACTACGCGTCGGTTCGGCCCAGGAATTCGCCGACGGTCCGGCCGAAGAGTTCCGGGTCGTCCAGCCACGGGAAGTGCACGGCGCCGGGCTGGACGACGAACTCCCCGCGCGGGAAGAGCGCCGCGACCTCCGCAGCCTTGTCCGGGCGAGGGGACGGGTCCAACTCGCCCGCGAGCACCAGCACCGGCGCGTCGAGTTCGGTCAGCACCTCGCGCACCGCGGCCGCGTCATCGAACGCGCCGGAACCGGGGTAGGCGTGAGCAGCCTCCTCGTTGTAACCGTCCTTGCCGGATGCGGCGTGGGCCTCCGCCGCCGCATCCCAGCGGCCGTAGATGAGGCGGTCCAGGAACCGCCAGTCGCCCTCGGTCGCCTCCCCGGCCATCGCCCGCTCGAAGGCGGGCACCGCCTCCTCGTACCAGGGCTCGCCGCTGCGCAGCGCGAGTGCCTCGCGCCGTCCCTCGAGCGGGAACTCGCATGGCGGGCAGCAACTTGATCAACCCCCGAAGGGCTTCCGGAGCCGACCGCTAAGACACATGCGTCGCCCTGATCTATCAGCGCCGCGCGCCGCCCGGGCCAGGCGGCGCGCGGCGAAGGCAGGGGCGGGCACCCGCCGGCAGGCGGGTGGGGGTGGATGGTGGGGAACGGCGGCGAACCTACCCAAACACACCAGATGACGCACGGGTGTTCAGCCGACTGAAGCGCGGAAACGCCACTGCCGCGCAAACCCGGGGGTTTGCGCGGCAGCAGGTCGAACCGAAGACGCTCTCAGACGTTGAAGCCCAGCGCCCGCAACTGGTCGCGGCCGTCGTCGGTGATCTTGTCCGGGCCCCACGGCGGCATCCAGACCCAGTTGATGCGCAGGTCCTGCACCAGGCCGTCGGTGGCGGTCTTGGCCTGGTCCTCGATGACGTCGGTCAGCGGGCAGGCCGCCGAGGTGAGCGTCATGTCGATGGTGGCCACGTCGGACTCGTCGATGTGGATGCCGTAGATCAGGCCCAGGTTGACGACGTCGATGCCCAGTTCGGGGTCGACGACGTCCATCAGGGCCTCGGTCAGGTCCTCGACCGAGACCGTGCCGGCGGTGGTGCCGACGATCATGCCGGGCTGCTGCTCCTCCGCAGCGGAGGCCTCGGCGCCGGTGGCGCCGGTGGTGGTGGTGCTCTCGTCACTCATGGTCTTGTCCTCCTCTGCGTGGTCAGTCGTTCACGGCGGGGTTCTGGGCGAGCGCCTGGGCGGTGGCGTCCTTCCAGGCCATCCAGCTGAGCAGGGCGCACTTAACCCGGGCCGGGTACTTGGAGACGCCGGCGAACGCGACCGCGTCCTCCAGCACCTCCTCGTCGCCCTCGCCCTGGCCCTTGCTCTGCATCAGCTCCAGGAAGGCCTCCTGGACCGCCTGCGCCTCGCCCACGGTCTTGCCGACCACCAGGTCGTTGAGCACCGAGGCGCTCGCCTGGCTGATCGAACAGCCCTGCGACTCGTACGAGACGTCGGTCACGGTGGAGCCGTCGAGCTTCACCCGCAGGGTGATCTCGTCGCCGCACGTCGGGTTGACGTGGTGCACCTCGGCGTCACCGTCCCGCAGCCCCTTGCCGTGCGGGTTGCGGTAGTGGTCCAGGATGATGTCCTGGTACATCGAGTCGAGCTTCATGGTCGTCCTGCCCCGTCCCGTCAGCCGAAGAAGTTCCGGACGTGGTGCAGGCCGTCGATCAGCGCGTCGACCTCGCCCGGCGTCGAGTACAGATAGAACGACGCCCGCGTGGTCGCCGGAATTCCGTACCGCAGGCAGACCGGCCGCGCGCAGTGGTGGCCGACGCGCACGGCGATGCCCTGCTCGTCCAGCACCTGGCCCACGTCGTGCGGGTGGATGTCCCCGAGGGTGAAGGAGATCGCCGCACCGCGGTCCACGGCCGTGCGCGGGCCGATGATCCGCAGGTCGGGGACCTCCAGCAGCCGCTCCACCGCGTACTCGGTGATCGCGTGCTCGTGCGCGGCGATCCGGTCCATGCCGATCGACGACAGGTAGTCGATGGCCGCGCCGAGCCCGACCGCCTGGGCGATCGGCGGGGTGCCGGCCTCGAACTTGTGCGGCGCCGGGGCGTAGGTGGACGAGCCCATGGTGACGGTCTCGATCATCTCGCCGCCGCCGAGGAACGGCGGGAGGTCCTCCAGCAGCTCGTGGCGGCCCCAGAGCACGCCGATGCCGGTCGGGGCCAGCATCTTGTGGCCGGTGAAGGCGACGAAGTCGGCCTCCAGCGCCTGCACGTCCAGCACCATGTGCGGGGCGGCCTGCGAGGCGTCGACGACGACCAGCGCGCCGACCGACTGGGCCTTGCGGACGATGGTCTCGACCGGGTTGACCGTGCCCAGCAGGTTGGAGACCAGGGTGACGGAGACGACCTTGGTCTTCTCGGTGATCAGCTCGTCGATGTTCGACAGGTCGAGCCGGCCCTCGTCGGTCAGCCCGAACCACTTGAGCTTCGCACCGGTGCGCTGCGACAGCAGCTGCCACGGGACGATGTTGGAGTGGTGCTCCATCTCCGTGATGACGATCTCGGAGTCGGCGTCCACCCGGTACGGCTCGTCGGCCCAGCCGAGCATGTTGGCGACGAGGTTGAGCGACTCCGAGGCGTTCTTGGTGAAGATCACCTCGTTGCGGCTCGGCGCGTTGACGAACGCCGCGACCTTGTCGCGGGCGCCCTCGTACAGCGCCGTGGCCTCCTCGGCGAGCACGTGCACGCCGCGGTGGACGTTGGCGTTGTGCCGCTCGTAGTAGGCGTTCAGGGCCTCCAGCACCTGGCGCGGCTTCTGCGAGGTGGCCGCGTTGTCCAGGTAGACCAGCGGCTTGTCGTCGTGCAGCAGCCGCTGGAGGACCGGGAAGTCCTTACGGATCGCGTCGGTGTCGAGCAGAGCGCTATGACCCGTGAACGGATGCGTCACTCGGACGCGCCCCCCTTCACATACGCCTCGTAGCCCTCGTTCTCCAGCTTGTCGGCCAGCTCGGCACCGCCGGACTCGACGATGCGGCCGCCGGCGAAGACGTGGACGTGGTCGGGCTTGATGTACCGCAGGATGCGGGTGTAGTGGGTCACCAGCAGGGTGCCGACCTCGCCGGTCGAGCGGACCCGGTTGATGCCCTCCGAGACGATCCGCAGCGCGTCGACGTCCAGGCCGGAGTCGGTCTCGTCGAGGATCGCGATCTTCGGCTTGAGCAGCTCCAGCTGGAGGATCTCGTGGCGCTTCTTCTCACCGCCGGAGAAGCCCTCGTTGACGTTGCGCTCGGCGAAGGCCGGGTCCATCTGGAGGGCGGCCATCGCCTCCTTGACCTCCTTCACCCACAGCCGCAGCTTGGGGGCCTCGCCGCGGACGGCGGTGGCGGCGGTGCGCAGGAAGTTGCTGACCGAGACGCCCGGGACCTCGACCGGGTACTGCATGGCCAGGAAGACGCCGGCCTTGGCGCGCTCGTCGACGGACATCTCCAGGACGTCCTCGCCGTCCAGCAGCACCGAGCCGCCGGTGACGGTGTACTTCGGGTGGCCGGCCAGCGAGTAGGCCAGGGTGGACTTGCCGGAGCCGTTCGGACCCATGATGGCGTGGGTCTCGCCCTGCTTCACGGTCAGGTCGACGCCCTTCAGGATCTCGCGCGGGCCGTTCTCGGCCTCCACGGAGACGTGCAGGTCGCGGATTTCAAGGGTTGCCATGTGTACTCAGGACTCCTGGTTGACGGAGACGAGCACATCGTCCCCTTCGATCTTTACGGGGTAGACAGCGACCGGCTTGGTGGCGGGCAGGCCGGAGGGCTTGCCGGTGCGCAGGTCGAAGCTGGAGCCGTGCAGCCAGCACTCGATCATGCAGTCCTCGACCTCGCCCTCGGAGAGCGAGACGTTCGCGTGCGAGCAGGTGTCGTTGATCGCGAACACCCCCTCGTCGGTGCGGACGACGGAGACCGGCACGCCGTTGAGGTCCACGCGCTTGGGAACGTCCTCCTGGAGGTCGCTCAGCGCGCAGGCACGGAGGAAGGTCATCGCGCTCAGACCGCCGATTCCAGCTCGGCGTCGATCTTCTCCATGAGCTGGTCCTGGACCTCCGCCACGCCGATCTGCTGGAGCAGCTCGGCGAAGAAGCCGCGCACCACCAGGCGGCGGGCCTCGTCGGACGGGATGCCGCGGGCCATCAGGTAGAACAGCTGCTCGTCGTCGAAGCGGCCGGTCGCCGAGGCGTGGCCGGCGCCGACGATCTCGCCGGTCTCGATCTCCAGGTTCGGGATCGAGTCGACCCGGGCGCCGTCGGTGAGCACCAGGTTCCGGTTGAGCTCGTAGGTGTCGGTGCCGACGGCGGCGGCACGGATCAGCACGTCGCCGACCCAGACGGCGTGCGCGTCCTGGCCCTGGAGGGCGCCCTTGTACGCCACGTTCGACCGGCAGTGCGGCGTGTCGTGGTCGATGACCAGGCGGTGCTCCAGGTGCTGGCCGGCGTCGGCGAAGTAGAGGCCGAACAGCTCGGCCTCGCCGCCGGGGCCCGCGTAGTTGACCCGCGGGTGCAGGCGGACGAGGTCGCCGCCGAAGGTGACGACGACGGACTTGTACGAGGCGTCGCGGCCGACCAGCGCGTTGTGCTGGGCGACGTGCACGGCGTCGCGGTCCCAGTCCTGGACGGAGACGAAGGTGAGCTTGGCGCCGTCGCCGACCAGCAGCTCGACGTTGGCGGCCCGGGTGCCGGTGCCCGTGTGGTTGAGCACCACGACGGCCTCGGCGAACGGCTTGACGTCGATCACCACATGGGCGAAGCGGACGCCGCCCTCGCCGTGCACGTCGATCCTCACCGGCTCGGTCAGCACCGCGTCCTGGGGGACGGTGACGACGAGCGCCTGGTCGAAGGCGCTGAACGCCTGCGCGGCGACGCGGTCGACCGGCTTGCCGGCCTTGCCGAGGCGGGCGTCGTCACGGCCGACGGTCTCGGTGGTGACGCCGTCCGGCAGCGTGAACTCGATCTTGGTCTCGCCCTGCTCCGCAGTGGCGGCGGTGCCGTCGTGCAGCCCGCCGAGGCGGTGCAGCGGGGTGAACCGCCAGTCCTCCTCGCGGCCGGTGGGCACCGGGAAGTCGTTCACGTCGAAGGACGGCTTGACCGCGACGCGCGCGTCGATCGGCTGCTGGACCGCGGTACGGCCGGTGCCGGGGCCGGCGAGCTGGGCACCCGCGCCGGCGGTGCCGACCTCGATCGACCCGGCGGTGGTGGAGCCGGTGGTGTTCTGGACGTCAGCCATGGCTGTCGTAGTGCTCTCTTCCTCGAAAAGTCGGTGGGGTCTGCGGCCGGGCGTCAGCCGACCGAGCCCTCCATCTGCAGCTCGATCAGCCGGTTGAGCTCCAGCGCGTACTCCATCGGCAGCTCGCGCGCGATCGGCTCGACGAAGCCGCGGACGATCATCGCCATCGCCTCGAACTCGGTCATGCCGCGGCTCATCAGGTAGAAGAGCTGGTCCTCGCTGACCTTGGAGACGGTGGCCTCGTGGCCCATGGACACGTCGTCCTCGCGGACGTCCACGTACGGGTAGGTGTCCGAGCGGGAGATGGTGTCGACCAGCAGCGCGTCGCAGAGCACGTTGGACTTGGCGCCCTTGGAGCCCTCGCCGATCTCGATCAGACCGCGGTACGAGGTCCGGCCGCCGCCGCGCGCCACCGACTTGGAGACGATGTTGGAGGAGGTGTTCGGCGCCATGTGGACCATCTTGGCGCCGGCGTCCTGGTGCTGGCCCTCGCCCGCGAAGGCGATCGACAGGGTCTCGCCCTTGGCGTGCTCGCCCATCAGGTAGACGGCCGGGTACTTCATGGTGACCTTGGAACCGATGTTGCCGTCGACCCACTCCATGGTCGCGCCCTCGTACGCCACGGCGCGCTTGGTGACCAGGTTGTAGACGTTGTTCGACCAGTTCTGGATCGTCGTGTAGCGGCAGCGGCCGCCCTTCTTGACGATGATCTCCACGACCGCCGAGTGCAGCGAGTCGGAGGAGTAGATCGGGGCGGTGCAGCCCTCGACGTAGTGGACGTAGGCGTCCTCGTCGACGATGATCAGCGTCCGCTCGAACTGGCCCATGTTCTCGGTGTTGATCCGGAAGTAGGCCTGGAGCGGGATGTCCACGTGCACGCCCTTCGGCACGTAGATGAACGAGCCGCCGGACCACACCGCGGTGTTCAGCGCGGCGAACTTGTTGTCGCCGGCCGGGATCACGGTGCCGAAGTACTCCTTGAACAGCTCCGGGTGCTCGCGCAGCGCGGTGTCGGTGTCCAGGAAGATGACGCCCTGCTCCTCCAGGTCCTCACGGATCTGGTGGTAGACGACCTCGGACTCGTACTGGGCGGCGACGCCGGCGACCAGGCGCTGCTTCTCCGCCTCCGGGATGCCGAGCTTGTCGTACGTCGCCTTGATGTCCGCGGGCAGGTCCTCCCAGGACTCGGCCTGCTTCTCGGTGGAGCGGACGAAGTACTTGATGTTGTCGAAGTCGATGCCGGTGAGGTCGGAGCCCCAGGTCGGCATGGGCTTCTTGCCGAACAGCTTCAGGCCCTTGAGACGCAGGTTGAGCATCCACTCGGACTCGTTCTTCTTCGCGGAGATGTCGCGGACGACCTCCTCGCTGAGCCCGCGCTTGGCCGCCGCACCCGCGGTGTCCGGGTCGGCCCAGCCGTACTCGTAAGTGCCCAGGCCCTCGAGCTCGGGGTGCGAAACGGTGTCAGTCATGCGAGCTTCCTAACGCGCGGACGCAGAATCTTCGGTGGACGTACCGGCAGTCGGCGCCGCATCGGAGCCGCGGCCCGAAGGCAGCCGGGCGGACGACGATGCGGCACCGGGTGCCGGCACATAGGTGGTGCAGACCCCGTCGCCGTGGGCGATCGTGGCCAGCCGTTGCACATGGGTACCCAGGAGCTGGGAGAAGACCTCGGTCTCCGCCTCGCAGAGCTGGGGGAACTGCTCGGCGATGTGCGCGACCGGGCAGTGGTGCTGGCAGAGCTGGGCGCCCGCCGGGGCCTTGGCCGCGGCCGACGGGACACGCCGCACCGTGGCAGCGTACCCGTCCGCGCTCAGCGCCTGGGCGAGCGCCTCGGTGCGCTCTCCGGCGGCGGCCAGGCGCAGGGCCTCCAGGTACTTCTCGGCCTGCTTGCCGAACCGGGCGCGGGCGAAGGCGGCGACCGCCTCCTCGCCCGCCTTGCCGCCGCCCACCGAGTCCGCGATCCAGCGCAGCGCGTCGGCGGCGAGCTGGTCGTACGCCTGGTAGAAGGCGTCCCGGCCGGCGTCGGTGAGCGCGAAGACCTTGGCCGGACGGCCCCGGCCGCGGCTGCCGTAGACCCGCTGGTCGCGGGACTCGACCAGGCCGGTGGCGGCCAGCCCGTCGAGGTGGCGGCGGACGGCCGCGGCGGTGAGGCCGAGCCGGCTCGCCAGGTCGGCGGCGGAGGACGGGCCGTGGTCCAGGATCGACCGGGCGACCCGGTCCCGAGTGGCCCGGTGGCCGTCCAGCAGCACCTCGGCCGCCGTCACGGGCACGTCACAGGAGGAGGCCGACTCGACCTCCTGCTGCTGGGCGTGCTCGCGCATGTTTTTCACAACACCAGTGTTGCGTAATTCCTTCCGTCGGGACAAGCCGTGATCCAGGCCTCACCGGTGGCATCGATCACGCAGGTAAGCCTTACCTGACCTGGGAAAACGATCATCGAGGCCGCCGTCCGGCCGTTCCGTCGGGCACTCTTACACTCGCCGGTATGCACTCCGAACCCGCGGTCCAGATCGCCGGGCTGGTCAAACGCTACGGCGACAAGGTCGCGGTGGACGGCCTCGACCTCACCATCCCGGCCGGCGCGATCACCGCCGTCCTCGGCCCCAACGGCGCCGGCAAGACCACCACCATCGAGACCTGTGAGGGCTACCGCCGCCCCGACGCCGGCACCGTCCGCGTCCTCGGCCTCGACCCGGTCGCCCAGAACGCCGCGCTGCGGCCCCGGATCGGCGTCATGCTGCAGTCGGGCGGCGTGTACGCGGGCGCGCGCGCCGTCGAGATGCTGCGGCACACCGCCCGGCTGCACGCCCACCCGCTGGACGTGGACGCCCTGGTCGAACGCCTCGGCCTCGGCTCCTGCGGCCGCACCACGTACCGGCGGCTGTCCGGCGGCCAGCAGCAGCGGCTCGCCCTGGCGATGGCCGTGGTCGGCCGCCCCGAGCTGGTCTTCCTGGACGAGCCCACCGCGGGCCTCGACCCGCAGGCCCGCCGGGCCACCTGGGAACTGGTGCGCGACCTGCGCCGGGACGGCGTCACCGTGGTCGTCACCACCCACCACATGGACGAGGCCGAGCAGCTCGCCGACCGGGTCGCCGTCGTCGACCGCGGCCGGGTGATCGCCGACGGCACCGTCGAGGAGCTGTGCCGCGACGGCGCCGAGGACGCGCTGCGCTTCGACGGCCCGCCCGGCCTCGACCTCGGCCCGCTGCTCAAGGAGCTGCCCGAGGGCGCCACCGCCGTCGAGACCGCCCCCGGCAGCTACCGCGTCGAGGCGCCCGTCGACCCCAGGCTGGTGGCCACCGTCACCGGCTGGTGTGCCGCCTCCGGCATCCTGCCCGAACGGCTGTCCGTCCAGCGCCGCAGCCTGGAGGACGTCTTCCTCGACCTGACCGGACGGGAACTGCGCTCGTGACACGTACGGACTACTCCCCCCAGCCGGGCCCCGCGCCCGTCGGCCGGATGCTGCTCGCCCAGACCGCGTTCGAGACCCGGATGCTGCTGCGCAACGGCGAGCAGCTGCTGCTCACCGTGGTCATCCCGACCGTGCTGCTGGTGCTGTTCTCCGCCGTGGACATCGTCGCGGTCGAGGGCCCCGGCAAGCGGGTCGACTTCCTGGCCCCCGGCCTGCTCGCGCTGGCCGTGATGTCCACCGCCTTCACCGGCCAGGCCATCGCCACCGGCTTCGAGCGCCGCTACGGCGTGCTGAAGCGGCTCGGCGCCAGCCCGCTGCCGCGCTGGGCGCTGCTGACCGCCAAGACCGGCTGCGTCCTGGTGACGGAGGCGCTCCAGGTGGCGCTGCTGTCGGTGATCGCGCTGGCCCTCGGCTGGTCCCCGCACGGCGACCCGCTGACCGTCGCCGCGCTGCTGGTGCTCGGCACCGCCGCCTTCTCCGGGCTCGGCCTGTTGATGGCCGGCACCCTGAAGGCCGAGGCCACCCTGGCCGGCGCCAACCTGGTGTTCATCCTGCTGCTGCTCGCCGGCGGGGTGATCGTGCCGCTGAGCAGGTTCCCCTCGGCCGTCCGGTCGGTGCTGGAGCTGCTGCCGATCTCGGCGCTCTCGGACGGCCTGCGGTCGGTGCTCCAGGACGGCGCCGGGGTGCCGTGGGCGGACCTCGGCATCCTGGCCGGCTGGTCGGTGCTCGGCCTGGCCGCGGCCGCCCGCTTCTTCCGCTGGGAGTGACCGGCTTCCGCCGGGAATGACCGGCGGCTCGACGCACAACGCCCCCCGGCCACAGGTGGCCGGGGGGCGTTGCGGTTGCCGTTGCCGTTGTCGGCTCGCGGAGCGTCAGCTCGCGCTGCCGCCGCGGCGCTTGCGGGCGAGCAGCACGAGCGCGCCGCCGACCAGCAGCACGCCGCCGCCGGCCGCCGCGATCATCGGGGTCGCGTCGCTGCTACCGGTCTGGGCGAGCGCCGGAGCGCTGCTGGTGGGCGACGGGGACGGGGACTTGCTCGGGGTGGGCGTGGCCGACGGGGTCGGGGTGGCCGGGGGCGTGACCGGCGGGGTGGACGGGGTGACGGTCGGCGTCGGGGTCGGCGTCGACGTCTTGGTGGCGGTGGGCGTGGGCGTGGGGGTGGGCGTCGGGGTCGGCGTGTGGCACGGCTCGATGGTCTTGGTCTCGTTGATGTTCCAGCCCTTCTCGTTCGGGGTCTCCGTGGTGGTGACCACCAGGTTCGCCTTGATCGGGCCGTTGTGGTCCTTCACCGGGAAGGAGCTGTGGAACTCCGCGGGGAAGGCCTTGGCGTCCAGGACCTTCTCGCCGTCGATGGTGAGGCTGACGGTGTTCTTCACGTCGGCCTTGGGGCTGTAGTTGATCAGATCGATCACGATCTTGTCGCAGGTCACCGTCCAACTCGGCACGTGTGCCGAGGCGTTGGTGGCCAGTGCCAGGGGCAGTAGAAAACCGGCCGCAGCCGTGCCGGCGAGTGCCGTCGCACCGATCGCGAAGTGCCGCTGCTGTCGTGCCATTACTTTTTCCCCTCCGAACGGTCCTGTGCAGCAGGCGTGTTGAGTGGTTCGCGGTGGCCCGCTACGACTGTCCGGGGGACTCTACCGGCACTCCCGCACCCCGCCACACCCCGCCGCACGACCGGATATCGACGGTCCGTCCGTCTTTCCGATGTGCGTGACCAGCCCATCACAGCCGTCACCTCGCAGAACGTGGATTCGGCAAACGTGAATGAACTTCGTCACCTTCAAGACAGAACGGCGCCCTTGGTGATCGGGTTCAATCACCAAGGGCGCCGATTCGGTCAGCCGACGAACATCCGGGCTATTCCGGCTTTTCCGGCCTTTCCGGCGGCCCGACGCTTCCGGGCCGTCACCGCCGGTTCAGCGGGTTCAGGCCCGCTTCGCCGCCCTGCGCCGGGCGGCCACCACGATCGCGCCACCGGCCGCGAGCACGACCGCGCCACCGATCGCCAGCGGCAGCACCGGGCCGGAGCCGGTGTGCGCCAGGTTGCCGCCCGCGTCCGGCGAGGCGGACGGGCCGCCCGGGACGGCCGGAGCGGCCGTCGGGGCACCGGCCGACGGGCCGGCCGAACCGCTCGCGCCGGGCTTGCCGGTCGCCGGAACGGACGGGCCGCCCGACGGGCTCGCCGAACCGCTCGGCGAGGTCGACGCGCTCGGCGTGACCGACGGCGAACCGCTCGGCACCGTGGGCGGTACGGTCGGCGGCACCGTCGGCGTGCCGGACGGCGTCGGGACGGTGCCCGGCAGGCAGCCGGTGAACGGGTAGTGGTGCGTCTCCGCGCCACCCTTGCCGGTCAGCGATGCGGCGATCACCGAACCGTTGACGGGGCCACCGCTGCCGAGGTCGAAGGCGGCGTTCGGCGCGAGCACGGTGCCGGCCCAGGCGGCCTGGCTGTTCTTGACCACCTTGGTGGCGGTCGGGAAGTTCCAGAGCAGCTTGGCCCGGACCGCTCCGCCCGCGGCGCTCTGCAGCTTGTCGTCCAGCACGAAGGCCTTCCTGCCCTCGTCCCACAGGTGGAAGCCGGTGGTCCCGGCCGCCGCCATGTCGTACGAGCCGCCGGTCACGTTGACCACCGTCACCGAGCCGGCCGGCACCTTGAGGAAGACGTCCTTGGCGCCCTGCAGCTTCGCCGCGTCGACGGTGAAGCTGTTGTACTTCGCGTCCCCGCCGGTGAGGGTCAGCCTGGCGCCCTCGGCCTGGACGGTGGCGCCGGCGGTCTGCGGCACGGCGGCCAGCGAAGCCGCGGCGGCGCGCAGCTTGGCGAACTCGGCCTTGAAGTCGATCGGCGAGGGGCCCTGGCCGACGGCGCCCTGGTGGGCCTGGACCACCGCGCCGTCGGCCTTGGAGCCGAAGACGCCGTTGCCCTTCATCACCTGGGTGTTGTGTCCGGTGATCTTGCCGGCCACGACCAGGGCGTTCTTCCCGGGCAGCGCGTCGACCTGGGCCGCGGTGAGCTCCTGGCCGACCGAGAAGCCGCCGGTGAAGTCGGCGTTGCCGCCGACCGCGACCGCACCCTCGGCGTCGGGGGTGTGGGTGTCGTCGCCCTCGATGAACTCGCCGTAGAGGTTGGCGACCCCGAGACCGCGGCACTCCTGGTCGGCGCCGGCGGCCTGGGCGGCCGGCGCGAGGAGGCCGGCCAGTGCGAGGGAGCCACCGACGGCGAGCGCGGCGGCGGAAGTGGATATGCGCATGTGCAGGATCTCCGCTTACGTGCGGGAGGAGTGGGAGGGGCCCGAAAAAGGTATGGACCAATCCGCACTCTTTCGGCCAAACAGGTGATTGGTCAAGACCAATGACCGCGTTGCCCGAACAGTCCGCTTTGCGGTCCACCCGCCCGGCGCCCCGCGGCGCCGCGCCCCGCCCCAAGATCGCCTGTAAGGCCGCCTACGATTGACCCCGTGCCTAACCCCTTCTCCTGGCTCGCCGAGCGCTGGCAGCCCTCCGCCGCGATGGTCCGCCGCGCCACGTTCGCCGCACTGGTGATGAGCGTGGTGATCGTCGTCACCGGCGGCGCCGTCCGGCTCACCGCCTCCGGCCTCGGCTGTTCGACGTGGCCGCGCTGCACGCCGGAAAGCCTGATCCCGACGCCCGAGATGGGCTACTACGGCGTGGTCGAGTTCACCAACCGGATGCTCACCTACGTGCTGAGCGCCGCCGTCGGCTGGGCGATTCTCGCCGCCCGCTGCCACCGGCCGTGGCGGCACAGCATGACCAAGCTCGGCTGGGCACAGTTCTGGCTGGTGATGAGCAACGCCGTGCTCGGCGGCATCACCGTGCTGACCGGTCTCAACCCGTACACCGTGGCCCTGCACATGATCGCCGCGATGGCCCTGGTCTGGGTCGCGCTCCTGATGTGGGAACGGGCGAAGGAAGGCGACGGCCCGCCGAAACTCTCGGTGGCCCGCCCGATCCACCAGCTCTCGTACGTCCTGGTCACCGTCATCGGCCTGCTGGTCGCCGCCGGCACCCTGGTGACCGGCGCCGGCCACCACCCGGGCACTCCCCGGGACAACAAGATCGTCCCGCGCATCCCGATCGACTACGACCGCCTGGCGCAGGCCCACGCCGACCTGGCCTTCGTCTCGGTCGGCCTGGCCATCGCGGTGATCTTCGTCTTCGCGGCCGTCAAGGCCCCCCAGGCGGCCCGCGCTCGCGCCAAGGAACTGCTCGCGATCCTCCTGCTCCAGGGAGTGCTCGGCTTCGTCCAGTACTTCACCGACGCCCCCGAGCTCATGGTCGGCCTGCACATGTTCCTCGCCACCCTGACCTGGATCGCCGCCCTCCGCATCCCCCTCGCCCTACGCACCCGCGAGGCCGAGGAAGCCGCCGCCGACGCCCCGGCCCCACGGACGCCGGAGCCCGCCGCAGCCTGAGCTACACAGAAGGCCCCCATCGCAACGATGGGGGCCTTCGCCGTGCCGTCAGAGCAGGTGCCGCCCGTCGTGGGTCCGGATACTCGGTGCCGTGTCGCCCCGAAGCGCGTCCAGGACCCGTACGGCATAGACCTCGCCCATGCGCTCGGAGACCTCGTCCGGTGTGAGCCAGGCGACTTCGACCGCCTCGTCCGAGAGCTGCTCCGCCCCGCCCTCCGGTCGGCAGCGGAAGACGAGGGCGACGATCCCCCGGGTCACGTTCTTGTAGACACCGGTCAGCCTGTCCACGCCGGCCTTGACCCCGGTCTCCTCGTAGACCTCGCGGCGCACGCCGTCCTCGACGGCCTCGTCCGGTTCCAGCACCCCACCCGGAGCTTCCCAAGTCCCGTTGTCGGCCCGCCGAATCGCCAGCACCCGGCCGTCCTCGCGCACCACCACCCCCGCGACGGACACCGAGTGGAGCGGCGTTGACTGGGGCTTCCCGACGCTGTTACTCATGTGCAGGAGGATAGGAGCCCTGAAGGACTATGGCGAGTGGTGAGGTGGCCTCGTCGGCCACAGCGAAGTACCTGCAGATCGCGGCTGATCTCGCCGCACAAATCAAGTCGGGCGCTCTCGCTCCTGGTGCGACCGTGCCCAGCGAGGCGGAGCTCATACAGCGGTACGGAGTCGCATCCGGGACGGTTCGCAAGGCCATCGCCGAACTCCGAACGTCTCAGCTCATCGAGACGCATCACGGTCGAGGATCATTCGTCCGCTCGCGCCCGCCGGTACAGCGGAAGTCTGCGGACCGGTTCCGCCGCTCCCACCGCAAAGCCGGCAAGGCGGCGTACCTCGCAGAGACGGAGACCTCCGGCGGCATCCCATCCGTGACCGTGCTGTTCGTAGGCCCCACCGCAGCGCCTCCTGAGATCGCCGATCGCTTGGGCCTTCCCGCCCGCGCCCAGGTGCTGGCCCGAAAGCGCCGGTACTTCCGGGATGGGGTACCCACCGAGGAGGCCACGTCATACCTGCCCTGGGATGTGGTCAAGGACATCCCTGAGGTCTTCGCCGAGAACCCCGGCGGCGGCGGCATCTACGCCCGCCTCGAAGAGCACGGCCACTCCCTCGCCGAGTTCACCGAGTCCGTGCGGGCCAGGCTCGCGACCAAGCCCGAGGCCAAGGCGCTCACATTGAGCCCCGGTGCGCCGGTGATCCATCTTGTTCGCGAGGCCATCACGACAGAAGGCTGCGTGGTGGAGGTGTGCGACACCGTCATGGCCGCCGATCAGTTCGTTCTGGACTATCGCTTCCCCGCACATGACTGACTGGCTATCAACTTCCTCAACCCGTCGCGAGATTCCTCTCGCGACGGGTTGACTTATATACAGGAGCCGGGCACTCTTCTACTCGTCACTCATGTACATGAGTGCATGGAAACACCTCATATAGAGGAGAGGGTCGTGTTCGAGGCCAACGTCCTGGACGTTCCCATGCAGCACGCTTCGACGGAGAGTCGTGCGACTCCTGGCTCCGCCGCCCTGACGCCGGTGTTGACAGCAGCCAACCTGCTGCTGCCCTATCAACGGGAATCGGTGGCAACTGCGCGCCGGTTCGTCGGCGCACAGCTGCAAGCCTGGGGGCTGAACGACCTGATGGATGACGCCGCAGTGATCGTCAGCGAGTTGGCCACAAACTCGGTCGACACCGGCTGCCGAACCCGCATGCTCGTCGGTGTCCGCCGTCCGACCGGCCGGACCGTCCGCATCCTGGTCGGTGACGGTTCCCGCTCGATGCCCGTGGTGATCCAGGCCGGGCCCGACGCCACGTCGGGCCGGGGTCTGGCGATGGTCCACCGGCTCACCTACGGCCGCTGGGGCGTCACGCTCCTCCCGTTCGGGAAGGTCGTCCACGCCGACCTCGCGTCGCCCCCGCCGATTCCCCGGTGAACTAGTAACCCCCGGAAGACACTTACAACCCCGACGACGCACCGCCGCCATCCGTACCTGGTCCCGCGCGCGTCTGGGCCGCCTACCGGGGTGTCCGCCGCTGCCGGATTGCATGTCGTGCTGGCAGCCCTGGTGCTGGTCAACCGCTCCCACTGAATCCCCGCCCGCGCCGCCGGGCCGGCGGCGCGGGCGGGATCACCGACCCGTCTCCACATCTCGAAAGGAGCACCGGCATGTCCAAGCGCGATCCGAAGCCGCCCAGGCCGCAGCCGCCGAACCCGCCCACGCCCCGGCCGCCGGACCGGTAGGGGTTCGGCACCTCACGACAACGCACCACCAACGACGAACCGATCACGGGAGGACCCATGGGCTGGGGAACCGACAAGAGCAGCGGCGGTAAGCACGGGGGCAAGAAGGACCCCGGCACCAGCAAGCCTTCCCCCGACGGGACGCGCCCGGCGCCTGAGCCGAAGCACAAGAAGGACGAGGGCGAGAAGTGACGGATCCGGCGCATCGACCGGAGCAGGCCGCCGTGCGCGGCCTGCTCCGGGCCGTCGGCGAAGCGCTCGGCGGCCCGGTCCCCCGCGTGTGGAGGAAGGCGATCGAGGCGGTACCGCGCCATCGCTTCCTGCCGGAGCGGATCTGGTTGGAGGATGACCGGGGCGGCTACGAACCGTGCGACCTCTCGACCGAAGACCAGCGGTGGTTCGAGGCGGCTCACGCGGATATGCCGGTCGTCACCCAGATCAACGACGGCCAGGCATCGGCCGATCCTGTCGATGCCTGGCCGTCCTCCTCCGCCTCGGCTCCCTCGATCGTCGTCCGGATGCTCCGCGACCTCGACGTCCGGCCCGGAATGGACGTCCTGGAGATCGGCACCGGCACCGGCTGGAACGCAGCTCTCCTCGCCCATCGCCTCGGCGCCGGACACGTCACCTCGATCGAGATCGACTCCGAGGTCTCCGAGCAGGCGTGGGCCTCCCTGAGCGCGGCAGGCGTGGACGTGGATCTCATCTGCGGAGACGGCTCCCTGGGCCGGCCGCGCCGTCACCCGTACGACCGGATCATCTCTACCTGTTCGGTTCGCCGCGTGCCCTGGGCGTGGATCGAGCAGACCCGGCCCGGCGGCATCGTCCTCACCCCCTGGGACAACCCGATGCTCTGCTGGGGGCTGCTCAGGCTCACCGTCGAACGTGATCGCGCGCAGGGGCGCTTCAGCCCGCATTCCGCGTTCATGCTGATGCGCAACCAGCGGCAGGACCTACGGATCTTCCGCAATGTCGTTCGGGACGAACACTTCCCAGAAGAGTCCGAAACCGTACTGCCGCCGTGGGAGGTCACGGGCGACCGTTGGGAGGCCCGGTTCGCCCTCGGGCTGCGGCTGGGCGATGTGTGGACCGCTTGGGAGGACGAGCCGGGCGTCGACGGTGTCGATGCCCGGCTCTGGGTCGCGACCTCCGACGCCCGCTCCTGGGCGGCCGTCGATCACGGCGGCGGACGAAGCGAACGCTTCACCGTCTGGCAGCACGGCCCGCGCCGACTCTGGGACGAGATCGAAGCCGCCCACCGCTGGTGGGACGAGCACGGCCGACCGGCACCCGAGCGCTTCGGGCTCACCGTCACCGTGGACAGTCAGTGGGCCTGGCTGGACCGTCCGTCCCAACCCGTCCGCACAGACGTGTGGTGACCCCGAACCAACGGCCCGGCTCCCCCAGGTGGGGGAGCCGGGCCGTTGTCGTCTTCGCGGAGTGTCAGCCGCCGAGCTGGATGCCGGCCATCCGCTTCCACTCGTACTCGCCGGTCTTCACCTTGAGGCCGAGCTCGCCCTCGAAGTCGTCGTGCAGGGTCAGCCCGGCCAGTTCCGCGGCCCGGCGGCCGACGGCGTAGCTGGGGGCCACCTGGTCGCCCCAGGCGCCGTCCGCACCCACCACGACGATCCGGGTGGCCACGGCGCCGACGTACTCGACGACCGCGTCGGCGCTGCCCCCGTGCTGCCGGGCGAAGCTGGTCAGGTTCTTGGCGATGCGCTTGGCGCGGCGCTCGGTGCGGGCGTCCGGCGCGGCGGCGGTGGCGGTCTCTGCGCTGCTCATGCCCGCATGCTACCCACCGGTAGCGGAGCTGGCGACGGGAGCGCCCTGTGCACCGGGCCACATACTGGAGGAGTGACGTTCAAAGGCTGGCCGGCCGAGGCGCTCGACTTCTACGAGCACCTGGAGGCCGACAACTCCAGGACCTTCTGGCAGGCCCACAAGGACCGGTACGAGGACGCCGTCCGGGCCCCGATGGAGCGGCTGCTCGCCGAGCTGGAGCCCGAGTTCGGGCCGGGCAAGGTCTTCCGCCCGAACCGCGACGTCCGGTTCAGCGCCGACAAGTCCCCGTACAAGACGCACATCGGCGCGCACCTGGAGAGCGGCGGCTACATCCAGCTCTCCGCCGACGGCCTGGCCTGCGGCAACGGCCTGTACCAGCTCGCCCCGGACCAGCTGGAGCGCTACCGGGCCGCCGTCGCCGAGGACGTCACCGGTGCCGAGCTGGAGCGGGTGATCGCCCGGGTGGAGCGGGAGGGCCCGCGGGTGGTCGGCCGGGACTCCCTCAAGTCGGCCCCGCGCGGCTACCCCAAGGACCACCCCCGGATCGGGCTGCTGCGCCACAAGGGCCTGGTGGCCTGGCAGGAGTGGGAGCCGGCGAAGTGGCTGGGCACCCGCGCCGCCTACACCCGGATCACCGGCTTCCTGCACGCCTCCCAGCCGCTGCGGGACTGGCTGGACGACCACGTCGGCCCGTCGGAACTCCCGGCACGGTGAAGGATGAGAACGGAAGAGCCCCGGTCCACCCGGACCGGGGCTCTTCTTCCTGCAAGACCTACTTCACGAACGGGTCGATCGCGCAGACCACCATCAGCAGCGACAGGTAGGTGATCGACCAGTGGAACAGCCGCATCTCCTTGAGCTTCGCGCCCACGATCCCGGCCTTGGCCCGCCCGTACAGCGCGTGCGCCTCGCGCAGCCAGGCCGCGCCCAACAGCACCGCGGCGACCGGGTACAGCCAGCTCATGTGCCCCAGCGGCCAGAGCGCCAGCGAGACCGCCACCATCACCCAGGAGTAGGCGACGACCTGCTTGCCGACCGCCACGTTGCCCTTGATGACCGGCAGCATCGGCACGCCGGCCCGCTCGTAGTCGTCGCGGACCTTCATCGACAGCACCCAGGTGTGCGGCGGCGTCCAGAAGAACACCACCAGGAACAGCACCACCGCGGCCCAGGACACCGAGTTGGTCACCGAGGACCAGCCGACCAGCACCGGCATGCAGCCGGCGATGCCGCCCCAGACGATGTTCTGCGAGGTGCGCCGCTTGAGGCCCAGCGTGTAGACGAACACGTAGAACAGCAGCGCGCCCAGCGCCAGCCAGGCGGACAGCCAGTTGACCCCGTAGCCCAGCAGCAGGGTCGAGACGACCGCCAGCACGACGCCGAACACCAGGGCCTCGCGCGGCGACACCATCCCGGTGACGATCGGCCGCCGCTCGGTGCGCGACATCACCGCGTCGATGTCCCGGTCGATGTACATGTTGAGGGCGTTGGCGCCGCCCGCCGAGAGGTAGCCGCCGACGACGACCTTCAGCACCAGCAGCATGTTCGGCACGCCCTGCTGAGCCAGGAACATCACCGGCACGGTGCTCATCAGCAGCAGCTCGATGATCCGCGGCTTGGTCAGTGCGACGAACGCGCCGACACGGGCCCCGAAGGGCCGGTGCGCAGGAGTCGCCCCGGTGACCCCGGCGGGACGGGTTTCGACGGCGGTCACTAACACCCCAACTGAAGATGAATCCTCGCAGGCGTCCACAGGAACGAAGGGTCCCGAATCGTCCGCTCTGCGCGTACCACGACACCATAGACGCTCCATATATCGCATCCGGCTCCGGGGTCCCCCGGCGAGGCGCGACGCACACCCCCGGGTGAACCCCCTCGGGGTGCCTCCGGCGGGTCCGCTCGCCCGTCCTGACCACCGGAGCGGCGCGGGGCCACGAATCGGGAGAGCCTGGGACAAATCAACGCGGACCGTCCCGGTGGGAATCTGCATGCCGAATTGCCGGTTGTCCCAGCACGGAGGGTGATCCACGGCCCGGACGGTAGGCTCGCACGCAGAAGCGGGATCTACCCTCCGTGACCGGCACCACCCAGCGTCGGGACCACAGCGTCGTGGCCGACCCGGTCCCCATTCACGGGGTCACTCTTCAATACGGAAGGAGCCCTGAGACAGGGTGAGCACTGCGCCGACGAACGCATTCGAGTGGACCGATCTGGACGAGCGCACGGTTGACACCGCGCGCGTCCTGGCCATGGACGCCGTCCAGAAGGTCGGAAACGGACACCCCGGGACGGCCATGTCGCTGGCCCCGGCCGCGTACCTGATCTTCCAGCGGTTCCTGCGCCACGACCCGACCGACCCGTCCTGGGTCGGACGCGACCGCTTCGTCCTCTCCCCCGGGCACACCAGCCTGACCCTCTACACCCAGCTCTACCTCTCCGGCTACGGCCTGGAGCTGGACGACCTCAAGGCCTTCCGCGTCGCCGGCAGCCGCACCCCCGGTCACCCCGAGCACGGCCACACCGCCGGCGTGGAGACCACCACCGGCCCGCTCGGCCAGGGCATCGCCAACGCGGTCGGCATGGCGATGGCCGCCCGCTACGAGCGCGGCCTGTTCGACCCGGACGCCCCGGCCGGCGAGTCGCCCTTCGACCACACCATCTGGGCCATCGTCTCCGACGGCGACCTGGAGGAGGGCGTCTCCGCCGAGGCCTCGTCGCTGGCCGGCCACCAGAAGCTGGGCAACCTGGTCGCCCTCTACGACGACAACCACATCTCGATCGAGGGCGACACCGAGACCGCCTTCTCCGAGGACGTCCTCAAGCGCTACGAGGCGTACGGCTGGCACGTCCAGCGGGTCGCCCCGAAGTCCAACGGCGACATCGACGTGGCCGCCCTCGCCGAGGCGCTGGCCGCGGCCAAGGCCGAGACCTCCCGCCCCTCCATGATCGCGATGCGCACCATCATCGCCTGGCCGGCCCCGGACGCCCAGAACACCGCCAAGGCGCACGGCTCCGCGCTCGGCGCCGCCGAGATCGCCGCCACCAAGAAGGTCCTGGGCTTCGACCCGGAGAAGACCTTCGAGGTCAGCGACCAGGTCATCGAGCACGCCCGCCTGGTCATCAAGCGCGGCAAGGCCGCCCGCGACCAGTGGCAGCGGGGCTTCGACGCCTGGCGCGCCGCCAACCCGCACCGCGCCGCCGAGTTCGACCGCATCGAGGCCGGCGAGCTGCCCGAGGGCTGGAAGAAGGCCGTCCCGTCCTTCCCGGCCGGCAAGGACGTCGCCACCCGCAAGGCCTCCGGCGACACCCTCAAGGCGATCGGCGCGGTGATCCCGGAGCTGTGGGGCGGCTCCGCCGACCTCGCCGAGTCCAACCTCACCACCATCGACGAGGACAGCTCCTTCCTCCCCGACGGCAACCCGCTGAAGTCCGCCGGCCCGTACGGCCGGACGATCCACTTCGGCATCCGCGAGCACGCCATGGGCTCGACCATGAACGGCATCGCCCTGCACGGCAAGACCCGTGTCTACGGCGGCACCTTCCTGGTCTTCGCCGACTACATGCGCCCGGCCGTCCGCCTGGCCGCGCTGATGAAGCTGCCGGTCACCTACGTCTGGACGCACGACTCGATCGGCCTCGGCGAGGACGGCCCGACCCACCAGCCGGTCGAGCACCTGGCCTCGCTGCGCGCCATCCCGGGCCTGGCCATGGTCCGCCCGGCCGACGCCAACGAGACCGCCGTCGCCTGGCGCACCATCGTCGAGCGCCACACCAGCCACCCCGGCCCGGTCGGCCTGGCCCTGACCCGCCAGGGCGTCCCGACCTTCGACCGCGAGGTCTTCGGCTCCGCCGAGGGCACCGCGAAGGGCGGCTACGTCCTGGCCGAGGCCTCCACCGGCGACCCGCAGGTGATCCTGCTCGGCACCGGCTCCGAGGTCCAGCTGGCCGTCCGGGCCCGCGAGGTGCTGGAGGCCGAGGGCATCGCCACCCGCGTGGTGTCGATGCCGTCCTTCGAGTGGTTCCAGGAGCAGGACCAGGCCTACCGCGACAGCGTGCTGCCGCCGTCGGTCAAGGCCCGGGTGTCGGTCGAGGCCGGCATCGCCCAGGGCTGGCGCGAGCTGGTCGGCGACCACGGCCGGATCGTCTCGCTGGAGCACTTCGGTGCCTCCGCCGACTACAAGGTGCTCTTCGAGGAGTTCGGCATCACCACCGAGCGCGTGGTGGCCGAGGCCCACAACGCCCTGCGCTCCCTCGAGGCCGTCACCCGCTAGCGGCACCGGGCCGCGTGTCCGCCCGCACGCGGGCACGCGGCCCCCTCCGACCACCCCACGAAGCACGAAGAACAAGGGACTGAAGCACCATGACTGACGCACTGAAGCGCCTCAGCGACGAAGGCGTTGCGATCTGGCTGGACGACCTCAGCCGCAAGCGGCTGAACTCCGGCAACCTGGCCGAACTGGTGCAGAACAAGCACGTGGTGGGCGTCACCACCAACCCGACCATCTTCCAGAAGGCGATCGCCGGCGCCGGCGACGACTCCTACGACGGCCAGCTGCGCGACCTCGCCGTCCGCAAGGTCACCACCGACGAGGCGATCCGCATGATCACCACCTCGGACGTGCGCGACGCCGCCGACGTGCTGCGCCCGGTCTACGACGCCTCCAACGGCCGCGACGGCCGCGTCTCCATCGAGGTCGACCCGCGCCTGGCGCACGAGACCGCCACCACCGTGGCCGAGGCCAAGCAGCTGTGGTGGCTGGTCGACCGCCCGAACGTCTTCATCAAGATCCCCGCCACCAAGGCCGGCCTGCCCGCGATCAGCGAGGTCATCGGCAAGGGCATCAGCGTCAACGTCACGCTGATCTTCTCGCTGGAGCGCTACAAGGCCGTCATCGACGCCTGCCTGACCGGCCTGGAGGCCGCCAAGGCCAAGGGCCTGGACCTCTCCCAGATCGAGTCGGTCGCCTCCTTCTTCGTCTCCCGCGTGGACACCGAGATCGACAAGCGTCTGGACAAGGTCGGCGGCGACGCCCGGAACCTGCGCTCCAAGGCCGCCCTGGCCAACGCCCGCCTCGCCTACCAGGCGTACGAGGAGGTCTTCGGCAGCGTCGACGGCAAGACCGCCGGCAGCGCCCGCTGGGCCGCCCTGGAGGCCGCCGGCGCCAAGCCGCAGCGCCCGCTGTGGGCCTCGACCGGCGTCAAGGACCCGGCCCTGCCGGACACCCTGTACGTCACCGAGCTGGTCGCTCCCGGCACCGTGAACACGATGCCCGAGGCCACCCTGGACGCCACCGGCGACCACGGCGTGGTCACCGGCAACACCATCGTCCCCAACTACGCCGACGCCAAGGCCGTGCTGGACGCGATCGCCGCCGCCGGCGTGGACTACGACGACGTCGTCCAGGTGCTGGAGGACGAGGGCGTCGAGAAGTTCGAGCAGTCCTGGAACGAGCTGCTCGACACCGTCACCGCCTCGCTCGCCTCCTTCGCCGACGAGAAGTGACCCCTGCTCACAGCCAGCGCACGAAAGCGGAGCCCATCAAGTGAGCACTGATTTCCCAGAGTTGACTTCGGAATCGGACGCGGACGACCTCCCGCCCTCCCCCGTCAACCCGCTTCGTGACCCCTCCGACCGACGGCTCCCGCGCATCGCGGGGCCGTCCGGTCTGGTCATCTTCGGGGTCACCGGCGACCTGTCCCGCAAGAAGCTGATGCCGGCCATCTACGACCTGGCCAACCGCGGTCTGCTTCCGCCGGGCTTCTCCCTCGTCGGCTTCGCCCGCCGCGAGTGGGACGACGAGGACTTCGCCAAGGAGGTCCACGACGCCGTCCGGGACCACGCCCGCACCCCGTTCCGGGAGGAGGTCTGGCAGCAGCTCGCCAAGGGCATGCGCTTCGTCCACGGGACCTTCGACGACGACGAGGCCTTCGACAAGCTGCGCGAGACCATCGAGGAGCTGGACAAGGCGCAGGGCACCGGCGGCAACTTCGCCTTCTACCTGTCCGTCCCGCCGAAGTTCTTCCCGACCGTCGTCCAGCAGCTCAAGAAGCACGGCCTGGCCGACCCGCCGCAGGGCTCCTGGCGCCGCGCGGTCATCGAGAAGCCCTTCGGCCACGACCTGGAGAGCGCGCAGGAGCTCAACAAGGTCGTCCACGAGGTCTTCCCCCGGGACGAGGTCTTCCGGATCGACCACTACCTGGGCAAGGAGACGGTCCAGAACATCCTGGCGCTGCGCTTCGCCAACCAGATGTTCGAGCCGATCTGGAACCGGTCGTACGTCGACCACGTGCAGATCACCATGGCCGAGGACATCGGCATCGGCGGCCGGGCCGGCTACTACGACGGCATCGGCTCCGCCCGTGACGTGATCCAGAACCACCTGCTCCAGCTGATGGCGCTCACCGCCATCGAGGAGCCCGCCTCCTTCCACCCCAAGGCGCTGGTGGCCGAGAAGCTCAAGGTGCTCAGCGCCGTCAAGCTCCCGGCCGACCTCGGGCGGCACACGGTGCGCGGCCAGTACGCCTCCGGCTGGCAGGGCGGCGAGGAGGTCGTCGGCTACCTGGACGAGGACGGGATCGACCCCGAGTCCAAGACCGACACCTACGCGGCCATCAAGCTGGAGATCAACAACCGCCGCTGGGCGGGCGTCCCGTTCTACCTGCGCACCGGCAAGCGGCTGGGCCGCCGGGTCACCGAGATCGCGGTCGTCTTCCAGCGCGCCCCGTACCTGCCGTTCGACTCCTACGCGACCGAGGAGCTGGGGCAGAACGCCCTGGTCATCCGGGTCCAGCCGGACGAGGGCGTGACGGTGCGGTTCGGCTCCAAGGTGCCGGGCACCTCCTTCGAGGTCCGGGACGTCACGATGGACTTCGCCTACGGCGAGTCCTTCACCGAGTCCAGCCCGGAGGCGTACGAGCGGCTCATCCTCGACGTGCTGCTCGGCGACGCCAACCTGTTCCCGCGGCACCAGGAGGTCGAGCTCTCCTGGCAGATCCTCGACCCGATCGAGAAGTACTGGGACGCCCACGGCAAGCCCGCCCAGTACGCGGCGGGGACCTGGGGCCCCGTCGAGGCGGACGAGATGCTCGCACGAGACGGCAGGAGCTGGCGCCGGCCATGAAGATCGACCTCACCAACACGACGTCCAGCAAGATCAACGGCGCGCTGATGGAAGCCCGCCGGGCCCGCGGTTCCGGCGCCGCCGGCATGGTGCTCACCCTGGTGATCGTGACCGACGAGGGCAGCGCGTACGACGCCCTCAAGGCCGCCAACGACGCCTCCCGCGAGCACCCGATGCGCACCCTCGCGGTGATCAAGCGCGCCGGGCGCTCGCCCCGGGCCCGCGCCGAGACCCGGCTGGACGCCGAGATCCTGGTCGGCTCGGACGCCGGCTCCGGCGAGACGGTCGTCCTGCGCATGCACGGCGAACTCGCCGCGCACGCCCAGTCGGTCGTCCTGCCGCTGCTGCTGCCGGACGCCCCGACCGTGGTCTGGTGGCCGGACAACGCGCCGCTGCACCCGGCGCAGGACCCGCTGGGCTCGCTCGCCCAGCGCCGGATCACCGACGCCGTCACCGCCGAGTCCCCGGTCGGCCAGCTCGCCCAGCGCTCGCAGAGCTACGCCCCGGGCGACACCGACCTGGCCTGGACCCGGATCACCGGCTGGCGCTCGATGCTGGCCGCCGCGCTGGACCAGCGGCCGTCCACCATCGTCTCCGCGGTGGTCGAGGGCGAGTCCTACAACCCCAGCGTCGAGCTGCTCGGCCTCTGGCTGACCAACCGGCTGCACGTGCCGGTCGAGCGGGTCGTCAGCGCAGGCCCCGGCATCACCGGGGTGCGCCTGCGCACCAAGGACGGGGACATCACCCTGGACCGCCCGGACGGCCTGATGGGCACGCTGTCCATGCCCGGCTCGCCGGACCGCCAGGTGGCGCTCAAGCGGCGCGAGACCTCGGAGCTGATCGCCGAGGAACTGCGCCGCCTGGACCCGGACGACATCTACGCGACGGCCGTGCGCACCCCCGTCGACCGGCTGCACGAGCCGGCCGGCGCGGAGACCGAGGCGGCCGAGAAGGTCGCCCGGGAAGTCGCCGAGGAGGCCGTCGAGGAGGCCGCCGAGGCCGCCGCGGCCGACCCGGAGCGGGCGACCGCCGGGACCGCGGAGAGGAAGCCGGCCCGGAAGTCCGCCGGCAAGCGCACCACCAGGGAAGGCGCATGACCAACGCGACCCCGCAGCTGGTCGTCCACCGGGACAAGGAGCTGATGGCCCAGGCGGCCGCGGCCCGGCTGATCACCCGGATCGTGGACGCCCAGGCCGCCCGCGGCAGCGCCTCGGTGGTGCTCACCGGCGGTCGCAACGGCAACGCCCTGCTGGCCGCGATCGCCGCCTCCCCGGCGCGCGACGCGGTCGACTGGGCCCGGCTGGACCTCTGGTGGGGCGACGAGCGCTTCCTGCCCGCCGCCGACCCGGACCGCAACGCCGTCCAGGCCCGCGCCGAGCTGCTGGACGCCGTCCCGCTCGACCCGGCGCGGGTGCACGAGATGCCCGCCTCGGACGGGGTGGACGGTTCGGACGTGGAGGCCGCCGCCGCCCGTTACGCCGAGGAGCTGGCGAAGGCGGCCGGCCCGGGCGACCGGCTCGGCGTCCCGGCCTTCGACGTGCTGCTGCTCGGCGTCGGCCCGGACACCCACGTCGCCTCGCTCTTCCCCGAGCACCCGGGCGTGCGGGAGACCGAGCTGACCGTGATCGGCGTGCGCGGGGCCCCCAAGCCCCCGCCGACCCGGATCTCGCTCACCCTCCCGGCGATCCGCACCGCCCGCGAGGTCTGGCTGCTGGCCGCCGGCGAGGACAAGGCGGGCGCGGTCGCGCTGGCCCTGTCCGGCCCCGGCGAGCTCCAGGCGCCCGCCTCCGGCGCGTACGGCCGCAGCCGCACCCTGTGGCTGCTGGACCGCGCCGCCGCGGAGCGGATCCCGCCGCAGCTCTACCCGCCGGCCTCGGCCTGACCGGTACCGGCAACGCCGAAGGGCGCCACCGTCGTTGGACGGTGGCGCCCTTCGTGCTGTCGTGCCCGGACCGTTCGGCAGGAGCGTCGTGCTCAGATCTCGCCGCGGAGCTTCGCCAGCGCCTCGGCCAGGATCGCCTCGCCGTCGGCGTCGGTGCGCCGCTCGCGGACGTAGGCGAGGTGGGTCTTGTACGGCTCGTTGCGCGAGGGCGCCGGCGGGTTGTGCTGGTCCTGACCGGCCGGGAAGCCGCAGCGCGGGCAGTCCCACGTCTCCGGGATCGCCGCTTCGGCCGCGAAGCTGGGACGGGTCTCGTGCTTGTTCGCGCACCAGAAGGAGATCCGGTTGCGCGGGGCGGACTCGCCGCGTTCCGCCTCGCCCATCGGGCCGGCCCCGACCCTGCTGCCACGGATGGCATTGCCACTTGCCACGGTCTGACTCCCTGCGTACTGGTGCGCCGACCCGCCGCGGTGCGCGTCGGTGGCGAAAGTCGTCCTAGTGTAAGCAGGTGTTAAGCATCCGCCACCATCGCCTCCGCACCCGACCGTTCCAGGATAGGCGCTGGGGCGACGGGGCGTCAGGGATACGTCAGACCGAGGACTTCATCAGCAGGCCCAGCACGATGATGGACGCGAACCATCCCACGCCCACCACGATGGTGATGCGGTCCAGGTTGCGCTCGGCCACCGCCGAACCGCCGCCGGTGGACATCGCGCCACCGCCGAACATGTCGGACAGGCCGCCGCCCTTCCCCTTGTGCAGCAGCACCAGCAGGATCATCAGCAGACTGAAGATGATCAGGGCAATCGAGAACCCGAGAACCACGACGGGACCAACTCTCTCGTATCTTCGGCGAAGGGGCCGGGCCGCGTACGGCGGTCCGGCCCCAAAGCCTACGTTGCTGCGGCGGCGTTAGCCTACTGCCTGCTCACGGTAGCGCACGATCTTGACGAACTCGTCGGCGTCCAGCGAGGCACCGCCGACCAGGCCGCCGTCGATGTCGGGCTTGGCCATCAGGCCGGCCGCGCTCGACGACTTCACCGAACCGCCGTACAGCACCCGGACCTTGCCGGCCAGCTCGGCGTCGTACAGCTCGGCGATCCGCTTGCGGATGGCGGCGCAGACCTCCTGCGCGTCCTCCGGGGTGGCCACCTCGCCGGTGCCGATCGCCCAGACCGGCTCGTAGGCGACCACGATCGACTCGGCCTGGTGGGCCGGGACGTCGGCCAGGGCGCCGTCCAGCTGGGCCAGGGTGTACTCGACGTGGGTGCCGGCCTTGCGGATCTCCAGCGGCTCGCCGACGCACAGGATCGGGGTGACCCCGGCGCGGTAGGCGGCCTTCACCTTGGCGTTGACGATCTCCTCGTTCTCGCCGTGGTACTGGCGGCGCTCGGAGTGCCCGACCACCGCGTAGGTGCACTGGAGCTTGGCCAGCATCGGGCCGGACACCTCACCGGTGTAGGCCCCGCCGTCGTGCTGCGAGATGTCCTGCGAGCCGTACTTGATCTTCAGCTTGTCGCCGAAGACCAGGGTCTGCACCGAGCGCAGGTCGGTGAACGGCACCAGGACGGCGACCTCGACGGCCTCGTAGTCCTTGTCGGCCAGCGCGAAGGCCAGCTTCTGGGTGTGCTGGATGGCCTCAAGGTGGTTGAGGTTCATCTTCCAGTTGCCCGCCATCAGCGGGAGACGGTCGGTCATGTGTTTCAGTCCTCCAGAGCGGCGAGACCGGGGAGGGTCTTGCCCTCCAGGTACTCGAGGCTGGCGCCGCCGCCGGTCGAGATGTGCCCGAACTTCTTCTCGTCGAAGCCCAGGATGCGGACGGCCGCGGCGGAGTCGCCGCCGCCGACCACGGTGAACGCGTCGCTGTCGGTCAGGGCCTGCGCGACGGCCTTGGTGCCGTTCGCGTAGTCCGGGTGCTCGAACACGCCCATCGGGCCGTTCCAGAACACCGTGCCCGCGTCGGCCAGCTTGGCCGCGTACAGCTCGCGGGTCTCGGGGCCGATGTCCAGGCCCTCCTGGTCGGCCGGGATGGCGTCCGCGGCGACGGTCGAGGGGTTGGCCGGGGCCTTGGTCTTGAGGTCCGGGAAGTCGGAGGAGACCAGGACGTCCTTCGGCAGCACGAACTCGACGCCGCGCTGCTCGGCCTCGGCCAGGTAGCCGAGGACGGTCGGGATCTGGTCCTCCTGGAGCAGCGAGATGCCGACCTCGTGGCCCTTGGCCTTGAGGAAGGTGTACGCCATGCCGCCGCCGATCAGGATCCGGTCGGCCTTCTTCAGCAGGTTGTCGATCACACCGAGCTTGTCGGAGACCTTGGCGCCGCCGAGTACCACCACGTACGGACGGGCGACGTCCTCGGTGAGCTTCTTCAGCACGCCGACCTCGGTGGCGATCAGGTCGCCGGCGGCGTGCGGCAGCAGGGCCGGCAGGTCGTAGACCGAGGCGTGCTTGCGGTGCACGGCGCCGAAGCCGTCGCCCACGTACAGGTCGGCCAGCGCGGCCAGCTGCTCGGCGAAGGCCTTGCGCTCGGCGTCGTCCTTGCTGGTCTCGCCGGCGTTGAAGCGCAGGTTCTCCAGCAGCGCGACCTCGCCGTCGCCCAGCGCGGCCACGACGGCCCGGGCGCCGTCACCGACGGTGTCGGTGGCGAAGGCGACGTCCCTGCCGAGGATCTCGCCGAGGCGCTTGGCCGCCGGGGCGAGCGAGAACTGCGGGTCCGGCGCGCCCTTGGGGCGGCCGAGGTGCGAGGCGACGACGACCTTCGCACCGGCCGCGGCCAGCTTGGCGATGGTCGGCGCGACGGCGCGGATCCGGCCGTCGTCGGTGATCGTGTCGCCGTCCAGCGGCACGTTCAGGTCGGCGCGCACGAAGACGCGCTTGCCTTCGACACCGGCTTCGATGAGCTCTTCGATGGTCTTCACGGGGATTCGGTCTCTCCTGGGGAGATGGTTGATGCGCAGTGAGGCGGCACGGCGCAGGGGCCGCCTGAGAAGTCCTTGAGCGCGGAACGAGGGCCCGGTCGGCACCGTACGCCGTCCGGGCCCTCGCCCCTACATCACGTCAGCTCCCGCAAGGTCAGAGCTGCCCGCCGACGAGGGTGACCAGGTCGACGACGCGGTTCGAGTAGCCCCACTCGTTGTCGTACCAGCCGAGCACCTTGACCTGGTTGCCCTGGACCATGGTGAGCTGCGAGTCGAAGATGCAGGAGGCCGGGTCGTTCACGATGTCCGAGGAGACGATCGGGTCCTCGGTGTAGGCCAGGATGCCCTTGAGCGGGCCCTCCTGCGCGGCCTTCTGAAAGGCCGCGTTGACCTCGTCCTTGGTGACCTCGCGCTCCAGGGTGACGACCAGGTCCGTGATGGAACCGGTCGGGACCGGGACGCGCAGCGAGGTGCCGTCCAGCTTGCCCTTCAGCTCCGGCAGGACCAGGGCGGTCGCCTTGGCGGCACCGGTCGAGGTCGGGATGATGTTCTGCGAGGCCGCACGAGCACGGCGCAGGTCCTTGTGCGGGAAGTCCAGGGTGACCTGGTCGTTGGTGAACGCGTGGACGGTGGTCATCAGACCCTTGACGATGCCGAAGCTCTCGTTCAGCACCTTCGCCATCGGCGCCACGCAGTTGGTGGTGCAGGAGGCGTTGGAGATGACGTGGTGGTTGGCGGCGTCGTACTTCTCGTCGTTGACACCCAGGACGATGGTGACGTCCTCGTCGGTGGCGGGCGCCGAGATGATGACCTTCTTCGCGCCGGCGGCGAGGTGCTTCTTCGCGGCCTCGGCCTTGGTGAAGATGCCGGTGGACTCGACGACGATGTCGGCGCCCAGGGCGGCCCACGGAAGGTTCGCGGGGTCACGCTCGGCGGTCACCTTGAAGGTGTGGCCGTCGACGGTGATGCTGTCCTCGGTGTGCGAGACCTCGCCCGGGAAGGTACCCAGGGTGGTGTCGTACTTGAGCAGGTGAGCCAGGGTCTTCGTGTCGGTGAGGTCGTTGACACCGACGACCTCGATGTCCGCGCCCTGAGCCTTGACCGCGCGGAAGAAGTTGCGGCCGATGCGGCCGAAGCCGTTGATGCCTACCCGGATCGTCACGAACCGATCTCCTCGTTAGGTACGCCGGGGCAGGGCCCCGACGGGGGTGAGATTTGGGAAGTCCCCGACCGCCTATGACCCTACCCCTCCCGGGCCTGGGACGGCACATCGCGCCGCCTGCTGAGACTGGGCGTGGCGCGGCCGAAACCCGCTTTCAGGCCGTCCGGCCCTGATCCGTCGGGCAGTTGGCCCCGGGCCAATGGTCTCTACCAATTCGGGAGGGCCGGCGGGTCCGGAAGCCCGTTCGGGAGCCGGTCCGCGGGACCCTCCGGAGCGCCCCCGGGGGGCCGTCCGGGAGGCCGTCCGCGGACGCCGACGGCCGGCGTCCCGGGAGCGGGACGCCGGCCGTGGTGTCGTCACGGAGCGTGAGCGTCAGTTCATCGCCATCTCGTCGGTGAGGCTGGCCTCGGTGCTCGGCAGGCCGAGCTCGGAGGCGCGCTTGTCGGCCATCGCCAGCAGGCGGCGGATCCGGCCGGCCACCGCGTCCTTGGTCAGCGGCGGGTCGGCGAGCGCGCCCAGCTCCTCCAGCGAGGCCTGCTTGTGCTGCATCCGCAGCTGGCCGGCCGCGGCCAGGTGCTCTGGCACCTCGTCGCCGAGGATCTCCAGCGCGCGGGCCACCCGGGCGCCGGCCGCCACCGCGGCGCGGGCCGAGCGGCGCAGGTTGGCGTCGTCGAAGTTGGCCAGCCGGTTGGCGGTGGCGCGCACCTCGCGCCGCATCCGGCGCTCCTCCCAGGCGAGCACCGACTCGTGCGCGCCGAGCCGGGTCAGCAGGGCGCCGATCGCGTCGCCGTCCCGGATCACCACCCGGTCCACGCCGCGCACCTCGCGGGCCTTGGCCGGGATGCCGAGCCGACGGGCGGCGCCGACCAGGGCGAGGGCGGCCTCGGAGCCGGGGCAGGTGATCTCCAGCGAGGAGGAGCGGCCCGGCTCGGTGAGCGAGCCGTGTGCCAGGAAGGCCCCGCGCCAGGCCGCCTCGGCGTCGCAGGTGGCCCCGGAGACGACCGCCGGGGGCAGACCCCGGATCGGACGGCCGCGGCCGTCGACCAGCCCGGTCTGGCGGGCGAGCAGCTCCCCGTCCTTGACCACCCGGACCACGAAACGGCTGCCGCGGCGCAGCCCGCCGGGTGCCATCACCACGAGGTCCGAGGAGTGCCCGAAGATCTCCAGCAGGTCCTTGCGCAGCCGCCGCGCCGCCGCGCCGGTGTCCAGCTCCGCCTCGATCACGATGCGGCCGCTCACGATGTGCAGCCCGCCCGCGAACCGCAGGATCGCCGACACCTCCGCCTTGCGACAGCAGGCCCGGGTGACCGGGAGCCGGCTGATCTCGTCCTTCACCGCTGGAGTCATCGCCATGGCCCGATCCTTCCATGTGTCCGGAAAATCCGGTCGTACGCTGCCGCCAACAGCTCGGGGTCGTGTCGCGGCGTCCCGTCGGTGCGGGCCACCGAGCCGAGCACCAGAGCGGCGCCCATCCGTTCGGCGGCCTTCTCCAGACCGTCCAGGTCGGCCTGGCCGAAGGCCCCGCCGGTGACGGCGCGCTCGTCCACCAGGATCGCATCCACCGCGAGGCCCGGGGCGTGGTCGGCGATGACCTCCAGGTGGCGCTGCGGGGTGAAGCCCTCGGTCTCCCCGGGCTGGGGGGCGAGGTTCAGGGTGAGCAGGCGGCGGGCGCGGGTCTCGGTGAGCGCGGCGGCGAGCTCGGGCACCAGCAGGTGCGGCAGCACGCTGGTGAACCAGGAGCCGGGGCCGAGCACCACCCAGTCCGCCTCCCGGACGGCGGTGACCGCCTCCGGGACGGCGGGCGGCGCGTCCGGCAGCAGCCGGATCGACTGCACCGTACCCGGCGTCACCGCGACGTCGGCCTGGCCGCGGACGGCCGTGACCTCGCCGGGGCGCGCCGGGTCGTGGCCCCGGACGGTCGCCTCGATGTCCAGCGGCACCGCCGACATCGGCAGCACCCGGCCCTGAACGTTGAGCAGCCGGCCGACCCAGTCCAGCGCCGCCACCGGGTCGCCCAGCTTCTCCCAGAGCGCGACGATCAGCAGGTTGCCGACCGCGTGGCCGCCGAGCTCGCCGTTGCCGGTGAAGCGCTGCTGGATCACCTCGGACCAGGTGCGGCCCCAGTCGTCGTCCCCGCACAGCGCGGCCAGCGCCTTGCGCAGGTCGCCCGGGGGCAGCACGCCCAGTTCCTCGCGCAGCCGCCCGCTGGAGCCGCCGTCGTCGGCGACGGTCACCACGGCGGTGACGTCGCTGGTGAGCCGGCGCAGCGCGGACAGCGAGGCCGACAGGCCCTGTCCGCCACCGAGCGCGGTGATCCGGGGAGCCGGATTGGCGCGGGAGGGACTGCTGCGCGGGCGGCCCGGCGCCGTGGGCCGGGCCGGGCTCCCGGCCCGGTCACCGGTCCTGCTCTGCGGCTGCCGCCCGGGCACGTATCCCGCCACACTCACCTCGCGTTCCTCGGCCCGCCGACCGCTCCGCCGACGGGCCCGGCAGGGAGGCGGCGGTTACTCCCGTCCCATGTCACGGTGAACGAGCACCGTCTCGACTCCGTCGGCGATGAGACGCTTGGTCAGACGCTCGGACATGGCGACGCTGCGGTGCTTGCCACCGGTGCAGCCTACGGCAAGCGTCATGTAGCGCTTCCCCTCGCGGCGGTACCCCTCGGTCACGATCCGGAGTAGCTCGGCGTAGCCGTCCAGGAACTCGTTGGCTCCGGGCTGCTGGAAGACGTAGTCGGCGACGTCCGCGTCGGTGCCGGTGCGGGCCCGCAGTTCGGGCACCCAGTGCGGGTTGGGCAGGAAGCGGCAGTCCACCACGAGGTCGGCGTCGACCGGCAGGCCGTACTTGAACCCGAAGGACATCACGGTGGCGCGCAGCTCGGGCTCGTCGTGGTCGGCGAACTGGGCGTCGAGCTTGGCGCGCAGCTGGTGCACGTTGAGGTTGGAGGTGTCGATCACCAGGTCGGCCTCGCCGCGCAGGTCGCGCAGCAGGTCGCGCTCCTGGGCGATGCCGTCCACGATCCGGCCGTCCGCCTGGAGCGGGTGCGGGCGGCGGACGCTCTCGAAGCGGCGCACCAGCGCCTCGTCGGAGGAGTCCAGGAAGACGACCCGGAGCCGGACGCCGCGCTTCTCCAGCTCGTCCAGCGAGGTGAGCAGGTCGTCGAAGAACTGCCGGCCGCGGACGTCCACGACCACGCCGATCCGGGCGACGTTGCCCTGGGAGCGGGCGCCCAGGTCGACCATGGTCGGGATGAGGGCCGGCGGCAGGTTGTCCACCACGAACCAGCCGAGGTCCTCCAGGCACTTGGCGGCGGTGGAGCGGCCGGCTCCGGACATGCCGGAGATGATCACCAGCTCCGGCGCGTTCTCGGCCACGTCTGACACGGTCACTTCGGTTCCCCGCTCTCGGTCTTTCTGCTGGGGAGAACGCGTACGGCTCGGCCGCCCTTCCCCGGCCCGGGCAGGCGGGCGGGGCCGGGGCACACCGGCTGACGGGCGGCGTCGGCCGTCATGGCGTCTCCTGGGATGGTGCGGTCCGGGGTGCTGCCATCGGCTCGGCCCCGTCCTCGATGATCTCGCCGGTCGCGGTGTTGACCGCGGGTGCGGCGGGTGTACGGGACGACAACGCCTCCGCAACAGTCTGCGCGGTGCGGCGTCCGATGCCGGGTACCTCGCAGAGCTCGTCCACGGTGGCGGCCCGGAGCTTCTTCAGCGAGCCGAAGTGCTTGAGCAGCGCCCGGCGGCGAGTCTCGCCGAGGCCCGGGACGGAGTCCAGTTCCCCGGCGGTGAGTCGCTTGGAACGCTTGTTGCGCTGATAGCTGATCGCGAAGCGGTGCGCCTCGTCGCGGACCCGCTGGAGCAGGTAGAGGCCCTCGCTGGAGCGCGGCAGCACCACCGGGTCGTCCTCGCCGGGCAGCCAGACCTCCTCCAGTCGCTTGGCCAGGCCGCACAGCGCGACGTCGTCGATGCCCAGCTCGTCCAGGGCGCGCCTGGCGGCGGCGACCTGCGGCTGGCCGCCGTCGACGACCAGGAGTTGGGGCGGGTAGGCGAAGCGCTTGGGGCGGCCGTCCCCGTCCCGGGTGCCGCCGTCGCCGGTGTCGGGGTCGTCCTCCTCGGGGACGGCCCACTCGCCGGTCTGCTCGCGCTCCTGGAGGTAGCGGCGGAAGCGCCGGCTGATCACCTCGTGCATCGAGCGGACGTCGTCCTGGCCCTCGAAGCCCTTGATCTGGAAGCGCCGGTACTCGCTCTTGCGGGCCAGGCCGTCCTCGAAGACGACCATGGAGGCGACCACGTCCTCGCCCTGGAGGTGCGAGATGTCGTAGCACTCGATGCGCAGCGGGACGGAGTCCAGTCGCAGCGCGTCGGCGATCTCCTGGAGGGCGCGGCTGCGGGTGGTGAGGTCGGAGGCGCGCTTGGTCTTGTGCAGCGCGAGCGCCTGCTGGGCGTTGCGCTGCACGGTGGCCATCAGGTCCTTCTTGTCGCCGCGCTGGGGGATGCGCAGGTCGACCTGGCTGCCGCGCAGGCCGCTCAGCCACTCGCGGACCGGCTCCACCGGCTCGGGCAGGGCGGGGACGAGCACCTCGCGCGGGACGGACTCGCCGCCGCCGTAGAGCTGCTGGAGGGCGTGCTCGACCAGGCCGGCGGTGTCGACGTCCTCGACCTTGTCGGTGACCCAGCCGCGCTGGCCGCGGACCCGGCCGCCGCGGACGTGGAAGATCTGCACGGCGGCTTCGAGTTCGTCCTCGGCGAGGGCCAGCAGGTCGGCGTCGGTGGCGTCGGCGAGCACGATGGCGTTCTTCTCCATCGCGCGCTTGAGGGCGCCGATGTCGTCCCGCAGCCGGGCCGCCCTCTCGTACTCCAGCTCGGCGGCGGCCTCCTGCATCTCGACCTCCAGCCGGCGCAGGTAGTTGCCGGTGCGCCCGGCCATGAAGTCGCAGAAGTCCTCGGCGAGCGCCCGGTGTTCGTCCGCGGAGACCTTGCCGACGCAGGGCGCGGCGCACTTGCCGATGTAGCCGAGCAGGCAGGGCCGGCCGACCTGGCGGGCGCGCTTGAAGACGCCGTTGGAGCAGGTGCGGACGGGGAAGACGCGCAGCAGCAGGTCGACCGTCTCGCGGATCGCCCAGGCGTGCCCGTACGGGCCGAAGTAGCGCACGCCCTTCCGGTGCGCCCCCCGCATCACCTGGACGCGCGGGTACTCCTCGTTGAGGGTGACGGCGAGTTCCGGATAGCTCTTGTCGTCGCGGTACTTGACGTTGAACCGCGGGTCGAACTCCTTGATCCAGGAGTACTCCAGCTGGAGCGCCTCGACCTCGGTGCCGACCACGGTCCACTCCACCGAGGCGGCGGTGGTGACCATGGTCGCGGTGCGCGGGTGCAGCCCGGCCAGGTCCTGGAAGTAGGACGAGAGCCGGGGCCGCAGGCTCTTGGCCTTGCCGACGTAGATGACCCGGCCGTGGGCGTCGCGGAACCGGTAGACACCGGGGGAGGTCGGGATCGCACCGGGCGCGGGGCGATAGGTGCTCGGGTCAGCCATGGGTCCACCGTACCGAGTGGGGACGGGGCCGCGGAGTGGAGATCGTCAAGGGGGACCGTGGCGGTCGGGAGGCGGTCAACTGGCTCAGCTCGGGGTCACCTTGAGGTTGCCGCCCTCGACCGTGACGGTGTAGGCGGGCAGCGGGGTGGGGGCCGGGCCGTCCTGCACGGCGCCGTCCGCGATGGCGAACCGGCTGCCGTGGCAGGGGCACTGGATCTGGGCGTTCTTCACCTGGTCCACGACGCAGCCGGCGTGGGTGCACTTGGCGCTGAACGCCTTGTACTGGCCGGCGGTGGGCTGGGTCACCACGATCTTCTGCTCGCGGTAGACCTTGCCGCCGCCCTCCGGCACGGCCGAGGCCGGGCCGAGGTCGACCGGGCCCTTGGGGGCGCTGGTGCCGGAGGAGGAGGCGGACGAGCCGCATCCGGTGACCGCGACGGAGCCGCCGGCCGCCAGGACGGCCGCGGCCCCGCAGAGCAGGGTGCGACGGGAGGCGGTGGGGCTGGTCTCGGGGGCCTCGGACATCGGTGCGCTCCTACGGTTGCTGCGGCTGCGAGGGACCACGGGAGTCTATGCCGCACCACGCCGCCGCTCCCGGGCCACCCGGCGGTGCGGGTGGCGGGAGCGGCGGGGTGGGCGGACGGGACTACTTCTTCGCGGCGGCCGCGCGCTTGCGCGGCGCCTTCTTCGCCGGGGCGGCGGCCGGGGCGTCCGCGAAGCCGACCGGCAGGATGTCCCGCAGGAACTTGCCGGTGTGGCTCTCCGGCACGGCGGCGATCTGCTCCGGGGTGCCCTCGGCGACCACCGTGCCGCCGCCGGAGCCGCCCTCGGGGCCCATGTCGACGACCCAGTCGGCGGTCTTGATCACGTCGAGGTTGTGCTCGATGACGATCACCGTGTTGCCCTTGTCCACCAGCCCGCTGAGCACCTTGATCAGCTTGCTGATGTCCTCGAAGTGCAGGCCGGTGGTGGGCTCGTCCAGCACGTAGACCGTCCGCCCGGTGGAGCGCTTCTGGAGCTCCGAGGCGAGCTTGACGCGCTGCGCCTCGCCGCCGGACAGGGTGGGCGCGGACTGGCCGAGCCGGACGTAGCCGAGGCCGACGTCGTTGAGCGTCCGCAGGTGGCGGGCGATCGCCGGGACGGCCTCGAAGAAGTCCAGCGCCTCCTCGATCGGCATGTCCAGCACCTCGGCGATGGACCTGCCCTTGTAGTGGACCTCCAGCGTCTCCCGGTTGTACCGGGCGCCGTGGCAGACCTCGCACGGCACGTAGACGTCCGGCAGGAAGTTCATCTCGATCTTGATGGTGCCGTCGCCGGAGCAGTTCTCGCAGCGGCCGCCCTTGACGTTGAAGGAGAACCGGCCGGGCAGGTAGCCGCGGACCTTGGCCTCCTGCGTCTCCGCGAAGAGCCGGCGGACGTGGTCGAACACCCCGGTGTAGGTGGCCGGGTTGGAGCGCGGGGTACGGCCGATCGGCGACTGGTCGACGTGCACCACCTTGTCCACCTGGTCGGTGCCGGTGATCCGGGTGTGCCGGCCGGGCACGCTGCGGGCGCCGTTCAGCTCCCGGGCGAGGTGGGTGTACAGGATGTCGTTGACCAGCGTCGACTTCCCGGAGCCGGAGACGCCGGTGATCGCGGTGAAGGTGCCGAGCGGGAAGCCGACCGTGACGTCCTTGAGGTTGTGCTCGCGGGCGCCGTGGACGGTCAGCTGGCGCTTCTTGTCCCGCTCGCGGCGCGCGGCCGGGATCGGGATGAAGCGCTTGCCGGAGAGGTACTGGCCGGTCAGCGACTCCTTGTTGGAGAGCAGCTGCTTCAGCGAGCCGGAGTGCACCACCTTGCCGCCGTGCTCGCCGGCGCCCGGGCCGATGTCGACCACCCAGTCCGCGGTCTTGATGGTGTCCTCGTCGTGCTCGACGACGATCAGGGTGTTGCCGATGTCGCGCAGCCGCACCAGCGTCTCGATCAGCCGGTGGTTGTCCCGCTGGTGCAGGCCGATGGACGGCTCGTCCAGCACGTACAGCACGCCGACCAGGCCGGAGCCGATCTGGGTGGCCAGCCGGATGCGCTGGGCCTCGCCGCCGGACAGGGTGCCGGCCGCGCGGTCGAGCGAGAGGTAGTCCAGGCCGACGTCGACCAGGAAGCGCAGCCGCTCGTTGACCTCCTTGAGGACCCGCTCGGCGATCTGCTTGTCCCGGGCGTTGAGCCTCATCGCGCCGAGGAACTCGGAGCAGTCGCTGATCGACATCGAGGAGACCTCGGCGATCGACCTGCCCTCGACGGTGACCGCGAGCACCACCGGCTTGAGCCGGGTGCCCTGGCACGTCGGGCAGGGCACCTCGCGCATGTAGCCCTCGAAGCGCTCGCGGCTGCTGTCGCTCTCCGCCTCGGTGTGCCGGCGCTGGATGAACGGGATCGCGCCCTCGAAGCCGGTGCTGTACGAGCGCTCCCGGCCGAAGCGGTTGCGGTAGCGGACCTCCACCTGGTGCTTGTGCCCGTACAGCAGCGCCTTCCTGGCGCGGGCGGGCAGCCCGGCCCAGGGGATGTCGGTGCGGAAGCCGAGCTCCCCGGCCAGCGCGTCGATCAGGCGCTGGAAGTACTCCTTGGCGTGCCCGGCCGACCAGGGGTGGATCGCGCCCTCGTCCAGCGAGCGCTCGACGTCCGGGACGACCAGCTCCGGGTCGACCTCCATCCGGTTGCCCAGGCCCGAGCAGTCCGGGCACGCGCCGAACGGCGAGTTGAAGGAGAACGAGCGCGGCTCCAGCTCCTCGAACGACACGTCGTCGTACGGGCAGTAGAGGTGCTCGGAGTACATCCGCTCGCGCTCCGGGTCGTCCTCGGGGAGGTCGACGAAGTCGAGCACGACCATGCCGCCGGACAGCCGCAGGGCCGTCTCCACCGAGTCGGTGAGCCGCCGCTTGGCGCTGTCCTTGACGGTGAGGCGGTCGATCACCACCTCGACGGTGTGCTTCTCCTGCTTCTTGAGCTTCGGCGGCTCGGCGAGCTGGATCGTCGCGCCGTCGACGCGGGCGCGGGAGTAGCCCTTGGACTGGAGGTCGGCGAAGAGGTCGACGAACTCGCCCTTGCGCTCGCGCACCACCGGGCTCAGCACCTGGAAACGGGTGCCCTCGGCGAGCTCCAGCACCTTGTCCACGATCGCCTGCGGCGACTGCTTGGCGATCGGGCGGCCGCAGTGCGGACAGTGCGGCTTGCCGATCCGGGCGAACAGCAGGCGCAGGTAGTCGTAGACCTCGGTGATGGTGCCGACGGTCGAACGGGGGTTGCGGTTGGTGGACTTCTGGTCGATCGAGACGGCCGGGGAGAGGCCCTCGATGAAGTCCACGTCGGGCTTGTCCATCTGCCCGAGGAACTGACGGGCGTAGGAGGACAGCGACTCGACGTAGCGGCGCTGGCCCTCGGCGAAGATCGTGTCGAAGGCGAGCGAGGACTTGCCGGAGCCGGAGAGGCCCGTGAAGACGATGAGGGAGTCGCGGGGCAGGTCGAGCGAGACGTTCTTGAGGTTGTGCTCACGAGCACCGCGGACGATGAGGCGGTCGGCCACTGCTTCTGGCGCCTTTCTCCGGGGCAAGACGGCTTGCGATGAGAGTCGGTACTTCTTCCAGCATGCGGCAGCCAGCCTATAGCTCAGACGTTCGAATATCGACTCTGTCCAGCGGAGACCACCCGAACGAGTGAGGACCGTCCCGGGACCGTCCGTATCCGGACCGAAAAAGGCCCTGCTCAGGGCCCGGATTCGGCGGTAGCGTCGCCTGGTCAACGAGCGAAGCCCCCGCGGGCAACGCGCCGTCTCGCACAGAAGGCAGATTCGATGACCGACTCGCACTCCGCCGCCGCACTGGCCGCCGATCGACTGGACCTGGTCGAGGCAAGCACCCGGCGCATGCTGGAGACCGTCTCCGCGCTGAAGCCGGAGGCCGTCGCCGAGCCCTCCGCGCTCCCCGGCTGGACCCGCGGCCACGTGCTGGCCCACCTCGCCCGCAACGCCGACTCGCTGGTCAACCTGCTGACCGGCGTCCGCACCGGCACCGACATCCCGCAGTACGCCACCGAGCAGGCCCGCGACCAGGGCATCGAGGACGGCGCCGGCCGGCCGCTGGACGTCCAGCTCGCCGACCTGCGGGCCTCGCACGAGGCCTTCGCCGCGGCCGCCGCGCTGCTCGCCGACGAGGACTGGGCCGCCGAGGTGCGCCACCGCTCCGGCGCCGTCTTCCCGGCCGCCGACCTCGTCTGGAAGCGCCTCGCCGAGATCGAGTACCACGTCGTCGACCTGGACGCCGACTACACCTTCGCCGAGTGGCCCGAGCCGTTCGCCGTCGCCGAGTTCGACCGGCTCGCCGCCACGCTGCACGGCACCGACCTGCCCGCCGTCCAGCTGGTCGCCGAGGACACCGGGGACCGCGGCCTGATCGGCACCGGCGAGCCCGCCCTGACCGTCGAGGGCCCGGTGCGCGCCCTGACCGCCTGGCTCTCCGGCCGCTCCGCCGGGGACGGCCTGCGCCGCACCCCCGACACCGCCCTCCCCCAGCTTCCCCCGCTGGGCTGACGACGCGAGGATGGTCCCAGGAGCCACTGCAGAGGGAGCGAACGGATGACGTACCACGGAGCGGTCAAGGTCGGCGGAGCGCCGGACGTGCGGGAGCTGGCCCACCTGATCATCACCAAGGTGGCCGTCGGCCCGTACGACAACAACGCCTACCTGCTGCGCTGCCGGGCCACCGACGAACAGCTCCTGATCGACGCGGCCGCCGACGCCCCGACCCTGCTGGAGACCGTCGGCGACGACCTCGCGACGGTGGTCACCACCCACCGGCACCACGACCACTGGGGGGCGCTGGCCGAGGTGGTCGCCACCACCGGCGCCCGGACGGCCGCCGGCGAGCACGACGCCGTGGGCATCGAGGTCCCCACCGAGCTGCTGCTCGCGGACGGCGACGAGCTGCGGGTCGGCGACGTGGCGCTGACCGTGCGGCACCTGGTCGGCCACACCCCCGGCGCGATCGTGCTGATCTACGACGACCCCCAGGGCCACCAGCACGTCTTCACCGGCGACTGCCTCTTCCCCGGCGGCGTGGGCAACACCTGGGGCGACCCGGAGGCCTTCCGGACCCTCTACCGCGACGTCACCGAGAAGATCTTCGACGTCCTGCCCGACGAGGCCTGGGTCTACCCCGGCCACGGCAACGACACCACCCTCGGGGCCGAGCGCCCGCACCTCGCCGAGTGGCGCGAGCGGGGCTGGTAGCCCGCCCCGCCGAACGGCCGAGGCCCCCGTGACCGGAAGCGGTCGCGGGGGCCTCGGCGGTGCCGCGCGCCGGCCTCAGGGGCGCCGGCACCGGGCGTCAGGCGTCGAGCTTCTCGGGCTCGGCCTGCTCGGCCTTCTTCGAGGCCCGCAGGCTGGTGAAGGTGGTGATCGCCAGCACCGCCACGATGAAGGCCAGCGAGAACGGGATGCCGATCTCCGGGGCCCAGTGCGCGCCCGCCTCGTGCGCGGCGTGCAGCACCAGCTTCACGCCGATGAAGCCGAGGATCACCGACAGGCCGTACGACAGGTGGACGAGCTTCTTCAGCAGGCCGCCGATCAGGAAGTACAGCTGGCGCAGCCCCATCAGGGCGAAGGCGTTGGCGGTGAAGACGACGTACGGGTCCTGGGTCAGGCCGAAGATGGCCGGGATCGAGTCCAGCGCGAACAGCACGTCGGTGGTGCCGATCGCCAGCATGACGATCAGCATCGGGGTGATCAGCCGGCGGCCGTTCTCCCGGACGAACAGCCTGGTGCCGCGGTAGTCCTCGGTGGCCGGGAAGCGGCGGGTGATCGACTTGAGCAGGCGGTTCTCCTCGAACTCCTCCTCGTCCTCCTCCTCGGCGCGGGCCTCCTTGATCAGCTTCCAGGCCGTCCAGATCAGGAAGCCGCCGAAGATGAAGAACACCCAGGAGAACTCGGAGACCAGCGCGGCACCACCGGCGATGAACACCGCCCGGAGCACCAGCGCGATGATCACGCCGAACATCAGCACGCGCTGCTGGTAGATCCTGGGCACCGCGAACTTGCCCATGATCAGGATGAACACGAAGAGGTTGTCGACACTGAGCGACTTCTCGGTGATGTAGCCGGCGAAGAACTCGCCGGCCGGCTCCCCGCCGGAGTGCCACCAGAGGAAGCCGCCGAAGAGCACCGCCAGGGCGACCCAGACGGCCGTCCAGACTCCGGCCTCCTTGATCGAGACCTCGTGCGGCTTGCGCCCTCCGATGAAGAAGTCGGCCACGACCAGTGCGATCAGCACCAGGATCGTGGAGACCCACATGGTTACGGAAACGTCCACTACTGCTCCTCCGGCAGGTAGGCGAGACAGTCATCGTCACTGCCGGAGGTCTCTTCCGCCCATCGGGCCAGCGCCCCGGGAGGCCACGACGGGCATCCGTGATGACGGGGTCGGCTGTCGAGGAATACTCCCCTCCGCTGCCTACGAGAGTAACAGGCGCTCCAAGGAAAGGTAAAGAAGGTAAAGACCGCAGGGCTGCCGGGCCGCCGGGGCCACCCGGGCCACGGCTACAGGAACGGGTCGATCGCCGGCAGCAGGTCCTGGAAGGTCCGCCCCTTGGCCGGTGCGCCGATCGCCTGCATCTCCCAGCCGCCGTTGCCGTCCCGGACCACCTTGGCCATGATCTGCCCGGTGTGCGGCCCGCCGCCGGCCAGCTCGTAGCGGGCCAGCTCCAGGCCGGTGGTCTCGTCCACCAGCCGGCAGTGCGCCCGCTGCACCTCCGCGAAGGTCTGCCCGGTGTACGAGCTCACCGTGAACACCACCTGGGTGATGTTCACCGGCACGTGGACCAGGTCGACCAGGATCGCCTCGTCGTCCTCGGCCCCGGAGCCGCCCTCCAGGTTGTCGCCGGTGTGCCGGACGGAGCCGTCCTCGCTCTCCAGGTGCGAGAAGAACACCACGTCGGACGGCGTCTTCTCGGCGTACAGCAGCGCCGAGGCGTCCAGGTCGATCTTGCGGGTGCGGCTGCCGAACAGCCCGCGCTTGGGGGCGGCCTGCCAGCCGAGGCCCATCCGGACCACGGTCAGGGCGTCGCCCTGCCCCTTCTGGAGGCTGACCCGCTGCCCCTTGGCCAGGTTCACCGACACGACGTTGCCCTCTCTGCCGGCCGCGCGGTCACACCCGCGCGGCTCCACGGTGGAACACCCCGTCGCCGTCCCCCGGCTGAGGCCCCCTCTGCGTACGGCCCGCAACCCCGTCCGAGGGCACGATGCCGCAGGCCAGCCTAGGGCCTGCGACACCCCGGCCTCTCCCGGGTTTCCCCGTTTGTGGCAAGGCTGAGACACCCGCGGACTTGACCGGTGCCATTCCGGCCAGTCCCGGTCACCGCACGGGTGCGCCCCTCCGGTGCCCCTTCCGTGTGACTACGCCACACCGGCCTCGCGCATCTGCCGCAGCTCCTTCTTCAGTTCCTTGACCTCGTCGCGCAGCCGGGCCGCGACCTCGAACTGGAGGTCGGCGGCGGCCGTGTGCATCCGGTCGGTCATCTCCTGGATCAGGTCCGCCAGTTCGGCGGCCGGCAGGGACTTGGCCGGCTTGCGCTCCGCGCCCAGCGCCGGCACCGGGGCCTTGCCCTTGCCCTGGTTGCGGTACCCGGTGGAGAGCAGCTCGTCGGTGTCCACGTCCTCGCGGGCGAGGGTGTCCAGGATGTCGCCGATCTTCTTGCGCAGCGGCTGCGGGTCGATCCCGTGCTCCTTGTTGTAGGCCTGCTGCACGGCCCGGCGGCGGTTGGTCTCGTCGATGGCCTTCTCCATCGCGGGGGTGATCTTGTCCGCGTACATGTGGACCTGGCCGGAGACGTTGCGGGCGGCGCGGCCGATCGTCTGGATCAGCGAGGTGCCGGAGCGCAGGAAGCCCTCCTTGTCCGCGTCCAGGATCGCCACCAGGGACACCTCGGGCAGGTCCAGGCCCTCGCGCAGCAGGTTGATGCCGACCAGCACGTCGTACCGGCCCGCCCGCAGCTCGCGCAGCAGCTCCACCCGGCGCAGGGTGTCCACGTCGCTGTGCAGGTACCGGACCCGGATGTCCAGGCCGAGCATGTAGTCGGTGAGGTCCTCGGCCATCTTCTTGGTCAGCGTGGTGACCAGGACGCGCTCGTCCCGCTCGACCCGCTTGCGGACCTCGTGTACCAGGTCGTCGATCTGGCCCTCGGTCGGCTTGACGATCACCTCGGGGTCGATCAGACCGGTCGGGCGGATGATCTGCTCGACCTGGCCGTCGCCGCGCGACAGCTCGTACGGGCCCGGCGTCGCCGACAGGTAGACGGTCTGGCCGGTCCGCTCCAGGAACTCCTCCCACTTCAGCGGGCGGTTGTCCATCGCGGAGGGCAGCCGGAAGCCGTGCTCGACCAGGGTGCGCTTGCGCGAGGCGTCGCCCTCGTACATCGCGCCGATCTGCGGGACGGTGACGTGCGACTCGTCGATGACCAGGAGGAAGTCCTCCGGGAAGTAGTCGAGCAGGGTGTTCGGCGGGGAGCCCGGCTCCCGGCCGTCGAAGTGCATCGAGTAGTTCTCGACGCCCGAGCAGGTGCCGATCTGGCGCAGCATCTCGATGTCGTAGGTGGTGCGCATCCGCAGCCGCTGGGCCTCCAGCAGCTTGCCCTGCTTCTCCATCCGGGCGAGCGTGCCCTCCAGCTCCTTCTCGATGCCGGTGATCGCGCGCTCCATGCGCTCGGGGCCGGCCACGTAGTGCGAGGCGGGGAAGACGTGGACGGAGTCGTCCTGGCTGATGATCTCGCCGGTGAGCGGGTGCAGGGTGTACAGCGCCTCGATCTCGTCGCCGAACATCTCGATCCGGACGGCGAGCTCCTCGTAGACCGGGAAGATCTCGATGGTGTCGCCGCGGACCCGGAACGTGCCGCGGGTGAAGGCCACGTCGTTGCGGGCGTACTGGATGTCGACGAAGCGGCGCAGCAGGTCGTCCCGGTCGATCTCCTGGCCGATCTTGAGCCGCACCATCCGGTCCACGTACTCCTGCGGGGTACCGAGGCCGTAGATGCAGGAGACCGAGGCGACCACGACCACGTCCCGGCGGGTGAGCAGCGAGTTGGTCGCCGAGTGGCGCAGCCGCTCGACCTCCTCGTTGATCGAGGAGTCCTTCTCGATGTAGGTGTCCGTCTGCGGGACGTACGCCTCGGGCTGGTAGTAGTCGTAGTACGAGACGAAGTACTCGACGGCGTTGTTCGGCAGCAGCTCGCGGAACTCGTTGGCCAGCTGCGCGGCCAGCGTCTTGTTCGGCGCCATCACCAGGGTGGGGCGCTGAAGCTTCTCGATCATCCAGGCCGTGGTGGCCGACTTGCCGGTGCCGGTGGCACCGAGCAGCACGACGTCCTTCTCCCCTCCCCTGATCCGCCGTTCCAGCTCGGCGATCGCCGCCGGCTGGTCGCCGTTCGGCTGGAAGGGACTGACGACCTCGAAAGGCGCCACGGACCGCTCAATACTCGTGATGGGACGCACGCCTCCACCGTACGACCCCCCACCGACAAGCGGGTCCGCTTCGGTCAGGCCCCGTGCGCCTCGAACCTGATGACGGGGTCGCGGGACGGATCGATGCGGACCGCGGCGTCGAAGGCGGCGGCCAGGCACTCGATCAGCGGCAGAGTCGGATCGACGCCGCTCTCCTCGATGCTCTCGACCGTCTCCTCGCGCAGTCCGGCACGCGCGGCCAGCCCGGTCCTCGGTTGTGCGTCCCCCCTCGCTCCGCGAGGGGGGGCCGCCTGACCGGGGCGGAGGCTACGGGCTCGGTCCTACTTGGCGCTGTCCCGGGCGAGGGCGACCAGGCGGGAGATGGCGCGCAGGTACTTCTTGCGGTAGCCGCCGCGGAGCATCTCCTCCGGGAAGACCTGGTCGAAGGGCAGGCCGGAGGCGGTGATCGGCAGCTCGCGGTCGTACATCCGGTCGGCCAGGACGACCAGGCGCAGCGCGGTGGACTGGTCGTCGACCTGCTTGACGCCGCGCAGGCAGACCGCGGTGACGTCGTCCAGCAGCGCGCCGTAGCGGCTGGGGTGGACGGCGGAGAGGTGGGCGAGCAGGGCGTCGAAGTCGTCCAGCGAGGCGCCGGGGGTGCGGGCCGCGGCCGCGCCGACGGCCTCGTCCGTGTACGGCGGCGGGGCGTCCGGCAGGCCGCGGTGGCGGTAGTCCTGGCCGTCGATCCGCATCGGGCGGAAGTGCGCGGACAGGCCCTGGATCTCGCGCAGGAAGTCGGCGGCGGCGAAGCGGCCCTCGCCGAGCTTCTCCGGCAGGGTGTTCGAGGTGGCGCAGAGCTTCACGCCGTTCTCGACCAGTCGGCCGAGCAGGGTGGAGACCAGCACGGTGTCGCCCGGGTCGTCCAGCTCGAACTCGTCGATGCAGAGCAGCGTGTGGCCGGAGAGGGTCTGCACGGCCTGCTGGAAGCCGAGCGCGCCGACCAGGTTGGTCAGCTCGACGAAGGTGCCGAAGGCCTTGGGGCCCGGGGCGGCGTGCCAGAGCGAGGCGAGCAGGTGGGTCTTGCCGACGCCGTAGCCGCCGTCGAGGTAGACCCCGGCCGGGCCGGTGGGCGCGGGCGCGGAGCGGCGGAACCAGCTGCGCTTGGGCGCGGAACCGTTTCCCCTGCCGAGGGTGGCCGCGAACTGCTCCAGGACCTGGACGGCCTCGTACTGGCTCGGCTGGGTCGGGTCCGGGATGTACGTCCCGAAGCTCACGTCGGCGAACCGGGGCGGCGGGACCATCTCGGCGACCAGCCGCTCGGCGGGCACGACGGGTCGGCGGTCGGTGAGCGCGATCGGGGAGCCGGACACGGGTGCGGCGGCTATCGGCTCGGTCGCGGTTGCGGAGTGGGAGGCTGCGGGCACATCAGTAGAGGGTACGCCTGCCCCGTACGCCGTCCCGAACGGCCCGCGGCCCCGCGGTGGAAGACTGGGTGCATGCAACAGTTGATCAGCCCGCTGAGCGGGCGGCTCGCCGATCCGGCCGCACTGGAATCGCTCGCCGCCGTCTACGCGTACCCCGAACAGGTGAATCAGGGGCGCCCCTGGCTGCGCGCCAACATGGTGGCCGGTCTGGACGGCGGGGCCAGGCTGGACGGGCTGTCCGAGGGGCTCTCCGGGGACGCCGACAAGCGGATCTTCGGGGTGCTGCGGGCGCTGTCGGACGTGGTACTGGTGGGCGCGGAGACCGTCCGCGCCGAGGGCTACCGGCCGGCCCGGGCGCGCAGGGAGTTCGCGGCGGCCCGGACGGCGGCGGGGCAGGCTCCCGCCCCGGCGATCGCCGTGGTGACCCGCTCGCTGCAACTGGACCTGACCGCGCCGCTGTTCACCGAGCCGCTGGTCAGGACGGTGGTGATCACCACCGAGGACGCCTCCGCGGAGCGCCGCCGGGCGGTCGCCGAGGTGGCCGACCTGGTGGTCGCCGGCACCGGCTCGGTGGACCTGCGGGCGGGCGTGGCGGCCCTGGCCGAGCGCGGCTGGACCCGGCTGCTGACCGAGGGCGGCCCGCGCCTGCTGGGGCAGCTCACGGCGGCCGGCCTGGTGGACGAGCTGTGCCTGTCGCTGGCCCCGCTGCTGACCGGTGGCGACGCGCCGCGCATCCTGCACGATGCCCGAATGCCGGACGTGCAGCGGATGCGGCTGGTCTCATTGATCGAGCAGAAAGGATTCCTCTTCACCCGCTACCTGCGTCACCCGGGTTCGGATGACCCCGTGACCCCCTGATCGTGATCCCGTTATGCGATGCCGGGGCCCGGGGGCCGGCCACTGGAAGGACTCACGTGTTCAAGACGGTACTGATGATCGAAAAGGCTCTCTCCGACGCGGACGTGGAGCTCGTCACCACGCTCCACGGCGAGGAGGAGGTGTCCTTCGTCGTCCTGATGCAGCCGCGCGGCAAGCAGGACGAACTGCTCCGGGCGCTCGACGACGTCGCCCTCGGCCACCTCGACAAGGTGGTGCACGAGCACGACGAGTCCGAGACCGGACCGACCGTGGCCACCGAGTCGCTGGAGCACAGCCTGCGCCACCTGCGCTCGGCCGGGGCCGAGGCGGTGGGCGAGCTGGTCGAGGAGAAGCCGCTGGAGCGGCTGCGCACGGTCGTCGAGGAGCAGCGGGCGGACGAGGTGGTGGTGCTCACCTCGCCGCACTTCGTGGAGGAGTTCTTCCACCGCGACTGGGCCTCCCAGGCCCGGCACAAGGTGGGGGTCCCGGTGCTCCGGCTGTTCGCCAGCGACTCCTGAGCGACTCCTGGCCCGGAGCGCCGGTGGTGCAGAATCGTCCTTGCGGTCCGCCCGCGAGGACGATTCCGTCTTCCCGTCCCGTCCGCCCGACCTGTCTGCCCCCGCCCGTACGGAGCCACGCCTTGAACGACGCCGCGCACGACCTGCACGCCCCGCACTTCATCGGCATCGGCGGCGCCGGGATGTCCGGCCTGGCGAAGATCCTCGCCGTGCGCGGGGCCAGCGTCTCCGGCAGCGACTCCAAGGAGTCCGAGACCGTCCTCGCGCTGCGCGCCCTCGGCGCCACCGTGCACGTCGGCCACGCCGCCGAGCACGTGCCGGACGGCACCAGCAGCGTGGTCGTCTCCAGCGCGATCCGCGCCGACAACCCGGAGCTGGTCGCCGCCCACGAGCGCGGCATCCCGGTGGTGCACCGCTCCGACGCGCTGGCCGCGCTGATGGGCGGCCGCCGGGCGCTGGCGGTGGCCGGCACCCACGGCAAGACCACCACCACGAGCATGCTCGCCGTCGCCCTCGGCGAGCTGGGCCTGGACCCGTCCTACGCGATCGGCGGCGACCTCGACGCGCCCGGCTCCAACGCCCACCACGGCGCCGGCGAGATCTTCGTCGCCGAGGCGGACGAGAGCGACCGCAGCTTCCACAAGTACGCGCCCGAGGTGGCGATCGTGCTCAACGTGGAGCTGGACCACCACGCCAACTACGCCTCGATCGAGGAGATCTACGAGTCCTTCGAGACCTTCGTCGGCCGGATCGTCCCCGGCGGCACCCTGGTGGTCTCGGCCGACCACGACGGCGCCCGCGAGCTCACCTCCCGGGTGGCCGGCCGCGAGGGCCTGAACGTGGTGACGGTCGGCTCCGCCGAGGACGCCGACCTGCGGGTGCTGTCGGTGGTCGCCCACGGCATGACCAGCGAGGTCACCGTGCTGCTGGACGGCGCCGAGCTGACCTTCACCGTCTCGGTGCCCGGTCGGCACTACGCCCACAACGCGGTGGCCGCGCTCGCCGCCGGCGTCGCGCTGGGCGTCCCGGCCGCCGACCTGGCCGAGGCCCTCGGCGCGTACACCGGGGTGCGCCGCCGCCTCCAGCTCAAGGGCGAGGCCGGCGGGGTCCAGGTGATCGACTCCTACGCCCACCACCCCACCGAGATGACCGCCGACCTGGAGGCCATCCGCGAGGGCCTGACCGGCGGGGGCCGGGTGCTGGTGGTCTTCCAGCCGCACCTGTTCAGCCGCACCGAGCAGCTCTCCGAGGAGATGGGCCGGGCCCTGGCCCTGGCCGACGCCTCGGTGGTGCTGGACATCTACCCTGCCCGTGAGGACCCGATCCCCGGCGTGACCAGCGAGCTGATCATCGACGCCGCCCGCCGGGCCGGCGCCGAGGTCACCGCCGAGCACTCCTTCGCCGCTGCCCCCGCTCTGCTGGCCGGCCTCGCCCGCCCGGGCGACCTGCTGCTCACCATGGGCGCCGGCGACGTCACCAACCTGGGGCCGGAAATCCTGACGCACCTCGCGAACGTTGCCTCCAACGTCTGACCCACGTCCGTCCGACGTACGCCGCGACCGGGAGCCGTGAGATGAGCTACGAGATCGAGAAGACCGAGGCCGAGTGGCGCGCCCAGCTCAGCCCAGAGGAGTACCACGTGCTCCGCGAGGCGGGCACCGAGCGCCCGTTCACCGGTGAGTACACCGACACCAAAACGGTCGGCGTGTACGGCTGCCGGGCCTGCGGGGCCGAGCTGTTCAGCTCCGAGACCAAGTTCGACAGCCACTGCGGCTGGCCGTCCTACTACGCACCGCTGGCCGAGGACCGGGTCCAGTACATCGAGGACAACACGCTCGGCATGCGCCGGGTCGAGGTGCGCTGCGCGAAGTGCGGCGGGCACCTCGGGCACGTCTTCGAGGGCGAGGGCTACGGCACGCCGACCGACCAGCGGTACTGCATCAACAGCGTCTCGCTGACGCTGCGGCCGGCCGAGTAGGACGAACGACGGTACGGAGGCCCGGGCACCGCACGGTGTCCGGGCCTCCCGGCGTCACGCGGGGACCGGTTCGAAGCGGACCGGGAGGTGCATCAGGGCCCGGTGGAACGGGCCCGGGCGCCAGAGCAGGTCCTCGGCGGGGGTGGACAGTTCGAGGTCGCTGAGCCGGCTGCCCAGCTGCTCGATGGCGGTGATCGCGATCAGCAGGGCCGGGTCCCTGGCCGGGCAGGCGTGCGGCCCGGCCGCCCAGGCCAGGTGGGCGCTCTCGCCGCTGCGCAGCCCGCCGTCGCCGGTGGGCGGCGCGGCCTGGGAGTTGGCGGCCGCGTACGAGACCAGGACCAGCGTGCCCGCCTTGATCTCCCGGCCGTGGAAGGTGATGTCGTACCGCGGGTAGTGCGCCGAGAGGTTGGCCATCGGCGGCTCGTGCCAGAGCACCTCGTCGATCGCCTGGTGGGCGGTCATCGCGCCGCCGAACAGCGAGCCGGCGTAGCGGGCGTCGGTGAGCAGGCGCAGCAGGGCGTTGCCGATCAGGTTGGTGGTCGGCTCGTGCCCGGCGATCAGGGTCAGGGTGATCTGCCGGATCACCTCGTCGTCGTCCAGCCCGACCGGGTGGGTGACGTACCAGGAGGCGAGGTCGTGCCGGGGGCGCTCGCGGCGTTCGGCGACCATCGCGGTGACCACCGCCAGGAGCTTGCCGTACGAGGCGCCGGCCTTCGCGGTGGACTCGATCAGCCCGGTGATCGCGGCCACCACCTCGGCCCGCTGCTCCTCCGGCACGCCGAACCAGGTGGTGAGCGCGAAGGCGGGCAGCTGGCGGGCGTACTCGGCGATCAGGTCGGCGTGCCCGACGGCGGCGAAGCGGTCGATCAGCCGGTGCGCGGTCTCGGCGACCTGGCGCTGGAGCCGGTGCGGTTCGAACAGCGCGAGGGCGTCGGTGATCACCGCCCGGTAGCGGGCGTGGGTCTCGCCGTCGCTGAACAGCGCGGTCGGGCGGTAGCCGAGCACCGGCAGCAGCGGGGAGTCCGGCGGGACGGTCCGCTGCCAGGCCCGGGAGTCCTTGGAGAAGGTGTCGGTGTCGCGCAGCAGGTCCAGCGCGGCCTGGTAGTCGGTGACCAGCAGGGCGTCCACGCCGGGCGCGACCTCCACCGGGGCGACCGCGCCGTGCCGCCGCAGCCGCTCGTAGACCAGCCGGGGGGCGGCGGCGAAGGCCGGGCCGTGGATCGGGGTCGGGCGGGACTCGTCGGTCACGGCTGCTCCGGGGTGGCGGGGGCGGCGGGCAGGGCGTCCAGGACGTGCTCGGCCAGCGCGATCAGCGTGTCCAGGCTGCTGTCGCGGTCCCGGGCGTCGCAGAACAGCAGCGGGGTGGCGGCGTGCAGGTCCAGGTGGGTGCGCAGCACCTCGACCGGGTGGTCCGGTGCGTCCGGGAAGCGGTTGACGGCGACGGCGTACGGCAGGCCCTGCTCCTCGACCATGTCCATGATCTCGAAGGAGTCGGCCAGCCGGCGGGTGTCGGCGAGCACCAGGGCGCCCACGGCGCCGCGGGCGATGTCCTGCCAGAGCGGGAAGAAGCGGCGCTGGCCGGGGGTGCCGAACATGTAGAGCACGACGTTGCCGGGCAGGGTGAGCCGGCCGAAGTCGACGGCGACGGTGGTGGTGCTCTTCTCCGGCAGGCCGGCCAGGTCGTCCACCGGGCGGCCGGTCTCGGTCATCGCCTCCTCGGTGTGCAGGGTGGCGATCTCGGAGAGGGTGCGGATGAGGGTGGTCTTGCCGACCCCGAACGGGCCGGCCACCACCAGCTTCATCAGCGTCTGGTCCCGGTCGGGCAGGTAGCCGACCCGGCCCGGCTGCTCCGCCCCTCCGGGCCGTCCTGTCTGGTCTTCCGGGCCCGGCCGGCCGGCCGGGTCACCGGAGCGCACGGAGTCCAACGAGGAGCCTCTCGACGACGGAGCGGTCGGTCTGCTGGGCACGCGGGATCGGCGCGCGGGCGTGCAGGCAGCCCGCCTCGACCAGGTCGGCCGCGAGGAAGACGGTGGCGCTGACCGGCAGGCGCAGGTGCGCGGCGGCCTCCACCACGGTCAGCGCGCCGGGGCGCAGCAGCTCCCAGAGCCGGCGGTGTTCGGGTTCGAGCGCGTCCGGCGGGTCGGCGCGGTCGGCGAACAGCACGGTCAGCCGCTCGAAGCCCTTGGTGCCGGGGCGGCTGCGGCCGCCGGTGGCCAGGTAGGCGGGCACCATCCGCCTGCGGGGGACGGCGGTCATGACCGGTCGTCGTCGTCCTGCCGCCGGGCCGGGCTCGCGAGCGCGCGACCGAGGGCGGCGACCTGTAGCTGCATCTGGTAGGCCACGTTGCCGAGCTGGGCGTCCGGCGAGGTGAACACGGCGAGCGAGGTGTTCTCCCCGGCGGGCACCACGACGGCGTAGCCGAGGTCGGACTCCACCACGGTCTGGGCCAGCCGGGGCCGCTCGGCGTCGGTGAACGCGGCGGTGAAGGCCCGGGCGGCGGCGTGGACGGTGGCGGTCATCGCGGCGACCCGCTCGGCCGAGGCGCGCTCCAGGCCGTCCGAGGCGCCCTCGACCAGGCCGTCCCCGGTGGCGATGACCGCGTGCAGCACCCCCGGCAGCTCCAGCAGCGGGGTCAGCACCCACGAGATCTCGTCGGTGGTGGTCGGGCTGGGCGTGCTGCTCACTGCTCGGCTCCTTCTGAGGTCGGACCGGCGCTCCGGTCACCGGGGGCGCGGCCGGCGGTGGTGTCGCCGGGGGTGGCGGGGGTGCTGTCGCCGTTTCCGGCGGCGGCCTCCTCCCGGGCGGCCCGGGCCACGGCGGCCCGGCCGGAGTCGGTGCCCCGTTGCAGCGCCTGCCAGTGGGCGGCGGCCTGCTCGGGGGTGCGTTCGGCGGCGGGGGCGGGGGCGGTGGCGGGCTCCGCGGCGGCCGGCCGTTCGGCGGCCAGCGGACGGCGGCGGCGCCGGGTGGGCAGGCCGGTGCCGTCGTCGGCTGCGGGAGTCTCGGCCGCGGGGGCGTCCGTCGCGGGGGTGCCGGCTGCGGGGGCGTCCGTCGCGGGCCCGTCCGCGACCGGGTCGGGGACCACGCGGATGGCCGGGGCCGGATGCGGGCCCGGCTGGTTGTGGCGGTCGGCGAGCCGCGGGCCGTCCGGCCCGTCCGCGTCGCGCATCGGCGGGACGGCCGCGACGGTGGGCGCCGGGGCCGGCCCGGCACCGGCCCGCAGCGGCAGCGGGGTGAGCACCGACAGCGGCTGCTCGTCGTCCACCACGGTCACCAGCGCGGCCGGGATGCGCACGATGGTCCGCATGCCGCCGTACGGCGAGGGCTCGATGTGACAGGAGAAGCCGTACTGGCGGGCCAGCTTGCCGATCACCGCGAAGCCGGTCTTGGGCGGGTTGCCGAGCTCGGTGAGCAGCATGTCCGGCGGGCCGGCCAGCAGTCGGCGGGCGCGGCGCAGCTGGTCCTCGTCCATGCCGATGCCGCTGTCGTCGATGATCACCAGCGCGCCGCGGCCGCCCTGCTGGACGGTGACCGGGACGTCGGTCTCCGGGTGGGAGTACGCGGTGGCGTTGGCGAGCAGCTCGGCGATGGTGACGGCGACCGGCTCGGCGGCCCGGGCGACCACGGCGAGGCGCTGCTCGCGCAGGTGGTTGGCGACCTTGATCCGGCCGTAGCCGGGCACCCGGGAGAGAGCGCCGACGACCACCTCGGCGAGCGGCGAGTCGGTGCGGGCCAGGCCCGGCCAGGCCTCGCAGAGCACCGCGACGGTCTGGATCCGGCGCAGCGCGACCTCGTTGCGGAAGTCGACCTCCAGCAGCCGGGGGTCGTCGTTCTCGTGCTGGAGCTGCTGGACCAGGCTCTGGATCTGGTACAGCAGGGTCTGGATCCGGGAGGTGGCGCCGCGCATGGCGGCGCGGGCGGCGGCGTCCACCCGCTCGCGCTCGTCGGCGAGCGCTGCGTGGGCGGCGTCCAGGACGGCCTGCAACGCCCGGACGGCCTCGGGGCCGACGGCCTGCGGGTCCAGCGGGCCGACCAGCGGGGCGTTGGTGTGGGTGAGCCGTACGGCGGTGGCGGCGACCCGCTCCTGGGCGAGGTGGCCGATCTCGGCGAGCAGCGCGGCGCCACGGGCCTCGGCCTCGGCGAGCGCGCGGTCGGCCTGCTCGGCCCGGGCGGTCGCGGCGGCGCCCTGCCGCACGGCCTCCCGGGCGGTGTCCTCGGCCTGCCGGGCCGCCTCCCGCGCCTCGCGGGCGCCGTCCTCGGCGGCCCGGGCCCGCTCCTCCGCCCGCCGGGCCTCCTCGGCGGAGCGCCGGGCGGCCTCCTGCGCCTCGCGCTGCTGCTGCTCGGCGCGGGCGAGCCGGCCCTCGGCGGCCCGGGTGCGCTCCTCGCCCCGGTCGAGCGCGGTCTCGGCGGCCGTCGCCCGGGCGACGGCCCCGGCCCGGCCGCGGGCGAGCACGGCCGCGGCCACGGCGGCGACCAGCGCCAGGACGATCAGCGCGATCTGCGTCATCGGAGTCCTCGGGGGTGCTTGCGGGTCGGACCGGGCGCTGCGGCCGGGCCCGCCGGGCCTGTCGGGCTGGTGGTGGGGAGGGGAACGCGGGCCGGGTCAGTTCCGGACGGTGCGCGGGCGCGGGGCGCGGGCGGCGTCCTCGGCCAGCTCCCGGGCCACCAGGGCGACCTGGCCCAGGGCCTCCAGGGCGCCTGGGGCCGCCGAGCCGTCCAGGTGCCGGTACTCGGCCGCGACGGTGAGCACCAGCCGCTCGGGCAGGCCGAGTTCGGGGTGGCGCTGCTCGGCGATCACCCGTCGGGCCGCGTCCAGGGCGGGTATCCCGGCGGCGTGCAGGGTGTGGGCGCGCTCGCGGACGTAGGCGAGGTAGCCGATGTGCTGCTGGACTCCGTCGCGGTCGAGCACCGGGCCGTGGCCGGGCACGAAGATCTCCGCGCCGGTGGCCAGGGCCTGCTCGCAGGCGCCGATGACGTTCTCCAGCGGTCCGGCCCAGTGCGAGGGGTGGTCGCCGGGCTGCTCGGGCGTCGAGGAGAAGATCACGTCGCCGGTGAACACCGTGCGCTGGTGCGGGAGGTGGACCAGCAGGTCGCCGCCGGTGTGGGCGGCGGGCAGGCTGGTGATCCGCACCGGGTAGCGGCCGACGGTCAGCTCCAGCTCGCCGGTGAAGACCGTGTCGGGGCGCACCGGCTCGGTGCTGGACCAGTCGAACCGCCCGAAGTGCTCCTTCAGGTAGCCGCCGAGCGGCGAGTCCGGGTCGCTGTTGGCGACCAGTGCGTGCTGCTGCTGCGGGGTGGGCTCCCAGTGGATGTGCTCCAGCGCCTCGCGGGTGGCGATCACCTCGGCGTCCGGCAGCACGCCGGCGCCCCACAGGTGGTCCCCGTTGGCGTGGGTGACGACCACCCGGTCGATCCCGACCCCGTCGGGCAGCAGCCGCCGGCTCGCGGCGAGGAACTCCCCGGCCATCGAGGGGTCGTACGGCGTGTCGATCCAGAGCGCGGTGGTCTCCGAGGCCAGCAGCCCACAGTTGGCCAGGCCCCACCCCCGCTTCGGCGGGAGCCACACGTACAGGTCCTCGGCAATCGCGCTCACGTTCGCACGGCTGATCGTCATGTGCGCGATTATCCCCATCCCGTGACAGGAGTGGAGCAAAACCATTGCGGTTCAAGCCACTTCACGCCCGGAGCAACCCGGACCGTCCCGATTCGTCCCGTGTGGTCTGGACCACATCTGGCCGAAGTGACTCGGCCCGCCGACCGTGGCGGGTACGGGCCGGCCACGTCCCCGGCCCGTCCTGTCGGCCGCACTCCCCCGGCACGACGGGCCGGAGCGTCAGCCCTCCCGCTCCGACGGCCGCTCCAGCTGCTTGATGCCCTTGCGCTCCCCCGCGCAGCGCTCGTACCCGAGCCACGCGTTGATCGCCAGCATCGGCCCGTTGGTCGTGTCGTTGCTGGTGTACGCGTGGCGGTAGCCCGCCGCCGCGGCGAGCCGCAGCGACTCCAGCTTGGCCAGCTTGGTCAGCCCCCGGCCCCGGAACTCCCGGCGGCAGGCGGTGAACGCGGACCAGTAGCCCCCGTCCCCGTCGGTCTGCGCCATGCTGAACGCGGCCGGCCGTCCGTCCACCACGGCCACGACGCTCAGCGCCAGGTCCCGGTCCGGCCGGGACCAGTCGTCGCGCAGCCAGTCCTCGTACTCCAGGGCGTCCATCGGCACCTCGCTGCCGGGCTCGTCCAGGATGGCGTCCGCCTCGACCAGGAACACCGGGTGCGGGTCGGCCGCCCAGTCGGCGGCCGGGCGCAGCTCGACGCCGACCGGCCGTACGGGTGCGGGCGGCAGCGGGAGCGTCAGGTCCCGACCGGCGAAGTGCATGGCGCGCCCGAGCCGGTAGCCCCGGGCGGTGGCGAAGGCCAGCGAGGCGGGCTCGTCGTCCACCCAGGTGTGCAGCTCGGCCACCCCGTGCCCGGCCAGGTGCCGTTCGGCCGCGGCCAGCAGTGCGGAGGCCGCACCGTGCCGGCGGAACCCGGGCAGCACACTGCCGTTGGCGTAGCCGACGCCCGTGGTCGTCGTCCCGAGCACCACCCCGCAGCGCACCGCGCCGACCACCCGGCCGTCCAGCTCGGCGACGAAGGTGCGGAAGTGCTCCTCGGGGCTGGGGCGGGCGTTCAGCCAGACCAGGGCCTCGGCGGAGAGCACCAGGTGCTCGCGCCCGGCCCGGTGGGCCGCGACCACGGCCTCGGCGTCCTCGGGGCGGAAGCCACGGATCGTCAGGGAGGAAGAAGAGAGAGAAGTCATGGATTCCCACGCTAGCCGCGCCCACCCGTCCGGCGCCTCCGATTTTCCCCCCGGCAAGGGCGCCCCACCTGCGCGGACGGCCCGGGCTCGGGACCAAAGTCCCTCACCCCCGGGACGACATGCTCAAATAATGCTCTGAGAAGACCGGGTGAGGCTTGGCAGCCGCCCCGCCCGGGGACATTCTCAGCAGCACGGCCGCGCGGTTCCGGCGACGACGCCCGTACCGGTCGACGGCCTCCCGTCCGGCCCTCCGAAGGGGGCGAACCCGATGACTTCCCCTGCCCTGGAACTGCCCGGCTCCGCCGCCGTGCCCGTGCACAGCGCGCCCCGAGCGGCCGCGGGCCGCGAAGCCCCGCCCCGACTGGGCGTCGGCCTCGGCTGGCGCGGCGAGATCGACACCGTGGTCGAGCGCCAGCCCGGCCTGGACTGGGTCGAGGTGGTCGCCGAGAACATCTGCGCCGACCACCTGCCCGACTCGCTGACCGTGCTGCGCGAACGCGGCGTCACCGTCGTCCCGCACGGCGTCGGCCTCGGCCTCGGCGGCGCCGACCTGCCCGACCCCGGCCGCCTCGACCGGCTCGCCGGGGCCGCGCTGGCGCTCGGCTCCCCGCTGGTCACCGAGCACCTGGCGTTCGTCCGGGCCGGCGGCCTGGAGGCGGGCCACCTGCTGCCCGTCCCCCGCACCCGGGACTCGCTGCGGGTGATCGCCGAGAACGTCCGGATCGCCCAGGACCACCTGCCGGTGCCGCTCGCCCTGGAGAACGTCGCCGCCCAGCTCGCCTGGCCGGACGACGAGTTCACCGAGGGCCAGTTCCTCGCCGAGCTGGTCGAGCGCACCGGCGTCCGGCTGCTGATCGACGTCGCGAACCTGCACACCAACCGGGTCAACCTCGGCATCGACCCGGCCGCCGAGCTCGACCGCCTGCCGCTGGAGGCGCTCGCCTACGTCCACGTCGCGGGCGGCACCCTGGTCGACGGCGTCTGGCACGACACCCACGCCCACCCCGTCACCGAACCGGTGCTGGAGGTACTGGCCGAACTCTGCGCGCGGGTCGCCCCGCCCGGGGTGCTGCTGGAACGGGACGCCAACTTCCCGCCGCCCAGCGAGCTGGCCGGTGAACTGGACGCCATCCGCAGGGTGCTGGAGGGGAGCACCCCGCGATGAGCGACCTGACGACACCGGCACAGCCCGACGCCGGCCGGGACCGCGCCGCCGACCGGGACCCCGCCGCCGCCCGGCGGCGCCTGGCCCGGCGCCAGGAGGAGCTGCTGGCCGCCCTGGTGGCCGGCGGGCCCGTCCCGCCCGGCTTCGACGAGCGCCAGGTCCGCGCCCAGTCCACCGGCCTGGCCGCCAAGCGGCGGGACACCACCGCCAAGGTGGCCCCGGACCTGCCCCGCCTGCTCGGGGCGCAGTACGGGCCGCTCTTCCTCGGCTACGCCCGCCGCCACCCACAGGCCGGCGGCTACCGCGCCGACGCCCGGGCCTTCGCCCAGTGGGCGCTCACCGACGGCGGCCCGCTCGCCGCCGACCACCGCCGGGCGCTGGAGCAGTGGCTCCGCCCGGCACCCGCACGACCGCAGGGCCCGCTCGCGCGCCTGCGCCGGGCCCTGCGCCGACAGCCGACCACCGGCGACCACGGCGCCACCGCGCCCTGACCGACCGTCACCATTCCGGGGGAACCGCCCATGTGGCACAACAGCTACTTCACCGTCCCGGCCGTCCTGCTGGTGGCCGCCGCCCTGTACGCCGCCCAGACCCGGCAGCGCATCGGCCGGGTCCGGTACGCCAAGGGCCTGCCAGGCCGCGGCCTGCCGCTGCTCGACACCGCGTTCCTGTCCGGCGGGCCCGGGCGGGTGTTCGACACCGCCATGGTCCGGATGCACCTGAGCGAGCAGGCCGTGATCAGCCGCTCCGGCCTGGTCACGCTCACCGGCGCCAAGCCGTACGACGCCGTCGACAAGGCCGTCCAGGACGCCGTCGGCCCGACCGGGAGCCGCGAACTCGGCCCGCTGCGGCGCACCGTGATGCGCTCCGCCGCCGTCCAGGAGATCGGCGACCGGCTCGCCGACCGCGGTCTGCTGCGCCGCCCCGAGCGGCTGCGGCGGGCCCGCACCGCCCGCCGGCTGCTCTGGCTCGCGATGCTCGTCGTGGTGGCCTCGGCGGTGGCCGCCCTGCTGCTCGACGACGGCGTCGTCGGCCACGAGCGCCCGAACCTCTGGGTTCCGGGCCTCCTGCTGGTCGGGGGCTTCGTCTCGCTGCTCGCCAACCCGCCGGTCAAGGGCCGGATCACCCCGGCCGGGCAGCGCCAGCTCTCCCTGATGCAGGGCAGCCCGTGGACGCCCAACGCCGGGATGCCGCTGCGGCTGGCCGGCGGCGCGCTGCTGGGCGCGCTCGCGCTCGGCGGCCTGGCCGCCGCCGGGCTGGAGAACCCGGAGCTGGAGACCGCGCTGCTGGCCGCGTCGGCCGAGGAGGAGGCCGTGCGGCAGGCGGTCACCGCGAACGCCTCCGCGTCGTCCTCGTCGTCGGGATCCTCCTGCTCCTCCGGCTCCGGCTGCGGCTCCGGCACCTGGTGCGGTTCCTCCGGTTCCTCCGGCTCCGGCTCCGGCTGCGGCTCGTCCAGCTGCGGGTCCTCCTCGTCGAGCTGCGGCTCCTCGTCCTCCTCCAGCTGCGGTTCCAGCTCCTCCAGCTGCGGCTCCTCGTCCTCCTCCAGCTGCGGGTCGAGCTGCGGGGGCGGCTGCGGCTCCTGACCCCCGCCGGGCCGACCGAGGACGCTCGGCGGCCCGGTTCCGCGCACCACCGACGCCACCGCCGGACGTCACAGTTCGGTATCGCGGACCGGGAAGCCGTTCCGCGCGCCGTCGGCGCAGGCATACAACAAGCCCATGTGGTTGCTGTTCCTCATACCGGCCTGTGTCGCGGCGGTCCTGTCCTGCGTCCGACTGGTCCGGATGACCGCCACCGCCGACGCCCTCACCGACCAGAGCGGTCTGCGGCCCCCCGAAGCCGTCGGCATCGGCCTGTACGAGACCGCCTACCTGGCCGGCGGCCCGGACCGGGTGGTCGAACTCGCCCTCGTCCTGATGGCCGGCCGCGGCCGGCTGCACCTGGCGCACACCGGGTGGACCACCGTGGTCGACCCCAAGGGCCGCAGCCGCCTGGAGCGGGCGGTCATCGCCACCGTCGGCTCCGAGGGCCAGTGCCCGACCGACGAGCTGCGCCGGGCGATGGCCGAGCACCCCACCGTGCTGGAGATCGGCGCCCGGCTCGCCCTGGCGGGCCTGGCCACCCCGGCCCTGGTGCAGCGCAACACCGTGGTGGTGGTCCGGCAGGTCCGGCACGCACTGCTGCTGGCGCTGGTCCTGCTGGCCGCCTCGCTGGCCCTCGGCGTCCTCACCGGCGGTGCCACCCTCGCCCCGCTCGCCTGGTTCTCACTGCCGCTGGTGCTCACCTCGGGCACCCTGCTGATGGCCCGGGTCGACGTCTACCCGTACACCCGCTGGGCCTCCCCGATCGGCCAGGAGGTGCTGCGCGAGGTCCGCCCGGCCCGCCAGCGCGGCCTGGCCGACGACGAGGAGCGCGAACTGCTCACCGCCGTCGCCATGAACGGCCCGGCCGTCCTGCCCGACGCCCGGCTCCGCGCCGCCCTGCGCCCGCACCGGACCTGAGGGCCGGCTGCGCCCACCCCGCCGGCCTCACGACGGACCCCGGGAATGCCGGAGGCCGGCTCCCCGCCAGGGGGAACCGGCCTCCGAGGACCGCGGGACCGCTCAGAGCAGGCCGCTCAGAGCAGGCCGCTCAGACCAGGCCGTTCAGCAGCTCGCCGACCGGCTTGCGGCGGCCGGTGAAGAACGGCACCTCCTCGCGGACGTGCAGCCGGGCCCGGGACGGGCGCAGGTCGCGCATCAGGTCGACGATCCGGTGCAGCTCGTCCGCCTCGAAGGCGAGCAGCCACTCGTAGTCGCCGAGCGCGAACGAGGCCACCGTGTTGGCCCGCACGTCCGGGTAGCCGCGCGCCATCATGCCGTGCTCGGCGAGCATCGCGCGCCGCTCCTCGTCCGGCAGCAGGTACCACTCGTAGGAGCGGACGAACGGGTACACGCAGACGTAGTCGCGCGGGCGCTCGTCGGCCAGGAAGGCCGGGATGTGCGACTTGTTGAACTCGGCCGGGCGGTGCAGCGCCATGTTCGACCAGACCGGCTCCAGCAGCCGGCCCAGGCCGGTGCGGCGGAAGCGGTTGTACGCCTCCTGGAGGTCGTCCGAGTCGGCGGCGTGCCACCAGACCAGGATGTCGGCGTCCGCGCGCAGACCGGAGACGTCGTACGTGCCGCGCACGGTCACGTCCTTGGCGTCCAGCTGGGCGAACAGCTCGTCCACCTCGGCGGCCAGCGCCGTGCGGTCCTCGGGCAGGGCGCCCCTGAGCTTGAACACCGACCACATGGTGTAGCGGATGACCTGGTTCAGGTCGCGCGCCTTCTTCTTCTCGGGCCGCTGCTCCGGCTCCCGCTCAACGCTCTCAGTCATGCGCCCATTGTCCTCTCCGTGGAACCTTCCCCGGTCGCCGGGGTCAACAGTCTGTCGACGGCCGCCGCCGCGGCGGCCGCCGAACCGATGCACGCCGGGATGCCCACCCCGTCGTACGCGGCGCCGCACAGCGCCAGCGCGCCCACCCGCCCGGCCGCCGCCCGTACCCGGGCCACCCGGTCCAGGTGCCCCACCGGGTACTGCGGCAGACCGGCCGAGAAGCGGGAGACGAAGGTGTCGTACGGCCGGGCGGTCAGCCCGACCGCCTCCTCCAGGTCCGCCAGCGAGCGGGCCACCAGCTCCTCGTCCGCCAGCCCCAGCGCCTCCTCCTCGCGGTACCGGCCCAGCGAGGTGCGCAGCAGGAACGCGTCCGGCGCGGAACGCTCCAGCCAGCCCCACTTGTTGGAGGAGAAGGTCGAGGCCTTGATCCGCCGCCCGTCCACCGGCGGCACCAGGAAGCCGCTGCCGCTCGGGAGTTCGGCCAGGTCGGCGCGGCGGAAGGCCAGGGTCACCAGGGCCATGCCCGCGTACTCGACGGCGTCCAGCTCGGCGGCGGCCGCCGGGGCGTCCTCACGCAGCAGCCGGGCCGCGGCGGGCGCCGGGACGGCCAGCACCACGGCGTCCGCGTGCAGCACCTCGCCGCCGGTCACCACCCGCCAGCCGCCGGGGGTGCGGCGAAGCTCGTCCACCGGGGCGTCGGTGCGCACCTCCACCCCCGCCTCGACGCAGGCCGCGGCGACCGCGCCGGGCAGGGTGCCGAGGCCGCCGCGCAGGCCCTGGAACACCGGGGTGCCGACCACCTTCGGCCGGGAGGCCAGCTCGTGCACCCCCTCGACCAGCGAGCCGCCGCCGCGCGCGATCGACAGCAGCTGCGGGACGGCGGCACGCAGCGAGATCTCGTCGGCGCGGCCGGCGTAGACGCCGCCGAGCAGCGGCTCGACCAGCCGGTCCACCACCTCCTGGCCCAGCCGGTCGGCGACGTAGCGGCCGATCGCGACGTCCTCGCCGACCTCGGTGGCCTGCTCGTGCCGGGCCCGCTGCAGTCCCTCGTCGGTCAGCACCCCGGAGGCGGCCAGCGCCGCCAGGTCACCGGGGACGCCCATCACCTGCCCGCCGGGCAGCGGCCGCAGCGCGCCGCGGGTCCAGATCGCGGCCTTCGCGGTGGTCGGCGGCTCCAGCTCCTCGCCGAGGCCGACCGCCCGCGCCAGCTCCACCGCCTCCGGCCGCCGGGCCAGCACCGACTCGGCCCCGAGGTCCACCCGGACCCCGCCGACCTCGCCGCCCCACAGCTTCCCGCCGACCCGCCCGGACGCCTCCAGCACCGTCACCCGCGCCCGCGCCGGCCCCCCGGCCGCCCCACTCAGGAAAGCGGCCGCAGCCAGCCCCGCGATCCCACCACCGACGACGACGACCTGTGCATCCGACATGCTCCGCAGTCTCGCAGGTCCTTACGCCGAACCCTCAATCCCCCGCACGCCCACCGCTCGACACCAGCCGTCCAGGTCGATCAGGATCGGAAACGGCACCCGCCGTTCGCGTTCCGGCACGAGCGCGTCCGACGTCTCGGTCCATCGGGATCCGACCCGGCTGTGCCGGCTCGTCTGCGGCCAGCCGCGGAACACCGCTGCGCCGTCGATCAGCTCGATGTGCTTGGGGGCGTCGGGCAGGTGGCCGAGGTCCTCGGCGTACCAGCCCTCCGCACGGGCGGGTACATCCGTTCCGGCAGCTCGTCCATGGGCCCGAACTGGTGGAAATGCCGTGTCCCGTACGCTGCTTCGCATGGAACCGATCGTGGTGAGCGCGTGTCTGGCCGGGATTCCCTGCCGGTACGACGGGCGGGCGAAGACCTCCGACGGCGCGGTGCGGCTGGTCGGGGAGGGGCGGGCCGTGGTGGTGTGCCCGGAGGGGGCGGGCGGGCTGCCGACGCCGCGGCCGCCGGCGGAGATCGTGGGCGGGGACGGCGCGGACGTGCTGGACGGGCGGGCCCGGGTGGTGGACGCCACCGGCACCGACTGCACCGAGGAGTTCCTGGCCGGCGCCCGGGCGGCGCTGGCCGCCGCCGAGGAGGCGGGGGCGCGGCGGGCGGTGCTGATGGCGCGCAGCCCGTCCTGCGGCTGCGGGCAGGTGTACGACGGGACGTTCACCGGGCAGCTGCGCCCCGGCGACGGGGTGACGGCGGCGCTGCTGCGCCGGGCCGGGATCGACGTCGCGGCCGGGTAGCCGGGCCCCCGGAGCCGGGGGCCCGTCACCGGGAGGTCAGCGCGCGCTGGCCTCGTGGACGAAGGCGACGAGGCGGCTGAGCGCGTCCGGGTCCATGGACGGCAGCACGCCGTGGCCGAGGTTGAAGATGTGGCCGCTGGTGCCGAGCGCCTGGGCGGCGTGCAGTACCTCGCGGGCCTTGGCCTCCACGACCTCGGTGGGCGCGAACAGCACCGCCGGGTCGAGGTTGCCCTGCAGGCCCTTGCCGGGGCCGACCCGCTCGGCGGCGACGTTCAGCGGCACCCGCCAGTCGACGCCGACGATGTCCGCGCCGGCCTCGCCCATCAGGCCGAGCAGCTCGCCGGTGCCGACGCCGAAGTGGATCCGCGGCACGCCGTAGCCGGCGACGGCGTCGAAGACCTTGGTGCTGGCCGGCATCACCGAGCGGCGGTAGTCCTCCGGTGCGAGCGCGCCGACCCAGGAGTCGAACAGCTGGACCGCCGAGGCGCCGGCCTCGATCTGCACCTTGAGGAAGGCCGAGGTGATGTCCGCGAGCCGGTCCACCAGGGCGGCCCACAGCTCGGGCCGGCCGTACATCATGGCCTTGGTGTTCTCGTGGTTCTTGGACGGACCGCCCTCGACCAGGTAGCTGGCCAGCGTGTAGGGCGCTCCGGCGAAGCCGATCAGCGGGGTCTCGCCGAGTTCGTCCACCAGCAGGCCGACGGCCTCGGTGATGTAGGGGACGTCGTCCGGCTCCAGCGGGCGCAGCCGCTTCAGGTCCTCGGCGGTGCGGATCGGGTCGGCGATCACCGGGCCGATGCCGGGCTTGATGTCGACGTCGATGCCGACGGCCTTGAGCGGCACCACGATGTCGCTGAAGAAGATCGCCGCGTCCACCTTGTGCCGGCGCACCGGCTGCAGGGTGATCTCCTTGACCAGCTCGGGCCGCATGCAGGACTCCAGCATGGGGATGCCCTCGCGGACCTTCAGGTACTCGGGCAGCGAGCGGCCGGCCTGGCGCATGAACCACACCGGGGTGTGCGGCACGGGCTCGTGCCGGCAGGCGCGCAGGAACGCGGAGTCGTGCGCGGCGCCGCGGCGCGCGGGGGTGGTCGGGCCGTCGTGGGTGGCCGCCGTCGTGTCTGCCGTAGTCTCGCTCACGCGTCAAATCTTCGCACGCGTGCCGGGCCCGGTTTCCCGGCCGGTCTCGTCGCTTCCTCCAGGATCTGTCCGGGTTTGCCGTTCCGGCACGCCGCTGGGAGAGAAGTTGCGGCGATAACCCCGTGCTTCGACCTAGTCTTCGGGGCATGGCAGCGGTCGGAGGGCACCCCGCACAGGGTGGCGGAGCAGGTGGCGGAGCGGGTCGCGAGGGGGCGCCGAGCGAGTTCCGGGCGGCGGTGGCGGCCCTGGACGGGGCGCGGCTGCGCCCCGAGGTGCAGCTCTCCCCCGCGCCCGCCCCGCGTCGGCTGGCCCCGTACTCGTTCGCGGTGACGGCCTCGGTCGAGGTGGACGGCGAGGAGCTGGCGGACGGCCGGCTGGTGCTGCTGTACGACCCGGCCGGGCAGGAGGCCTGGAACGGGGAGTTCCGGGTGGTCACGATGACCAGGGCCGAGCTGGAGCCGGAGATGGCCGGCGACCCGATGCTCTCGGAGGTCGGCTGGGCCTGGCTGCTGGACGCCCTCCAGGCGCACGGCGCCGGGTACGCGGAGCCGTCCGGCACGGTGACCCTGGCCGCGTCCCAGTACTTCGGCGGTCTGGCGGACCGCCCGTCCTCGACCGAGATCGAGATCCGGGCCTCCTGGACCCCGGCCGACGGCCGCTTCGAGCGGCACCTGGCGGCCTGGGCGGACCTGCTGTGCATCAGCGCCGGCCTGCCGCCGGCCACCCCGTCCCCGCAGGGGCCCGCCGAGGTTCCTTCACTCGGTGGAGTGGTCCCGATGCCGGCCCGGCGACGCCCCCGGTCGCACTGACGGGTGGCGTGCGGCCCGGACGGCGCCCGGAGGGCCGGACGCCACCCCCAGGGCTGACGGGGCACTCCCGCGGCTGACGGAGTGTGACTTCGGACCCCGCTCTGCGTCAATTCATCGGCCGATACCGACCGATTGGCATCGAATCTGATCGATTTTGTGCGAATACCGGGCATGTCGCATCAATCATTTGCGCGATTTGTCCGTATTGTTACTCACTAGATCGTGATCTTTCGCTAAAGCCGGGCACGGTTGCTGCCGAAGCAGACTGTGACCCTTTCCGAACGCGGAACACTCCGACCGCCCCCATCGGGGTTCCGTCCGCCACTCCCCGCAGGAGGCCTGGTGTCGGTCCTTCTTGAGCACCCCGCAAACGTGGTCGCCTACCGGCCGACCAAGCCCACCGCCATGGTGGTCATCGCCGATCCCCGCGTCCGAAACACCGTCACCCGCCACCTGTGGGCACTCGGTGTCCGGGACGTGATCGAGGTTTCCTCGATCGCCGAGGCCCGCCCCCGGGTCTCCACCCCTCGTGACATCTGTGTCGCCGACGTCCACCTCCCGGACGGTTCCGGGTTGACCATCCTCGCCGAGACCCGCGCCGCGGGCTGGCCCAACGGCCTGGCACTCTCCGCCGCCGACGACATCGGCGCGGTCCGCAGCGCGCTGGCCGGCGGCGTCAAGGGATACGTGGTGACCGGCACCCGGACGAACGTCGCGATGCCGGGCCGCCCGGGCCTGCCGCTCGGCGCCGCCGGGCTGGCCGGCCGGATGCGCCGCCCCGGGATGCCGGGCATGCCGGGCGCGGCCGGTGCGCCGGGCGCCCCCGGAGCCCCCGGAGCGCCGGGCCCGCAACAGGCCGCCTACCGCGAGCTCTCCGGCCGCGAGGTCGAGGTGCTGCGGCTGGTCGCCGAAGGGCAGTCCAACAAGGCGATCGGCGTGGCGATGGGCCTGTCGGCACTCACCGTGAAGAGCCACCTCGCCCGGATCGCCCGCAAGCTGGGCACCGGCGACCGCGCCGGCATGGTCGCGGTCGCGCTGCGCACCGGCATCATTCACTGAGCCGGACGCTCCGGACCGCTGCGGCGGCCGAGGAGGAACGTTTCCTCCTCGGCCGCCGCAGTGCTGTCCCCGCGACACGCCCGCCCGCCCCCGGGGCGGGCGGGCGTTCCCCCGGTCGAGTGGCAGTCTGACCAGTCCGACAACACTCCCGGCCGCGAGGACCGTCGTACCCTTGGGGGGTGACCGACGCCGTAGCAGCCATCCCAGAAGAAGCAGCCCCGGTCCCGCTCCTCGAGCCGAGGGAGGGGATCCCGCCCGTCGTGGCGGACGAGCAGGCGCTGGCCGATGTCGTCGCGGCCTTCGCCGCGGGCACCGGACCGGTGGCCGTCGATGCCGAACGGGCCTCCGGCTACCGCTACGGGCAGCGCGCCTACCTCATCCAGTTGCGCCGCGCGGGTTCCGGCTCCGCCCTGATCGACCCGATCGCCTGCCCGGACCTCAGCGCCCTCGGCAAGGCCGTCGAGGACGCCGAATGGGTGGTCCACGCGGCCTCCCAGGACCTGCCCTGTCTGGCCGAGGTCGGCATGAGACCCCGGCAGCTGTTCGACACCGAGCTGGCCGGGCGGATCGCCGGCTTCGCCCGGGTCGGCCTCGGGCCGATGACCGAGAACGTGCTCGGCCTGAGCCTGGCCAAGGAGCACTCCGCGGTCGACTGGTCCACCCGCCCGCTGCCCGAGCCGTGGCTGCGCTACGCCGCTCTGGACGTCGAGGTGCTGGTCGAGCTGCGCGACGCACTCGAACAGGAGCTGGACGCCCAGGGCAAGCTCGGCTGGGCGCTGGAGGAGTTCGCCTCGATCGCCGCCGCGCCCCGCCCGGCCCCGCGCACCGACCCGTGGCGCCGGACCTCGCAGCTGCACAAGATCCGCCGCCGCCGTCAGCTGGCCGTGGTGCGCGAGCTGTGGCTCGCCCGCGACCGGATGGCGCAGGACCGCGACGTCTCCCCCGGCCGGGTGCTCACGGACGCCGCGATCGTGAACGCCGCGCTGGCCATGCCGCTGAACATCGCCGCCCTCCAGGCCGTCCAGGGTTTCGGCCCGCGGGTGCACCGGCGCCAGCTGGAGCAGTGGCTGGCGGCCGTGCAGCGCGCCCGGGAGATCCCGGAGAACCAGCTGCCGCCAGCCGCCGCGCCGCACGACGGACCGCCGCCGCCGCGGGCCTGGGCCGAGAAGGACCCGGTGGCCGCCGCCCGGCTCTCCGGCGCGCGCAGCGCGATCAGCGAGCTGGCCGAGCGGTACCGCCTGCCGGCCGAGAACCTGATCACCCCGGACCTGGTCCGGCGGGTCTCCTGGCAGCCACCGGCCGACCCGGGCCCGGAGGGCGTGGCCGCCGCACTGCGCGGGCTCGGCGCCCGGCAGTGGCAGGTGGACCTGGTGGCACCCGCGATGGCCGCAGCGTTCGCCGCGGCCGCGGCCGCGACCCAGGACTGATCGCCCGGGTCCGGTCGCGGCGCGGGGCCGACCGCGGTCCGGGCCGACCGGCAACACGATGAAGGGGATGTCGTCCGTACGGGCGACATCCCCTTCGCCGTCCCCGGGAACGGCACTGCTGGTGGGACGGGGCGGGAACGTGTCCGGGGACACATGGTCAGATCACTCCGAGGGGCCTGGGCAGGTTGGTTACCGACGGGTAGCATGGCCGTGATGCGGCGCCGCTCGGGTCTTCGACGGCGGCAGTCCGCCCACCTCAAATGTTGGTCCCTGGGAGGAGAGCCCCCGTGCCTCGTACCGCGAGGGACGTCGTCTTCGTCGATGGCGTCCGCACCCCGTTCGGCAAGGCCGGCCCGAAGGGCATCTACCACGAGACGCGCGCCGACGACCTGGTCGTCAAGTGCATCCGGGAGCTCGTGCGCCGTAACCCGAACCTGCCCGTCGAGCGCATCGACGAGGTCGCCGTCGCGGCCACCACGCAGATCGGCGACCAGGGTCTGACCATCGGGCGCACCGCCGCCCTGCTGTCCGGCCTGCCGAAGTCCGTCCCCGGCTACGCGATCGACCGCATGTGCGCCGGCGCGCTGACCGCCGTGACCACCACCGCCGGCGGCATCGCCTTCGGCGCGTACGACGTGGTCGTGGCCGGCGGCGTCGAGCACATGGGCCGCCACCCGATGGGCGAGGGCGTCGACCCGAACCCGCGCTTCGTCTCCGAGAAGCTGGTCGACGAGTCCGCCCTGTTCATGGGCATGACCGCGGAGAACCTGCACGACCGTTTCCCGCACCTGACCAAGGAGCGCTGCGACGCCTACGCCGTGCGCTCGCAGGAGAAGGCCGCCAAGGCGTACGCCAACGGCGACATCCAGCCCGACCTGGTGCCGATCTCGATCCGCAACACCAACCCCGAGGTCGGCGAGACCGGCTGGGGCCTGGCCACCGTGGACGAGCCGCTGCGCCCGGGCACCACGATGGAGAGCCTGGCGGGCCTCAAGACCCCGTTCCGCCCGCACGGCAACATCACCGCGGGCAACTCGGCCGGTCTGAACGACGGTGCCACCGCCTCGCTGCTGGCGGCCGAGGACGTCGCCGAGGAGCTCGGCCTCCCGGTCAAGATGCGCCTGGTCTCCTTCGCCTTCGCGGGCGTCGAGCCCGAGGTCATGGGCATCGGCCCGGTGCCGGCCACCGAGAAGGCGCTGGCCAAGGCCGGTCTGACCATCGACGACATCGGCGCGTTCGAGGTCAACGAGGCCTTCGCCGTCCAGGTCCTGGCCTTCCTCGACCACTACGGCATCGCGGACGACGACGAGCGGGTCAACCCGTACGGCGGCGCGATCGCCTTCGGCCACCCGCTGGCCTCCTCCGGCGTGCGCCTGATGAACCAGCTGGCCCGCCGCTTCGAGCAGCGCCCGGACGTCCGCTACGGCCTCACCACGATGTGCATCGGCTTCGGCATGGGCGGCACCATCATCTGGGAGAACCCCCACTTCGAGGGTGGTAAGTGACGATGAGCAACACCACTGAGCTGCTCCAGCGCGGCGCCGAGCTGTTCCCGGGCGAGGTCGTCACGACCGCGCACGTCCGCCACCTGGACCTGCCGCTGCAGGCCGGCAAGCTGGCGCTGATCACCCTGGACAACGGCTTCGACCACACCAAGCCGACCACCTTCGGCCCGGGCTCGCTGCTCAAGCTGGACGAGGCGCTGGACCAGGTCGAGGCCGAGGCCGCCGAGGGCAGGATCGTCGGTGCGGCGATCACCGGCAAGCCGTTCATCTTCGCGGTCGGCGCCGACCTCAAGGGCGTCGAGCTGCTCCAGCAGCACGCGGACGCGCTGGCCATCGGCAAGGGCGGCCACGAGGTCTTCAAGCGGATCGCCGCGCTGCCCGTCCCCACCTTCGCCTTCTACAACGGCGCGGCGATGGGCGGCGGCGTCGAGGTCGGCCTGCACTGCGACTACCGCACGGTGTCGGCGGGCGTCCCGGCGTTCTCGCTGCCGGAGGTCTTCCTCGGCCTCGTCCCCGGCTGGGGCGGCTGCACCATCCTGCCGAACCTGATCGGTGCCGGTAAGGCCGTCAAGGTCATCATCGAGAACTCGATGAACCAGAACAAGCAGCTCAAGGGCAAGGACGTGTTCGAGCTGGGGATCGCCGACGCGATCTTCGAGCCGGCCGACTTCCTGGAGCAGTCGCTGCTGTGGGCCGCCAAGGTCCTCAAGGGCGACCACGTCGTCGAGCGCGAGGCGATCGACCGTGGCAAGGCCTGGGACGACGCCGTCCTCTGGGGCCGCATGGTCGCCGACGGCAAGGTGCACGGCGCCGCCCCGGCCGCCTACAAGGCGCTGGACATCATCGCCGCCGCCAAGGACTTCGACCTCGCGGACAAGGCCAGTCTGCAGGCCGGCTTCGACGCCGAGGACGCGGCCCTGGCCGACCTCATCATGAGCGGCGAGCTGCGCAGCGGCATCTACGCCTTCAACCTGGTGCAGCGCCGGGCCAAGCGCCCGGTCGGCGCGCCGGACAAGTCGCTGGCCCGCCCGGTCACCAAGGTCGGCGTCGTCGGCGCCGGCCTGATGGCCTCCCAGCTGGCACTGCTGTTCGCCCGCCGTCTGGAGGTGCCGGTGGTCCTCACCGACATCGACCAGGAGCGCGTCGACAAGGGCGTCGGCTACGTCCACGCCGAGATCGACAAGCTGCTCGGCAAGGGCCGGATCGGCCAGGACAAGGCCAACCGCCTCAAGGGCCTGGTCTCCGGCTCGCTGGACAAGGCCGCCGCCTTCGGCGACGCGGACTTCGTCATCGAGGCCGTGTTCGAGGAGATGGGCGTCAAGCAGGCCGTCTTCGCGGACCTGGAGAACGTGGTCTCGCCGACCTGTGTGCTGGCGACCAACACCTCCTCGCTGTCGGTCAGTGAGATGGCCTCGAAGCTGAAGCACCCCGAGCGGGTCGTCGGCTTCCACTTCTTCAACCCGGTCGCGATCCTGCCGCTGCTGGAGATCGTCCGCGGCGACGCGACCGACGACGCCTCGCTGGCCACCGCCTTCGCGGTGTCGAAGAAGCTGAAGAAGACCTCGGTCCTCTGCAAGGACCGCCCGGCGTTCGTGGTGAACCGGATCCTGACCCGCTTCATGGGCGAGATCCAGGGCATCATCGACGAGGGCACCCCGATCGCCGACGTCGAGAAGGCCGTCGAGCCGCTCGGCCTGCCGATGTCCCCGATCGTGCTGCTGGAGCTGGTCGGCCCGGCCATCGCCCTGCACGTCTCGGAGACCCTGCACGGCGCCTTCCCGGAGCGGTTCACCGTCTCCGAGAACCTCGCCAAGGTGGTCAAGGCCGGCAAGCGCGGCTTCTACACCTGGACGGACGGCCAGCAGGTCCTCGACCCCGAGGTACTGGAGCTGCTGACCTTCGGCGACTCGGTGCTCACCGAGGAGCAGGTCCGCGCCCGCGCCCTGGACGCCGTGGCGCAGGAGATCGGCCTGATGCTGGAGGAGGGTGTCGTCGCCGAGGCGCAGGACATCGACCTCTGCATGATCACCGGTGCCGGCTGGCCCTTCCACCTGGGCGGGATCACCCCGTACCTGGACCGTGAGGGCGTCTCGGAGCGGGTGAACGGCAAGCGCTTCCTCGCCCCCGGCGTGGCCTCGGTGCCCGCGTAAGGCACACCCGGCCCGTACACGGAGGAGCCCCGGTGACCGCATGGTCGCCGGGGCTCCTCCCTGTGTACGGGGTCACCGTCGGACGTCGCGTGTACGGAGTCGTCGACGGAACTTCCCGTGGACGGCGGTCTCAGTGCTTGAGGCGGTAGACCACGGTGTCGGCGAAGACGCCGACCATCTCGTAGTGGGTGTCCAGCAGGTTCTCGATCCGCGGGACCATGACCGGCTGGTACGGGGCGATGCCGGAGTCGTCGACCACGACCTCGGGCAGGCCGTTGGCCAGCTCCTTGTCGAAGGTCTGCCAGGCGTTGGCGACGCTGAACTGCTCGCCGACGTTCTGGTTGCCGTCCTTGCCGCCGCTGTAGTTGGTGAGGAAGCCGGCCGTCAGGTAGCGGGTGGCGGGTTTGCGGTCGGCCAGCCAGTACAGCTCGGGGTGCATGCCCCAGACCAGCAGGGTGTCCTTGGGGGTGGTCTGGGCGGCGATGGCGGTGGCGACCTCGGTGGTGCGGTTGAGCCGCTCGCCCGGCCAGGCCAGCGCCAGGCCCCAGAACACCGTCGCGGCGGCCGTGGTGTACACCAGGACAGGCTTCCAGCGGACCGCCGAGGTGGCGACCGCCCCGGTGCCCAGCAGCACCAGCGGCGGCATCAGCTGGAGGTAGTAGTGGCCGAAGAAGTGGAAGCCCACGCTGACGGCGACGACCGAGGAGAGCAGCCAGACCCACAGGTCGGTGGTCGAGCCGTGCTCCTCGCCGGCCACCGGCAGCGGGCGGTGGCGGCGCTTGAGCCAGAGCCGGCGCCCGACCGGGAGCAGGAAGCCCAGGCCGGCCCCGGCCAGGATGGCCGAGTTGCCGAGCGCCCGGCCGACCATCTGGAGCCAGGCGCCGCCGAAGGAGGCGTAGTCGCCGCTGCCGGTGACCACCCAGAAGAGGAAGCCCTTGGGCTTGGTGAGGATCACCGCGACCAGCGCTATCGGCAGGATGAAGCCGAACCCGATCTTGAACAGCGCGGGCGGCCAGCGCACCCCGCGCCGGCGGGCGTCCTGGAAGAGCATCCAGAGCACCGGCAGCAGCACCGCGCCGCCGGTCTGCTTGGTCAGTGAGCACAGGGCGACCGCGATGCCCGCGGCCAGCCAGCGGCGCCGTTCGGCGTACCGGAAGGCGGCCACCATGGCGGGCAGCATGAAGACCTCGAAGGTCGCCGCCTGGGTGTCCTCCGGGGAGAGCCCGATGGAGACCAGCAGGTAGAGCAGGCCGGCCCCGGCCCCGGCCCGGTTGCCCCAGCGCCCGCGGGCGATCGAGGCCAGCAGGATCGCGGTGACCAGGTGGGCCACCACCGCCAGGGTGCGCAGCGGCCAGAGCGAGGCGGAGCCGAAGACCGCGAAGCAGGCCTGGTAGAGCCAGGGCAGCAGCGGCGGCTTGCGGTCCACCACGGTGTCGTACAGCACCCCGCCGTCCGCCAGCATCCGGGCCTGGGTGGCCAGGAAGCCCTCGTCCGGGCTCCAGACGGGCCGGGCGAAGGAGGGGATGTGGGTGAGCAGCGCGACCAGGGCGAGCACCGGCACCAGCCTGGTCCAGTACCCGGTGAGTACACGGGTACGGACGCGCTCGGGCAGGCGCTCGGCCAGTCCGGTGAGGCGGAGGCGGGTGGGGGTCGGCACGGGTGACAACCTACCGGGCGGGATCGGCGCCGGTGGCGCCGGTCCCGCCTTTCAGTGCGATTGTCAGCTTGTTTCGTGACGAACTGTTACGAAGTTACGACGAACAGTCGGCGGCGAAACGGGTGACCGGTCCGACACGAACGGACCGCCGGTCCGTCCGCCGGGCCCGGCGCAGCCCTTCCACCGGCGCTTCCGTCCGCTTCATTCGTCAGGCCTCGACCGGCGCCGCGTCCAGCTTGGCCACCAGCGCCGCCACCTTCCGGGCGATGTCCGGGCCGTTCAGGCCGATCTCGGCCAGGATCTCGGCCCGGCTGGCGTGGTCCAGGAACTCCTGCGGGATGCCGAAGTCGCGCACCGGGAGGTCCACGTCCGCGTCCCGCAGCGCCTGCGCCACGGCCGCGCCGACGCCGCCAACCCGGCCGTTGTCCTCGATCGTGACGACCACCCGGTGCTCGGCGGCCAGGCCCGGAAGGGCCGGGTCCACCGGCTTGACCCAGCGCGGGTCCACCACGGTGGCGGTGACGCCCTGGGCGGCCAGCAGGTCGGCGACCTCCAGGCTGGTGGGGGCCATCGCGCCGACCGAGACGATCAGCACGTCGGCGCGGTGGGCGCCGGAGGGCTCCTCGGCGGCGCGCAGCACGTCCATGCCGCCGATCCGGCCGACCGCGGAAACGGCCGGGCCGACCGTGCCCTTCGAGTAGCGGACCACGGTCGGGGCGTCCTTGACCTCGACGGCCTCGCGCAGCAGCGCGCGGACCTGCTCGGCATCGCGCGGGGCGGCCAGCCGCAGGGTCGGGATGATCTGCAGCATCGACATGTCCCACATGCCGTTGTGCGAGGCGCCGTCGTCGCCGGTGACCCCGGCCCGGTCCAGCACGAAGGTGACGCCCAGCTTGTGCAGGGCGACGTCCATCAGGACCTGGTCGAAGGCCCGGTTCAGGAAGGTCGCGTAGACCGCGAACACCGGGTGCAGGCCGTTGGTGGCCAGGCCGGCGGCGCTGGTGACGGCGTGCTGCTCGGCGATGCCGACGTCGAAGATGCGGTCCGGGAAGGCCTCGGCGAACGGGGCCAGGCCCACCGGGTGGAGCATGGCGGCGGTGATGCCGACGATGTCCTCGCGCTCGTGGCCGAGCGCGACCATCTCCTCGGCGAAGACCGAGGTCCAGCTCTGCCCTCCGCCGCTCTGGATCGGCAGGCCGGTCTCCGGGTGGATCTTGCCGACCGCGTGGAAGCGGTCCTCGTCGTTGTTCTCGGCGGCGTGGTAGCCGCGGCCCTTCTCGGTGAGGCAGTGCACGATCACCGGGCCGCCGAAGCCGCGCGCCTTGGTCAGCGCGGACTCCAGCGCGGTCAGGTCGTGGCCGTCGATCGGGCCGATGTACTTGAGGCCGAGGTCCTCGAACATGCCCTGCGGGGCGATGAAGTCCTTGAGGCCCTTCTTGGCGCCGTGCAGCGTCTCGAACAGCTGCTGGCCGACCACCGGGGTGCGCTGGAGCGCCTCCTTGCCCCAGGACAGGAAGCGCTCGTAGCCCTGGGTGGTGCGCAGGGTGGCGAGGTGGTTGGCCAGGCCGCCGATGGTCGGCGAGTACGAGCGTTCGTTGTCGTTGACGACGATGACGAGCGGGCGGTCCTTGGCGTCGGCGATGTTGTTGAGCGCCTCCCAGGCCATGCCGCCGGTGAGCGCGCCGTCGCCGATCACCGCGACGACCGGGTCGCTCTTGCCCAGCAGCTGGTTGGCCTTGGCCAGGCCGTCGGCGTACGAGAGCACGGTGGAGGCGTGCGAGTTCTCGATCACGTCGTGCTCGGACTCGGTGCGGGACGGGTAGCCGGACAGGCCGCCCTTCATCCGCAGCCGGGAGAAGTCCTGGCGGCCGGTGAGCAGCTTGTGGACGTAGCTCTGGTGGCCGGTGTCGAAGAGGATGCGGTCGCGCGGCGAGTCGAAGACCCGGTGCAGCGCGATGGTGAGCTCCACCACGCCGAGGTTGGGGCCGAGGTGTCCGCCCGTCTTGGAGACCTCGGTCACCAGGAAGGTCCGGATCTCCTGGGCCAGTGCGGCCAGCTGGCCGGGCGTGAGCCGGTCGAGATCGCGCGGTCCCCGAATGCGGGTCAGCAGGGCCACCCGTTCCTCCTCGTTCAGTGTTCGCGGACCACGGACGGTCCGGCGGGCGTCGCTGCCCGGTCCGGCGGCAGGCCGACGGTCCCGGCCGGTGCCGACCGGTCGAGTCTAATGTCCGCCTGCCGGACACCGAGCGGCGCGCCCGGTGCCACGGTTCGGCCACCGCCATTCCGGGAGGTCGGGCGGGGGAGGCGGGTCAGGCCGGATTGACGTACGGACGTTCGGGCGCGCCGATGCGGTCGGTGCGGCTGTTCGAAAGCGACCCGGGGCGGCCGTGCCCGCGGCCACCGGCCTCAGGCGCGGCCCAGCGCGCCGGACTCCCCCATCTCGCTCATCACCAGGGCCAGCGCGCCGAGCACCTCGGCCCGGCCGCCGAGGGTGCCGGGGACGACCGAGAGCTGCCGGGCGGCGCTCGGGATCGCGTAGCGGGCCACCGAGTCCCGGATCGGGGCGAGCACCAGCTCACCGGCCTCGGCGAGGTCCCCGCCGAGGATCACCCGGCGGGGGTTGAGCAGGTTGCACAGGGTGGCGACGCCGGTGCCGATCTGCCGGCCCGCGTCGGCGATCACCCGGCGGCAGCCGAGGTCGCCCTGGTGGGCCAGCTCGACCACCCGGGGCAGGCTGAGGTCCGGGCCGAGGGTGGAGACGAGCAGCGAGAGCAGGTAGCGGGAGCCGACGAAGGTCTCCAGGCAGCCGCGGTTGCCGCAGCGGCAGACCGGCCCGGCCTCGTCCAGGGTGATGTGCCCGATCTCACCCGCGGTGCCGCCCGGGCCGCGGTAGATCTGGCCGTTCACCACCAGCCCGGCGCCGACCCCGCTGGCGACCTTGATGTAGGCGAGGTCGCTCAGCCCGCGGCCCGCGCCCCAGACCAGCTCGCCGAGCGCGCCCAGGTTGGCGTCGTTGTCCACGTGCACCGGCATGCCGAGCCGCTCGGCCAGCTCCCGGCCCGGGGCGATGCCCGTCCAGCCGGGCAGGATCGCGGTGGAGCCGAGCGCGCCGGTCTCCACGTCGATCGGGCCGGGCACGCCGAGGCCGACGCCGATCACCTTGTCGGGGCGGAACCCGGCCTGCGCCAGCAGCCGCTCCACCATCGCCTCGGCGCGGTCGAAGCCCTGCTGGGCGGAGACGTCGACGTCGATCGGGGCGCTCTCCTCGGCCAGCACCCGGTGGGCCAGGTTGCCGACCGCGACGCGCAGGTGGGTGTGGCCGAAGTCGATGCCGACCACGATGCCGGCGTCCCCGCTGAGCGAGACGCTGCGGGCGCGGCGGCCGCCGGAGGAGGTGTCGGCGACCACGACGGTGCCGCCCTCCTTCAACTCCCGCACGATGTTGGAGACGGTGGCCGCGGACAGGCCGGTGCTGCGGGCGATCTCGGCCTGGGTCAGCGAGCCGGCCGTCCGCACCGCGCGGAGCACCCGTTCCAGGTTCGCCCGGTGCAGCGAGGACTGCGAGCCCGGTGTGTCCGTCGACATGATCCACCCTCCCACGGCGGGGACCCCTCCGCCGGGCGTCCCCTTCAACTCCTGAAGGGTACGGCCCGGGGGCCCGGACGGGGGCCCCGGCCGGAGCCGGCGGGCGCACGGGGGAGCGCGGACGGCGGACCACCGGCGCGGACCGTGGCGCGGGGCGCGGGCGTGGGGGCGCGGTGATCGGGGGGTGAAGGTGTTGCACGGCCTGGACCTGCGCGGACGGCGATCCGCGGTCCTGGCGGCGGCCCAAATCCGCACACCACTACCATGGTGCCCAATTCTCACCCGTCCCATCGGAGCCGGACGGCACCGACAGGGGGACGCTTCCAGACATGACGGGGAATCAGATGGCAGGGGATCACCCTACGCCGGGGGCAGGCGAAACGCCCGGCAGCGGTCCGCAGGACAACCGGGGCGTCTCGTTCGGGCGCCCGCCGGGCGGTGGTGTCGATCCGGCCGCCGTCGCGGACCAGATGACGCAGCTCGACGGTGCGGCCGTGCCGGGCCCGGCCGCACCCGCGGGCCCGCCGCCCGCCCAGCCGCCGGCACCACCCGCGCAGCCGCCCGTCGGCAGCCCGGAGTACGCGGCGTACGCGCCGACCGCGACCGGGTTCCCCACCCAGGCCCCGCCGACCGGCGCCGCGCCGGTCGGCCCGTACGACCCGGTCCCCGGTGCCCCGTACGGCGCCCCGGACGCCGGGCAGGGCTACAACACCGGCGGCTACAACTACCAGCAGCAGCCGGGTTACAGCTACCCGGTCGCGCCCGTCGCGCCCAAGCAGCGCAACCCCGTGATGCTGTGGGGCGGGATCATCGGCGGCGTGCTGGCGATCGCGATCGTGATCGCCCTGGTCGTCCTGCTCAAGGACCCCGACCCCAAGCCCGATCCGGGCCCGGGCCCGGTCGCCAGCGGCGGCACCGACAACGGCGGGACCAGCGGCGGCCCCGGCCCCGGCACCAAGGGCGGCACCTTCACCGTCGCCTGGAGCGCCCCCAAGCCGGCCACCTCGGACAGCTCCAGCCAGCTGCTCGGCGTCTGGGGTACCGACAAGCTCGCCGTGCGTGCCGACAGTTCCGGCATCAAGGCCTACAACCTGACCGACGGCAAGGAGGCCTGGACCATCCCCGTCCCGGCCGGCAGCAAGGAGATGTGCACCGCCTCGTACGGCGCCAACTCCAAGGGCATCGCCGCCGTCTCCTTCAACACCGGTGACAGCGACTGCTCCACCGTCGGCGCCGTCGACCTGGCGCAGGGCAAGCTGCTCTGGAGCGTCAAGGTCTCGGCCGACCGGATGTCCTCGCCGACCCTCAGCGTCACCGAGAACGTGGTCGCCGTCGGCGGCAACATGGTCGGCGCCCTGAGCATCGCCAACGGCCAGCCGGCCTGGCAGTACCAGCCCCGCGACAAGGACTGCATCCTGCGCGCCAAGGCGGCCGGCACCCAGATCGCGGTCAGTGACCGCTGCTACGGCACCAGCGGCCCGAAGTCGCAGCTGGTGATCGTCAACGCCGAGACCGGCAAGCCGGCCAGCACCCCGATCACCCTCACCGGCAGCATCGAGGAGGTCGACGCGGTCGTCCAGGACAAGCCGCTGGTGCTGCTGATGACCAACGGTCCGCAGGGCGACTACGTCCTGCCGTTCGACAAGGACAACAAGCCGGGCAACCAGATGTCCGTCAAGGAGCCCGGTTCGGACAGCCTGCGGCTCTCCGGCCAGGACGAGGCCGTCACCCGCAACGTGGTCAGCGGCACCACGCTGTACGTCCAGGTCAGCGGCAGCAAGTCGGGCATCAACGCCTACGACCTGAACACCGGCAAGCGGCTGTGGGCGGCCAACTCCGGTTCGGCCAGCAACGACATGCGCCTGGTGGCCGGGACCGACAAGGACGGCAAGGTCCGCGCGATCGTCGACCAGGGCTACGGCAAGCCGGCCCGGCTGGTGACGCTCTCGCCGACCGACGGCTCGCTGTCCGACCTGGGCACCCTGGCCATGCCGAGCAGCATGAGCATCGGCAGCAGCAGCACCGAGTACCTGATCTCGGACGACGGCGCCGCGGTCTACGCGTTCCGCCGCTACAGCGCCAGCGACGGTCCGCTGACCAAGTGGAAGAAGTGACGCCGGGGGCGTGAACCCCCCGTCGTGAACCGACACGGCGACCCACCCGGGCGGGGTGGGCCAGGGCTGACCGCCCGGGCCCGCCCCGCCCGCGGTTTTCCGGCCGCCCGGTCCGTTGGACGTGCGAGGATTCGGACCATCAGTCTGACAAAGGAGTGCAGCGAGTGCCCGGCACAAACCTGACCCGTGAGGAGGCCCGCACCCGGGCCGACCTCCTCCACGTGGACGCGTACGACATCGAGCTCGACCTCGGTTCGGCCCGCGAGGGCGGTACCTTCCGGTCCACCACCGTGGTCCGGTTCACCGCCACCACCCCCGGCGCGGAGACCTTCATCGACCTCGTCGCCCCGAGCGTCGAGGAGATCACCCTCAACGGCGTGCGGCTGGACCCGGCGAGCTTCGCCGACAGCCGCATCCCGCTGCCGGGCCTGGCGGCCGAGAACGAGCTGCGGGTCGTCGCGAACTGCGAGTACACCAACACCGGTGAGGGCCTGCACCGGTTCGTCGACCCGGTCGACGGCGAGACCTACCTGTACACCCAGTTCGAGGTGCCGGACGCCCGCCGGGTCTTCGCCAACTTCGAGCAGCCCGACCTGAAGGCCGCGTTCGCGTTCACCGTGACCGCGCCCGCGGGCTGGGTCGTGGTCTCCAACTCGCCGACCCCGGAGCCGGTCGGCGAGGGCGACACCCGGGTCTGGACGTTCGAGCCCACCGGCCGGATCTCCAGCTACATCACCGCGCTCGTCGCCGGCCCGTACGTCGGGGTCTTCGACACCTACGAGAACGGCGAGCAGAAGGTGCCGCTGGGCGTCTACTGCCGGCCCTCGCTGCGCGAGTACCTGGACCCGGAGGCCGTCTTCGAGGTCACCAAGCAGGGCTTCGACTACTTCCAGGAGAAGTTCGACTTCCCGTACCCGTTCGCCAAGTACGACCAGCTCTTCGTCCCGGAGTTCAACGCCGGCGCGATGGAGAACGCGGGCGCCGTCACCCTGCGCGACCAGTACGTGTTCCGCTCCAAGGTCACCGACGCCGCCTACGAGGCCCGCGCCGCGACGATCCTGCACGAGCTCGCCCACATGTGGTTCGGCGACCTCGTCACCATGGAGTGGTGGAACGACCTCTGGCTCAACGAGTCCTTCGCGACCTTCGCCGAGGCCGTCTGCCAGGCCGAGGCCCCCGGCTCCAGGTGGCCGCACTCCTGGACCACCTTCGCCAACCAGATGAAGACCTGGGCGTACCGGCAGGACCAGCTGCCGTCCACCCACCCGATCATGGCGGAGATCAACGACCTGGAGGACGTCCAGGTCAACTTCGACGGCATCACCTACGCCAAGGGCGCCTCGGTGCTCAAGCAGCTGGTGGCGTACGTCGGCCAGGACGCCTTCTTCCAGGGCGTCCAGGCGTACTTCAAGCGCCACGCCTGGGGCAACACCCGGCTCAGCGACCTGCTCGGCGCCCTGGAGGAGGCCAGCGGCCGCGACCTCAAGGCCTGGTCCAAGGCCTGGCTGGAGACCGCCGGCATCAACGTGCTGCGGCCGTCCGTCGTGCTGAACACCGACGGCGAGATCGAGTCCTTCGCGGTGCTCCAGGAGGCCCCCGCGCTGCCCGCCGGCGCCAAGGGCGAGGCCGTGCTGCGCCCGCACCGCATCGCGATCGGCCTGTACGAGCTCGACGGTGACACGCTGGTGCGCACCGACCGGATCGAGCTGGACGTCGACGGCCCGCGCACCGAGGTGCCCGAGCTGGTCGGCCGGCACCGCCCGGCCGTCGTGCTGCTGAACGACGACGACCTCTCGTACGCCAAGATCCGGCTCGACGAGGACTCGCTGGCCGTCGTCACCGAGAACCTCGGCGGCTTCACCGAGTCGCTGCCGCGCGCGCTGTGCTGGGCCTCCGCCTGGGACATGACCCGCGACGGCGAGCTGGCCGCCCGCGACTACCTGTCGCTGGCGCTGTCCGGCATCGGGCGCGAGAGCGACATCGGCGTGGTGCAGTCCGTGCACCGCCAGGTCAAGCTCGCCCTCGACGCCTACGCCGACCCGGCGTGGCGCGAGGAGGGCCTCGACCGCTGGGCCGCCGCCGCGGAGGAGCACCTGCGCGCCGCCGCGCCCGGCAGCGACCACCAGCTGGCCTGGGCCCGCGCCCTCGCCGCGGTCGCCCGTACGGACGGTCAGCTGGACCTGCTCGCCGGGCTGCTGGACGGCTCGGCCGAGGTCAAGGGCCTCGCGGTGGACACCGAGCTGCGCTGGACCCTGCTGGTGCGCCTGGCGGCCACCGGGCGGGCCGACGAGGCGCTCATCGCCGCCGAGCTGGAGCGGGACAACACCGCGGCCGGCCAGGAGCACGCGGCCACCTGCCGCGCCGCCCGGCCGACCGCCGAGGCCAAGGCGGAGGCCTGGGCGTCGGTGGTGGAGTCCGACAAGCTGACGAACTATGTGCAGGAGGCCGTCATCGCCGGCTTCCAGCAGTCCGACCAGCGCGAGCTGCTCGCGCCGTACGCGGCCAAGTACTTCGCGGCGGTGAAGCACGTCTGGGAGACCCGCAGCCACGAGATCTCGCAGCAGATCATCGTCGGGCTGTACCCGGCTCTGCAGGTGACGCAGGAGACGCTGGACGCGACCGACGCGTGGCTGGCCTCGGCCGAGCCGGCGCCGGCGCTGCGGCGCCAGGTCGTCGAGGCGCGGGCGGGCGTCGAGCGCGCGCTCAGGGCCCAGGCGGCCGACCGTGCGGCGGGGGCCCGCTGACGGACCCCCGGAACCACAGAGGGGCGCCGGATCGTCCGGCGCCCCTTCGGGGTCGTGCGGGTCCTGGTGGACGCGACGGTCGGCCTGCTCCGCGGAGGTGCCTTGAGGAGGTGCCTCGAGGAGTTACTTCTTCTTGCCCTTGCCGTACGGCAGGCCGGCCAGCCCGGCGATCAGCGCGAAGGCCACGAGCGGCAGAAACACGTACAGGCCGAGGGTCTCACCGACACTCAGGCCGGAGCCCGGGTCGTCACCGTCGTCCCGGGCGAAGGCCATGGCGGGCGACGTCAGCAGCATCATCAGCGTGACCGTTGCGGAGACCGCGCCGGCTCGCAAAGCGTTCCTCTTGTCCACGTTTCCAACTTACCCGCCGCTTACAGGGGCGCGCGCGTCGGGGTCGGCCTGGCGGAGGCGGCCGGGGCGAGGAGCTGGGCGAGCAGGACGGCGGCGGGGGCGGCGGCGAGGCGTTCGAGGGTGACCGGCGCACCGGAGCCGTCGGCGACCGGAAGACGCCAGTTCGGGTACTGGTCCCAGGTGCCGGGCAGATTCTGCGGGCGCGGGTCGCCGACGAGGTCCGGCAGCCAGACCCCGACCAGCTCCGCCGGGGTGGCCCGCAGGAAGCGGTACAGCAGCGGCGCCGTCAGCGGCTCGTCCTCGGCGAGCAGCCCCAGCCGCGCCAGCTCGGCCCGCCAGTCCACCAGCTCCGCCGCCGCCTGCGCCTGCTCCTCCGCCAGCGGCCGGGCCAGCAGGCCCAGCCGGTGACGCAGCTCGACGTGCTCGCCGGAGAGCCGGGCCGCCGTACTGGGCAGGTCGTGGGTGGTGAGGGTGGCCAGGCAGCCCGGCCGCCAGCGGTCCGGGCCGAGGACCGGTGCCCCGTCGGCCTGCCAGTCCCGCTCGAACCAGAGGACGGAGGTGCCGAGCACCCCGCGCGCCGCCAGCTCCTCCCGAACGCCCGGCTCCACCGTGCCGAGGTCCTCGCCGATCACCGCCGTCCCGGCCCGGTGCGCCTCCAGCGCCAGCACGCCGAGCATCGCCTCCGGGTCGTAGCGCACGTACACGCCCTCGGTCGGCGGGTGGCCGTTCGGCACCCACCAGAGCCGGAACAGGCCCATCACGTGGTCGATCCGCACCGCCCCGGCGTGCCGGGCGGTGGCCCGCAGCAGCTCCGCGAACGGGGCGTAGCCGGCCTCGGCCAGCGCGTCCGGGCGCCAGGGCGGCAGGCCCCAGTCCTGGCCGTGGGCGTTGAAGGCGTCCGGCGGGGCGCCGACCGAGATGCCGGCGGCCAGCACGTCCCGCAGCGCCCAGGCGTCCGCGCCGTCCGGGTGGACGCCGACCGCCAGGTCGTGGATCAGGCCGACCGGCATGCCGGCGTCACGGGCCGCCCGCTGGGCGTGGGAGAGCTGCTGGTCGACCTGCCAGGCGAGCCAGCGGTGGAACTCGACCCGCTCCCCGAGCTCCTTCTCCGCCTGCCCGACCTGTGGGCCGTCCGGGTGACGCAGGCCCTTCGGCCAGTGGTGCCAGTCCGCGCCGTGCTCCTCGGCCAGGGCGTTCCACAGCGCGTGCCGACGCAGCCACTCGCCCTCGCGGCGCCGGAACGCCTCGTACTCGGCCTGCCGCCCGGGGCCGCGCGGCACCTCGTGCAGCAGTTCCAGGGCCTCTCGCTTGAGCCGCCACACGGCGTCCCGGTCGATCAGGGCGTCGTGGACGAGCACCTCCTCGCGCAGCCGGGCGGCGCGGCGGGTCAGCTCCTCGGCCTCGTCGCGCGCGCCGTCCTCCAGGTACGCGTACTCGGGGACGGCCTCGATCCGCAGGTGCACCGGGTCGGCGAAGCGGCGCGAGGACGGGCGGTACGGGGAGGGGTCGGACGGGCTGGTGGGCACGCCCGCGTGCAGCGGGTTGATCTGCACGAAGCCCGCGCCGAGACCGGCCCCCGCCCACCGGACCAGCTCACCGAGGTCGCCGAGGTCGCCCATGCCCCAGGAGCGCTCGGACAGCACCGAGTACAGCTGGGCGAGGAACCCCCAACTACGGCCGGGGAGCTGCGGCAGCCGCTCGGGCGCGACGACCAGCGCGGCCCGGGCGGTCCGGCCCTCGCTCTCCGCCGTGAGCACATGGCGCCCCAGCGGCAGGTCCCCCGGCACCCAGTGCGAGTGCCCCCGCGGCAGCTCCCAACTCCCGCCGTCCTCCAGCTCCACCCGCAACCGGGCGTCCGCCGGCACGTCCAGCGCCGTCCGCCTCCCCTGCCGCACCACGACGCACGGCGGCAGCAACCGGGCCCGCTGCTCGGCCCGGTGACGCTCCAGCGCCTCCCGCACCTCCTGCGGCGACCCGGCCGCCACCCCCATCGCCCCCAGCACCGCCACCAGCGTCCGCGCCCCCACCGCCTGCCCGCCCGGCCCCGGGTACCGGGTGTCCACCCCGTACGCCTGCGCCAGCGCCACCAGTTCGGCGGGCGGCGGCGGAGCATCCTGCGCCGGCACCTGCTCGGCTCCGTCACTGTCGTGGTAAGCGGCCACTCGCGGCTCCTGCGATGTCTCGGCGACGCCCGGTCAGGACAGCCACAGTCCTACCCGTGTGACACCACGATCACCCAGCGCGACACGACGTCCGGTTCGGCCTGCCGGACCGGACCGTGCCACTCCCGCGCGCGGGAGCGGCGCCGACGCTGAAGTAGGCCGTGCTGCCGGCTCCGCCGCGCTCCTGACCCACGGGTTCTGAATGGGCGACAGGGCCCGCGTCGCCGGTCGGCGACGCGGGCCCTGGGCGTTGTCCGACGGCCTGTAGAAAGGGATGAATCAGGGCAACTCGGGCATAGCCGTCGGCGGCGTTGACACCGGGTCGGCCAGCTGGTGGGGTTGCGGCGATGTGGTCGTGGCCTGGCGAGGAGGCTCCTGTGCAAGCCCGAGTGTCCGTTGTGGCCGGGCGGCGGCTGCGGTCGCAGTTGGAGCAGAGTCCGGCGTTGCGGGAGGTGTTGCAGCACCCCGCGGCGGTGGTGGCGCGGCGGGCCACGGCGCGGACGTGCCGTCAGCTGGCGCCGCGGACGGCGGACCGGCTGATCGCCGATCTCAAGGGGACGGAGCCGCTGTTGGCGTCGGTGCGGGAGGCCCGGCCGGGCCGGCGGACGATGCAGATCGCCGCCGGGGTCGCCGCCGCGGCGGTGGTCGGCGGGCTGCTGGCCGGCTCGTTGCCGTCGACGGCGTACGCGGCGGCCTCGGCGCCCGATGTGGTGAGCACCGCGCCGCAGACGCCGCTGGGCAGCGTGACCGACCCGAAGGTGTTCCCGAAGCCGCAGCAGCAGACCGTGGCGGGCAGGCCCGTCGCGGTGCCGGCCGCGGTGACGCTGGTGACCGCCCCCAAGGTGGACCTCGGCGCGGTGCACGCCGTCCGGGAGGTGCTGGAGGTCGCCGGGGCGGGCGAGGTGACGCCGCAGCCGGAGGGCGGGACGCCGGCCGCCGGCGCGCTGGTGGTGTACGTCGGCGGGCCCGCCGAGGGCGCCGACGGGGAGAGCGGCCGGGTGCTGCGGCAGCTGACGGCCGCGGCGGGCGGCAGGGAGGACGCCGCGCCCTCGACCGCGGGGATGCCGGCCGGCGGCTACGTGCTGGCGGCCGGTCAGCTGCCCGCCCAGGGCGGCGGGACGTACGGCGCCGTGGTGCTGTCCGGCGTGGACGCCACCGGCACCTTCTACGCCGCGCAGAGCCTGCGTCAGCTGCTCGCCGCCGTACCGGCCGGGCAGGGGCAGGCACCGGGTGCGGCCGGGCTCGGCCTGCCCGGGATCACGCTGCGGGACTGGCCGGCCGGCGCCCCGGTGCGCGGCACCGCGGAGGCCTTCTACGGCACCCCCTGGACCGCCCAGCAGCGGCTGGAGCAGGTCGACTTCCTGGGCCGCTCCAAGCAGAACTTCTACCTCTACGCCCCCGGTGACGACCCGTACCGGCTCTCCCGCTGGCGCAACGCCTACCCCGAGGCGCAGGCCGAGGAGCTGCGCGAGCTGGGCTTCCGGGCGCGGCAGAACCACGTCACGCTCGGCTACGCGATCGACCCGGGCCAGTCCTTCTGCTTCAGCTCCGGCAAGGACGTCGACGCGCTGGTGAACAAGCTGGACGGGCTGCGCAAGCTCGGCTTCACCGCCTTCCAGCTGCAGTTCCTGGACGTCAGCTACGACGAGTGGCACTGCGACGACGACAGCGACGAGTACGGCACCGGGCCGGCCGCGGCCGCCAAGGCGCAGGCCGCGCTGGTGCGGAAGGTGCAGGACCGGCTGATCGCGCGGAACCCGGGCCTGGCGCCGCTGTCCGTCGTCCCCACCGAGTACCACCAGCAGGGCTCCACCCCGTACCGCAAGGCGCTGGCGGCGGCGCTGCCGGAGGGCGTTCAGGTGGCCTGGAGCGGGGTCGGGGTGATCCCGGAGAAGATCACCGGCGCCCAGGCCTCGGACACCGCCGGGCTGTACGGGCGCCCGCTGCTCACCATGGACAACTACCCGGTCAACGACGCCAGCCCGGACCGGCTCTTCCTCGGCGCCTACAGCGGGCGCGACCCGGAGGTGGCCACCCGCTCGGCGGCGCTGCTGACCGGCGCCATGCGGCAGCCGGTGGCCTCCCGGATCGCCGTCTCGACGGCCGGCGACTTCGCCTGGAACCCGGCCGGGTACCAGCCGCAGGAGTCCTGGCAGGCCGCCGTGCGCTCGCTGGCCGGGCCGACCGGCGCCGCCCCGACGCCCGCCGGGACGGCGCTGTCCGCGGTCACCGCGCTGGCCGGGAACAGCACCTCCTCGCCGCTGTCCAAGCAGGAGTCCGGCTATCTGACGCCGCTGCTGGACCGGTTCTGGGCGGCCGCCGAGCCCACCTCCGGCGCCACCCCCGACCTGGCCAGGCTGATCGAGGCCGCCGCCCCGCTGCGGGACGCCTTCGCCACCATGGCCACCGCCCAGCAGACCCTGGCCGGCACCCCGGCCACCACCCAGCTGGCCGCCGAGGCCGCGCCCTGGCTGGGCCCGCTGCGCGACTACGGGCTGGCCGGCCAGGCCGCCCTCGACATGCTGCTGGCGCAGCACGGCGGTGACGGCACCGCGGCCTGGAAGGCCCGGGTCGAGCTCAACCGGCTGCGCGAGCAGCTGGACCGGGCCCCGGCCACCGTCGGCGCCGGGGTGCTCGGCCCGTTCCTGGAGCGCGCCGTGCGCGCCGCCGACAACTGGTCGGGCGTGGGCGGCGGCGCGGTCGCCCCGACCACCACCATGGGCACCGCGCAGGACCACCTGCCCGCGCTGATGACCGACGGCGTGGCCGACACCTTCTACTGGAGCTCCACTCCCCCGCAGCCCGGTGACGCGGTCGGCCTGGACCTCGGCGCCGGCCGCCCGGTCAGCGGCGTGACCGTGCTGATGGGCGGCTGGGGCAACGGCCCGGACGCCCGGACCGCCACGGACGACTACATCCGTGACGGCGTGCTGGAGTACTCCACCGGCGAGGGCGGCTGGAAGCAGCTCGCCACCGTCCGGAACCAGAAGACGGTCAGCGCCCAGCTCCCGCCGGGCACCGTGGTACGGGCCGTACGGCTGCGGGCCACCGCCGCGCAGAAGACCGCCGTCGCGGTGCGCGAGTTCACCGTCACCGCCCCGGACGAGTCCCCGGCCAGCGTCAGCGGCGGTCCCGACGCGGCGCCCGGCTCCTCCGCCGCCGCCGTGCTGGACGGCAACCCGGACACCGCGTACCGGGCCGCCAACGCGCCGACCGCGCTGGACGAGCCGCTCGTCGTCGAGCTCGGCGCGGCCCGTCCGCTGGACCGGCTCACCGTGCTGACCGACCCGGGCGTGCGCGCCACCGCCACCGTCGCGGTGCGCCGGGCCGACGGCACCTGGGCCGACATCGGCACCGTACAGCCCGGCTACAACGAGCTGCCGGCCGGCGGGCTGGCCGCCGACGCCTTCCGGCTGACCTGGCGGCCCGGCGGCGACCCGCCGGTGGTCAACCAGGTGATCCCCTGGTACGCGGACGCCCCGGCGGCCCGGCTCAGCCTCTCCGACCCGGCCGTGGACGTGGTCACCGGCGCCTCCGCGCCCGTGCGGACCGGCGCCACCGTGGAGGCCGGCCGCCCCGAGGGCACCACCGGCGAGCTGCGCACCGAGGTGCCGGCCGCCGCCAAGGGGCTGACCGTGACCCCGGCCGGCCCGGTGACGGTGCCGCGCGGCGGCCGGGTGGGCGTGCCGCTGCTGGTCAGCGCCACCGCGGAGACGCCGTCCGGGACGTACCAGGTGCCGGTGCAGTTCGTGGCCGGCGGGACCACCGTCCGGCAGGTGCTCCAGGTGCACGTGGTGCCGCCCACCGGCGGTCCGGACCTGGCGGTCGGCGCGAAGGCCACCTCCTCGGGCGACGAGACGGCGAACTTCCCGGCCTCGGCGGTCACCGACGGCGATCCGAAGACCCGCTGGTCCTCGCCGGCCAAGGACGACGCCTGGGTGCGGCTGGAGCTGCCGCAGGCGACCCGGCTGGGCGCGGCGGTGCTGCACTGGCAGGCCGCGTACGCCGCCTCGTACCGGATCCAGGTCTCGGCGGACGGGAACACCTGGACCGACGCGGCGACGGTGGACGGCGGCAAGGGCGGCGACGAGACGGTGCGCTTCGACGCGCCCGGGGTCCGGTACGTCCGGGTGCAGGGCGTGGCGCGGGCGACCAAGTACGGCTACTCGCTGTGGGGCGTCGAGCTGTACGCGGTGACCCCGCCGGCCGCGCCGCAGCCCCCGGCCGGGCAGCCGGCCCAGCCGGGCGGCGCGCCGGTCGCCCCCGCGGTACCACCGGCGGGCGGGACCGCGCCCAAGCAGTAGCCGGGGCCGGGGCAGTAGCCGGGGCCCGGGCGGTAGGCCGCCCCCTGGAAAGGCCCCGCGAACGCGGCGGGCCGCCGGCTCCCCGGTGCGGGGGGCTCGGCGGCCCATGAGGCGCGTACCGACGGTGTGACGGGCGGGCCCTTGTGGAGCTGGGGTCAGGCGGAGAGCGGTGCGGGCTGCTCGCCGCGGCGGACAGGGGCGGGGTGGGCGGGGTGCGCCCGGCCGAGCGGGACGGGGTGGACCGGCTGCTCGGTACGGTCGTGGTGCTCGTACTCGCCCCACTGCGGGGCGCGCAGTTGGTCACCGCCGCCGTAGGGCTCCAGGTAGGGCCGCCACCGCGGGTCCTTGATCCCGGTGCCGATGATGCGCCAGGCCAGGCCGCTGGGCGGCGCGGGTGGTCGTTTCATCCGCCAGCCGAGCTCGGTGAGGTGGCGGTCGGCCTTGGTGTGGTTGCAGCGGCGGCAGGCCGCCACCACGTTGTCCCACCGGTGCTGGCCACCGCGGCTGCGCGGGATGACGTGGTCGACGCTGGTGGCGGCGGCCCCGCAGTAGACGCAGCGGCCGTGGTCGCGGGCGAACAGCGCCCGGCGGGTGAGCGGGACGGGCCCGCAGAACGGGACCCGTACGAAGCGGGTCAGACGGACGACGGACGGCGCCGGAAGGGCGCTGGTGGCGCTGTGCAGAGTGACTCCCGAGTCCTCCAGGCTGACCGCCTTGTGGTTGAGGACCAGGATGAGTGCGCGGCGCATCGATACGACGCCGAGTGGCTCGTAGGACGCGTTGAGGACCAGGACATGCGGCACGGATGCCTCCTTGGACGCCTGCGGCGCGTGGCTCGCGCCGGGACGAGCGGTTGGACCGCGCCACGCGTGCGCGATCTCCCCCAGTGTCGCCTTACGCCTTTGTACGGCGCCACCACTCCTGTGTAACGGACCTGACGCGAACTCCGGGTGTGGTCTCTGTCATAGCCGGTATGCCCGGGGGAAGGTCGGGTTGCACCCGGGTGGCGGTGCGGCCCGCCCCGGTGACCCTGCCGGGTGGCCCTCCGGGGGCAGGGTTCGGCCGTCCGGAGCAGCGCCCCGACGGCCCCGGGCCGCCTGGCGGCCCGGGTGCAGGGGGAGCGTACGGGGGCGCTGACGGGGCGTTCGGGATGCTCCGTCCCCCCTCGGGCACGCTCGTGGGAGGTTCCCGGCGCGTCCTGGCGGGCATCCTGCGGCGGATAGGCTAGCGCTCACGGTCCGCGGGCCGCTCGTCGGCGGTGCGGACCGCCACGCACCCAGCCAGGAAGGTCCGCACGTGTTCAGCTCCGGTGCCACCGGTCCGTCCGACGCGTCCGCCGCGCTCATCACCCCGACGCCGACCCCAAGCCCCACCGCGCAGCTGCCCCAGTTCGACCTGCGGATCCCGACCAGCGCGCAGGAGGTCTCGGACACCACCCGGCAGGCCGCCAGCTGGTTCGACACCCACTGGCAGGGCTGGCTGGCCTCCGGGCTGCGGATCGTCTTCATCATCGTGCTGGCCCTGGTGCTGCGGGCCATGGTGCGCAAGCTCATCACCCAGCTGATAGGGCGGATGGCGCGCACCTCCGAGCACCAGGAGGAGAGCCGGCTGGGCGGGCTGCTGGCCAACACCGGGGTGGTGAACACGGAGCGGCGCCAGCAGCGCTCGGAGGCGATCGGCTCGGTGCTGCGCAGCGTGGCCTCCTTCACCATCCTGGGCACGGCGGCGCTGATGGTGCTGTCCGCCCTGGGGGTCAACCTGGCGCCGCTGCTGGCGAGCGCCGGTGTGGCCGGTGTGGCGATCGGTTTCGGCGCCCGCAACCTGGTCACCGACTTCCTCTCCGGGGTCTTCATGATCATGGAGGACCAGTACGGCGTCGGGGACGAGATCGACACCGGGGTGGCCACCGGCACCGTGCTGGAGGTCGGCCTGCGGGTGACCAAGCTGCGCGGCGCGAACGGCGAGATCTGGTACATCCGCAACGGCGAGGTGAAGCGGATCGCCAACATGAGCCAGGGCTGGGCGACCGCCTCGGTGGACGTGCAGGTCGGGTACAAGGAGGATCTCGTCCAGGTCGAGGACCTGATCCTGGCGACGGCCGAGCTGATGGCCAAGGAGGCCCCGTACGACGAGCTGATCTGGGCGCCGGTGTCGATCCTGGGCGTGGAGTCGGTCGCCCCGGACTCGGTGGTGCTGCGGATCGAGGCCCGGACGGCCCCGGGCAAGGCCCTCTCCGTCTCCCGGGCGCTGCGCCAGCGGCTGAAGGTGGCCTTCGACCGGGCCGGGATCAAGGTCAAGGAGGAGGTCCCGGCGGCCGCTGCGGCCGGGGCGACCGGCGTGGTGATCGCACCCTCCCCGGTGCCCGCCGCCGAGCAGGCGGCGCCGTCCGCCCTGGCCGACCCGAACTCGGCCCGCTTCAAGGCCACCGAGCCGATCCCGGCGACGAAGCCGGAGCCGGCCCCGTAGCGGAGGCAGCCTCCGCGAAGGGACGGGAGCCCCGCTCCTACCTTCCCTGCCGAGGGACCGGCGGAAGGTTCGTGAGCATACGCGGAGCCCGGTCGCAGATCGGCCCGGTCGAGTGCGGCCTGCGCGGACTCGATCGGTTCGGTGTTCCTTGGCCCACAACCTCCGCCCTTTGCGCAGGAAGTCGGTCTGGCCGACTTCCTGCGCAAAGACCGAACGCTGCCGTCGCCGCTTCGGCCGTGCCGGAGCCTCGATCGGGGGCGGGCGAACTTTCATCAATCGATATCACTGCTGTTTTCCGGTGCCGGCCTCCTCACTGGAGGAGGTCGGTGCCCTTTTTCTTTCCTTCTTCTCTCGGGCGGGAGAATCCCCAAGGCCTCCCTCTGCCGGGGGAACCGCCGGAATGCCAAGGACGAGCCCTGACGGGCAGGGAGCTTCCGACAGACCGCTCGCACTGCCGCTCCCGCTGGTCGTAGGGCGGGGCCTTCGCGCTGTCCGGTAACGCTTCGGCATCCTCCGCTCCACCCACCATTGACACCCCGCTGGGGCGGCCCTACGGTCCTTGGCAAGCGACTGGAAAGTTTCCTAACAGTTCACCCGACCAGCCGAAAGAGGAGGATTCCGGGCATGACCAAGAGCACCGCCAAGGCCCCCCTCGCCGGCACCCCCAGTCTGCTGCGCGCCATCAACGACCGCGCCGCCCTCGAACTGCTGCTGGAGAACGGGCCGCTCTCGCGCACCCAGATCGGCGCCCTCACCGGGCTGTCCAAGCCCACCGCCTCCCAGCTGCTGGCCCGCCTGGAGGCGGCCGGGCTGGTCCTGCCGGTCGGCACCACGGCGGGTGGACCCGGGCCCAACGCCCAGCTGTACCAGGTGAATCCGGCCGCCGGGTACGTCGCCGGACTGGACGTCACCAACAGCGAGATCCGGGTCGCCGTCGCCGACATCACCGGCACCACGCTGGCCGAGCACACCGTGCCCACCAAGGGCGTCCCGGCCGCCGGGACCGTCCCGGCCGTGGCCGCCGCGGTGGCCGCGGCCGTCCGGGCCGCCGGCCTCCCCGAGGGCTCGCTGCGCACCGCCGCGGTCGGGGTCGGCGGCGCCCCCGACCCGGTCACCGGCAGGCTGCGCTACGCCTCCCACCTGCCGGGCTGGCACTCGCCGCGGCTGGTCGAGGAGCTGACCGCGGCGATCGGCGCGCCGGTGACGATCGAGAACGACGTGAACCTGGCCGCCGTCGCCGAGCAGTCCTCGGGCGCCGCGGCCGGCTTCGAGGACTTCGTCCTGCTCTGGGCCGGGGCGGGGGTCGGCGCGGCGATCGTGATCGCCGGGCGGCTGCACCGCGGCTTCACCGGCGGCGCCGGGGAGGTCGGCTACATGCCGCTGCCCGACTCCCCGGTCGAGTGGGACGCCCGCCGCCGCAAGTTCGGCGGGTTCCAGGCCCTGGTCGGCGCCCCCGCCGTCCGGGCCCTGGCCCGGGAGCACGGGCTCGGCGCGGCCACCGCGCAGGAGTCCATCGCCAAGGCGCTGGCCACCCCCGGCGCCGGCGACGCCTTCCTCGCCGAGCTGGCCGGGCGGCTCGCCGTCGGGCTGGCCGTGATCGTCGCCGTCGTCGACCCCCAGCTGGTGGTCCTCTCCGGCGTGGTGCCGAGCGCGGGCGGCGAGCGGCTGCGCGCCCTCGTCGAGGACGAACTGGCACGGATCTCCATCGCCCGGCCGACGGTCCGCAGCAGCGTCCTGCCCGGCTCACCGGTCCTGCTCGGCGCCCTGCAACGCGCCCTGTCCGACGCCCGCGAGGCGGTCTTCTCCACCCACTGACGTCCACCCACCGACGCTCCCCCGTCACCTCGCCCACCTGCACCCACCTCTCCCCAACCCCCGAACGCGGGACCCGAGGCAACGAGGCCTGCCCGCGCACTCCCAGGAGGATCCCGAAGTGCACGCCACCACCTCCCGTCGAGGCCGTCGCACGATCGCCGCCGTCGCCGGCAGCGCCGTCCTGGCCCTGCTCGCCTCCGCCTGCACCGGTTCCAGCGACTCGGGCGGCAACGACGAATCGGCCAGCGGCAAGGACGTCACCATCACCTTCTGGCACGGCTGGAGCCAGGACAACGAGACCAAGGCGATCAACGACAACATCGCCGCCTTCGAGAAGGCCCACCCGAACATCCACGTCAAGGCCGTGGGCAACATCCCGGACGACAAGGTCAACCAGGCGCTGCGGGCCGGCGGCGACAGCGCGCCGGACGTGGTCTCCTCCTTCACCACCAACAACGTCGGCATGTTCTGCTCGACCAAGGCCTTCGCCGACCTCAAGCCGATGCTCGACAAGAGCGGCATCGACCCGGCCAAGACCTTCCCGGCCGCGATGCTCGCCTACACCCAGTTCAAGGGCAACCAGTGCTCGCTGCCGCTGCTCGGCGACGCGTACGGCCTGTACTACAACAAGAAGGCCTTCGCCGACGCCGGCATCGCCAACCCGCCGAAGACCTTCAGCGAGTTCGCCGAGGACGCCGCCAAGCTGACCAAGGCCGACGGCGACTCGTACAAGCAGCTCGGCTTCATGCCGCTGTACCACGGCTACGAGTCCACCACCGAGCACTACCTCGGCCAGTACGGGCCGAGCTACTTCGGCGCCGACGGCAAGTCGAGCATCGCCACCGACCCGAAGGTCGCCGCGATGCTCAAGTGGCAGAAGGGCCTGGTCGACCAGCTCGGCGGCTACGACAAGCTGGAGAAGTACCGCGCCACCTTCGGCGAGGAGTTCAGCGCCAAGAACCCCTTCCACACCGGCCAGGTCGCGATGATCCTCGACGGCGAGTGGCGCACCGCCTCGCTCGCCGAGAACAAGCCCGGCTTCGAGTGGGCCACCGCCGCCTTCCCCGTCCCGGACGACCAGGCGGACACCTACGGCCGCGGCTACCAGACCGGCACCATCGTCGGCATCGCCAGCAGCAGCAAGAAGCAGGCCGCCGCCTGGGAGTTCGTCAAGTACCTGACCACGGACACCGACGCGGTGGTGAACTTCGCCAACGCGATCCACAACGTGCCGAGCACCCTCGACGCGCTCAACTCGCCGAAGCTGGTCTCCGACGAGAACTTCAAGACCTTCCTGGACGTCGCCAGGAACCCCCACTCCGGCACCACCCCGCCGGCCGCCAACGGCGGCGCCTACATCACCACCCTGCAGAACCTCGGCTACGACTACGAGTCCGGCAAGCAGGCCGACCTCCAGGCGGGCCTGGCCGCCGCGGCCAAGCAGATCGACACCGACATCGCCCAGGCCAAGTAGGCCCGGCACCGGTCCACGGAGCTCCCATGTCACTCGCGTTCGGCACCCGCAAGGGGAACGACGAGGCCGACGCGGCACCGACCGGCCCGGCGGCGCCCGGCACGCAGCACCTGCTGCGCCGCAAGCGCCGCCGGGAGGCGGCCCGCACCCTCGCCTTCCTCTCCCCCTGGCTGATCGGTTTCAGCGTCTTCTTCGCCTACCCGCTGATCTCCACCGTCTACTTCTCCTTCACCTCCTACAACGGCTTCGGCAACCCGACCTTCAACGGCCTGAAGAACTGGGACTACGTCTTCAACCACCTGCCGACCTTCTGGCAGGGCCTGCGCAACACCCTGTGGCTGGTGGTCGTGATGGTGAGCCTGCGGGTCGCCTTCGGCCTGGGCATCGGGATGCTCATCACCAGGGTGAAGACCGGCGCGGGCTTCTTCCGCACCGCGTTCTACCTGCCCTACCTGGCCCCGCCGGTGGCCGCCACCGTCGCGTTCGCCTTCCTGTTCAACCCCGGCACCGGCCCGGTCAACCACCTGCTCGGCGATCTCGGTCTGCCGCAGCCCGGTTGGTTCGCCTCCGAGGACTGGTCCAAGCCCGCGCTCACCCTGCTCGCCATGTGGGGCGTCGGCGACCTGATGGTCATCTTCATGGCCTCGCTGCTGGACGTCCCCAGGGAGCAGTACGAGGCGGCCCAGCTGGACGGCGCCGGCCCCTTCCAGCGGTTCCGGTACGTCACGCTGCCGAACATCTCGCCGATCATCATGTTCGCGGTGGTCACCGGGGTGATCCAGACCATGCAGTACTACACCCAGGCGTACGTCGCCGGGAAGGTCGCCAGCGGCATCGCGGGCAACTCCGGGCAGCAGTTCGAGCCCGGCTACCCGGGCGGCTCCACCTGGACCCTGCCGCAGCTGGTCTACAAGCTCGGCTTCCAGAGCTACAACTACGGCGCGGCCTGCGTCGTCGCCCTGGTGCTGTTCGCCATCTCGATGGCCGTCACCTCGATCCTGCTCCGCCGCCGCTCCGGCTTCATGGCGAGCGACGACTAGCGGCCCGGGAGGACCCGATCATGACCCTTGGCACCACACTCACCACGGGGCCGGCCACGGCCGTCCCCTCCCGGTCCGGCGGCCCCGCCGCCCGGGCCGCCCGCCGCCGCGCGTTCCTCAACTGGGTGGCCGTGCACACGGTGGCGATCGCCGCCGCGCTGTTCTTCCTGCTGCCCTTCGTCTTCGTCTTCCTCACCTCGGTGATGTCGGACGGGCAGGCGCTCACCACCGACTACTGGCCGACCGACTGGCACTGGGGCAACTACAGCGAGGTCTGGAGCACCCCCGGCTTCCTCACCTGGTGGCGCAACACCCTGCTGTACGCCGGGTTCGGCACCCTGCTGACCGTGGTCTCCAGCCTCCCGGTGGCCTACGCCCTCGCCAAGTTCCGCTTCCGCGGCCGCAACCTGGCGCTGATGGGGGTCATCGCGATGATGATGCTGCCCCCGCAGGTCACCGTCATCCCGATGTTCCTGTTCTGGTCCAAGCAGCTGGGCATGGACGGCTCGCTCTGGCCGCTGATCATCCCGATGGCCTTCGGCGACGCGTTCTCCATCTTCCTGCTGCGCCAGTTCCTGATGACCATCCCCAAGGAGTACATCGAGGCCGCCCGGATCGACGGCTGCGGCGACCTGCGCACCCTGCTGCGGGTGGTCCTGCCGATGGCCAGGCCGGCCATCGCGGCGGTCGCGCTGTTCCAGTTCTTCTACTGCTGGAACGACTACTTCGGCCCGCAGATCTACGCCAGCAACAACCACGAAGCCTGGACGCTCAGTTACGGGCTGGAGTCCTTCAAGGCCGCCCACCACACCAACTGGAACCTCACCATGGCCGCCACCCTGCTGGTGATGGGGCCGGTGATCATCCTCTTCTTCTTCGCTCAGAAGGCCTTCATCGAAGGCGTGACACTGACAGGGGTCAAGGGCTGATGTCCGCACTCAAGTTGGCAATCGTCGGCGGCGGTTCGACGTACACCCCGGAGCTGATCGACGGCTTCGCCCGGCTGCGCGACACCCTGCCGATCGGCGAGCTGGTGCTGATCGACCCGGCCGCCGACCGCCTGGAGCTGATCGGCGGCCTCGCCCGGCGGATCTTCGCCCGGCAGGGCCACGCCGCGACCGTCACCGTCACCACGGACCTGGCGGCGGGCGTCGCGGACGCCGACGCCGTACTGCTCCAGCTGCGCGTCGGCGGGCAGGCGGCGCGCGACCGGGACGAGACCTGGCCGCTGGAGTGCGGCTGCGTCGGGCAGGAGACCACCGGCGCCGGCGGCCTCGCCAAGGCGCTGCGCACCGTCCCGGTGGTGCTGGACATCGCCGAGCAGGTGCGCCGCACCAACCCGGACGCCTGGATCGTGGACTTCACCAACCCGGTCGGCATCGTCACCCGGGCCCTGCGGAGCGCCGGACACAAGGCCGTCGGGCTGTGCAACGTCGCGATCGGCTTCCAGCGCAAGTTCGCCGGGCACCTGGGCGTGGACCCGGAGCTGGTCCGGCTCGACCACGTCGGGCTCAACCACCTGACCTGGGAGCGCGGGGTGACCCTGCTGGACGCCCCCGGCGCCGCGACCGGCCGCGAGGTGCTCCCGGAGCTGCTGGCCTCGCACGGCAAGGAGATCGCCGAGGACCTGCACCTGCCGCAGGCCCTCGTCCAGCGGCTCGGCGTGGTGCCGTCCTACTACCTGCGGTACTTCTACCAGCACGACGCGGTGGTGGCCGAGCTGAGGGAGCAGGGCTCGCGCGCCGCGCAGGTCGCCGAGATCGAGCGGCAGCTGCTGGAGCTGTACGCCGACCCGGCCCTGGACACCAAGCCCGAGCTGCTCGGCAAGCGCGGCGGCGCCTTCTACTCGGAGGCGGCCGTCCAGTTGATCGCCGCGCTGCTCGGCACCGGCGGCGGGACGTCCGTGCAGGTGGTGAACACCCGCAACGACGGGGTGCTGCCCTTCCTGCCGGACGACGCCGTCATCGAGGTCCCGGCGGAGGTGGACGCGCGGGGGGTGCGCCCGCTCCCGCAGCGGCCCGTCGAACCGCTGTACGCCGGCCTGATCGCCGCCGTCACCGCGTACGAGCACCTCGCCCTCGACGCCGCCCTGCGCGGCGGCCGGGACCGGGTCTTCGACGCCCTGCTCGCCCACCCGCTGGTCGGCCAGATCGAACTCGCCGACCAGCTGACGGACCGGCTGCTCGCCCACAACCGCGAGCACCTCGCCTGGGCCTGACCCGGCCCGCGACTCCCCCGCCCGGCGACCGTGGAAGGCCGCCGGGCGGGCAGCGCGAGGAGACCGTCCACCCCCGGCCGGGGACCCTCCGGCCGGGCTCCCCGGCCGCGACCACGGCCGGGCACCCGGCCGACGACCACGGCCCGGGCCACGTACGAGCCGCGGGGACCTGATGACCCACCAGCCCGAACCACTCCTGCCCGGCGTCCTCGCCATCGACGCGGGGAACTCCAAGACCGACGTCGCCCTGATCGGCACCGACGGCAGCGTCCTCGGCACCGCCCGCGGCGGCGGCTTCGAGCCGCAGAAGATCGGCGGCGCGGCGGCCGTGGCGGGCCTCGTCCCGCTGGTCGAGCAGGCCGCCGCCGCGGCCGGCCACCCGTCCTGGCGCGGTGTGCTCACCAGCCACGTCAGCGCCTGCCTGGCCAACGCCGACCTGCCGGTCGAGGAGGAGGCGCTGCGCGCGGCGCTGGAGTCCCACCCGTGGGGGGCCAGCAACACCGTCGTCAACGACACCTTCGGCCTGCTGCGGGCCGGCACCGACGGCCCGCGCGGGGTCGCGGTGGTCTGCGGCGCCGGGATCAACTGCGTCGGCCTGCTGCCGGACGGCCGCACCGCCCGCTTCCCCGCCCTCGGCGAGCTCACCGGCGACTGGGGCGGCGGCTCCGGGCTCGCCGTCGCCAGCATGTGGCACGCCGTCCGCGCCGAGGACGGGCGCGGCGGGCCGACCGGGCTGGCCCGGGCCATCGCCGAGCACTTCGGCCTGCCCAGCGCCGGCGCCGTCGCCGAGGCCGTCCACCTCGGGCACCTGCCGACCGCGCGGCTGCACGAGATCACCCGGGTGCTGTTCGCGGTCGCCGGCGAGGGCGACGAGGTGGCGCTGGGGCTGCTCGACCGCCAGGCCGACGAGATCGTCCGACTCGCGGTCGTGGCGCTCGGCCGCCTGGAGCTGCTGGACACCCCGACCCCGGTGGTGCTGGGCGGCGGCGTGCTCGCCTCCCGGCAGCCGCTGCTGCTGGACAACCTGACCGCCCGGCTCGCCGAGGCCGCGCCGCTGGCCGAGCCGCGCGTCGTCGTCGCGCCGCCGGTGCTCGGCGCGGCGCTGCTCGGCCTCGACCACCTGGCGGCGGGCGAGCGGGCCCAGGCCCGGGTGCGCGAGGCGTACGAGACGGGCCGGCCGGTGGCTGCCTGACGCCCGCCCACCGACCTCCCTCCCCCCGCCGGACCCGCACGTCCGACGGGGGGAGGGAACCGCGGGCGGCTCCCCGATCGTGTCAACCGGGTACCGACAACCGCCGTCGCCCGGGGAGACTTGTGCCATGGCCCCGCCCCGCATCCTCCTCGCCGCCGCCCTGCTGGCCTGCGGCAGCGCAGCCGTCCTGACCGGCTGCACGCCCGCCGACTCCGGCTCCACGGTGGCCGCCGCCTCCGCCGCCGCGATGGCCGACGAGGGTGCGGACGACCTGCTGGACGAGGACGACGACCTCTTCTACGAGGAGGACGAGGAGTCCTCCTCCGCCGCGGACGGACCGTCCGGGCCCGCCGCCTCCGCCTCGTCCACCGCTTCCTCCGACACCCCCTCCGACGCCCCCGACGGGTCTTCCGACGAGCCGTTCGCCGCGCCCTCCGCCGACCCCGGGTGCGCCACCCCCACCCCGCGCCCCGGCCACGAGGTCCTGCTCGTCGTCTCCACCGGCCCGGCCGAAGTCACCGCGGGCCCCGGCCGGTTCAGCTGCGGCTCCGGCCGCTACGAACCGGCCGGCAACCCCGTCCACTACGGCTTCGCGAGTGCCGGCGTGGCCGCGACCCTGGTCGGCGCCCCGCAGGGCGACCCCGCCGGGAACGTTTCCCTCGACGAGCTGATCACCCACATCGCCGACTGCCTCGCCGAACGCGAGCAGGACGACCCGTACGGCTGCCACGGGAACGCCTACGACGTGGTGCTGGACTCCCACGGCCGGATCATGCGGATCGCCGAGGTCGAGGGCCCCTGACGGTGGTGCGCGGCTCAGGCCCTACGGTGTGACCAGGCCGAACTCGTAGGCCTGGATGACCAGGTGGACCCGGTCCCGGGCGTCGAGCTTGGTGAACAGCCGGGCGACGTGGGCCTTGGCGGTGGCCACGCTGATGGTGAGCTCCGCGGCGATCTCGGCGTTGGACAGGCCCCGGCCGACCAGGGTGAGCACCTCGCGCTCGCGCCCGGTGACGGCCTCGGCGACGGGTCTGCGGGGCTGGGTCGCCCCGGCCGGGCGGGCGGCGAACTCGCCGATCAGCCGGCGGGTGATGCCTGGCGCCAGCAGGGCGTCGCCGGCGGCGACCACCCGGATGCCGTCCAGGATGGTCTCCAGGGCGAGGTCCTTGACCAGGAAGCCGCTCGCCCCGGCCCGCAGCGCACCGTGGACGTAGTCGTCGTCGTCGAAGGTGGTGAGGACGAGGACCTGGGTGGGCAGGTCCGGGTCGGCGGTGATCCGGCGGGTGGCCTCGATGCCGTCCGTGCCCGGCATCCGGATGTCCATCACGGCGACGTCGGGGCGCAGCCGGGTGACCAGCTCCACGGCCTCGGCGCCGTCGCCGGCCTCGCCGACCACCTCCAGGTCGGGGGCGTCGGCGATCAGCACCCGCAGGCCGGTGCGGATGAGCGGCTGGTCGTCGACCAGGACGACGCGGATCACGGTCCCACCTCCACGGCGGTCTCGACGGCGGTGTCGGCCGCGGCCCCGTCCGGGAGCGGCAGTCGGGCGGCGACCAGGAAGCCGCCCCCGGAGCACGGGCCGGCGCTGAACTCGCCGTGCAGCAGGGCGACCCGCTCGCGCATGCCGGCCAGGCCGTAGCCGGTGCCGGTGCCGCCGGTCGCCGCTCCGGCGCCCAGGTCGGCCACCGTGACGGCGAGTTCCCGCGCGCCGTACTCGACGGTGACCCGGCAGTCGCGGGTACCGGAGTGCTTGACCACGTTGGTGACCGCCTCCTGGACGATCCGGTAGGCGGCCAGGTCCACCTCGGGCGGCAGTGGACGGGCCGTGCCGCGCCGGGTGAGCGCCACCCGGACCCCGGCGCCCGCCGCCGTCGCCACCAGCCGGTCCAACTCACTCACCCCGGGCGCCACTTCGAGCGGGGCGGACTCCCCCTCGCCCTGCCGCAGCACGCCCAGCATCCGGCGCAGCCCGGCCAGGGTCTCCCGGCTGGTGGCCTCGATCGCCTCCAGGGCGGCCCGGGTCTCGGCGGGCTGGGTGTCCATGACCCGGCTGCCCATGCCGGCCTGGATCGCGATGATGCCGATGTCGTGGGCCACCATGTCGTGCAACTCCCGGGCGATCCGCAGCCGTTCGGCGGTGATGGCCTGCTCGGAGGCCCGGCCGCGCAACGCCTCGGCGTGGGCGCGGCCCTGGTGCACGGTGTTGCCGACCAGCCAGGCGATCAGCACGGTGGCGGCGAGGCCCGCATAGGCGACCGGGTTGGCGGAGTACCCGCCGAGGACACCGTGGAGGAACAGCCCCGTGAGGGTGGCGATCGGCAGCGCCAGGGCGCTCAGCGAGACGCGGCGGGAGCGGGTGGCCGCGCAGTAGGCGACCACCCCGTCGGCGATCAGGAACTGGAGCGGCGCGGTCTCCGGGACCTGCCGCATCCCGAGCGCGAGGACGCCGCCCGCGAGCGCCACCACGACGGCGGCCAGCGGCAGCCGGACCAGCAGCGCCGCGACCAGGGTGGTGACCACCGCGGTGACCAGCATCGGCATGTCCTCCACGTTGCCGTGGTACGACAGCAGGTGGCGCAGTTCCTCCTCGCGGGTGAAGAAGCGGTGGACGATCACGGTGGTCCACAGCGCCCCCACCCACACGCCCGCGGGCAGGCGTCTGAGCAGCGGTGGGCGCGGTTCGGTGATCATGGCGCGATGGTAGCCGCGGTCCGGACGGCGGCGCATCGGCCCGGGGGCGTAATCCCCGGGGCCAGTACGGCGGCCGGCGGTTGTGGCCCGCGGCCCGATGCCCGGGCCGGGCGCCGTCCGCCACCGTGGTCCCCGTGATCGAGATCGAACGACTGACCAAGCGGTACGGCGCCACCACGGCCGTCGACCGGCTGAGCTTCACCGTCCGGCCCGGCGCCGTGACCGGCTTCCTCGGCCCCAACGGCGCCGGCAAGTCCACCACCCTGCGGATGGTCCTGGGCCTCAACACCCCCTCCGAGGGCACCGTCACGGTGGACGGTGTGCCCTTCGCCGACCGGCCGCGCGGCCTGCGGCACGTCGGGGCCCTGCTGGACGCGAGCGACGTGCACGGCGGGCGCAGTGCCCGGGCGCACCTGTCGGCGCTGGCCCGTGCCAACCGCGTCCCGCTCGGGCGGGTGGACGAGGTGCTGGCGGAGGTCGGGCTCGGCGCGGCCGCCGGGCGGCGGATCGGCGGCTACTCGCTGGGCATGAAGCAGCGTCTGGGCATCGCCGGCGCGCTGCTCGGCGACCCGCCGGTGCTGCTCTTCGACGAGCCGCTGAACGGGCTGGACCCGGAGGGCGTGCTCTGGGTGCGCGGGCTGTTCCGGCGGCTCGCGGACGAGGGGCGGACGGTGTTCGTCTCCAGCCACATGATGGCGGAGATGGAGCACACCGCCGACCACCTGGTGGTGATCGGGCGCGGCCGGCTGCTCGCGGACCAGAGCCTCGCGGAGTTCTCGGCCCGCGACGCCGCCACCTCGGTGGCCGTCCGGTCGCCCGAACTCCCCACGCTGGCCGACGCCCTGCGCGTGGAGGGGGCGGAAGTGCGGCTGGTGGAGCCGCGGTTCGGGATCGTCACCGGCATGCCGGCCGCGCGGATCGGCGAACTCGCTTCGCGGCACGGCGTGGTGCTGCACGAGCTGGCCGTACGGGCGTCCTCGCTCGAGTCGGCGTTCCTGTCCCTGACCGCCGACAGCGTCGAGTACCCCGCAGGAGAGGCCCGATGAGCACCGTGACCCCGGCGTCCGCCGAACCCGCACCCCGGTTCCTCGACCTGCTCGCCGCCGAGTGGATCAAACTCCGCTCGCTGCGCTCCACCTACTGGGTGCTGGCGCTGGCCTCGCTGGTGGCGATCGCGGTCAACGTGAACGCCGTCCACAACGACCTGACCTACCTCGACCACCCGCCGCTGCCGCCCGGCGGGGCGCCGTACTCGTACGACCCGCTGTTCCACGGCCTCGGCGGCATCGCGAGCGACCTGATGGCGATCGCGGCCGGCAGCCTCGGGGCGATCACCGTGTTCGGCGAGTACACCACCGGCCTGATCCGCACCACCTTCGCCGCCGTGCCGGACCGGCGGGGCGTGATCGCGGCGAAGGTGCTGCTGATCGGCGGGATCACCGCCCTCGCCGGGGCCGTGGTCTCGGCGGGCTCCTTCCTCGCCGTCAACGCGATGCTGGCCTCCCGGCACCTCGGGCTCTCCGTCACCGACCCGGGCTGCCTGCGGGCGGTGCTCGGCTACGCGGCGATCGTGCCGGTCTGCGCGCTGATCGGGATGGCGCTGGGCGCGCTGCTGCGGCACGCCACCGCCTCGATCGTGTCGCTGGTGCTGCTGCTGCTCGTGCTGCCGATGGTGTTCGGCGGGGACCGCTACCGGTGGCTGAAGGAGATCGGCACCCACCTGCCGCTGGCCACCGTGCAGCGGCTCACCATCAGGCCCGGCTCCACGGCCACGATGGGGAAGTACGCACCGGGCGTGCTGGACTCCTGGATCACCATGGGGGTGTGGGGCGCGGCCGCCGTGGTGGTGACGGTGGTCGTGGTGCGGCGGCGGGACGTGTGATCCGCCCGCTCAGCCGAGGCCGAGCCGCCGCGCGGTCGCGGCGGCCGGCCGGTAGGGGTGTTCGGGCGGCAGCAGCCGCTGCGCCTTCGCCGCCTGCCCGCCGTGGACCAGCGCGGCGATCCGCCGCACCTGCGGGGTGAGGTCGGTGAGGTCGACGACCCACTCCTCGGCGAAGGCCCGGATCAATGACCGGCCGACGCCCACCTGGATGCTGTAGTGGTTCAGCGCCGCCCCGCGCAGCGAGCGTTCCGGGTCCCACTGCACATGGACGGCGGCGCCCGCCACCTCGTCCGGGTGCGCGGTGGTGAGCACGGCGCGGGCGAGCGCCTCCTCCCAGCCCTCCCGGGTGATCCGGACCGCCAGCACCCTGGTCTGGCCGGGCTTCTGCGCCCAGTTGCTGCGGTGCATCAGCCAGCGGAACGAGGGCTTGATCCAGGTCATCCGGTGGAAGCCGAACGGCGCCACGAACCGGCCCGCCGCCAGCGCCGCGTCGGCGACGGTCGGCGGGTAGGCCTGGTAGAGCACGATCGTCCGGTCGTCGTGGTCGGCACGGATCTCGCGCAGCGCGGTCATCTCGCGGCACCCCCTCGACCCGGCACGCTGCCAGGGCGGGCGGCGCGGTGCAACGGGATTACCCGGCGGCGGGGACGGCCTGTGGCAGGTCGGAGCACGGAGACGGCGAGGTGGCCCACGAGCCGCGGCAGGTGCGGACGCCCCGGCTCAGGCCACGGCCGCCTTGGTGCGGAAGGCACCGAGGGTCGCCGCCGGGACTCCGCAGCCGGGGAGGAAGGAGGCAGCGCCGCCGTGGTGGGTGCGGACGCGGTCGAGGAAGACCGACATGGCCTCGGCCGGGGCCTCCAGGAGGGGCGCGGGGATGGTGAGGTTACGGCCCCGGGAGTCGGTGACGCGGGACGTGGAGCGGTCGTTGAGGGCGGTGCGGTGGCGTTCGGCGAGGCCGGCGAAGATCTGCGGGAGCGCGTCGGCGGTGCGGGTGTAGTCGGCGACGATGCGTTCGGCGGGGACGCCGAGGAGGTCCAGCAGGAGGGCGGTGAGCAGCCCGGTGCGGTCCTTGCCGGCGGCGCAGTGCAGCAGGACGGCGCCGGGGCGGACGGTGGCGTCGACGGCGACGGCCACCGCCTCGGGCGCGGACTCCGCCAGCAGGACGTAGAAGTCGCCGAGGTCAGCGGCCGTGGCCATGGTGCTCATCCGCGCGGTGAGGACGTCGGTGGCGGGGTTCACCGGGGCGGCGACGACGGCTATCCCGGCGGCCTCGGCGGCGGCCCAGTCCCGGGGGTCGGTCTCGCGCGGGTCCCGCAGGTCCACGATGGTGCGGATGTCGCAGCCGCGCAGCTGGCCGACGGTGGCCTCGTCGGCGGCCGGGAACGGCTGGGCGGAGCGGTACAGCACACCGGGGCGGACCCGTCGGCCCTCGGGGTCGCCGAGGACGGCGGCGTCGCGGAAGTTGACCAGGGACATGCGGGAGGCCTTTCGGTGGGGCCGCACCCGGGACGCGACGGGACATCCGGAGGGCGGAGACATCTAGACGTCTAGATGTGTAACCCCTCGGACGGCCGCCGGGCAAGCCTCGGTGGCGCAGGTCTCGGCCGTACGGGCCCGGCGGGCGGCCCCCGGCAGTGCGGGCCTCGCGGGTCTCGACCGGTGCGTCCCTCCATCCCACTCCCATCGCCCGGCCACGGCGACCCGGGCCGCACGGCGCCCGACCGGCCCGGTCGGCTCCGTAGGATCGGTCCCGTGGCGACGACCCCCCCGAGCTCCCCGAACACCCCGGTGTACCGCCGCCTGGCCCGCCGGTTCCAGGAGCGCATCGACGCCGGCACCTACCCGGCGGGCGCCCGGCTGCCCAGCGAGCCCGAGCTGAGCGCCGAGTTCGGGGTGAACCGGCTGACCGTGCGGCAGGCGGTGGCGGAGCTGGAGCGGGCGGCCGTGGTGGAGATCCGCCGGGGCGTGGGCACCTTCGTCCGCCCGCCCGCCGTCCGGGTGTCGATCGCCGTGGACCCGCGCAGCCAGCGCTTCGACCTCGGCAGCGTGCCCACCGCGCTGCCGAACGACGCCCGCACGGACGGCGAGTTCGTGGTGGCCGCCCCGCCCGTCCTCGGCTCGGCGCAGGACGCGGAGGCCGCCCGCCAGCTGGGCCGCGCCCCGGAGGAGCTGTCCCGGGTGGACTCGGTGATCCGGCTGGGCGGGCGGCCCCGGGCGGCGTGCAGCTACTGGGTGCCGTTCGGCCCGCTGCCCGCCGAGCTGCTCCGGCCGGACCGCCCCGGGAACCTGGTGCCGGCCCTGGCCCGGGCGGCCGGGGTGGAGCTGGAGTACGACTGGCGGGCCTTCGGCGCGGTCGGCGCGGACCTCGCGGACGCCGAGCTGCTGGGCGTCCCGCCGGGCACCGCGCTGCTGGTGCGCGAGGGCGTCAGCTGCACCCCGGACGGCGCCCCGGCGCTGTACGTGCGGCGGCGGATCGACGGCAGCAGCGCGCGCTTCGTGCTGCACTTCCGCGACCGGTAGCGCGGGCGGGTCCGCGGCCCCGCCCTGATAGGTTCGGCGCCGGAATTACCAGGCCGCACGGGGGTTGGCAGGACACGGTGACCGAGGGGCTCGACCACGACATACCCGCCGAGCTGGCCGAGGTCCACCTCGTCCTGCTCGCCGACGTCTCCCGTACCGGCCGGCTGCTGCGCCGTGAGGAGCTGGAGCGCCTGCGCAGGCTCGGCGAGCACTGCGCCGAGGCCGGGTACGGGCTGCGCGAGGTGGTGTCGCACTGCCTGGCCGCCACCCGGCGCGCCTGGCAGACGCTGCCCGGGACGACCGCCGCGAGCAGCGTCAACGAGCTGCGCCGGACGGGCGACGCGGTGCTGGCCGCGACCGACGCCGCGCTGGCCGCGCTGGGCGAGGGCCACGAGCGGGCGCAGCGCCTGGCCGTCCGCCAGGAGGAGGCGGCCCGGCGGGAGTTCGTCGACGACCTGCTGTTCGGCCGCGGCGACCTCGGACAGCTCGCCGAGCGCGCGGACCGGTTCGGGCTGCGGCTGGCGGGCGCGTACACGGTGGCGGTCGCGGTGGGCGACGAGCCGTTCCCGGACGTGCATCCGCTGGTGCACCGGGTGGAGCGGGAGCTGGCCGGGCGGTTCGGCGAGCGGAACGTGCTGCTGGCGGGCAAGGACGGCCGGCTGGTGTGCGTCGCTCCGGACTCCGACCGGGCCGTGCTGGAGGCCTTCGCCGAGCTGACGCTGCGGCCCGGCCCCGGTGGCCAGCCGGTGCGGCGGGTGGCCACCGGCCGTCGGCACTCGGGCCCGAGCGGGGTGCCGCGCAGCTACGAGGAGGCGCTGGACACGCTGGACTACGCGCAGCGGCTGAACCTGCCGGCCCGGCAGCTGCGGGCCGAGGAGCTGCTGGTCTTCCCGGTGCTGATGCGCGACCGCTCGGCCATGGCCGACCTGGTGCGCAGCGTGCTCGGCCCGCTGACCGAGGCCCGCGGCGGCGCCCGTCCGCTGCTGGACACCATCGCCGTGCAGGCGGAGGCCGGGTACGTGAACGCGGAGGCGGCGCGCCGGCTGGGCCTGAGCGTGCGCACGCTGGGCTACCGGTTGGAGCGGATCAAGGCGCTCACCGGCTACGACCCCTCGGACGCGCTCCAGCGCTTCACCCTGGAGACGGCGGCCATCGGCGCGCGGCTGCTGAACTGGCCGGAACGACCGCTGTAGTACCGCCGCGGCGAACCCGCGCCATGGCGCCGGGACCGTCCCGGGACCGTCCCGGGGCCGTCCTGTTGCCCGGCTGTTGCAGTGTCACGCGGGCCGCGCGGACCAGGGTGTCAAGAGGGCGTAAAGATTGCCGGATCCTGGCAATGTGCGACGGGGCCAGGCACTGCCATGATCTCCCCGGCGCCGAAGCGCGGTGCCGGGGGAAGGACGGGGGAGCGTGGCCGGGTTGGGGGGATTCTTCGCGGCCGCGCTGGCCTTCCCGACGGCGCTGTTCAGCTTCGCGCTGGTGGTGGTGGTCGGGTACTGGCTGCTGATGCTGCTGGGCGGCCTGGTGCCCGGCGCCGTGCACGGGGGGCACGGCGGCGGGCACCACGCGGACGTCGGGCACGGGCACGTCGGACCCGCGGGGCACGGTGCCGGGGGGCACGGTGGCGACGACGGGTCCGACCGGAACGGGCCCGGCCACCACGCGGGCGTGCTGGACGCGCTGGGGCTGGGCGGGGTGCCCGTGACGGTGGCGGTGTCGCTGCTGGTCGCGCTCGCCTGGTTCGTCAGCCTGGCCGGCACCGTCCTCACCTCGGGGGCACCGGCGCGCGGCGGCGTGTTCGCCGTCGCGCTGGTCGCCTCCTGGGCGGGCACCCGGGTGCTCGTCCGGCCGCTGTCGCGGCTGTTCCCGCAGGACCGGCCGGTCTCCCGGGGGGACTTCGTCGGCCGGGTCTGCGTGATCCGGACCGGCCGGGTGACGGCCGACTTCGGGCAGGCCGAGGTCACCGCGGAGGACGGCTCCACCGCGACCGTCCAGGTCCGCACCCCACAGCCCGAACCGGACCTGACGGCCGGGCGGACCGCCCTGATCTTCGACTACGACGCCGAGGGCGAGCACTTCCTGGTGGCGCCCTTCGACCCGCCGTCCGGGCTCGTCTGATCCCCGGTCCCCGCCTTCGCACCTCCCTTTCGCTCCAACTCGCCATCTCGTCAAAGGACTCCGTGATGGACACCATCGCCGTGGGTTTCGGCGTGCTCGTCGCCGTCGTGCTGCTCATCGTGCTCGCCATGCTGCTGTTCGTGGGCCGTCTGTTCCAGAAGGTCGAGCAGGGCAAGGCGCTGATCGTCTCCCGGACCAAGAAGGTGGACGTGACCTTCACCGGCGCGGTCGTCCTCCCGGTGCTCCACAAGGCCGAGTTGATGGACATCACCGCGAAGACGGTGGAGATCCACCGGGCCGGCCGGGACGGCCTGATCTGCCGGGACAACATCCGCGCGGACATCCGGATCTCGTTCTTCGTGCGGGTGAACAAGACCGTCGAGGACGTCGTCAAGGTCGCCCAGTCGATCGGCACCGCCCGCGCCAGCGACCCGCAGGCGATTCAGGAGTTCTTCGCCGCCAAGTTCGCCGAGGCGCTCAAGACCGTCGGCAAGCAGCTGGACTTCACCGACCTGTACACCCACCGGCACGAGTTCCGGGACCAGATCATCGCGGTCATCGGCACCGACCTCAACGGCTACACGCTCGAGGACGCGGCCATCGACCACCTGGAACAGACCCCGATGAGCCAGCTGGACGGCGACAACATCCTGGACGCCCAGGGCATCCGCAAGATCACCGAGCTGACCGCGATCGAGCACGTGCGCACCAACGAGTACCAGCGCACCGAGGAGAAGGAGATCACCCGGCAGAACGTGGACGCCCGGGAGACCGTCCTGGAGCTGGAGCGCCGCCAGGCCGACGCCGAGATCCGCCAGCGCCGCGAGATCGAGACCCTGCGGGCCAAGGAGGACGCGGTCATCGCCCGGGTGCAGGAGGAGGAGCGGCTGAACGCCCAGACCGCCTTCCTGCGCACCGAGGAACTGCTCGGGGTGCAGCGGGAGAACCAGGCCCGCGAGGTCGCGGTGGCGCAGAAGAACCGCGAGCGGGTGATCGCGGTGGAGAACGAGCGGATCGAGAAGGACCGCCTGCTGGAGGTCGTCGGCCGCGAGCGGGAGACCCAGCTCGCCACGATCGCCAAGGAGAAGGAGGTCGAGTCCGCCAAGCGCGAGGTCGCCGACGTGGTCCGCGAGCGGGTCGCGGTGGACCGCACCGTCGCCGAGCAGGAGGAGGCCGTCAAGACGCTGCGCGCCACCGAGGAGGCCGAGCGCGTCCGCAAGGCCGTCGTCATCCAGGCCGAGGCCGAGGCGCAGGAGAAGCTCGTCAAGGACATCAAGGCCGCCGAGGCCGCCGAGCAGGCCGCCGGGCACAAGGCCCGCGAGGCGCTGGTGCTGGCCCAGGCCCGGCAGCAGGCCGCCGAACTGGACGCGGCCGCCAAGATCCGGATGGCCGAGGGCGTCCGGGCGGAGGCCGCCGCCGAGGGGCTGGCCCGGGTCCAGGTCCGCGAGCAGGAGGCCGCGGCGGTGGAGAAGGTGGGCCGCGCCGAGGCCGTCGTCCAGGCCGAGAAGGCCAAGGCCGCCGCGCTGGAGATCGGCGGCCGGCTGAAGGCCGAGGCCGAGGGCCTGACCGAGAAGGCCGCGGCGATGGCCAAGCTGGACGAGGCCTCGCGCGGCCACGAGGAGTACCGGCTGCGGCTGGCCGCCGAGAAGGACGTCCGGCTGGCCGGGCTGGACGCCCAGCGGCAGATCGCCGAGGCCCAGGCGGCGCTGGTCGCGGCCGGGCTGGAGAAGGCGAAGATCGACATCGTCGGCGGGGACTCGGTGTTCTTCGACAGGCTGGTGCAGTCGGTGACGGCCGGCAAGAGCGTGGACGCCTTCGTCGGACACTCGCAGACCGCACAGGCCCTGGCCGGGCCCTGGCTGGACGGACGGGCCGACTTCACCGAGGACCTCACCAGGGTGCTCTCCTCGGTCTCCACGGCGGACGTGCAGAACCTGACGGTGTCCGCCCTGCTGATGAGGCTGATCGGCTCGGGGGCCGGCGACCAGGCCGGGCAGCTGCGCCAACTGCTGGAGTCGGCGCGGCAGCTGGGCCTCGCGGAGACCCCGATCGGGGCGCTGGCCTCGATGAACGGTTCCAAGTAGTCACCCACCGAGCACCAGAGGAACTGACCGTGGACGCCCTCGACGCCCGGCTCGACGCCGGCACCTACGAGGTCCTGCGCGACCGGCTCGCCCGAGCCGCCGCCGAACTCGCCGACCGGGCCCAGGCGTTGAACGCCCGCCGGGTCGCCGAGTTCGGCGGCGGGGAACTGCGGCTGGCCGGCACCGGGCGGCTCACCACCGCCCGGGCCTGCCTGCCGCAGGACCTCACCGCCGCCGGCGGGCTGCTGCTGCTCGGCACCCGCCCGGCCGGACCCGCCGACGGCGCCGAGGACTTCACCGACGTCCTCGGCCTGCACCACCCCGACCTCTCCCCCGCGCCCGCCGAGGGCACCCTGCTGGACGAGCCCCGGCTGCGCCAGGACCTCGCCGACCTGCGGCGCTACTTCCGCGACGCCCGGCTGGAGCGGCTGCGCCCGGTGGACGGCCGGCTGCTCGCCGTCTTCCGTACCGGCCCGGCCGCCGCCGACGTCCGGGTGCTGCGCTGGCGCCTGGACGACGGCTCCCCCGAGGACACCCGGCCCGGCTACCTGGACGGGCGCGGCGAGCGCGACCACACCCCCGCGGACGGCCAGCAGCTGCCCTGGACCGCCGTCACCCGGGACGACCAGCTGCCCGCCGGCCCCGGCCGCCCGCCCCGCGCCGACCTGGACGGCGAGTTGCTGGTCGGCGTCGACGGCGGCCGGCTGACCATCGCCGCCCCGGACGGCCGGGAGCTGCACCGCGAACCGCTGGCCGAGGCCCTCCAGACCCTCGCCGACGCCCGGATCGCCCACGCCCGGCTCGGCACCCTGCTGCTGGTGCGGGTGCGCCCGTACCAGGAGGAGACCGAGCGGCACCTGGTGGTCCACCTGCCCACCGGCGCCGTCACCCGGATCGACGCGCTGGGCCAGGCCTGCCTGCGGCTGCCCGCCGACCAGGGCGTCGCCTTCCCCGGCGGCTGCCACCTGGTGGACGGCACCGTGCGCACCTTCGACCAGCCGGTCGACGGCCTGGTGTACGAGCGCACCGTCCTGTCGCCCAACGGCGAGGACGTGCTGTACGAGTTCCGCTCCCCCGCCGACGGCCGCGCCCTGCTCCAGCCGTACAACAGCGTCCGCCAGGAGGCCGCCGCCCCGCTGCCCTGCCAGGGCTACGCGCTGCTCGCCGACGGCACCCTCGTCGCGCTGCGCCCGGCCGAGGACGGGCCGACCCGGCTGCACCCCGTCCAGCTCTGGCGGACCCCGTTCACCAGCGAGCGCTTCGCCGCCGAACAGCCGCCCGGCAACGGGCCGTTGGCCCGGATCGGCAACGCCGACCTGGTCCGCGGCCTGGCCGACTGCCTGGCCCTGGCCCGGCTGGCCGCGGCCGGCGCCGACACCCCGGCCGGCCACCAGGCCGTCCTCGCCGCCTGCACCCGCACCGCCGACCGGCACCACTGGCTCGGCCAGAGCGGCCTCGGCGACCTCGCCGCGCCGCTCGCCGAGATCCGCGACACCGCCCGGCAGGTCGTCGCCGAGTACGAGGCGGTCGCCCAGCTCACCGCGCACGCCGCCCGGCAGGCCGAGGAGGCCGCCGAGCACGTCGAGGGCCTGCTGCGCACCGCCCGCGGCGAGACCCCGGCCGACGCCACCGAGTGGGTCGACCGGCTGGCCGGGCTGCGCCGCGCCCAGGGCCGCGTCGAGGCGCTGCGCGACCTGCCGCGCGCCGACCCGGAGCGGATCGACGCGCTCGCCGCGCACCTCGCCGGGGGCCTGGCGGAGGCGGCCGACCGCGCCGTCGAGCGGCTCGCCGAGCCGACCGCCTTCGAGCCGCACCGGCGGCGGGCCGGCCAGCTGGCCGAGCGGTGCGCCGCCATCGCCACCGCCGCCGAGGCCGAGCCGCTGGGCCTCGAACTGGGTGCCCAGAGCGAGGCGTTGCAGACCGTCTCGGAGCTGGTCGGCACCCTCGACCTGGCCGACGCCACCACCCGTACCGCGATCCTCGACCGGCTCGCCGACGTCCTCGGGCTGCTCAACCGGGCCCGGGCCGCGCTGACCGTGCGCCGCCGGGAGCTGCGCACCCGCGAGGCCGCCGCCGAGTTCGCCGCCGAGACCGCCCTGCTCGGCCAGGCCACCACCGCCGCGCTCGCCGCCGCCGACACCCCCGAGGCCTGCGACGAACAGCTCGACCGGCTGCTGCTGCGGATCGAGCAGCTGGAGACCCGCTTCGCCGACGCCGACCCGGCCCTCGGCGAGCAGCTCACCGGCCGGCGCACCGAGATCCACGACGCGCTCACCGCCCGCCGCCAGCACCTGCTGGAGGAGCGGGCCCGGCGCGCCGACCGGCTGGCCGCCTCCGCCGAGCGCGTCCTCGACACCCTGCACCGCCGGCTGGCCGGGCTGGACACCGCCGCCGAGATCGACGCCGCCCTCGCCGCCGACCCGACGGCCGTCAAAATCCGCGACCTGGCCGGGCAGTTGACCGCGCTCGGCGACCGGGTCCGGGCCGAGGAGCTGACCGGACGGCTGCGCGCCGCGCGCGGCCGCGCCCAGCGGGCCCTGCGCGACCGCGCCGAACTCGCCGGGGACGGCCCCGGTACCCTGCGGCTGGGCCGGCACCTGTTCGCCGTCACCACCCAGCGGCCCGAACTCGCGCTGGTGCCCTGGCGCGGACGCCCCGCCTTCACCCTCACCGGCACCGACTACCGCTCCCCCGTCACCGACCCGGCCTTCGCCGCCACCGAGCGGTACTGGGACCGCCCGCTGCCCTCGGAGACCCCGCAGCTGTACCGCGCCGAGTACCTCGCGGCGAGCCTGCTGCCAGCCGTCGAGGCGGCGGCGCCGGCCACCGACGCCGACCTGCTCGAGTACGTCCGGCGGGCCGCCGAGCAGCGCCCCGACGAGGGCTACCAGCGTGGCGTGCACGACCACGACGCCGCGCTGCTGCTCCGCGCGCTGCTCCGACTCGGCGCCGGGGCCGGGCTGTTGCGCCACCCGGCGGGCGCCCGGGCGGCCGCCCAGCTGTACTGGGCGCACGGCGCCGACGAACGGCAGCGGCTGCTCTGGCACACCCGGGCCCGCTCGCTGGGCCTCGCCCGGGACGCCTTCGGGGGCGCTCCGGCGCAGGCCGCGATGGACGCGCTCGCCGCCGAACTGTCCCGCGCCGTCGCGGACTTCGTCCCCGGCGCGGAGCCGGCCGGCCCCTACCTGGTCGCCGAACTGACCGCCGCCGCGCCCAGCTTCGTCCAGTCCACGGGCGCCGCCGCCCTGCTCGACAAGTTCCGCGCCGCCCCCGAGTCGGCCGGCCTCACCGAGGCGCTGGCCGCCCTGCCCGAGGAACCGCAGCTCCTGCCCGTACGGCGCCAACTCGCCGCCGCCTGGCTGGCGTCGGGCGCCCCCGACGCCGACCCGGCCGACCTCGCCGAGGCCGCCGCCGCCCTGCTCTGCCCGGACCTGCCGCGCCGGCCGGCCGAGGGGGACGTGGGCACCCGGATCACCGGGCTGCTCGGCGACCACCCCCGGCTCGCGGGCGGCGCGCTCGACCTGCGGCTCGACGAACTGCTCGCTGAAGTACGGGAGTTCGAGCAGGTCGAGGTGCCCGGCTACCGGGCCTACCGGCGGCTGCGCGGCGAGCTGCTGGCCGCCGAGCACGCCCGGCTGCGGCTCGACCAGTACCGGCCCGCCCCGCTCAACGGCTTCGTCCGCAACCGGCTGATCGACCAGGTGTACCTGCCGCTGGTCGGCGACAACCTCGCCAAGCAGCTCGGCACGGCCGGGCCCGGCGGCCCGGTCGACCGCAGCGGCCTGCTGCTGCTGGTCTCCCCGCCCGGCTACGGCAAGACCACCCTGGTGGAGTACCTCGCCGAGCGGCTCGGCCTGCTGCTGGTCTCCGTCAGCGGCCCCGCGCTCGGCCACCGGGTCACCTCGCTGGACCCGGCCGAAGCCCCCGACGCCACCTCCCGGCGCGAGGTCGAGAAGCTCAACTTCGCCCTGCACGCGGGCGACAACGTGCTGCTCTACCTGGACGACGTCCAGCACACCTCACCCGAGTTCCTCCAGCGCTTCATCCCGCTGTGCGACGCCCAGCGCCGAATCGACGGCGTGTGGGACGGTGAGGCCCGCGAGTGGGACCTGCGCGGCAAGCGCTTCGCCGTCGTCATGGCCGCCAACCCGTACACCGAGTCCGGCCGCCTCTTCCGGCTGCCCGACATGCTCGCCAACCGCGCCGACGTGTGGAACCTCGGCGACGCCGTCGCCGGGCGGGAGGACCTCTTCGCGCTCAGCTTCGTCGAGAACGCCCTGCCCGCCAGCCCCCACCTGGCCCCGCTCGCCACCGCCGAGCGCGGCGACCTCGACACCCTGCTCGCCCGCGCCGGCGGCCTGCCCGGCGGCACCCTGGCGGGCGCCTGGCCGGCCGCCGAGGTCGAGCGGATGACCGCCGTCCTCGCCGGCCTGCTCCACCTGCGCTCCACCGTCCTGGCCGTCAACCGCGCCTACCTCGCCTCTGCCGCCCAGGACGACCGCACCCGCACCGAGCCGCCCTTCCTGCTCCAGGGCTCCTACCGCAACATGGCCAAGCTCGCCCAGCGCCTCGACCCCGCCCTCACCCGTCCCGAACTCGACGCCCTGCTCACCGACCACTACCGCGCCGAGGCCCAGCCCCTGGGCGCCGACGCCGAGGCCCAGCTCCTCAAGCTCGCCGAACTGCGCGGCACCCTGACGGAGGAGCAGGCCACCCGCTGGGCGGCCCTGAAGCTCTCCTGGCGGGCGTGAGCGGTCACCCCCTGCCGAGGACGGCGGCCTGGAGCTCCAGCCAGAGGCCGAGCGTGGGTGCTGTCGACTTGAAGGTGCGGTCCGAACCGTGCAGCCGGGCGTAGCTGGCGACCAGCAGGTGCGAGACCCGCTCGGTCTCCCCCGGAAGATCGCGGTGGATGAGGTCCGTCCACTTCGGCGAGGTCCTGCCCCCGTCGTGGAGCGTCTCCAGCGGCAGCATCCGGCAGGCTGTCCAGGTGACCAGCTCGGGCGCGTACTCCAACAGCTTCCAGTGGCCCCTGCTGTTCCGCTTGAGCATCCGGGCGATCACCCGCTGGGTCTCCCGCCGGGCCTCCACCGCGCGCTGGATGCCGATGGCGTGCAGGCCTTCGTTCACCAGACTGCGGTACGCCCGGCCGGACATGTCCGACCAGAGCGCGTTCAGACCGTCCGGCGTCTGGAGTTGGTTGCTCAGGTCCGGGTGCGGCGCGGGCGAGAGCGCGGCGAGCGCGCGGAACACGTCCGCGGGGGTGAATCCGACGGGGTGCGGTCCGGACACGACCCCGCGTCGGGGATCGAAGTAGCTCCCCTCCTTCCTGAACTCCTCCTTGGCCCGGAGGAGGTGCGGACAGAGCGCGAGATTGTCCTGCGGCTCGAAGGGGTTGAAGGAGTGAGCGGCCCGGTCGCACACCTCGCGGACCCGGTCGGCGTCCTCCTCCTCGACGACGGCGACCCACAGCAGGGCCTTGCCGAGCTGCTCCGGGGACAGTTCACGCGACTGGTGGGCAGCCTCCACGATGCGCTGGAACCCGTTGACGCATCGGACGCCCACCAGCCCGAGCCGCCCGGCTCCGCCCGTACGGTCGGGATCCCAGTACAGGCTCCGCGCACTGAGAACGACGGGCGGCCCGAAGATCCCCGCTTCCTCGGGCCGTTCACGGAGCACGTCGGCGAAGGACCGGTTCACCGCGCTGTCCGGCAGGTAGCCCCGCCGCGCCCCGAGCACGTCGGCCGCGTCCGGCCGTTCGGCCAGCACGGCCAACTCGTTCGCCGCGACCAGCGCGGTCCAGTGGCTGCCGATCCGCACGGCGTGGTGTGCCCGGAGGATGTGGCGGTCGAGGGCCGGCGGGGTGTCGGCAGCCCATGAGATCCCCGGCCATGGAGTGATCGGCACGTGGTTGTTGTCCATGGCCGGTTCAACGCCGCGCGGGCGGTCAGGTTGCGGCGCGCGGCCGTCCCGGTCGGCTGAAAAGCGCCGCCGCCGATCCGTTTGCCCTACGACCCTACGATTCCCCTCATCGGGGGCATCCGCCCGGGGCGGGGTAGCGGTGGCCGGGACTGGGTAACCCAGCCGGCATGGGCGCTCAGGGACTCGATCTGACCGGGTTGCGCAGGGTGTACGGACGGCCCGGGAGCCGGTGGTTCTACACCCGGGTGGCGCGCAACGCGCGGCACTGGGGGTGGACGGAACCGGGGCAGTCGAAGTGGCGGCTGTGGCGGGCGCAGCGCCGGCTGCAGGACGTGCTGGGCCGCAAGCTGGCGCTGCCCGCCGGGGCGCGGGTGCTGGACGCCGGGTGCGGGGCCGGGGTCGTGGCGCGGGCGATGGCGGAGCGGTTCGGGCTGACGGTGACCGGGGTCGACGTCCTGGACTTCCACCTCGCCGAGGCCCGCCGGCTCAGCGCCCGGGCACGGATGGGCGGGCGGACGGCGTTCCACTGGGGCGACTTCCACCGGCTGCCGTTCGGCGACGGGGAGTTCGACGGCGCGTACTCGATGGAGACGCTGGTCCACTCCTACGACCCGGCGCGGGCGCTGGCCGAGTTCCACCGGGTGCTGCGCCCGGGCGGGCGGCTGGTGCTGCTCGGCCCGATGAGCACCGGCCCGCTGGAGGAACTCCCGCCGCACGCCCGGGGGTTGCTCGAACCGTTCCTGGACGCCATGACGATGACCGGCGCCAGGATCTACCACGCCGGCAACCTGCCCCGGCTGCTCGGCGAGGCCGGGTTCGAGGTGGAGGAGGCCTTGGACGCGACGCCGTACTACCTGCCCACCTCGGAGGCGGTGTACGCGTACTTCCGGCTGCCCTGGGAGGTGCTGCGGCGCTTCGGCGATCCGGCCAAATGGATCAACCTCCGTTCCACGGTGGAGATGTACGCCGTGCGGGAGTACGTCGCCTGGTACGTTCACACGGCCGTCAAGCCAACGAGGTGAACCCGCCGTGGAGGACCGCTCCGCCCCGCTGCCGTACCCGAGCGGCTGGTTCTGCGTCGGCCGGGTCCGGGACCTGCCGCCCGGGCGGGTGCGCACGGTCCGGCTGATGGGCGAGGACGTGGTGCTGTACCGGACCCGCCGGGGCGCCGTACGGGCGGTCGGCCCGCACTGCCCGCACCTGGGCGCGCACTTCGGGGCGGGCGGGAGGGTCCGGGGCGAGGAGCTGGTCTGCCCGTTCCACGGCTTCGCCTTCGGCCCGGACGGCTCGTGCACCGGCTCCCCGGACGGCGTCCGGTTCCGGGCCTCGCTGGCCCGGCGCCACCTGTGCGAGCGGGACGGCGCGCTGTTCGTCTGGTGCGCTCCGGGCGGCGGCCCCGACGGCGGGCCGGGCGGCGGCCCGCCCGCGTGGGAGCTGCCGCCGGCGGTCGGGGTGCGGCCGCTGGCGTGGTGGAGCGGGGAGGTGCTCTCCCACCCGCAGGAGGTGATGGAGAACAGTGTCGACTTCCGGCACGTCCGGGTGCTGCACGGCCTGGACACCCGGGAGACCGCCCCGCCGGAACCGGACGGCCCGCTGTTCACGGTCCACCAGCGCACCACGACCCGGTTCCCGGGCCTGGGCGCGGTGAGCCTGGAGCAGCCGGTGACGCTGGTCGGGCTCGGGATGATGCGGCTGGTGGCCGAGCTGCCGCAGCTGGGCAGCAGCCTGCGGGTGTGGGTGCTGGCGACGCCGGTCGCGCCCTGGCGGACCAGGGTGCGCATGGCGGTGACCGCCACGGCACCGGTGCCGGGGGTCGGCGCGGTGCGGGCCGTCGACCGGGCGGCCTCCTGGGCGGCGCTGCGGGCGTCGGTGCGGATCATCGGGCAGGACCGCCCGGTGCTGGCCCACAAGCGGTACCTGGCGCAGCCTCGGCTCGTGCCCGGGGAGCGTTCGATCGGGCTGTTCCGCCGCTGGGCGCAGCAGTTCTACCCCGGGTTCCATTCGGAGCCCGCCGCCGGCTGAGCCCCGGCCGGTGCGGCCAGCGACTCCCAGACCGGGTCGGGCAGCCCGGGGACGGCGCGCCCCTCGGCCTGCCAGCGGCGGGCCAGCTCGGCGTAGATGGGCGCCTCCGGACCGGGCGCCGCCACCGGCGGGCCGGGCGCCGGCAGACCAGGCGCCGGCGGGCCGGGCGCCGCCACGGGCGGACCGGGCGCCGTCGCGGGCGTCAATGGCTGCTGCTGCGGTCCGTCCGGAATGCCGCGCAGGATCGTTTCTTCACCTGGCTGTCGTTCGGGTACCGGCAGCCTCCCAAAACCACTCACACCCACCCAACGCACCCCGCCCGCGCCGGGACACGGCCACGTCAACCCGGCGCGCCGCAGGTCAACCCCCTGCGGGACCGGCCGGGTGCGCAGGAAGTCGGCCCACCCGACTTCCTGCGCACGTCCTGCCCGGCCCGAGGCGCCGGTCCGAGGTCCGCCCCGCTACCGTCGGCGCCCCGCCGCCAGCAGCTCGGGCACGCTGGCGAGCTTCACCCGCGGCCGCCCCTCGGCCTCGCCCCGCTCGCGCTCCGCGCGGTCCACCGCCCGCAGCTCCCGCAGGCCGACCGCGTCCGGCCGCCGGCGCCGCACCAGCCGTTCGAAGTCCCGGCGACCCGCCGCCGGGGCGGGCAGCGCCAGGGCGACGGCGTCGTCCAGCAGCGCGTCCACGGTCTCCCGCGCGCAGGCCCGGTTGGCGCCGATGCCGCCGGACGGCCCGCGCTTGGCCCAGCCCACCACGTACGTCCCGGGCAGCGGCCGGCCGGTCGCCGGGTCGACGACCCGCCCGTTCCGGTGCGCGACCGTCCCGCTCCGCTCGTCGAACGGCAGTCCGGGCAGCGGCACGCCCCGGTGCCCGATCGAGCGCACCACCAGCCCGGCCCGCAGCACGTCCGTCACCCCGGTGCCCTCGACCCGGCCGTCCGCCGCCAGGGCGGTCCGCTCGACGGTCAGGGCCTCGACCCGCCCGTCCCCGGACAGTTCGACCGGCGCCGACAGGAACCGCAGCACGATCCGCCGCCCCGGCCCGGGCTCCGCGGCCCCGTCGTACGGCACCAGCGGCAGCCCGGCCAGCAGCGCCGCCTGCGCCGCACCGGCCCCCGCACCGGCCCCCGCGCCGGACCTCGTACCCGCACCGGCGCCCGACCCGGCGCCCGCCTGCGCCGCCTCGATCGCCGCCCGCACCTCCGGGTGGTCCGCCACCACCACCTCGACGCCCGGCAGCTGCCGCAGCGCCAGGAACTCCGCCCTGCTCCACGCCGCCTGCTCCGGCCCGCGCCGGGCGAGCAGCACGACCTCCCGGACCCGGCCGCGGCGCAGCGCGGCCAGGGCGTGGTCGGCGATGTCGGTGGCGGCGAGCCGGTCGGGGTCGGTGAGCAGGATGCGGGCGATGTCCACCGCGACGTTGCCGTTGCCGATCACCACCACGCGCTCCGCCGACAGCTCCACCGCGTCGGCGGGCACCGTCGGTTCGGCGTTGTACCAGCCGACGAAGGCGGTCGCGGGCACGCTGCCCGGCAGGTCCTCGCCGGGGATGCCGAGCCGGCGGTCGGCGGCCGCGCCGACCGCGTACACCACCGCGTGGTGGTGGGCGGCGAGCTCCTGGTGGGTGACGTCCGTGCCGATCTCCACGTTGAGGTGCATCCGCAGCCGGGGGTCGTGGAAGACGCTCGCGAAGCTGTCCGCGATCCGTTTGGTGGACTGGTGGTCGGGCGCGACGCCGTGCCGCAGCAGGCCGCCGGTGACGGGCAGCCGGTCGACCATGGTGATCTCGGCGCTGGTGCCGCGCAGCAGTTCCTGGGCGGTGTACCCGGCGGACGGTCCGGTGCCGACGACGGCGATCCGCAGCGTCCCGAGTTCGCCCGGCAGGCTGCGCGGGAAGCTGGGCGCGCCCCAGGCGTGGTCGCTGGGGTGGTCGCGGAACCAGTCGCGGTTGAGGTCGCCGAACACGGTGTCCGGTCCACGCAACCGGTCGACCGGGAACACCGCGTCCACCGGGCAGGCGTCCGCGCAGGCGCCGCAGTCGATGCACGCCCGCGGGTCGATGTACAGCATGTCGGTGGTGCCGAACTCCGGTTCGTCCGGGGTCGGGTGGATGCAGTTGACCGGGCAGACGGACACGCACGAGGCGTCGTTGCAGCAGGTCTGGGTGATCGCGTAGGCCATGGCCGGGGTGGGGTCCTCGCTGCGCGTTGGGGGATGGGAGGCGGACGGTTCCTGACGGACCGTCAGAGCATGTGCACCCGGCGGTAGACGGCCGCCGCGCGACTGGTGAGCAGCCCGGTCTCGGCGAGGAAGGCCATCAGGTGCCGGGAACTGGTGCGCATCATCGCCTTGCGGTGCTCGTTGCCCCGTACCTCGGCGAGCGCCCGCGGCACGTCCAGCCCGGCGGCCCTGTACACGCCCGGGTGCACCATGCTGCTGACGATGACGTACGCGCCCGCGGCGATGCCGGCGGCCGAGGTGCGCCGCCGGGCCGGGCCGGCGTGGCGCATCCGCTCGCGGATCTCCTGCCGGGCGAACTTCATGTGCCGGGACTCCTCCACCACGTGGATCCGGGAGGTGCCGCGGACGATCTCCAGCACGTTCTCGCCGCGCATCCAGTCGCGCTGCATGACGTCGAGCACCTCTTCGGCCACCAGGATGCCGCCGTAGGCGAGTTCGCCCTTGGCGAGCGCCTTGAAGGCGCGCCCGGCCTGGGCGATCACCTTGTTCGGGCGGTAGGCGGGGACGCCCATCTTCTCGCAGGCCCTGGCGAACATGATCGAGTGGCGGCACTCGTCGGCGATCTCCGTGAGCGCGAACCGGAACTCGGCGCTGGCGGGGTTCTTGAGGTACTGGTCGCGCAGCACCATCTGCTGGAGGATCATCTCGAACCAGATGCCGGTGTTCATGATCGAGCAGACCTCGTGCCGGGTGAGCGTGACCCGCTGGCGCTCGGTCATCTCGTCCCACAGCCGGGTGCCGTAGAGGGTGCTCCACTCCGGGTTGAGGCCGTAGTGGTCCTCCGGGAGGGGGGCGTCCCAGTCGATCTCGGCCGAGGGGTCGTAGGAGAGGGTGGCGGCCGATTCCAGGAGCCGCTTCGAGACCTCGTCGTCGGACTCGGTGTGGCCGTGTCCCGTCTGCCAGGTGAGAGCCATCGCTGCCTCCAGGTGCCTGCTCCTGCGGGTTCCCGCTCACCCGCTTATTAGACGGACAGTACAATAAGAGCCGGTCGCCGAGAACCCCCTGCGCAGCAGCGACCCGGCGCGCGGCCCTGCGGCTCACGCCCCCCAGCCCAGCCCGCCCGCCGCCCGCCCGCTGCCCCCTCCCTCCGCTCCGCCGCCTACGCCCTCACCCCGCCGCCCGCTGCGCCCGGGCCACCAGGTGGCGGCGCTCCGGAGCACTGGCCGTACGGGCCGCCGCCTCCCGGTAGGCGCGGGCGGCGCCCGCCGGGTCGGTGCCGAGCCGGTCCAGCAGGTGCGCCCGGACCGCGAGCAGCCGGTGGTGGCGGGCCAGGCGCTTGTCCTCGGCCAGCTCCGCGACGAGCGCGAGCCCGGCCGCCGTCCCGTGCACCATCGCGACCGCGACCGCCCGGTTGAGCGCGACCATCGGGTTCGGGTCGAGGCGCAGCAGCAGGTCGTACAGCATCAGGATCTGCGGCCAGTCGGTCTCCCGCGCCGTCACCGCCTCCCCGTGCACCGCGGCGATCGCCGCCTGCACCTGGTACGGCCCGGCCTGCCCGCGCGACAGCACCGCGGCGATCAACTCCAGCCCCTGGTGCAGCAGTTCCTTGTCCCAGCGGTTGCGGTCCTGCTCCTCCAGCGGCACCAGCTCGCCGTGCGCCCCGGTGCGGGCCGGCCGGCGGGCGTCGGTGATCAGCATCAGCGCGAGCAGCCCCGCCGTCTCGGCGTCCCCGGGGGTGAGCCGCAGCAGCATCCGGGTCAGCCGGATCGCCTCGACGGACAGCTGCGGCGCGGTCAGCTCCTCGCCGCCGCTCGCCGTGTAGCCCTCGTTGAAGACCAGGTACAGCACGTGCCGGACCTCGGCCAGCCGCGCGGCGTCACCCTCCCCGACCGGCAGGGCCAGCCGCCCGCCGTCCGCCCCGGCCGCCGTCTTCAGCGTCTGCTTGGCCCGGCTGATCCGCTGCGCCATCGTCGACTCGGGCACCAGGAACGCGGCGGCGATCTGCGCGGTGGTCAGGCCGCCGACCGCGCGCAGGGTCAGCGCGATCCGGCTCGGCACGGACAGCACCGGGTGGCAGCAGAGGAACAGCAGCGCGAGCGAGTCGTCCGCCGCCGGGTCGGGCGCGTCGGCCGGCGGGGCGAGCAGCGCCGACTGCGGCGTGGCCAGCGCCGACGCCTCCTCTCGGCGGCGGCGCGCCGACTCGCTGCGCACCTGGTCCACCAGCCGCCGGTCCGCGACCGTCACCAGCCAGCCCCGCGGGTTGACCGGCAGCCCGCTCTCCGGCCACTGCGTCGCGGCGGCCAGCAGCGCCTCCTGCACCGCGTCCTCGCAGGCGTCGAACGCCCCGCCGTGCCGCCGCACCAGTACGCCGAGGACCTGCGGCGCCAGTTCGCGCAGCAGGCCCTCGACGGCGACGGTCGTGCCGCTCACTCGCGCCCCGGGAGCTCGCTCGCGGCGGACTCGTGCATGACCGGCCACAGCTCCACCGGCTCCACGTCCGCGAACGGCATGTCCGCCGCGATCTGCTGGGCCCGCTCCAGACTCTCGCAGTCCAGCAGGTAGAAGCTGGCCAGGTACTCCTTGGTCTCCAGGTACGGCCCGTCGGTGACCACCGGCACCCCCTCCGCCCGCCGCACCAGCTGCGCCGCCGCCGCGTCCGCCAGCCCGTACGCGCCGACCAGTTCCCCGCTCTCCCGGTACCGCGCGTTGAACGCCTCCTGCTTGGCGATCGCCTCCGGCCACGCCTCGGCCGGGAAGGAGTCCCACTTGGCCTGGTTGCCGTAGATCATCGCGACGTACTTCATCTCGGGTGTCCCCTCCGCCTCGCGCGCCCCGTCGGCGCGTTGTCACCTCTCAGTCGGAGCGACGGAACCCGGCCTCGACATCGGCCGGGAACTTCTCGGAGATTTCTTCCTCCGTGCCCCGGAGCTGCGGACGATCAAGGTACGGCATCCCGCTCAGCCGCGCCGGTCCGCCGCGTCGGTCAGCCGCGCCGGTCCGCCGCGTCGAAGGCCGCCAGGGAGCGCGCGCCCGGTTCGAGCGAGCGCCGCAGGGCGGCGAGGACGGCGGGCTCCAACCCGCCCACAGCTTCGGCGAGTTCCTCCGCGGTGTCCGCCGCGATCTCGGCCGCGACGGCGTCCGCCGGGGTGCGGGGGCCGAGTTTGCCGACGGCCGCCGCGGCCCGGGCGGGAGTGAGCAGGGCGGCGGCCCGGACGAGGAGCCAGGCGGGGACGCCGGCCGCGCCCTCCGGCGGGGGGAGGTACGGGCGGGCGCCGTCGTAACGGTCGTCCTCGGCGAAGGCCTGCTGCTTCACCTTCACCAGCGGTCGGGCCGGGCCCGGCTCGCGCCACTCCCCGGCCGGTTTGAGGACGTACCCCTCCGCGAGGTTGTCCGGCAGTTCCGGCAGGCCGAACAGGGCGGGCACCCGGCTGGGGTAGCGCACCGGCAGGTCGTGCAGGGTGTTCAGCGGGCCGTGCCCGAGCAGCGGCACGCAGGTGAGCCCGGCGGCCCGCGCGGCGGCGCGCAGCGTACGGTCGGCGATCCACCACCGGCCTTCGGGTGTCTCGACGGTGGCGTCGAACGGCAGCCAGCGCAGGCCGGGGGCGTACCAGACGCCGGTCTGCACCGGGTCGACGCCGGGGGCGGCGGGCACCTCGGGGTGCGGGTAGCGGCCGCCGGCCAGTTCGCCGTAGACCGTCACCACGGCCGCGTCGCCCCACGGCGCGCGCACCGCGGCGGCGAACCGGGCCGCCGCGACGGACACTTCGGGCCAGATCCGGCTCACGCCGAAGAAGCCGTCCAGCCCCTCGTCGTCCAGCAGTTCACGCCGTTTCGCGGCCCGGACGGAACCGCCCTCGCAGACCACGGCGAAGTGCGCCCCGTGCACCTTCTCCGCCGCCGTCCACTCGCGGCCGCCCGGCCCGCCGGAGCGGCCGCGCGCGGGGATCTTGGGATAGGGCCGCAGCCCGGGGCCGTCGGACTCCGTCTCGAACACCGTCTCGGACACGAACGGAATCCTCGCCGCACGGCCCGCCGGCCGGCAACCGGGATTCCGGCGCGGGCCATCGGGTCACGCTCCGCAGGGCGGGCTCAGACCGCCCACTCCGCCCGCAGCTCCGCGAAGGCCTCGTGGAAGCCCGGGAAGGTCTTCCGCACACAGCCCGGGTCGTCGAAGGTGATGCCGGGGGTGCGCAGCGAGGTGACGGCGAAGGACATCACGATCCGGTGGTCGGCGTGGGTGGTGATCTCGACCGGGCGCGGGGTGCCGGGCCGGATCTCGATCCAGTCGTCCCCGGTGGCCACCGTGACGCCCATCGCGCGGAGGTTGTCGGCGCAGGCCTCCAGCCGGTCGCACTCCTTGACCCGGGTGTTGTGGACGTCCTCGATCCGCACCGGCCCGGTGGCGAACGGCGCGATGGCCGCGAGCGTGGGCATGGTGTCGGAGATGTCCCGCATGTTGACGGTGATCCCGCCGAGCGGGCCGTCGCCGGCCACCGTCGTGCGGTCGTGCCCGACGTCCACCCGGGCGCCCATCCGCCGCAGCACGTCCACGAACCGCAGGTCGCCCTGGAGCGCGTCCCGGCCGAGGCCGGGGACGGTGACCTCGCGGCCGGCCAGGGCCGCGGCGGCGAAGAAGTAGCCGGCCGTGGAGGCGTCCGGCTCGATCGGGTAGTCGGCGGCCCGGTAGCCGCCGGAGGGCACCTCGAACACCTCGCCGACGGGGGTCCGCTCCCGCTTCACCTCGACGCCGAAGGAGCGCATCATCGCCAGGGTGATCGCGATGTACGGGGCGGAGACCAGCCGGGTGACGGTGATCCGCAGGCCGTCCCGGGTGAGCGGGCCGAGCAGCAGCAGCGCGGTCAGGTACTGCGAGGACTGCCCGGCGTCCAGGGTGAGTTCACCGCCGCGGACGCCGTCGGCGACGACGGTCAGCGGGTGGTGGCCCTCGGCCTCCTCGTGCCGCAGGTCCACGCCCAGTTCGCGCAGCGCCCGGGTGAGCGGGGCGACCGGGCGGCGGCGCATCTGGGCGGAGGCGTCGAAGCGGTAGGTGCCGTGGCCGGCGGCGGCCAGGGCGGGCAGGAAGCGCGCGGTGGTGGCGCCGTCCCGGCAGTACACCTCGGCGCTCGGCACGGCGGGCCCGGCCGGGCGGCCCGCCACCCGCCACGAGTCCGCCGTCCGCTCGATCCGGTACCCGAGGGTGTCCAGGCCCTGGGCGAAGCCCTCGGTGTCGTCCGAGGACAGCGGGCGGCGCAGAGTGGTCACACCCTCGGCGGCGGCGGCCAGGAACAGCGCCCGGGCGGTGATGGACTTGGATCCCGGGATCTCCACAGCAGTCACGGCAGGCTCTCCCAACACGGGTGTCCGACAGGTGTCTCCGATGACGTCGGGGCCGATCCTGCCCCACCGGGCCGCCGCCTTCGGGGACCATCCACGGACTGGACGGCGACCGGGCGACAACGGCGGGCGAAGGCTCGGCGGACGAGGTGCCGCCCGAACACCCGAGGGGCGGCGGGCGACCGTTCAGCAGCGCGCCCAGAGGCCGGCCAGGTGCGCGTGCAGGACCTCCTCCGCCTCCGCCACCGTCCGGTGCCCGACCAGGACGTGCGCGGTGAGCCCGTCGGCGAGGGCGAGCAGCGTCCGGGCCTCGGTGCGGGCCACCACGGCCCCGCCCGCGGCGGCACCGCCGATCACCGATCCGCCGACGACCTCCCCGCCGGCGGCCTCCATGACCAGCCGCACCAACAGCTCCTCCAGTGCCGCGTAGCTGCTCCGCAGGGCCGCCGCCAGCGCCGGGTTGACGGCGGCGCCGGCGAGGAAGGCGAGCCAGATCCTGGCCTCGGCCCGGTGCTCCTCGCGCAGCAGCGCCACCTCGCCCGCCACCAGCCCGAGTTCGCCGGCCGCCGACTGCGCCGGGTCTGCGGTGAGCCGGCCGCGCACCCGCTCGGTGACCCGCTCGCCGACGTGGGTGAGCGCGAACAGGAGCATCTCCTCCTTGGTGCGGAAGCAGCGCTGGACGGCGCCCATCGAGACCTCCGCCCGGGTGGCGACGTCCCGCAGGGTGACGCCCTCCAGGCCGTGCTCGTCCACCAGCAGGCAGACGGCCTCGGCGATCCGCCGGCGCCGGCCCTCGTGGTCCACCTGTTTCGGCATCGCCGGCCTCCTCGTCCCGCCGTCGGTATTGCGATGCAAGCGTATCGGTTCCCGGGTTAGGGTTCCGTACCGATGCGACCGCATCGGTACAAGGCCGACGAGCCGCCGAGGAGACCCCCATGCCCCTGTGGAGCAAGCCCGCCACCGAACTCGCCGCCGCCGTGCGCTCGGGCGAGGTGTCGGCCCTGGACGTGGTGGACGGCCACCTGGCCCGGATCGCCGAGGTCAACCCCGGCCTGAACGCCGTCACCCAGCTCCTCGCCGACCGCGCCCGCGCCGACGCCCGGCAGCTCGACCGCCGCCGGGCCGCCGGCGAGCAGCTGGGCCCGCTCGCGGGCGTGCCGTTCACCGTCAAGGAGTGCACCCCGATCGCCGGAGTGCCCACCACCTTCGGCACCCCGCGCTTCCGCGACCACGTCGCCGCCGCGGACGCCGTCCCGGTGGCCCGGCTGCGCGCGGCGGGGGCGATCCCGATCGGCCACAGCAACCTGCCGACCCTGATCCTCGCCGGGATGCACACCCGCAGCGAGCTCTACGGCGACACCCGCAACCCCTGGGACCGCGCCCGCACCCCCGGCGGCTCCAGCGGCGGGGACGGCGTGGCCGTCGCCGCCGGGATGGTCCCGCTCGGGCTCGGCAACGACTCCGGCGGCTCGGTCCGCGTCCCGGCCTCCTTCTGCGGGGTCGCCGCCCTCAAGCCGACCACCGGCCGCTTCCCCGCCGACCAGCGCCTGATCGGCCCGGACGACCCGGGCCCCGCCTCCCAGGTCCTGGTCACCGACGGCCCGCTGGCCCGTACGGTCGCCGACCTGCGGCTCGCCTACGAGACGCTGGCGGGCACCGACCCGCGCGACCCGCGCGCCGTGCCCGCCCCGCTGGACGGGGAGCCGCTCGCCGGCCCGGTCCGGGTCGCCGTCGTCGCCGATCCCGGCGGCCACGGCGTCCACCCGACCGTCCGCCGCGCCGTCGAGACCGCCGCCGACGCGCTGCGCGACGCCGGGTACGACGTCCGGGAGGTCCCCGACGTCCCGCGGCTGGACGAGGCGCTCGACGCTTATCTCCGCCTCACCAACACCGAGTTCGCCCCGAGCTGGCCCGTCGTCCGGCAACTGCTGGGCCAGGGCGGCGACCGCTACATCGACCTGACCATGCGCGTCGCCCCGCCCGCGGACGCCCCCGGCCTGATCCGGCTGATGAGCTCCTGGATGGGCATCCGCCGCTCCTGGACGGAGTTCCTGCAGGAGTACCCGCTGCTGCTGGGCCCGGTGTTCACCGAGCCGCCGGTCGAACCCGGTCTGGAGTCCCGGGACCAGGCGGGCCGTGACCGGGTCGCCGCCGCCATGCGGCTCTGCTCGGTGACCAGCTTCGTCGGCGTCCCGGCCGTCGCCGTCCCCACCGGCCTCGCCGCGGACGGCCTGCCCACCGGCGTCCAGCTGGTCGGCCGGGCGTTCCGGGAGGACCTCTGCCTCGCCGCCGCCCAGGCCGTCGAGGGCCGCCTCGGCACCCTCACCCCGATCGACCCGAGGCCGTGAAGCGGTGCCGGGGCCGTAGGCCGTGAGGGACGGTGAGGGGGTCGTAAGGCCATGGCACCGGAGCCGCTACGCCCCCGGCAGCCCCGGCACCACCAGCCCGCTCTCGTAGGCGATCACCACCGCGTGGGTCCGGTTCTGCGCGCCGAGCTTGCCCAGCACGTTCCCCACGTGCGTCTTGACGGTCTCCTGGCTCACCGCGAGGGCCTGGGCGATCTCCGGGTTGGACAGCCCGGTCGCCATCAGCCGCAGCACCCCCTCCTCCCGCCCGGTCAGCGCCGCCCGGGGAAGCGCCTCGACCGAGTCCAGCGGCCGGGCCGCGACCATCCGGCGCAGCGCGGCGGGGAACAGCACCGCCTCCCCGGCCGCCGCCACCCGCACCGCCTCGGCGATCTGCGGGACGGGCCGCCGCTTGAGCACGAAGCCGCTGGCCCCGGCGCTCAGCGCGGCGGTGACGTAGGCGTCGTTCTCGAAGGTGGTGATCACCACGACCTTGGGGGGCTCGGCGTGCTCCCGCAGCAGTTCGCGGGTCGCGTCGATGCCGTTGCGGCGCGGCATCCGCACGTCCATCAGCACCACGTCCGGCCGCAGCCGCCGGACCTGCTCGACCACCTCGACGCCGTCGGCGGCCGTCCCGACCACCGTGATGCCCGGCTGGGCGCCCAGCAGGGTGCCCAGTCCGCTGCGGGTGACGGGGTCGTCGTCGGCGATCAGCACGGTGACGTCGGGCGGTGCGCCCGCGTCGGGGCCGGGCGCACCCGCGTCGGAGCCGGGCGCACCCGCGTCGGAGCCGGCGCCGGGCCCGTTCACGCCGACCACCGCATCGGCAGCCGGACCGCCAGCCGCCACTGCCGCTCCCCGTACGGCCCGGCCTCGAACTCGCCGTTCAGCAGTCGCACCCGCTCGGCCAGGCCGGGCAGGCCGTGGCCGGAGGTCGGGAAGCCGCCCGACCCCGGCCCGGCCTCGCCGCCGCCCACCCCGTTGACCACGCTCAGCTCCAGCGTCTCCGGCCCCGCCGCCACCCGCAGCTCGATCGGCCCGCCGGCGCCGTGCCGCAGCGCGTTGGTCAGCCCCTCCTGGACGATCCGGTAGGCGGCCCGGGAGAGCGTGCCCTGCACCCGCGCCAGGTCCCCGGTGGTGCGCGGTTCCACGACCGCGCCCGCGTGCCGCAGCCGGTCGATCAGTTCGGGCAGGTCGGTGAGGGTCCGGGTCGGGGCGGTGCCCGACTGCTCCTCGCGCAGCACGCCCAGCACGTAGTCGAGGTCCTCCAGCGCGGCCCGGGTGGACTCCTCGATGCTGCGCATGGCGGCCCGCGCCGCCGCCGGGTCGGCGGCGAGCACCTCGCCCGCGACGGCCGCCTGGATGGTGGCGGCGGTCAGGGTGTGCCCGATGGAGTCGTGCAGTTCGTGCGCCAGCCGGTTGCGTTCGGCCAGCTGCCGCTCCCGTTCGGCGGCCATCGCGAGCCGCTCGGCCGGCGAGGGCCCGAGCAGCCGGGGCGCCAGCGCCCGCAGCGCGCCCGACGCCCCGGCGAACAGGGCCGCCGCCAGCGCCAGGCTGAGCACCGCCGCCACCCAGCTCCAGACACCCGTCACCTCGGCGGACCACCCGAAGAGGCTCACCCGCGCCTCGCCGGACGCCCACTGCCCCGGCAGTGCCAGCGCCATCACCAGCAGCGTGCTGCCGGTGACCAGCACCGTCCACCCGAGCGCCACGTGCGCCAGCAGGAAGACCGGTGTCCGCCACCGCTCCCCCGTGGCGCCCTTCACCGGGTCGGGCACCGCGACGCCCAGCAGCCGCCGCGCCGCCTTCACCAGCACCCGGCGCACCACCGGGGGCAGCCCGGCCGCCGCGATCAGCACCGCCCACAGCGGCAGGGCCGCCCAGACCGCGTCCGGCCGGCCGGACACCCCCAGCGTCGCCCCGAGCGCCACCATCGCCACGGGCAGCGACGCCAGCGCCCCGAGCACCGCGAACAGCACTCCCGTGTACGTCGACCTGCGCAGCAGCAACCGCATTCCCTTGATCATGCTGGTCAGTATCACCGGCCGCCCCGCCCCGGCCCTCCCCCGATCGAGGGAGGATCTCCGACGGCCCTCGACGGTCGGGCGACGAGCCCCGACCCGGCGCCGCCGGCCCGGATTCGGCCGGAACGCGACCACTCGTTCGCATGAATCCGACGCGAAGCCGCCTCCACGGCTCCGGAGTTCCAGACCATCGCAGCAATGACGATCAATCAGAAGCTGTTCCGGCAGGGCCTGTTGGCGACAGCCGCCTCCACCCTCACCGCCCTGGCCGCGGCGACCGCCCAGGCCGCACCCGCCCAGCGGAACGACGGCCCGCACCTCTACCGGGTGTCCGTCCGGGCCGCCGGCACCTGGGCACCGCCTCCCGGCCTGGCCTCCTTCACCGTGCACGTCCGGGGCACCGGCGGCGGAGGCGGCCCGGGAGGCGCGGACCGGTAGCGAGGTCCCGGCGGGGACCGACGGCCGGCGCGCGAACCGGCCGACGGGATCCGGCCGTTCCGCCGATCCCCCTGCCAACGAACGGAACGTGGGCGAGACTTGGCCACCGGACCGGGCACCCGACCAGCCGTGGTATCCGATGGAAAACCAACTCCCTTGATCCAAAAGATCGTTCACGAGACAGGAGTTTCCGGATGGCTGGTTCCCCCATGCCACGAAGAGCCACCCCAGGCAGAGCCGCGCCTCGTCCATACCCGACTCCCCACCCCGATGAGCCAGGAGCCCGCCGTATGACCGGCTTACGCGCCCTCCGCCCCGCCGCCCTCCGCCCCGCCGCCCTCGGCGCCGCAACGACGGCCGCCGCCCTCCTGCTCGGCCTCGCCCCCACCGCAGCGGCCGCCCCCGCCACAACAGCGGCCACCCCGGCCGCAGCATCCGCCCCGCTGCCCACCCCGCGGTTCCTGCCGACCCCGCCGGACACCGCCTGGAGCCTGGTGTGGGGCCTGGGCCGCGACGGCGCCGTCGTCGGCGAGTACTACCGGAACACCCCCGGTGGAGTCGGCCCGCACGCCATCCGCTGGCATCCCGACCACCTCGGCTACACCGACCTGGCAGCACTGCCCGGCGACCTGTCCAGCCGCCCGGCCGGGTTCGACGACACGGGCACCGTGGTCGGGGAGTCCTACCGCGCGCTGGGCGACAACCACCCGGTCCGCTGGGCCCCGGACGGCACTCCGACGGCCCTGGAACTGCCGGCCGGGGCCCGCGGCGGCGGCGCCAGCGCGGTCAACAACGCCGGTGTGGTGGTCGGTGGTTGGTACGACGCCGTCTACCAGTCCAAGCCGTTGAAGTGGCAGCCCGACGGAACCAGGGTCGACCTGCCGGTGCTGCCCGGCGACACCATGGGCTCGGCCGTCTCGGTCACCGACGCGGGCGTCGTCGCCGGCACCTCCGAGCGGCGCCTCGCCGACGGCCGCTACGAGGAGACCCCGGTGCTCTGGAACCCGGCGGGCGCCGTGACCGCGCTCCCGCTGCCGCCGGGGGTCGACGGGGCCAGGGTGGCCCGGATGACCGACGGCGGCGTGGTGCTCGCACAGGGCCGGCGCGCGGGCGGCACGGAGTTCGACCGGGTGCTGGTCTGGACGCCCGACGGCACCGTCCGGGACGCCGGGACCGGCCGGACGAGGGCCGTCAACAGCGCGGGCACCGTCGTCGGGGCGGCCTTCGACGCCGCCCGCTCCACGCTCGCCGCCCGCTGGAACCCGGACGGCACGCGGACCCTGCTCGACGGCCCGGCGGGCCGGCAGAGCGAGGCGATGGCCGTCAACAGCGCGGGCACCGCGGTCGGCGTCGCGCAGGGGCCGGACTGGAACCGGACCACGGCGCTGCTGTGGCGGCCCGACGGGACGGCCGTGCCGCTCCCGCCGTCCCCGCTCAGCCCGTACGCCAACGCCAGGTTCATCAACGACGACGGGGTGGTCGCCGGGACCGCCGTCGAGCTGGACGCGGCCGGTGAACCGGTCTCGGCCCGCCCCATCGTCTGGACCCGCTGACGGCGCACCGCCGGACGGCCGGACGGTCCGCGGACCGCCCGGCCGTCCTCAGTTCCGCCCCGGCTCCCGCGGGCCGAGGGCGTCGCGCAGCATGGCGCGCGAGGTGATGCCGAGCTTCTCGTAGATCTGGTACAGGTGCGCGCCGACCGTCCGGTGCGAGATGAACAGCCGTTCGGCGATCTGCTTGTTGGTGAGGCCGGAGGCGGCGAGGTGGGCGATCTCCAGCTTCTGGGCGCTCAGCCCGTGGGTGTTCGAGTCGTCCGGCCGAGGCCGGTTCCAGCCCGTCGCCCGCAGCTCGTTCCTGGTCCGCTCGGCCCACGGCAGGGCGTCCAGTTCCTCGAAGACGGCCAGCGCGGCGCCGAGCCGGGCCCTGGCCTCGGTCATGGCCCGGGCCCGGCGCAGCCGTTCGCCGTGGGCGAGCAGGATCCGGGCGTGGTCGAAGCGCCACCGGTCGCCGCCGGGGGTGTCCAGCGCGCGGGCGAAGCCGCGCAGCGCCTCCTGGTCGTCGTCGGTGCACAGGGCGGCCGACGCCTCCAGCAGCATGGCGTGCCGGGAGGACACCGCGCCGAGGCCGGCCTCACGCATCGCCCGGACGTGCGCGGCGGCCTCCTCGCGCCGGTCGCTGCGGACGGCGGCCTCCACCAGGTGCGCGGCCACCCACAGCGCGTGGGGGACGTGGGAGGCCAGGGTGCCGGCCGGGCTGACGGCTTCGGCATGCCGGTACGCGAGCTGGTGGTCCCCGCGGCCGAGGGCAGCCACGGCGGCGGCGTGGTGGGCGTAGTGGGCGGCACAGGGGGCGCCGTGGCGCGCGGCCCAGTCGATGACGTACCCGGCCGTCGCGAGGCTCTCGTCCGTGTGCCCGCGGGCGCCGAGGACGATGGACCTGATGAACAGGAAGTACCAGGCGAAGGCGCGGTACCCGTGGTCCTCGCAGGCCTGCAACCCCTCTCCGGCGAGGTGGAGCGCCTCGTCCCAGCGTCCGGTGAGGTAGTCCTCCAGGCACAGGTGGATGAGCGCGGAGAGGTAGCGCCTGGCCGGGCCGCCGTCGCGGCCGGACCGCACCACCTGCCAGGCCGCGTCGCGGATCTCGCCGAGGCGGTCGAGGTAGAGGGCCCCGGTGCCGACGCGGGTGATCAGCACCGGGTCGGCCTCCTCCCCGGCCAGGGTCAACGAGGCCATGAGGGCGTCGAGTCGGCCGTGCGCCGCGGCCCCGGTGCGGGCCGGGTCGGCGAAGGTGCGGCCCAGGACGGTCAGGATGGCCGGCGGCTCCGGGGTGAGGCGTTCGACGGCCCGGTCGTAGAACTGCCACAGGTCGGGCCGGGCGCCGAAGAAGCAGACCACCGCCAGGACGTGCAGCGCGTCGACGAGTGCCTTGTCGTCGGCCCGGTACCCGTGGGCGCCGGCCGCGGACTCGATGGCGGTGGTCAGCAGCCGGTGCGCGGTGGCCACGTCGTCGCCCCCGCCGACCACGGTTCCGTCCGCCGGGTTCCCGCCCCCGTCCCCGTTGAGCACGAGCAGCGCCGACGCGGTGGCCGAGTGCAGCGAGTCCTCCCGCTCCGGGGCGGCCTGGCGCGCGTCGTCCAGGAGTTTGCGGGCACTGGACAGCGCCCCGGTGGACTCGGCCCCCAGGTAGGCCGCCTCCGCGAGCCGGCGGGCCCGGTTCGGCCCCTCCGGCGAGAGCGAGGCCGACCGGATCAGGGTCCGCATGGCCCCGGCGGCGTCGCCGCGCCGCAGGGTGAGGCCGGCCGCCTGCTCCAGCAGCGCGGCGACCTCCTCGTCGGGCTCCAGGGTGGCCTCGCCCAGGTGCCAGGCCCGGCGTTCCGGCCGGTCGGCCAGGGCGTGGGCGAGCGCCGCGTGCGCGGCGCGCCGTTCGCCGCTCAGCGCGTGGAGCACCATGGCCGAGCGGATGAGAGGGTGCCGGAACCGCAGCCGCTGCTCGCCCTCCTCGATCTCCACCAGCCGGTCGCGCTCGACCGGGGCGAGGTCGTCCAGGCCGTACCCGGCCCCGGCCTGACGGGCGGCCGCGTGCAGCACGCCCAGGTCGCCGGTGCCCTCCAGGGCCGCGAGCAGCAGCAGGTGCCGGGAGCCGGCCGGCAGCCGGGCGATCCGGGTCCCGAACAGCGTCTCCAGCCGGCTGCTGAGCGGCGGTACGGCCGGGCAGTCGGCGGAGGCGGCCGGCGGCACGACGGTCGGCAGCTCCAGCAGGGCCAGCGGGTTGCCGCCCGCCTCGGCGAGCAGCCGTCGGCGCACTCCGCGCCCGAGGCCGGGGAACCGCTCGGCGAGCAGCCGGGCCGCCGATTCCTCGTCCAGGGGCGGGAGTTCGTACGTGGGGAAGGCTCCGGCCTCCCGGGGGCCCAGCTCGCCGGAGCGGGCGGCCGCCACGAAGCCGACGCCCAGGCCGGTCACCCGCCGGGCGACGAAGCCGAGCACGGCGGTGCTGGCCGGGTCGACCCAGTGCAGGTCGTCGACGACGAGCAGCAGCGGCTGCGCGCCGGCGACGGTCTGGAGCAGCCGCAGGACGGCGTTGGAGACGAGCAGTTGCTCGGGCGGCAGGCCTCTCTCGAAGCCGAGCACGACGCGCAGGGCGTCGCGCTGCGCGGAGTCGAGCTGCTCCAGGGCGCCCAGGTGGGGGAAGAGGATCTGGTGGAGGCCGGAGTAGCCGCAGTCGGCCTCGAACTCCACCCCCGAGGCCCTGAGCACCCGGGCGCCGTCCGCGAGCGCGGTCGCGGCGACCGTGTCCAGGAGGGCGCTCTTGCCGATGCCGGCCTGGCCGGACAGCAGCAGCGCCCCGCCGCCGGTCCCGATGCCGAGCCGGTCCCGGACCAGCCGCAGATCGCCGTCCCTGCCGACCAACGGCCCGCCCCCGAGCACGCCGGTCCCCACCCCGCCCACCACTACCGTTCCCCTCCCGCGCAATTCCGGCCACCGTCACGCGCGCGCCGAGGCCGGATCTCCTCGGTGGGAAATCGCTTCGACACGGCCGTGAACAGCCCCGGCCGCACACCATTATGACGGTCGACGGGCAGTCGTTCTCCGGACTTGCCGGTCCGTTTCCGGCCGCTCGCCGCGCCGCATGACCTACGTCTCGACCTGCGGGGATGCGAGCGGTCGTCCACTCAGTGCAGTCGAATGACCGATGCGCCGACGCCGCACCGTCGAACACAGTTGCACCGCAGGTTTCCCGTCCGCATCGGCGATTCCGGCCGACCCCGAAAGCGAGTTCCACCATGGCCCTGAAATCCCTCCGGCTGAAGACCGCCGCCGTGGCGAGCGCGCTCGCCGGCGCGGCGCTGTTCGCCGTGGCCGCCCCGGCGACCCCGGCCGCCGCGGCGAACGCCCCCTACGACGGCTGCCCGGCGTGGGCGCTCTGCCTCTACCAGCACGAGGGCGGGACGGGTTCGAAGGCGATCGTCACGCCTCCCCCGGCCGGTGGAAACTCGGCGATCGTGCGGCTCCACTCGGTCCACTTCCTGAACGGGGAGATCGCCGACAACCAGGTGTCCTCCTGGATCAACAACTCGCAGTGCTCGGCCAAGTTCATGGACGACCCCTACGGCGAGCTCCACCCGTCCGACCTGGACTACACGGAGACCTGGCACTGGGGCGCGAAGGGCGACTACGGCCCCGGCACCTCCAGGTCCTACGTCAACGACCGGATCTCGTCCATCCAGTTCTACTGCCCGTAGCGACCACCCCGGTCGAGGGCGCGGCCTCCGATCCGCCCCACCGCCCCCGGCACCCGTCAAGGGGCCGGGGGCGTCGCCGTGCCCCCTCCCTGCTCCCCGATCCGCAGCCGGACCATCCGACGACCCGGAAAGAAGTCCCATGAAACGTCTACGACCAGCGGCCGCGCTCCTGTCCGGCCTGCTGCTCTCCGCCGCACTGCCCACCCTCGCCGAGGCCGCACCCGCCGTCGAGGCGGCCCCGGCGGCCGTCACCGCGGTGACCGCCGGCCCCGGCGCCGAGGGACCGGACCTCACCCACGCCAACCGCACCTCCCCGGCCGCCGGCATGCCGGACTGGTCCCGCGTCGGCTTCCGGGGCGGGCAGGAGCTGCCCGACGACAACGACCTGACCGACGCCCCCGGCTGCCGCATCACCCCGGACGTGCTCGCCGCCAGGTACGGGGTGAAGGCGAACGACGGCGCCGACGACACCACCGGCCTGCAGAAGGCCGTCGACGACGTCAAGGCCGACTGCTCGCCGAACGCCAGCTTCAACCGGCTCTCGCTGATCTCCCTCCCGGCGGGCCGGATCGACGTCTCCCGGCAGGTCTACGTCGACGCCGACTACCTGGTCCTGCGCGGCCAGGGCTCCGGCGACGGCGGCACCCGGCTGGTGTTCCGGCCGGACGTCAACACCCGCTACGACACCCTGGTCAACGGCCGCTGGGACCAGGACGGCATGAAGGCCGGCAGTGGCAGCGACGTCGGCACCGGTGGCTGGATCTGGCCGGGCCGCGGCATGTTCCGGGTGCAGACCCGGGACATCGCGGAGCGCTACCAGGACGACTGGGCGGCGTCCCCGGCCAACCGCAAGGACATCTTCGAGGGCAGCGTCAACCAGCACTGGGCCTCGGGCATCAAGGTGGCCGCCCGGGCCGACGACCCCGGCTACGCGGCCCGGCAGGGCCAGAGCACCGTCCAGTTGGACGCCAAGGCCGACATGAAGAAGTTCTCCCCGGGCGGCTACGTCTGGGTCGGCGCGGCCAACAGCGTCAAGTTCTACGAGCAGCAGGGCGTCTCCGACCGCAGTCAGATGGACAACCTGCACATGCGCCAGCAGATGTTCCGGGTCACCGGCTTCGACGGCACCGCGAAGACCGTCAACCTGGACCGCCCGCTGGAGTGGGACGTGCCGGTCGACTCCACCTCGGACGGCTCCCCCGCGCTGGGCGACAAGCCGTACCCCAGCAAGGTCACCCCGCTGAAGGTGGTCCAGGGCGTCGGCTTCGAGGACTTCGCCTTCACCCAGGACATGACCGGCCTGCCCAAGCTGGGCGGCGGCACCTACGACCTGACCCCCGCCCAGGCCGTCCACAACTACGGCAACATGGCGCCCGAGTACGCGATGCACGGCATCGTCTTCAAGTGGACCGCCAACGACTGGGCGCGCGGGCTGAAGGCCGAGATGACCGGCTCGCACCCGATCGTCACCGAGGACGCCCGCAACCTGCAGATCGAGCGCAACAGCTTCGACGGCGCCTGGAACAAGGGCAAGGGCGGCAACGGCTACCTGCGCGGCAGTCGCGTCTGGGACTCGCTGTACGCCTACAACCTCAGCCGCAACCTGCGCCACTTCACCTTCCAGTGGTCCGCCAGCGGCAACGTCGCCTTCCGCAACGACCTCGACTCGGACCTGAACCTGCACGGCGGGTGGGAGCACGACAACCTGTTCGAGCAGAACACCCTGCGGGTCCCGTACGAGCACCGCTCCGGCAACTGCCAGACCAACTGCGGCGGTGAGGGCGGCGAGGTCGACGCGGGCACCTGGTACCCGGTGTGGTGGGCGGCCGGCCCCAAGGCGGTCAAGTGGTCCGGCTCCTCGGGCCCGCAGAACGTCTTCTACAACAACACGATGGTCAAGCAGGCGACGCCCGGCGGCCCGTTCGAGCCGTACGCGCCGTACGGCAGCCAGACCGGCACCGCCTACCAGTTCGGCTCCGCAAACGGCGCCCCCGGCCAGTTCCAGCCGCTGGCCCAGGGCGGCCAGAACATCCCCGACTGGACCGGCCGGGAGACCCTCGACTACACCGGCCAGGGCGTGGTGCCGGTCGACCTGGGCAAGCGCCCCTCGCTCTTCCTCGCCGACACCGGCGGTCTCGAACCGCGCAGCGCCAACGAGCGCAAGGTCGCCACCTGGAACATGCAGGGCGCGAACACCGCCGACGCGAACGGCAACAAGTACGCCAACGACCTGCCCCAGCTGTTCGGGCGCGGCAGCCGGCAGGGCGGTGCCGACGTCGTCTCGCTCCAGGAGGCCGGCGCCCCGCCCGGCGGTGCCACCTTCCAGCAGAACATCGACACCCCCAACATCCACTACTGGACGGACGACGGCCTCCACACCATCCCGGTCCAGGAGTACCGGCTGGGAACCGCGAGCCGCCCGACGGGCTGGCTGTACTGGCTGCGCACGGACACCGGCAACGGGGAGTACGGCCGGGTCAACCTGGCCGTCTACAGCCGCACCCGGGTCGACCGCAACGACGTCTACGTCGCCCGGGAAGGCATCCTCACCAACGGCGACGACTCCCGGCCCGCGCTGGGCGTCAACGTCGACGGCGTCGTGTACTTCACGGTGCACGGCTGGTCGGGCAGCGGCAACGACGACCCCATGCTGCTGCGCAACATCCAGGACCAGATGTCCCAGGCACACCTGCCCTGGATCGCCCTGGGCGACTACAACCGCGCCCCGGACAGCCTGCGCGCGGCGATCGGCACCGATCTCTCCGTCCACGCCCAGGACCGGCCCACGCACCCCACGGACCGGGTCGGCAGCGGCACTCCCCGGGTCCTGGACTACGCCGTCGCGCCCAACAACAGCCCCCGGCAGCCCCGCGTCGTCGACATCGAGCGCGCCAACATCAACTCGTCGGACCACTACCCCGTCGTGTACACCCTCGACAACCTGCCGGCCCGGCCGTCGGTCACCCCGTCGCCGACGCCGAGCCTGTCGACGCACGTCGTGCTGCGCAGTGCCACCAGCACCAACGTGGCCTCCCCGACCCGCACCAGTCACGTGGTCACCGACCAGCCGGTCAACCGGGCCACCATCGCGACGCAGGTGTACTCGGTCGAACCCGACCCGGAGTACACCGGCTACTACCGCCTGGTCAACAACAGCGCGCCCTACTACGGCCACTACCTCGGCCAGGAGGGCGGCGCCCGCGACGCCCGGACGGTGGTGTGGCCGAACGCGGCCCAGGACCAGCTCTGGGCCCCGGTCCCCCAGGGCGACGGCACCTGGACCCTGCAGAACTACGTCACCCGGCAGTTCCTCACCGCGGCGGGCCAGGGGCAGCCGCTGGCGGGCCGCGACTACAACGGCTCGCCCGACCAGCGCTGGTTCCTCCAGGACCCGCGGGAGGCCGCGGACCTCAGCGAGATCGTCTCGCAGGAGAGCGGCGCGGGGGCCTCCGCGCTCTCCGTCGACGACCAGGCGGCGGCGCCGCACCCGGTGGTCCTGTCCCCCGACTCGCACCGGAGCACCCAGCAGTTCGGCATCGTCTCCGCGGGGCGGAGCGGCTCGGACAACTGCTTCTACCTGATCAACCAGGGGCAGTACGTCAACTCGACGGCGACCAGTCCGGGGAACCCGTCGAACGGCAGCGCCGTCACCATGGGCGGCTACCGTCCCAACGACGACGGCTACCTGTGGTGCGCCACCCCCGACGGCGCGAACGGAACGCTCCTGACCAACCACACGACGCCCGAGGAGCACCTGAACCTCGGCGACGGCGTGTTCAACCACACGACGACGGTCACCGCCCCCACCTCCGGTGCCGCCTGGCTCCACTGGATCTTCCGGACGGCCACCCAGTGACCCGCCCCCTCCGGTGAGCCCCGGCGGCCGGCCGATCCCCGGATCGGCCGGCCGCCTCCGTGCGGTCCGACCCGTGCCGTACGGGGCGCGGGTAAACAGAACGGCCGGGCGATCCGAAGATCGACCGGCCGTTCGCTGTGGCCAACCGGCACAATGCGTAGAACTGCGGAGATGCCTGGTCTACCGAGTACCGCTTCCCACGTCGCCGGAGATCTTTTCCCGGGGCGCTCGTTCAGCTGGTCGGCCATCGGACGGAAGCGGCATGCCGGCGCCTGGGGCCTTCCCGTTGCTTCCCTCCCTGTCCTTGGTTTCGTGGGTGATGGTTGGGCGGGCGATGGTGTTGAGGGGCGCTGTGCCTGTGGGGCCTTCTCCTCACTTTCCGCTGTTCACCGGCCGGGACGGCGAGGGTGCCCGGCGTGGAGGCCGGTGAACAGCGCACCGGCCCGCCAGGAACGGGACGGAGTCTTGCGGGACATGGGGATTCCTTGTCGGGTGGTTTAGTGACCGCCTGCCGTGACCACCAGGCCGCCCCGGCCGGGCGTGCCGCGTACGTCAGCGGCCCGGGACGACGATGCCCTGGGTCGACTTGCCGCTTCCGCTCCAGTCACCAGTGACCGGGAGGCCACCGTCGCCGTAGGAGACGGAGACGGTGGAGCCGTCGGGGGCGGCGCCGCGGAGACGGAAGATGCTGCCGGCGGGGTGGTAGACGCCGACCTGGGTGGTGCCGCTGCCGTTCCAGTCGCCGGCGAGGGGCGTGTCCCCCGGGTTGCCGAATGTGAGCCTGATGTCGGCATCGCCGCTGTGGATGGAGTTCATGAGGTAGAAGGTGGCGGTGTTGGGGTTGAACAGCCCCGGGGTGTCGTAGCCCTTGTGTGTCCAGTCTCCGGCGATCGGCTTCCAGTTGCCGCCGTCGCCCAGCATGAAGGATGTCACGGTGCCGTCGTGGTGGCGGAGGTGGAACTCGGCGGTGCTGGGGCGGTAGATCCCGACCTCGGTGGTGCGTCCGCCGTCCCACCGGCCGACCACGGGGAGGTCGCCGGGGTTGCCGAACCCGAAGTCGGTGCTGCTTGGGGTGCCGTCGAGGGAGTTGGTCAGGTAGAAGTGGGCGGTGGTGGGGTCGTAGCCGCCGGGGGTGTCCCCGCCGATGCCGTCCCAGTTGCCCGTCAGCGGGATCATCGGGCTTTCCCCGAAGTCGAAGACCGGCCGGGTGTTGATGTTCGACTGGGCGGAGTCGGAGAGGAACCAGCGCAGTACGCCGGGTGCCTGGGGTGGCAACGGGCGGGACCGCACGAGCTGGATCCAGTCGCCGATGTCGTCGGTGCGGGTGGCGGTGGCGCCGTCGTGGGTGGTTTCGGTGCTGCCGAGGCAGCCTTTCTGCCAGGAGGCGCTGATGACGGCGACGAGTTGGACGGTGTTGCCGCTCCCGCGGACGGCGGGGCCGCCGGTGTCCCCTTTGCACACCGTGGCTCCGGCCGGTGCGGTGCCTGTGATCCCGATTCCGGTGGTGGTGACCGTGTTGACGCCGAAGGTCGCCGTGTGGAGCTTGTCGGGTACCCACTCGGTGTGGGTCCGGCCGTATCCGGCGACTCGTAGGCTTTCCGACTGGACGGGTGCGGTGGCCGCTACGGCGAGCGGGGTGATGTCGGTGACGGGGGTGGTGAGGCGGGCGAGGACGAGGTCGCGGTCGGTGCGGGGGACGAGTTCGGCGATGTCCCGGACCTGGCCCATGGTGGTGGTGAGGTCAGTGCGGCCGATGGTGGCGGTGGTCCTGAGCGCGGGCTTTCCGGCAGGGACGGTGCCTGGCCGGCCGGGGTCGTCGGCAAAGCAGGCGGCGGCGCTGACGATCCAGTACGGGTCGACCAGGGCGCCGGTGCAAGCGCGTTTGCCCTCGCCGATGTCCAGCTTCACTGTGAAGGCATAGGAGTTCGCCGCGGCGGCCTCGCCGACCACGCCGCTGGCCGGGGTGGGGGTGCTCAGCAGGCCGGCGGCCGTGGTCGCGGCCAGTACACCGGCCCGCCATGAGCGGGGCGGGGTGCTGCGGGTCATGGGACTTCCTCTTCGGGTGAGTATGCGGGCCGCGGGGCGGTCGGCTTCGCGCCGACGGCCCCGCGGGGATCGCGGGACGGATCGGCTCAGCCGGTGGTGGGTATCTGGCCGACGATGGACCAGCCGGACCAGGCCCCGTCGGCGACCTTGGTGGCGTGGGCCATGACGCCGTCGGTGCCCTGGCCGAAGACCTCGGCGGTCCTGGTGTCCGGGTTGTAGACCGCGGAGGGGGAGTCACGGAACTTCCAGCTGCCGGTCATGGCCCAGGCTGTCCAGCCGGTGGCGCGGCTCCAGGTCGCCCGGTACATGGAGGCGTCGGTGCCGACGGCGAACACCTCGAGGGTATTGGTGACGGGGTTGTGGAGGACGGCCGGTGCGCCGATGAACGCGCCGGAGGGGTTGAGGGCGAACGGGCCGTGCCAGCCCGCGCCGTCGGTGTTGTAGAGGTGGGCCATGACGCCGTCGCTGCGCAGGGCGAAGACCTCGGCGGTCCTGGTGTCCGGGTTGTAGACCGTGACAGGGGCGCCGTTGTACTTCCAGTCGCCGGCCATGATCCAGGACGTCCAGCCTGCGGCACGGCTCCACGTCGCCCGGTACATGGAGGCGTCGGTGCCGACGGCGAACACCTCGAGGGTATTGGTGACGGGGTTGTGGAGGACGGCCGGTGCGCCGACGAACGCGCCGGAGGGGTTGAGGGCGAACGGGCCGTGCCAGCCCGCGCCGTCGGTGTTGTAGAGGTGGGCCATGACGCCGTCGCTGCGCAGGGCGA
>NZ_JBVKDS010000010.1:0-64619 GCF_055633695.1 Kitasatospora sp. NPDC114501 | reverse complement strand
TGTACTTCCAGTCGCCGGCCATGATCCAGGACGTCCAGCCTGCGGCACGGCTCCACGTCGCCCGGTACATGGAGGCGTCGGTGCCGACGGCGAACACGTCGAGGGTGTGGGTGACAGGGTTGTGGACGACGGCCGGCGAGCTGGCGAACCGGGCGCCGTCGCCGAGGACGTGCCAGCCGGACCAGCCCGCGCCGTCGGTGTTGTAGGCGTGGATCAACGCGCCGTCGGTGCGCAGCGTGAAGACCTCAGCCGTCTTCGTTTCGGGGTTGTAGACGGTGTTGCGCCCCCCGGTGCGGGACGCGGCCGTCGCGGCCCAGGCGGAGACGGTCTGCTGGATCCAGCCTCCGAGGTCGTCGGTGCGGGTCTCGTAGGCGCCGGTGCGGGTGGTCGGGGCGGCGCCGAGGCAGCCGTTCTGCCAGGAGCGGCTGGTGAGGGCGGCGAGTTCGTCGTGGTCACCGACCCTGCGCAGGGCGGGGCCGCCGGTGTCGCCCTTGCAGACGGTGGCGTCCGCGGGGGCCTTGGCGGCGATGCCGAGGCCGGTCGGGTCGACGGCGCCGGCGGTGAAGGCGGCGCTGTGGAGCTTGTCGGGCACCCACTCGGTCCTGGTGCGGCCGTAGCCCGTCACCCGGAGTTCCTCGCCGGCGGTGGGGGCGGTGGTGGAGAGGGCGAGCGGGGTGATGTCGGTGACCGGGGTGGCGAGGCGGGCGAGGACGAGGTCGCGGTCGGTGCGGGGGACGAGTTCGGCGATGTCCCGGACCTGGCCCGTGGTGGTGAGGTCGGTGCGGCCGATGGTGGCGGTGGTCTTGAGGGCGGGCGGGCCCGCGGGGACGGCTGGCGGTTGGGCGGGGTCGTCGGCGAAACAGGCGGCGGCGGTGACGATCCAGTACGGGTCGATCAGGGCACCGGTGCAGGCGCGCTTGCCGTCGCCGATGTCCAGCTTGGCGGTGAAGGCGTAGGCGCCGGCCGGCGCGGTGTCACCGCTGACGGCCGGAGCGGGTCCGCCGGTCAGTAGGGCACCGGTCAGCACGGCGGCCGTGACCGCCCCGGTCGTCCAGGCTGAATGTGATCGCGTGCGAAACACTGAGTAGCTGTCCTTCCGTTGCCGTTTCGGCCGGGTCGAATGGATTTGTGCGGTGTCGGTTTTGCGTGCCAGTGGCCTTGCGTGCCCGGATCATCCGGTGATGCGGAGTTCGACCAGGACAGAACGTTTTCCGCCGGGCAGGCTTTCGCCGACCGGTTCGACCGAGTTAGGGCCGATGTTCACCTGCTTTTCCTGGCCGGCCGCGACCAGCTTGGCGCTGACTGAGCGATCCTCGGTCCAGATGCCGTAGGCGTCCGGCAGTTCCATGGTGAGGTAGCCGGTCGTACCGGAGACGACGAAGCAGTATCCGAGCTTGTCGAGACGCGATTCGACGAAGATCTCGTTCCCCGCCTGGCAGCTGGTCGGAACCGTGTGACCGGGTCCTTCCTTGAGCAGGATGTGCCCGTCACCCCGCTTCAACGTGATCTTGCGTTCCGTCAGGATGCGGTCGGCCTCCGGGTACTGGAAGTCCTCGACAGCGGTGGGCATGTCCGCGTCCGCCACTGCCGCGCCGGTCGTGGCCTGCGCGGCCGACAGGGACGCGAGCCCGATGCACGTCAGCAGGGCTCCGGAGGCGCTGGCCAGGAGAATCATCCGGGCACGGGATTTGATCAAGGCAGTTCCTTCGGTCTTGGCGGCGTCAAAATGAATCCGCAATGCGAGAAGGGGTGTTGAGCCGCGGTGGAGCCAGCGTAAAGTACCAGCAATCTCCTCTTCTAGGAGACTCCTTGAGTCGTTCAAGGAAGAGTTTCCGGTCGGGCTTCGGCCATGCCTCGTGAATTCACACACCGAATTCCGTTTCCGGTGTTCGGCGATCTGTCATGGGAATACAGATGCACCATTTGGGGGGTATTTACCGTGAATCATCTCATCCGGTCCCTGGGAGTGCCTGGAGTCGCCGGGAGGAAACGGCGACATAGCATCCGGTTATCGGTTCTCGGTCGAATATGCGCCGGCATGCTGCCGCTGGCCCTCGCCGCCGGCCTGCTCGGCACGGCTCCCGCGTTCGCTACGGACCCCGGGCCCGGCCCGAGCACGCCCGCACCGACGGACCGCGGCCGTGTCGTGAGCCTGTGGCTGGACGGCGGGCCCGGTGTGCAGGCGGCCGCCGAGGCGGCGCTGACCGGTACCGACGAGGACGTCAAACGCTTCCTCGACGTCGAGGCGGACCTCGCGGAGCATCACGACGAACGCGTCTCGGTGTTCCAGATCTTCAGCCTCGGCGGTCCAGGGGTACGCGAAGCCGCCGCCAAGGCCCTGAAAGGCACGCAAGAAGAGCTACGCACCTTCCTCAAGGACGGCTGGCAGACACCGCTGGAGCAGGACCGCCGGGTCGAGGCCTTCCAGCTCATCGCCACCGGCGGAGTGAACGTCAAGGAACAGGCCACCGCCGCACTCCAGGGCACCCCCGCCGACGTCAAGAGCTTCCTCGAACAGGGACGGTCCGACGCCGCTGCGGTCGACGACCGCGCCAGCGTCATGAAACTCCTCGCGGCCGGCGGGCCGGCGATGAAGGAGGCCGCCAAGGTCGCGCTGCGGGGCACACCCGCCGACATCGCCGAGTTCCTGTCGGTCGGCCAGTTCGTGGCCCTGGCCAGGGACCAGGAACGCGCCACGATCTCCCAGCTGGCCGAGCAGGCCGAGCAGGCCGGCCGTCAGGCGCAGATCGCCAAGGACGCCGCCAAGGCAGCCTCCGCACGCGCGGTCGAAACGTCCCGGCTGGCGAAGGAAGCCGCCGAGACCGCGGCCAAGGAGACCGAGGCAGCCGGCCGCGACCTGGCCCGCGTCAAGGAAGCGGCCGCGCGCGCCGCCGACGCGGCCCGGGGCGCCGCCGCGGCCTCCGCCCAGGCAGTCGCCGCCGCCGGCGCCGCCAACCGGGCCTCCCGCACCGCAGCCGGCGCCGCCAGCACCGCCGCCAGCGCCGCCAGTGGCGCGGCCCTCGCCTCGGCCAACGCCCGCAAGGCCGCCAACGAAGCCGCCTCCGACCGAAGCCGGGCCACCGAGGCCCGCCAACGGGCCGAGGAGGCCCGCAATGCCGCCGCGGACGCCCAGCGCGCCGCTCAGGCCGCCGAACACGCGGGCGCCGCCTCCGACGCGGCGGACGAGGCGTCGCAGGCGGCCAAGAGCGCCAGCGCCAACGCCAACGCGGCCGCTGGCTCCGCCGAGAAGGCCGGCGGCCTGGCGAACGCCGCGGGCGCCAGCTCCAAGCAGGCCCAGGCCGCCGCCGACCAGGCCCGCCGCCAGGCCAAGGAGGCCGACCGCGCCGCCACCGCCTCCAGCACCCTGGCACGCCAGGCGTCCCAGGCCGCCTACCAGGCCCGCGACGCCGCCCGATCCGCCGCTAACCACGCCCAGAACGCCGCCACGGCCGCAGACCAGGCAGCCGAACACGCCGGCGAATCCGCCACCTCCGCAGCCGAGGCCACCCGCCAGGCCGAAGCCGCACGCACCGCCGCCGCGACGGCGAGCACGGCGGTCACCACCGCGGGCACCGTCTACGACCTCGCCCGCAGGACCGAGGCCGAGGACCTCACCGCCCGCACCGCCGCCGCCCTTGAGGAAGCCCGGGCCCTGAAGGCGGAGGAGGACGAGGCCACCGGCAACATCGGCACCCTCCTCGCCGACTGGAAGACCCGCGAGCAGGAGGCCGCCGCCCTCGCCACCGAGGCCGCCCGCCCCGACGCCGACCCCAAAGCCGTGGCGTCCAAGGGCCGCAAGGCCGCACTCCACGCAGCCAGGACCGGCGGCCCCTGGAGCCAGGAGGCTGCCAAGGCCGCCCTGTCCGGCACCGATGGGGCGGTCGTGGACTGGGCGCGCACCGGCCGGCACAAGGCCGAGCTGGACGACATGCGCCAGAACGTGGTCGAGCTCGCCCAGGACAGCCCCGACGAGGCCGTACGCACCGCCGCCACCGAGGCACTGAAGGGCAACGCCCAGCAGATCGAGGCCTTCTTCACCACCGGCCAGCACGAGGCCGCGGTCGCCGACAACCGCATCCGCGTGTACCAGCTGATCGCCACCGGAGCCACCAGCGTCAAGGAAGCCGGCGAGGCCGCCCTGCGGGACGGCTCACCCCACGCCGTCGCCGCCTTCCTGATGACGGGCCAGTACACCGCCCGCCGGATCGACGAACGCGTCCAGGCCACACAGTTGCTGGCTGCCGGCGGCCCCGAGGTCCAGGCCGCGGCCAAGCTCGCCCTCGCCGGTCCCCCGGGCCTCGTCACCTCGTTCCTCCAGACCGACCGCTACATGGCCGACCGCAAGGACCAGCTCGCCGCCACCCACGCCGAACAGATGCGCCACCTGATCGCCGAGGCCGCACAGACCGCGGCCAAGGCCCAACAGGACGCCTGGGAAGCAACCGAAGCTGCCGCCATCGCCAACAACGCCGCCACCGAGGCCCAGGCCGCCAGCACCCAAGCTCGCTCTCACGCCGATCAGGCCGCACGGTACGCAGCCGACGCCAACACCGCCGCCCGAAACGCCGAAACCTCCGCCAACCGCGCGAACGCAGCCGCCACCACCGCCCGCAACGCCGCCAACGCCGCCGCACGCGACGCCGGCAAGGCCACCGCCTCCGCCAACCGCGCCAGCGCCTCCGCCGCCCAGGCACGCTGGTCCGCCACCACCGCCCGCAACGCCGCCAACGCCGCCTACGCCTCCGCGCAGGCCGCAGGCCAGGACTCCGACGCCGCACAGCAGGCCGCCGACCAGGCGTGGGACATCGCCGTGGCGAAGGCAAACCAGGAACGCCAGGCCGAGCTGTCCTCCGAAGAGGAGGGCATCCAGGCCGACGCCGCACAGCTCGAGGAGGAGCTCAAGAAGGAACTCGAAGCGCTGATCCAGGGCGAGGCCAGCGAAGCCGAAAGCAAATACCGCAGCGAAAACAAGAATCCCTGCAGCCATCGCCTGTCGTCCCTCAGGTGCTTCTTCAAAATTCCAAACGGGCCGATAACGAACGGCCTCCTGGACATGCTCGACGACGTCACGGAATTCTTCAAAGGCGTCCACGACAAGGCCGATCTCTTCAAGAAGGTCTTCAAGATGGTCCTCGGCTTCGACAGCGCCGAGGAATGCATCAGGAACAAGAGTGCCGTAGCCTGCGCGGAACTCGCCGTCAGCTTCTTCCCTGCCGGAAAGGCGGCCAAGCTCGCCCAACTCGCGAGGAAGGCCAGGGACGTCGAGGATGCTGCACGGGCAGCACGGGTCAGGCGATTCATGAAAGACTGCCTGAGGCCGAACAACTTCTCCACCGGCACACGCGTCCTGATCGCGAACGGAACCACCGTCCCGATCGAGCGGATCCGCATCGGCGACCAGGTCTGGGCAACCGACCCCGCAACAGCGGAAACTGGCGGACGCCGCGTCAATGACACCATCTACGCCCCCGACGATCGGGACTTCACCGACCTCACCATCACAGCAGCGGATGGCACCACCGGAACCCTGACAGCTACCGATCACCACCCCTTCTGGGCCGAGAAGGACCGGAAGTGGGTAGACGCTGGCGAGCTCAACAGCGGCGACACCTTGCGCACCCCGGACGGGCGAACCGCAGAAATCCCTGAGACCAAGGACCGCACGGCACTCAGTGCGGCCTACAACCTGACCGTTCAGGCTCTCCGTACTTACTATGCACTGGCAGGCGTGGCGCCAATCTTGGTGCACAATACCGGCCCCTGTGGACCCGCATTTTCTTCGCAGCCACCGGGAGTCGGACCCGACTGGACTTCAGCGCCAGCCTGGGGCGAGGGCATAATCTGGACGGCCCCTGTCGGCTCGAAAGGCAGGGTCGCAGAGATCCGAATCATGGGCCCGACCGAACGCTATCCTAATGGATATGTCCGATTCCGGGACAGGACTGGTAGTTACCTCGATATTTACGGAAAGCCCGGACCCAATGAAACAACCCACTTCGCCATAGATGAGAGCGGGTATTACTCTCTTCCTGTAGGATCGTGGTATGAACCTAAATCTTGAGGGCCGTATCGTGGAACGAGTCTGCTTCGATTATGCACTGACTCTCCTCATTGATACGGACACACATCTCCACCTTCAAGCGAACGTAGAGCTGAACGACACCGACGGCACCTCAGTTTCCTTTCGGCCGGGAAGTTCCGATGTTCCCACAGATCGACTTGTTGGACTCCTGCACAAGGAAATCTCCAATGCGCGGTCGTCCGATGGCGGAGTCCTGACGCTTCAGTTTGCCTGTGGGTCGAGGCTGACGGCTGTGCCTGATCCGAACCATGAGGCATGGGAACTCCTTGCGGCCGGTGGATTTCGGATCATTTGCATGCCGGGGGGTGGGCTCTCACTTTGGGGGACGCAGTAATTGCGCAGGCCCGGCCCGCAGCGTCTGCGGGGACCCCGATGAGTCGGCATGCCTTATCGAAAAGGCATCTTGAATACCGACTGCTGAGGCGACCAACAATCCGACTGCCCATGCGAACAGGGAGAATCTAGCCGACCCTTAAGATTACGGCATTGATTTCGATTGAAGCCAGGTGTGCAGGCGCTGACCCCGCGCTCCTTGAGCTACAGGACGGCGGGCAAGGCGACGACGCCGACTGCAAGTGGCGGGCGCTGCAGAAAAACTCCCTACCAGTTACGTGGAATCACTCGCCGCAGGAGCCTTCTCGTATCCTGCGGCGTTCCCATGGGCTGAGGAGGCGTGTTGGGCAGCGCGGTGGTACTGGAGGAGCGTGTGCCAGCGTCCGGGGTCGCGCCGGTGGGTGGTCCTCGAAGTCGACGGCCGCCACCACTACGCGAACGCCTACACGGACACCGTGAGCTCCGACCGAGACCTCAAGCTCCGCGGCTACGACATCTTCCGGTTCGGATCCACCGAACTGAGCAACCCCAACCAGGCAGAAGCCCTCCCCCAGCGGTTCTTCACCGACCTGTTCGACCGCTACGAGATACCCATCCCGGACGACCCACAGCCATGACCACCAAGCACACACCCCACCCCGCACACCACGCCTGACCAGCGCAAACACGAAGGGCCCCTCACAAGCCGTGAGGGGCCCTTCACATCAACCGAGGCCCAAAGCCGCTGGTCAACCCGACATACTGTCGGATCGACCGGCCGCATTGGGTCGGTTGACCGCTGTGCGCGAGGGGGGAGTTGAACCCCCACGCCCTTTCGGGCACTGGAACCTGAATCCAGCGCGTCTGCCTATTCCGCCACCCGCGCATCTGGGTGATGAGGAAAACTATAGACCATCCGGAGGGACACCTCCGACCACCCCCGGGCGAACGGTCGGGGGCTGCACTCCAGGGGCTCCGGGAGCCGGGTTCCCACGCGGCCCGTCGGTTCGATCTTGTTCCGAAGATCGTTCTGCTGGAGGCTGGGGCCATGCAGAATCAGCCCACCTTCGTCCTCGTCCACGGGGCCTTCGCGAACTCGTTCTCGTTCGCGCCGCTACAGGCCGAACTCGCCCTGCTCGGGCACCGGTCCGTCGCGGTCGACCTTCCGGGGCACGGCTTCGAGGCGACCTTCCCCGCGCCCTACCAGGCCCCCCAGGACCTCGGCGCGCTCGCCGGGGAGCCCGGGAGCATCAAGGGGGTGACCCTCGCCGACAACGTCGCCCGGGTGATCGGGGTCCTCGAACGGGCCAAGGAGAACGGGCCCACCGTCCTCGTCTCCCACAGCAGGGGCGGCATCACGGCGACCGCCGTCGCCAACGCCCGGCCCGAGTTGGTCGACCGGATCGTCTACGTCTCCGCCTGGTGCCCCGTCGACCTGGACGTGAACGACTACTACGCCCAGCCGGAGATGGCGGGCGTCGACGCGGGGGCCTTCGCCGCCTCGCTCGTCGGGAACCCGGCCGAACTCGGCCTGCTCCGGGTCAACTTCCGCACCGCCGACTCGGCGGCGCTCGCCGCGTTCAAGCAGGCGTTCGCCGCCGACCTCACCGACGACGAGTTCCGGACCTTCCTGAACACCTTCCAGCCCGACGAGAACCTCGACGTCGGCACCTCCGCCGACCGGGCGCAGGCCGCCACCTGGGGGCGCGTCCCCAAGACCTACGTGCGCCTGGCCGACGACGCCAGCATCCCGCCCGCCATGCAGGACCGCCTGATCCGCGAGGGCGACGCCCTCACCCCCGACAACCCCTTCGACGTCCGCACGGTCGACGGGAGCCACCTGCGCTGGCTCGTCCACCCGGCGCGGGCCGCCCGGGTCCTGGCGGACCTCGCCGCGCTCCTGCCTGCCGGGGCCTGAGCCGACACCGGCCCCATGCCACTGCGCAGGAAGTCGGCGGGGCCGACTTCCTGCGCACCCAGGTGGGAAGTGACTACCTGGGACGGGAACCGCTGAACAGGTCCATGTAGAACACGTACTGCATCAGCTGCGGCAGCGTGTAGAACGTGCGCTGGAAGACCCCGGTGCCGATGACGTAGGGCGCGGTACCGGGGTTGTTCATGACGTGGTACACCCAGTTCGAGAGCCCGCCCCAGTTCGTCTCCAGGTTGACGTTCTCCACGCCGATCTGGGCGACGCCGTGGTCGCGGATGTTGCCGCGGACGTTGTCGAAGATCCGCCCGAAGCGCGCCGCCTCCGAGGTGGCCTGGATCATCATGACGAGGGAGTCCGCCAGGACGGCGCGCCCGCTGCCGCTGTTCTGGAGGGCGGCGATCTGATGGACCTGCTGCAGGGCGTTGCTGAGCCTCGGTCCGTTGATCTGCTGGCTCGCCCTGCCGTTGCCGCCGGGGATGTTGTTGTAGTTGCTGGACCAGGGGAGGGTGCTCGCGTTGACGCCCAGGACCCGGTTGAAGCGGTTGCTCGCCGCGAGGCCGTCGTCGAAGACCCAGTGCGTGCCCCCGGCCTGGTAGAAGCCGGCCAGGTACAGGCTGTGCGGCCAGAGGTACATCGCCCCCAGGTAGGTGCCGCTCCGGTGCAGGCTGATCTGGATGAGCTGGTCGTTGTCCGCCACGACGGTCTCGTCCAGGTCGGTCCTGAACCAGTCGTGGCTGCTGAGCGAGTGGAGCCGGGAGATCACGTCCCAGTACCGCTGGTGCGCCGAAGCGCCGCCGCCGCCCAGGTCGCTGATGTCCCAGTCGATGTTGGTGAGGCGCTCGCCGGTGTCGGCGCGCGCCGCGGTCGGCGTCATGCCCATGAGCCCGACCGCCAGCGTGAGAGCGATCAGTATGCCGGCCAGCCGTCGGCGCACCCGCGCCAGTGCGCCGGGTCCGTTCATCGTTAGCATGCGGGAGATTCCTCGGTGATCAGGGAACGGGTCGTCAGCGCGTTCGCCCGGCCGGCGCTTTCCTTACGGCCGAGCACTCATGACGCGCCGTCCGCAGGCTAGGCCGGGCCGTCGCCCCCGCATGTGCCGCCAGGGTCCGGGCACTTGATCACGAGCGCACACCCCACCGGGCCCCGCCGCCTACCGCCCGGCCCGGTACGCCTCCAGCCGCTCGGCCAGCTCCTCCGGGTGGCCGAGCATGGGGAGGTGGTCGCCGGGCATCTCGTCCGGCCGGAAGCCGAGCCGCTCCTCGACGTGCCGCCGCAGGAACGCGGGTGGGAAGAACCGGTCGCCGGTGGCCAGCAGGAACCTGGTCGGCACCTGCGGCCAGGCCTTCAGCGGCCACGGCGTCCCGAGCGGGGTCGCCGACTGCCGCCGCTGGTGCTCCGCGAGGAGCTCCCCGGCCAAAGCGGCCGGGGTGTCGTGCAGGAACAGGGCGCGCTCGTCCTCCTCCGCGCCCTCCTCCACACCCCTGCGGCGGTCGGCCTCGCGGCGGGCCGCCCCGTACCCGGTGTTCTCCCACCACTGCCCCGGCGTCTCCCCCGGAGCCGGCACCTGGGCCTGGAGCATGACCAGCAGGTCCGCCGACAGCCGCTCGCACACCAGCGGGCCGGTGAAGCCGCCGAACGAGTGCACGACGACCACGGGCCGGCCCGCCCGGTCACCGACCGCCTCAGCACCAGCCGCTTCCACCACCGCGTCCGCGTACTCGGCGAGCCCGGCCGCGTCGTCGTCGCAGGGCAGGTCCGGCGCGACCACCGCGTGGCCCCGCCCGCGCAGCCCGGCCGCCAGCGGCTCCCAGCACCAGGCATCGGTGGCCGCGCCGTGGATCAGAACGTACGTCGCCATGGATCACTCCCCGTCCGGAACGGATCACTCCCTCCACCGCGCGCGAGCCTACCGACCAATCCGCCCCCGAACCGCCGGGCCGCACCCGCATACTCGTCCCAACGACCATTCACCTACCGCTCGTTGGGGGAAGCCCTTGTTCCACGACACCCGCCCGCGCGGCATCCGCATACCCACCCACCGGGAGACCGCCGAGGAGTGGGGCGAGCAGGTCGCCGCGCTCCGCGCCGCTCCGCCCGGATGGTCCTTCCTGCTGGGGCGGCTCTCCTCCGACGGCTTCCTCTGCCACCTCGACCTCAACTACCACCTGGACGGCGAACCCGTCGCCGTCGTCCAGACCTCGCGCCCCGTCCCGGCCGGCCACTGGGCCGGCTCCCTCACCACCCCGCGGTCCCAGCTCTCCACCTTCCTGGCCGACTCGGGCCGCCTCGACCCGCGCACCCGCCTCGCCCCGCTCAACGGCCCGCCCACCCCGGGCGAGGTCCTGCTGCACGGCGTCCCCGTCCCCGTCGAGGTGCACCACAGCCACGGCTGCCGCAGCGCCCTGATCCCCCTGCTCCCCTCCCAGCGGGGCTACGTGATCGTCACCGCCGGCGCCGCCCACTGGGCCGCCGCCACCGACCTCGCCCTCCGGCCCCCGGCGGCGTTCTGAGCGGGGGCCGTACCGCACCCCGCGATTCACTCGAACGGGGCCGCGGTCGGCGATCACATGCTGATGCACCGTCACAATCGCGCCGATGACGATCTGTTCACGCCAATTACCCGCCGGGCATCCCCCGTACGGCGGTGAGGGTGGGGTTAGCCTGTGGCCATGGTTGCAAACTGCAAGGAAGAAGTAGCCATGAGTGACGCGGAGTTCGTCAGCGGCCCCCTGCTGATCCTCCGGTCCCTCGCATCCGGCCCCGACCGGACGGCCATCGTCACCGCCGACGGCGCCAGGATCACCGCCGGCGACTTCGCCGCCGCCACCTACCGCCTCGCCCACGAGCTGATCGCCCGGGGCGTCACCCGCGGCACCACCGTGACCCTGCTGACCGGCAACACCCCCGAGGCCCTCGGTGCCCGGTACGCGGCGGGCCTCGCGGGCGCCCGGGTGGTGAACCTGTACGACGGCATGAGCGCCCCGGTGCTGGCCGGGATCACGGCCAGCGTGGACACCACCGTGCTGCTCGTGGACTCCGAACGCTACGCCGCCGCACCCGAGTTGCTCCCGCTGATCGACGTGCCGACGGTCCTCACCCTCGGCCCCGGGCCGGTCGGCGAGGACGTCCCGGCCATCGGCGAGGACGTCGTCGCCGCCTCCGCCCACCGCCCCGCCGAGCCCCCGGACGTCCGGGTCGGGCCGGAGGACGACCTCGGCATCCGCCACACCGGCGGCACCACCGGCATCCCCAAGGGCGTCCTCAGCCTGCACGGCCCGTACCGCCGCGTCTTCGACGCCCCGGTCGGCAGCAGCCCCGCCGAGGGGGTGCCCCGTCTCCTCGCCCCCACCCCGCTCGCCCACCTCGCCGGGATCATGACCGACCTGGTCCTCCAGCGCGGCGGCGCCGTGGTCCTCCAGCGCTCCTTCGAGCCCGGCGCGGTCCTGGCCGCCATCGAGCGCGAACGCATCACCGACCTCTGGCTGCTGCCGCCGCTGCTCCACCAGCTGCTCGACCACCCCGCGATCGGCCGCACCGACCTGTCCAGCCTGCGGCACGTCCTGTACGGGGGCAGCGCGGCCTCGCCGACCCGGATCCGCGAGGCGCTCAAGGTCTTCGGGCCGGTCCTGTTCGGGGTCTACGGGATGTCGGAGGCGCAGCTGATCTCCCTGCTCACCCCGCAGGAGCACGACCGGATCGGACCGGGCGGCCACGTCCCGGTCGGCCGGCCCGTCCCGGGCGTCGAGGTGGCGATCCGCTCGCTCGACGGCACCGACCTGCCGACCGGCGAGCAGGGCGAGATCCACCTGCGCTCCTCCGCCGTCATGGCCGGGTACTGGAAGCAACCCGACCTCACCGCGGCGGTGCTGCGGGACGGCTGGCTGAACACCGGCGACGTCGGCTACTTCGACGAGGACGGCTACCTCTACCTCTCCGACCGGGCCAAGGACCTGATCATCGTGGTCGGCGGGCACGTCTACCCGTCCGAGGTGGAGGACCTCCTCGTCACCCACCCCGCGGTCGCCCGCTGCGCGGTCTTCGGGGTCCGCGACGACCAGGAGACGGAACACGTCCACGTCGCCGTCGTCCCCGCCCCGGGACAGACGCCACGACTGGACGACCTCCGCGCCTTCGTCACCGACCGCAAGGGACGGATCTACGCCCCCGAGGCCCTGCACCTCGTGGACGAGATCCCGCTGACCCCCGTCGGCAAGCCGGACAAGAAGCGTCTCCGCGAGGCCGCCACGGCCTGAGCCGGACGGGCCGACTTCACCCCAACGTGGGGTTTGGCTCAACGAACCACGGCCCCCGTGCCGAGAAGCCAACGGGGTGGCGGCGCTGAGGGCCGCCACCCCTCCCCTCACAGCGCGGCCAGGAACTCCCGGACCGTACGCGCCAGTTCATCGGCGGCCGTGACCGGCAGCAGATGGTCGCCGGCCAGCTCCACCAGGGCCGCGCCCGGGCGCCGGGCGGCCATCTCCGCCGCCTGCCCGGCCGGGACCACCCCCTCGGTGCCGCGCACCACCAGCGCGGGGCAGCCGCTCGCCGTCCAGTCCGCCCAGTGGTCGCCGTGCACCAGCTCCTCCGAGTCGTACATGTCCTTCGGGTGGAACGGCAGCCGCCACCCGCCGTCCGCGTTCCGCCGCAGCCGGTCCGCGAAGTACGGCGCGGCGGGGCCCAGCGCGGCCACCAGCTCCTCCCGGCTCGGGGCCTCGTACGGCAGCCCCAGCAGGAAGGCCAGCGGGTTCGGCCCCTCCAGCCCGAGCACCACCGGCGCCTCCACGTCGATCACCGCCTCGACCCGCTCGGGGTGCCGCGCCGCGAACTGGTACGCGTTGATCCCCCCGAGCGAGTGCCCCAGCAGCACCGCCTTCTCCAGCCCCAGGTGGTCCAGCAGCGCCTCGACGTCCCCCAGGTACCCCGCCCGCGTGTAGTCCCCGGCCCGCTCCGACTCCCCCTGCCCACGCTGGTCCGGCGCCACCACGCGCCACTGCCCGGCCAGTTCGGCGGCCAGCCGCCGCCACACCGCCCCCTCGGACAGGTGCCCGTGGAGCGCCACCACCGTCCGGCCCGGGCCGCCGAAGTCCAGGTACGACAGCCGGCGTCCGTCGATGGCCAGCTCGTCACGCTTCGCGTCGTTCATCCGCGGTTCCCCCTCGTCAAGCGGTTGATGGGACAACCATACACGCGCCTTGGACGGTCGTGCAATACGTTTGTCCAAGACATTCGTCCAAGGCGCGCTGGTGCCGTCAGCCCTCGTCGCGGCCGCGGAAGGCGCGGCGGTACTCGCGCGGGGCGACGCCCACGCGGGCGGTGAAGACCGGGCGCAGGGAGACGGCGGAGGCGAAGCCACAGTGGGTGGCGACGGTGTCGACGGGGAGGTCGCTCTCCTCCAGGAGGCGCTGGGCGGCGAGGACACGCTGGTCGAGGAGCCAGCGCACCGGGGTGGTGCCGGTGGTGGCGGTGAAGCGGCGGGCGAAGGTGCGTTCGGACATCAGGACGGCGGCGGCCATCCGGCGGACCGTCCAGGGGGTGTCGAGGGAGGCCAGGACCTCGGCGCGCAGGCGGGCCAGCGGGTCGTCGTCGGCGGCGGCGTCCGGGACCGGCGTGGGGATGAACTGGGCCTGGCCGCCCGGCCGGAAGGGTGCGGTGACCATCGCGCGGGCGATGGTGGCGGCGGCCTGCTGGCCGTGGGCGGTGCGGACCAGGTGGAGGCAGAGGTCGATGCCCGCCGCGACGCCGGCCGAGGTCCACAGGCCGTCGCCACCGGTGAACAGCACCTCGGGCCGGACCGTCACCGCCGGAAAGCGGCGGGCGAGTTCGGGGGCCAGCGCCCAGTGGGTGGTGGCCTCCCGGCCGTCCAGCAGACCGGCCTCGCCGAGGACGAAGGCGCCCGCGCAGAGCGAGGCGATCGGGACGTCGGCGGCGGCGACGGCCCGCAGGGCCTCCAGGACCTCGGGGCTCCGCCGCGCGGACGCGTCCTCGACGCCGGGCACCACCACCAGGTCGCAGTCGGCCAGCGCCGCCGGCCCGTGGTCGGGGACGCGTTCCAGCCCGCCGCCCAGCCGTACCCGGGCGCCCTCCGGCCCGCAGATCCGCAGGTCGAAGACGGGCAGGCCGGGCCGGGAACTCCGGTTCGCCCACACCTCGCCGATCACCGCGTAGTCGAAAGCCCGGACACCGTCGAAGATCAGGCAACCCACCGTTCGCATGGCAGGAAACCTAGAGCAGGAACACCCTTGGCAGGAATGTATCGATGGGTGGCTTCTCTGCCCATCACACCTCCCCGGCGCCACCGACCACCATGGAGGACATGACGAACACCGACGCCTTCGACGCCCCGCTCACCCTCGACAACGACGCCGTCCTGCTGCTCATCGACGTCCAGAAGGGCTTCGAGGACACCGCCTTCTGGGGCCCCCGCGACAACCCGCGGGCCGAGCAGCGGATGGCCGAGCTGATCACCGCCTGGCAGGCCACCGGCCGGCCGATCGTCACCGTGCAGCACGCCTCCGCGCGCGGCCCGCTGGTCGAGGGCACCCCGGGGTACGAGCTGAAGGACTTCGTCGCCGAGGTCACCCCCGAGCTGCACATCACCAAGACCGTCAACAGCGCCTTCTACGGCACCCCGGACCTGCACGCCTGGCTCCAGGAGCGCGGCGCCCGGCAGCTCGTGGTCACCGGGATCATCACCAACGTGTGCAACGAGACCACCGCCCGGATGGCCGGCAACCTCGGCTACGACGCGATCTTCCCCACCGACGCCATGCACTCCTTCGACATGACCGGCCCCGACGGCACCACCGTCCCCGCCGCCGAGCTCGCCCGCGCCACCGCGACCACCCTGCACGCGATGCGCTTCGCCAAGGTGGTGACGACGGACCAGGTGCTCCAGGCCGCCAAGGCCTGAGCGTTCCGGCCGCTAAGGCCTGAGCAGCGGCCGGTACGCGTTCCCCTCCTCCGCGTCGAGCAGCACGTACGAGGCCCCGGGGCCCAGCGCGAGCTCCCGCAGCCGCGCCAGGGCCTCGGCCGTGGAGGGGACGTCGAGCCCGAGCGCGGCGGCCGCCGCGTCCCGCTCGGCGAGCAGGCCGGGCTCGTCCTCCAGGTACTCCTCGGCCGCCTCCAGGTACTCCCCGACCGTCAGCCGCGGGCAGTCCCGCCACCACGGCACCGCCAGCAGGAGCCGGACCAGCTCCGGCACCCCGACGGCCAGCAGCGCCGCGCCGCCCTCGGAGTCGGCGTACAGCACCGGCCGCTCCTCGCCGCCCTCGCCGCAGAGGAAGTAGGTGCCGCCCGCGCCGTCCTTGGCCACCGGCTCCAGGGCCGCGCCCGAGGCGAGGACGACCTCCTCGACGTGCCGGTAGCTGCGGGAGGGGTCGAACTCGCCCGGCCAGGCCAGGAAGTCGGCGGCGGCGGAGTCGGCGCGGATCGCATCGAGGAGGGACATGGCGGCCACCCTACGGGGCCGCTCGGACCCGTCCCTCAGACCGCCAGCCGCTCCGCCAGGTACTCCTCCCAGGTCCGCCGCCCGTGCTCGGCCCCCGTCAGGGTCAGGTTGTCCCCCGCCCGGTACGCCCGCCCGACCTTGCCCGGCACCCGGACCGGCAGCTGCCGGCGGGTGCGGCCGCGCGCCGCGAGGTAGCCGCGGGTCAGCTCGCCCATCTCGTACACCGTGGGACCGGCCAGGTCGGGCACCATCCCGGCCGGCTCGTCCAGCGCCAACCGCACCAGCCGGGCGGCGACCTCCCGGACGTCCACCGGCTGCCAGCGGACCCCGCCGGGGGCCGGCACCAGCGGCAGCCTGGCCATCTTCTCGGCCACCGTGAACGCCAGGTCGTGGAACTGCGCGGCCCGCAGGATCGTGTACGGCAGGCCCGAGTCGGCGACCGCCCGCTCGGCGGCGTGCTTGGCCCGGAAGTAGCCGAGCGGCAGCCGGTCCGCGCCGATCACCGAGATGTACACCAGGTGCCGCACCCCGGCCCGCTGGGCGGCGGCGACCAGCAGCCGGGTGGCGACATCGTCGCCCTTGGGGCCGCCCGCCAGGTGCAGCACGGTGTCCACGCCCGCCAGCGCCTCGTCCAACTGCCCGGCCGCCGTCGCCGCGTCCCCGAGCAGGTCGCCGCGCACGTACGCCACGCCGTCGGCGGCCGGCCGCTCCTGCCGGCTGAGCACGCGCACCGGCAGCCCGGCCGCGCGCAGCAGCGGGACCACCTGCCGGCCCAGGGTGCCGGTACCGCCGGTGACCAGCACGGTGTGCTTCGTCATGATCGTCTCCGATTCGTCCCGGGAGGGGAGTTGATCTCCCCGCCGCAGCCGTTGTTGGGTGACTCCTGCTGCCCTGACCCCCGGCGACGAAGGAATGTGACACGTGGACGAGAAGGTGGACGGGAAATCCGCCCGGGCCCTGCTCTTCGAGGAGCAGCGCCCGCACCTGCGCGCGGTCGCGTACCGGATGCTCGGCTCGATCAGCGAGGCCGAGGACGCCCTCCAGGAGGCCTGGCTGCGCTACGACCGCACCGACACCACCGAGGTGGCCAACCTCGGCGGCTGGCTGACCACGGTGGTCTCGCGGGTCTGCCTGAACCTGCTGCGCGCCCGCGCCCAGCGCCGCGAGGAGCCGCTGGAGCCCGCCGGGCCGGACGGCGAGCCGGGCCCGCCGCGCATCCCCGACCCGCTGCTGCGGCGCGAGGGCGTGGTGGACCCGGAGCAGGAGGTGATGCTCGCGGACTCGGTCGGGCTGGCGCTGATGGTGGTGATGGAGTCGCTGTCGCCCGCCGAGCGGGTCGCCTTCGTGCTGCACGACCTGTTCGCGGTGCCGTTCGAGGAGATCGCCCCGCTGATCGAGAAGACCGCCGCCGCCACCCGCCAGCTGGCCAGCCGGGCCCGCCGCAAGGTGCGGGGGCAGGCTCCCGCACCCGACCCGGACCTCGGCCGGCAGCGGGCGGCCGTGGACGCGTTCTTCGCCGCCGCCCGCCACGGCGACCTGGACGCGCTGCTCGCCGTCCTCGACCCGGACGTGGTGCTGCGCTCGGACGGCGGCACGGTGATGGCCCGGCACACGGTGGTGCTCTCCGGCGCCGGCACGGTGGCCGGCCAGGCCGCCCTGTGGGGCACCCTGTCGCCGTTCGCCCGCCCGGCACTGGTCAACGGCACCGCGGGCGCGGTGGTCATCGGCGACAACGGGCGGGCGCTGTCGATCATGGCGTTCACCGTGGTGGACGGCGCGATCGTCGCGATCGACGTGCTCACCGACCCGGACCGGCTGGCGGCCCTGGACCTCTCGGCCTTCCGGGACCGGTAGCCCGTCCGGACGGGGTGGGAAGGCAGCGGCCTCCCCACCCCGTTGCGCCGTCGGCGCCCTCAGCGCCCGACATCCTGAGAGGACGTCACCAGCCCTGCGCGACCACCCAGTCCGCGAGGTGCCGGGCGCACCCGTCGACCGCTTCCTTCCAGGTGTGCCCCGCGCCGTCCCCGGCCTCGTCGCTGACGTGCTTGACCAGCCGCACCGGCACCCCGGCCCGGTGCGCGACGGTGGCGACGGCGTAGCCCTCCATGTCCACCAGGTCGGCGTGCTCGGCGAGCCGGTCGCGGGCGTCCGTGTCGGAGACGAAGAGGTCGCCGGTGGCCAGCACCGGTCCGTCGCCCTTGCCGATCACCAGCGGGGCGCCGTACTCGCGCCCGGTGAGCGCGTGCAGGGCGGCGGTGTCGAGGTCGTGCTGGATCACCTGGACCACGTGGTGGGTGCCCTCCCAGCCGGGGCGCAGCGCGCCGGCCGTGCCGAGGTTGATCACCTCGGAGGGCTTCTCGCCCTGGGCGAGCACGGTGGCCAGCGCGACGGCGGCGTTGACCTTCCCGATCCCGGTGAGCAGCACGGGCAGGCGGTCGTCCAGGTGGGCGGCCTCCTCGCGCACGGCGACGACGAGCAGCGGACGGTCGGGCGAGATCGTTCCAAGCAGGCGCATACCCCCATCGTACGGAGCGAGGGGGTGCGGCACCCGGGATTGCCCGCCGTGAACGGACCCCCGCGCTCCGCCTCGCCGGGGGAACCGCGTAGGGTGCGGGCCGCGTCGGACGGTTCGCCACCTCTCGGGGCGACGGACAGGAACGGCAGGCGCGGCAGGAGCGGTACGGCCCGTACCGGCGGTACGGGCGGCACCAGCCGCACCAGCGGCACGAGCCGTCCCGGGGAGCGTGCACGACATGCTCAAGTCCGGCGCAAGTCGGGTGTGGCCGGGGGGAGTCACGGCCATACTGCTGCCATCGGTCGGGCCCCGGGACGGGCCGGGCCCCAGGGGAGGATGAGGCGGGTGGCGACACCAGTAGGCAACGGCGCGGCCGTGGCGACGGCCGGGCCGACGACGGCCGGTCCGGGGGCCCCGGCCGTCCCCGGAGCGGCCCCGCTCGCGGAGCCCGGCGGCGCTGCCCCGGCGCCCGGACCCGGAGGGGCGCCCGCGAAGCGCCCCCCGGTGGCCCTTGCCACCGGCGTGCGCGCCCGGCTCGCGCAGGCAACCCGCACGCCGCCCGGCCGGCTGCGACTGGCCGGAGTGGTGCTCGCCGTGCTCACCGTCGCCTTCGGCGGGCTCACCGCCTGGCAGTTGGAGACCAGGGCGCGGGCCGCCGACCGGGTGGTCTCGTACAGCCAGCCGCTCAGCCGGGACGCCGCCGAGATCCACCGCAACCTGGCCGACGCCGCCACCACCGCGGCGAGCGGCTTCCTGCTGGCCGGCGCCGAGCCCGACGTGGTCCGCAGCCGCTACGAGCAGGACGTCGCCACCGCCGCCGAGCTGATCGCCCAGGCCGCCGCCCGGACCACGGCGACCTCCCCCGCGCAGGGCTCGCTCGCCCGGCTGAACCAGCAACTCCCGGCCTACGCCGGCCTGGTGGAGACGGCCCGGGCCGACAACCGGCAGGGCATCCCGCTCGGCGGCGCCTACCTGCGGTACGCCTCCGAGCAGATGCAGACCGTGCTGCTGCCGGCCGCCGCCGAACTGGCCGCCGTCGAGGACCGCGAGCTGGCCGACGACTACGCCGAGGCCAGGGCGGTGCCGTGGGCGGCGTACGGCCTGGCGCTGGTCACCCTGACCGCGCTGGCCTGGGTACAGCTGACGCTGTTCCGCCGCACCAACCGGGTTTTCAACATCGGGCTGCTGGGCGCCACCGCCGCCGTCCTGGCCGGCGCCCTGTGGCTGACCGTCACCGGGCTGGCCACCAATTCGGCGCTCCAGCAGAGCAGGCGCGAGGGCGCGGCCCCGCTGCGGGCGCTCAACGCCGCCCGGGTGGACGTGCTGACCGCCCGACTGGCGGAGAACCTGCACTTCGTCGCCCGCGGCTCGACCACCCGGTACGCCGAACAGTGGACGGCGGCCACCCAGCACCTGGCGGGCTCCGAGGGCCTCCCGCCGGACCGCTCCGACGGCTCGCTGCCGCAGGCCGCCCGGTGGGCGCCGTCGGCCGCCGTGGCGAGCGTCCGGGACGCCGCGCAGCAGTTCGACGAGTGGCGCCGGCGGCACGACGCCGCCCGGACGCAGGAGGTCGAGAACGCCGACTACCAGGGCGCGCTGGAGGCCACCGTGACGGCCAAGGGCGACGCGGCCACCGCCGACGCCGCCTTCGACGCCACCGACAAGGCGCTCGCCCGGGCCGCCGACATCGAGCAGGACCGCTTCACGCAGGCCGCCGAGGGCACCGGCGGGGACCTGCGCGCCGCCGCCGTCGCCACCGCGCTGCTCGGCCTGGTGGCCGCGGCCGCCGCGCTGCGCGGCCTGGGCCGGCGACTGGCCGAGTACCGGTAACGGGCAAGGGGGAGAGCGACCGATGCGCAACAGGGGTTCCAGGAGAACGACCAGGCCCGCCGCCGCGCTGGCCCTGCTGGCGGCCGGCGCGGCCGTGCTCGCCGGGGGCGGGCCGGTCGGCGCCGCGCCGACGGCGGCGACCGCGCCGGCCGCCGTCCAGCAGGACCAGCAGGAGCAGGCCGACGGCTGCGACGTGTACAAGAGCGTGCCGCCGAGCACCGAGGACGGCCCGGCCGTGAAGGCCGTCAAGGCGGCCAAGCGCAGCCTGGTGATCGGGGTGGACCAGAACAGCTACCGCTGGGGCGCCCGCAACCCGAACACCGGCCGGATCGAGGGCTTCGACATCGACCTCGCCCGGGCGATCGGCGCGGCCGTCATGGGCGACCCGGAGAAGGTGGTGCTCAAGCCGGTGGCCACGGCCGACCGGGTCGAGGCCATCAAGAAGGGCCGGGTCGACCTGGTCGTCCGCACCATGACGATCAACTGCAAGCGGATGGAGGACGTCGCCTTCTCCAAGCCGTACTTCAACATCAGCCAGCGCGTCCTGGTGCCGAAGACCTCGCCGGCGAAGAACGTCGACGACGCGGTCAGGGACCGGAGGGTCTGCGCCGCCGACGGGTCCACCGCGCTGAACATCGTCAAGGAGAAGAACACCGCCCGGCAGGTCGTCACGGTGGAGAACCAGCTGGACTGCCTGGTCCTGATGCAGCTCGGCAAGGTCGACGCCACCATGACCGACAACGGCCTGGCGGCCGGTCAGGCCGCGCAGGACCAGACCGTGCGGATCGTGGACGGCGAGGCCCAGCCGGAGGTGATCGGCGTCGCCATGCTGAAGGACAGCACCGACCTGACCGCCCGGGTGAACCAGGTGCTGGCCGACTACTACGCACGCGGCGACTGGGCCCGTTCGTACGAGCACTGGCTCAAGCCGTACATGCTCAACGAGGCCGAGTACTACTGGCCGGGCACCCACTGAACCGGCCGGTGGCCACGGGGCGCACGGCCGGGGGGACCAGCACGAACGGCCCGGGGAGCGACGCGCAGGACGGCGCGGGAGAGGTAGCGCACGCGCCGTCAGGGGGGCGTTGACGGCGCGTGGACGCCCCGCGCCCGCTCCGCCCGAACGGCCACCGGCTAGGGTTCGGGACGATCACCGCGGGGAGACCGGTGGTGGACACGGGGGTTGTCGTGGGACCGCACGTCAGGCACGTCCGGATCGCACGCGAGGAAGGAAGGACACCGCGGTGGCGGCATCGGCTGGCCCGGTACTGAGCCGGGAGGAGGTCGACCGCGCGCTCGCCCGCCTCGGCGCGGAGCGGGACGCGGTCGAGTCGGCGCTGCTCGCCCTCCAGGACCACACGGGCCTGCGGCTGCTGGACGGCGCCGAGCTGTCCGGGCGCACCCTGGAGCGCTGGTCGGTGGCCGGCCGGGGCCTGCCCCTGCTCTGGGCGCTGTTCGACCGCTACTCCGAGGCGCTGGCCTCGGCCCGCGCCGTCCGGGCCCGCAAGGCCAAGCCCGGCGCGCCCGAACTCGCCGAGCTGAGCGAACTGCTGACCGGTGACGCGGTGACCGTCCCCGGCGGGGTGGCACCGGACGGCCCACAGGTCCTCGGCGCGCCCGCCAAGCTGGTCGAACGGATCAGCCTGGACGCGCTGATGGCCCGGATGAACTCCTGGTACGCCACCGTGCTGGAGGTGGTCAGCGCCGCCGACGCGGTCTGGTCGGCCCTGCCGGCCCGGATCGACCTGCTGCTGGCCGAGCTCCACCGGGTGCGGACCCTGGCCGCCTCGCTCGGCGTGCGCACCGGCGGCCACCCGCTGGCGGACGACCTGGTCGGGATCGAGAAGGACCTCGCCGCGCTGCGCGCCGAGGTGCGCGGGGACCCGCTGGCGCTGTGGCGCCCGGCCCGGGTGCCCGCCCAGCGCGGCACGGTCCCGGAGGGCTCGGCCTTCGCCGGGCCGGCCGGGGTGGTGGACACCGAGCGGTTCGACCGGGCCGGGCGGGCGCTGGACGGCGTCCGGCTGGAGCTGGAGGACCTGCTGCGGCTGCGCGACGAGGCCGAGGAGCGCCTCCAGGGCGTCGGCGACCTGCTCCAGCGGGCCGACGCCACCCTGGCCGAGGCCCGCCGGGCGCGCGGCGAGGTGCTGGCGAAGATAGCGTCCAGCGACGTCCCTGCGGTGCCCGGGCCCGCCTCGGCGCTGCGCGAGCGGATCGTCGCCGCGCTGGACCTGCGCCAGGCCGGGCAGTGGGGCCGGCTGGCGCCGCTGCTGGACGCGCTGGAGGACGCCGCCGCCAAGGAGCTGGGCCGGGCCCGGCAGTCGCTCACCGAGGTGACCCAGCCGCTGGCCGTCCGGGCCGAGCTGCGCGGCCGCCTGGACGCCTACAAGGCGATGGCGGCCCGGCTGCGGGTCGCCGAGGACCCGGAAGTGATCGAACGGTACGAGAAGGCGCGCTGGCTGCTGTGGAGCGCGCCCTGCGACCTGCGGGCGGCGGCCGCCGCGGTGGCCCGGTTCCAGCAGTCGCTGCGGCCGGCCCACACCGAGGCCGGGCCCGGGCAGGCTCAGGAGGGGGCCGGCCAGCCGCCGGCCGACGGACAGGTCCAGGGGGGCTGAGGGTGATGGGCGGCACGTGCGAACGGCCGGAGTGCTCCGGCAGCGGCAGGATCGACGCCGACGGCTACTGCGACGAGTGCGGGCTCGCCCCGGCGGGGCGGACCGGCGCGACGCCCCGGGCGGTCGGGACCGCCGCGCCGCCCCCCGCGTCCGGGGCGTCCGGAGCACCCCAGGCGTCCGGAGCACCCCAGGCGTCCGGGACGTCCGGCTCACCGGCGACGGCGGCCGGCCCCGGTTCGCCCTGCCCGCGCGACTGCTCCGGCACCATCGACCCGGACGGCTACTGCGACGAGTGCGGCCTGACTCCGCCCGCCGGCGACACCGGCGCCACCCAGCCCCACGTCCCCTCCGCCCGGGTCTCCCCCGGCTCCGGCCGCAGCGGCTCGGCCCGCTCGATGTCGGCCCGCACCGGCTCGGCCCGCTCGATGTCCGGCCGCTCCCGCTCGCACCGCTCCACCCGTACCGGCAGCGGCCGCTCGCTCTCGGTCCGCTCCACCCGGGGCGGCGTCAGCGCGGGCACCCGCAGCCGGCTGGGCGCCGGCCTGGTCACCGTGCCGACCGTCGAGGCGGCCGACCCGGCCCGGGCGGTGCTGGTCGACCCCGAGGTGCCCGAGCGCAAGCGGTTCTGCTCCAAGTGCGACGCCCCGGTGGGCCGGGAGAAGAACGGCCGCCCCGGCCGCCCGGACGGCTTCTGCACCAAGTGCGGCACGCCGTACTCGTTCACGCCCAAGCTGCGCCGCGGCGACCTGGTCGGCGGGCAGTACGAGGTGGTGGGCTGCCTGGCGCACGGCGGGCTCGGCTGGATCTACCTCGCGGTGGACCGGCGGGTCAACGACAAGTGGGTGGTGCTCAAGGGCCTGCTGGACACCGGCGACGAGGACGCGCTCGCGGTGGCCGTCGCCGAGCGGCGCTTCCTGGCCGAGGTGGACCACCCGAACATCGTCCGGATCATCAACTTCGCGGAGCACCCGGACCTGCGCACCGGCTCCACCGACGGCTACATCGTGATGGAGTACGTCGGCGGGAAGTCGCTCAAGGACATCGCCAACGAGCGCCGCACCCAGGACGGCCGGCGCGAGCCGCTGCCGGTCGAGCAGGCGATCGCGTACGCGCTGGAGGCGCTGCCCGCCCTGGGCTACCTGCACGGCCGGGGCCTGGTCTACTGCGACTTCAAGATCGACAACGTGATACAGAGCGGCGACGCGCTCAAGATCATAGACATGGGCGCGGTCCGCCGGCTCGACGACGACGGCCCGATCTACGGCACCATCGGCTACCAGGCACCGGAGATCGCCACCGACGGCCCCTCCGTCGCCTCCGACCTGTACACCGTGGCCCGCACCCTCGCGGTGCTCACCTTCGACTTCCAGGGCTACAGCGGCACCTACCGCGACTCGCTGCCGGGCCCCGAGCAGGTCGAGGTCTTCGCCCGGTACGAGTCGTACTACCGCTTCCTGGTCCGCGCCACCGACCCGGACCCGGCCCGCCGCTTCGCCTCCGCCGAGGAGATGGCCGACCAGCTCACCGGTGTGCTGCGCGAGGTCCTGGCCCTCCAGGACGACCGGCCCCGGCCCGCGCCCTCCACCCTGTTCGGGCCCGAACTGCGCGTCGTGGACACCGAGTTGGTGCTGCCCACCGAGCAGCCCGGGCAGCTGAGGGTGGCCCCGCTGGACCCGGCCGCCGCCGCCCTCGCGCTGCCCGTCCCCCGAGTCGACCCCGGCGACCCCAACGCCGGGTTCCTGGCCGTCCTGGTCACCCCAGACCCCGAGGAGACCCTCGCCGCACTGGCCGCCGCACCCGCCGTCTCGCTGGAGAGCCGGCTGCGCGAGCTGCGCGCCCTGCTCGAACTCGGCCGCCACGACGAGGCCGTGAGCCGCCTCGCCGAGCTGGAGCGGGACCAGCCGGACGACTGGCGGGTGGTCTGGTACCGCGGCCTGACCGCCCTGGTCGGCGGCTCGCCCCGAGCCGAAGGGAGCGCCGGCGCCGAAAGCGAGGAGCGAGGAAGCGACGAAGGAGCGCGGGAGCGACGACCGTCGGCGCCGGGTCAGGAGCGTCCGGAGGCGAGCGGGCGGGTCAGTGCCCTGCGCGCCTCCCGCCTGCGGGTCGCCGCCGAGGCCTTCGACGCGGTCTACGACGCCTTCCCCGGCGAGGCCGCCCCCAAGCTGGCCCTCGCCGTCTGCGCCGAACTGCTCGGCGACGGCGGCGACGCGGCCGAGTTCTACCGGCTGGTGTGGGCCACCGACCACGCCTACCTGAGCGCCGCCTTCGGGCTGGCCCGGGTCCGGCTGGCCGAGGAGGACCGGACCGGCGCGGTCCGCGTCCTGGAGACCGTCCCGGCCACCTCCAGCCAGTACACCGCCGCCCGGATCGCCGCCGTCCGGGCCCGGCTGCGCGAGCGCCGGCCCACCGACGACCTGGCCGCCGACCTCGGCGCGAGCTCCGCGCAGCTGACCGCGCTGCGGCTGGACGCCCGCCGCCGCGAGGAGCTCGCCGTCGAGGTGCTCGACGCGGCCCTCGGCTGGGTCGGCGCCGAGGCGGCCGCCGGCCGGCGGGCCACCGACCTGGTGGTACTGGGACGTCCCGCACAGGAGCGGGAACTGCGCTTCGCCCTGGAACAGTCCTACCGGGTACTCGCCCGGTTGGCCGACCGGGCGGAGACCAGGATCGAGATGGTGGAACGGGCCAACCGTGCCCGTCCCAGGACGTGGGTGTAGCAGATGCCGCAGCAGACCGAGTGCCCGAGCTGTTCGGAGCCGATGGACCCGGAGGACGCCTACTGCGGCTCCTGCGGGACCGGCCGGGACGGCCGGGCGGCCCCCGGCTCGATGCCGACCAGCTGGGCCGCCGCGCGCGGCGAGGCCGTACCGTCGCCGCGCGGTCCGGTCTGCGTGCACTGCGGGCAGCCGCAGGTCGCCGCGGACGGCTACTGCGAGGGCTGCGGCGGCGCCCAGCCGCGCCCGCGCGACCACATGGAGAAGTCGCTCGGCGGCGTCGCCGGGGTCAGCGACCGCGGCGTGCGCCACCACCGCAACGAGGACTCCTTCACCGTCGCCGCGACCTCGCTGCCCGGCGGCGATCCGGTCGTGGTCGCCGTGGTGTGCGACGGCGTCTCCTCCTCCGACCGCCCGGACGAGGCCTCGGAGACCGCCGTGGACGCCGCCTCCGAATCGCTGCTGACCGCCCTGGAGGCCGGCCGGGACACCAACCAGGCGATGCGCCAGGCCATCGCCGACGCCGCCAAGGCGGTCGCCGACCTCGCCACCGACGGCGCCGGCCCCACCCGGCCCGACCTCAACGCGCCCGCCTGCACCTACGTCAGCGCGATAGCCGCGGGCGGACGGGTCACCATCGGGTGGGTCGGCGACACCCGGGCGTACTGGATCCCGGACGACCGCGCCGCCGCCGAACCGTTCCGGCTCACCCAGGACGACTCCTGGGCGGCCCGGATGGTCGAGGCCGGGCTGATGGGCGAGGCGGAGGCCTACGCCGATCCGCGCGCGCACGCGATCACCGGCTGGCTCGGCGCCGACGCCGAGGAGGTCGTGCCGCACACCCTCGACTTCACCCCGCACGTCCCCGGGGTGGTGCTGATCTGCACCGACGGGCTGTGGAACTACGCCGAGGCGGCCACCGACCTGGCGTACTACGTGCGCCCGGACGCCCGCACCGAGCCGCTCGCCACGGCGCAGACCCTGGTGAAGTTCGCGGTCGCGGCCGGCGGCCACGACAACATCACCGTCGCCGTGCTGCCGATCGACCCGCCGGCCGCCGCCGTGGCGGAGGCCGAGCAGAGCCCGACCGCGCTGGACCTGCCGGTGATCGTCCCCCGGCCCGCCGGTCCGCCGGCCGCGGAGGACGACGACGCCTACGAGCCGACCCTGCCGGACATCCCGGTGATCGGCTCCCCCGCCGCCCCGCTGCCCCCGGCCCCGCCCGCGCCCCCGGCCCCGCCCGTCCCGCCGACCGTCCCCGGGACTCCCGCCCCGCCCGCCGTACCGCCCGTCCCGCCGCAGCCGCCGCACCCGCCGACGGCCTGACCGACCACCCGCCGGACGCTCCGGCGCCACGGCCCGCCGGCCCGTCCGGCGGGCCGCCCCACCGTCCTGAGCACGTCCTGAGCACGTCCACCCCTCACCCGACGGGAGCCGACCGCCCCATGGCAACACTGGCGAAGCCGAACCTGCCCAGGTTCGACGTGGAGATCTTCCAGAACGAGTACCTGGCGGACGGCGCCCGCGAGGTCAACGCCATCGTCACCGTCACCGCGACCGGCGGCGGCACCTCCGGCGGCCGGCCGCTCGGCTTCGCCGACGCCACCCCGGCGGGCTCCGGCACCGAGGCGGCCGTGGTCATCCTGGTGGACTGCTCGGGCTCGATGGACTACCCCAAGAGCAAGATCAACGGCGCCCGCGAGGCCACCGCCGCCGCCATCGACGCGCTGCGCGACGGCACCGCCTTCGCCGTGGTCGCCGGCACCCACGAGGCCCGCGACATCTACCCCGGCGACGGCACCCTCGCCACCGCCTCGGCCGCCACCCGCGAGCAGGCCAAGGAGTCGCTGCGCCGGCTCACCGCGGCCGGCGGCACCGCGATGGGCACCTGGCTGGCCAAGGCCGACACGCTCTTCCTCACCCGCCGCGACATCGCCATCCGGCACGCCCTCCTGCTCACCGACGGCAACAACGAGCACGAGTCGGCCGAGGACCTGGCCCGCACCATCGAGCGGGTGACCGGCCACTTCACCGCCGACTGCCGCGGTGTGGGCACCGACTGGCGGATCGACGAGCTGCGCCGGATCTCCTCGGCGCTGCTCGGCACCACCGACATCGTCGCCGAGCCCTCCGGCCTGGCCGAGGACTTCCGCTCGATGATGGCCGGCGCGATGGGCAAGCAGGTCGCCGACGTCGCGCTGCGGATCTGGACCCCGGCCAACGCCACGGTCAGGTTCGTCAAGCAGGTGGCCCCCGCGGTCGAGGACCTGACCTCCCGGCGCACCGAGGCCGGCCCCCGGGCCGGCGACTACCCCACCGGCTCCTGGGGCGACGAGAGCCGCGACTACCACGTCTGCGTCGAGGTGCCGGCCGCCTCGGTCGGCAACGAGATGCTGGCCGCCCGGGTCAGCCTGGTGCTGCCCCAGCAGGTCGCCGGCGGCACCCCCGAGGTGCTCACCCAGGGCCTGGTCAAGGCGGTCTGGACCGACGACCTGGCCTCCTCCACCCGGATCAGCCCGCAGGTCGCCCACTACACCGGCCAGGCCGAGCTCGCCTCCTCCATCCAGGAGGGCCTGGAGGCCCACCGGGCCGGGGACGTCGACCGCGCGACCGCCAAGCTGGGCGCCGCCGTCCGGATCGCCCACGCGACCGGGAACGAGGGCACCTACAAGCTGCTCCAGAAGGTGGTGGACGTGGTGGACCCGAAGGAGGGTACGGTTCGGTTCCGTAAGAACGTGAGCGAGGCCGACTCGATGACCCTTGAGACCCGGTCGACCAAGACGGTACGTGTGAAGAAGTGACCGCTGAAGACGTGACCGGGCCGGCGCCCCGGCGCGACGCCGCACCGAGCCGGCCGGAAACGAGGGGGACCTGATGCCGATCTGCCCGAGGGGCCACGAGTCGCAGGCCGAGGACTGGTGCGACTTCTGCGGCTTCCCGATGACTCCGCCGGCCCCCGCACCGGGGGCTCACGGCGGCTACCCGGGGGCGCCCGGGGCCGACCCCGCGCCCGGCGCGCACTCCGGATACCCGGGGCACGGCGGCGCCTCCTTCGGCGCGCCCCCGCCCCCGCCGCCGATGCCGCCGGGGGCCGTCCCGCCGCCCGGGGCGCCCCTGCCGCCCCCGGGCACGGTGCCCCCGCCGCCGCACGGCGCCATGCCCCCGCACGGGGCCGTCCCGCCGCAGGCCGGACCGCAGGGCCTCACCGCGGGCCTGGCCGTCTGCCCGATCTGCCGCAGCCCGCAGACCGGACGGTTCTGCGAGGAGTGCGGCTACGACTACGAGCTCTCCACGCCCTCGCGCCGCCAGGTGCCCGGCGCCGGCCACTCCTCGCCCGGCCACACCCCGCCCGGCCCCGCCCAGCAGCCGCCGCTGAACATCCCGGCGTCGTACGGCGGCACCCCGCCGCAGGACCCGTCCAGCCAGCCCCCGTACGGGCAGCCGCCGTACGGGCAGCAGCCGGGCGCCCAACAGGCCGTCGCCCCGCCCGTACCGCAGCAGCCGCAGGCCCCGGCGCACCAGCACACCTACGGCTACCCGCCCGCCCAGCCCGCCGGCGGGCCCTCGGGACCCGCGCCGGAGGGCGCCTTCCCCGACAGCTCGGTGCGCGAGGACTCCGGCCCGGTGTACGCCCAGCCGGCCGGCCCCGGTCCGAACAGCCGCGGCGGCGACTTCGGCACCTCCTTCCACCTGGCCCCGCCGCAGCACCAGCAGCCCCAGGAACCCGCCGCGGCCGAGCCGGTGCGGACCACCTGGATCGCCGTGGTCTCGGCCGACCGGGACTACTTCACCGAGATGATGGCCCGCAGCGGCCCCGAGGCGGCCGGCCTGTTCTTCCCGCCGTACTGCCCCGAGCGCCGGATCCCGCTGACCGGCCGCGGCCAGCTGCGGATCGGACGGCGCAGCCAGCACCGGGGCACGGTGCCGGAGATCGACCTGTCCGTCCCGCCGGAGGACCCGGGCGCCTCGCACCAGCACGCGCTGCTCGCCGAACAGGCGGACGGCAGCTGGGTGCTGGTGGACCAGGACTCGACCAACGGCACCACCATGAACGGCGGCGCGGAGCCGGTCACCCCGCACACCGCGGTGCCGCTGAACGACGGCGACCGGATCCACATCGGCGCCTGGACCACCATCACCGTGCACCGGGGCTGAGCCCCCGTCGGCTGAAACAGCGTCCGCTGAAAGCCCGTCGGAGGATTTTCCGAGGGTACGTCAGCGACAAATCCGGCCGGGCCGGGCGGAATTCGACATCCGCCCGGCCCGGCTTTGTTTCCCCGTTCCTCAAAATATGCGCAAATTCGCCGGCTCCGACGTGCGCAGGAGGCTTCACAACCCCTAGGCTCAGCGCACATGACTGCTGCTATATCCGCTGACGGCATCCGCCAGCGGTACGGGGATGTGCAGGCTGTCGACGGGGTGTCCTTCACCGTCGAAGCCGGCGAGTTCTACGGGATCCTGGGCCCCAACGGTGCCGGGAAGACCACCACGATGGAGATCCTGGAAGGCGTTCGGAAGCCGGACGAGGGCCGGATCCAGCTGCTGGGCATGGAGCCCTGGCCGCGCAATCCGGAACTGCTGCCGCGAATCGGCGTGCAGTTCCAGGCGACCGCTTTCTTCCGTAAACTGACGGCCCGGGAGACCATCCGCACCTTCGCGTCGTTCTACGGGGTCGGCCCCAAGCGGGCCGACGCGATGCTGGAGCGGGTCGGCCTCTCCGACAAGGCCGAGACCCACACCGACAAGATGTCCGGCGGCCAGGCCCAGCGCCTGTCGATCGCCTGCGCACTGGCCCACGACCCGGAGCTCGTCTTCCTGGACGAACCCACCACCGGCCTGGACCCGCAGTCCCGACGCAACCTCTGGGACCTCCTGCGGGACATCAACGCCGAGGGCCGCACGGTCGTGCTGACCACGCACTACCTGGACGAGGCCGAGGTGCTCTGCGACCGGGTCTCGATCATGGACCACGGCAGGATCCTCCACACCGGCGCCCCGGCGGCGCTGATCCGCGAGATCGACGACACCGTCCGGATCAGCGTGGCCTCCGGCCAGCTCCCGCTCGACCGGGCCCGGGAACTGCTCGCCGCGGCCGGCGCGGACATCGCCACCCTGGAGGACGACACCGTGTCGCTCTCCGTCTCCACCCGCCTCCCGGCCCCGGTGCTCAGCGTCCTGGCCGAGCAGAACGCGCTGCGCGGCCTGGAAGTGCGCGGCGCCACCCTGGAGGACGTCTTCCTCCAGCTGACCGGACGGGAGTTCCGCGCATGACCACCTCCACCCCCACCGAGCCGCAGGCCCCCGCCCGGCGCGGCGGCGGCCCGGCCACCGGCGAGCGGGAGCGGGTCAGCGCGTTCTGGAGCCTGTCCCGCGCCATGCTGCTCGGGATGAAGCGCGACCGCACCGCGACCTTCTTCATCCTGCTGTTCCCGCTGGTGTTCCTGGTGTTCTTCGGCGCCGTGACCAAGGGCTCCGGCAGCCCGCACGCCAAGGTGGCGCAGGTCGGCGCGGTGAAGCTGTTCGACTCGATCCAGGGCGAGGACCGGGCCGGGCTGGACAAGGTCCTCACCATCACGAAGACCGACGACGAGGCCGCCACGCTGGAGAAGGTCCGCAAGGGCGACTACGACGCGCTGATCAAGCAGGGCCCGGACGGCAAGGTCGAGCTGCGCTTCACCGCCGCCGACCAGGTCCGCGCCGGCGCGCTCCAGGGCATCCTCAACTCGGTCGTCCAGAGTGCCAACCAGGCGGCCACCGGCCAGAAGCCGGCCTTCGTGCTGGACTCCCAGCAGGTCGAGGACAAGTCGCTCAAGCCGATCCAGTTCCTCACCCCCGGCCTGCTCGGCTGGGCCATCGCCACCGGCGCGGTGTTCGGCGCGGCGCTGACGCTGGTCAACTGGCGCAAGACCAAGGTGCTGCGCCGGCTGCGGCTGGCCCCGATCAGCGCCGGAACCGTGGTCAGCTCCCGGATCCTGGTCTCGCTGCTGACCGCGTTCCTGCAGACCGCCGTCTTCCTGGTGGTCGCGACCAGCTTCTTCGGGCTCAAGCTCACCGGGAACTGGTGGCTGGTCATCCCGCTGGTGGCCTGCGCGACGCTCGCCTTCATGTCGATCGGCCTGCTGGCCGGCTCGGTCGCCAAGACCGAGGAGGCCGCCAACGGCATCTCGCAGATCATCGTGCTGCCGATGTCCTTCCTGTCCGGCTCGTTCTTCCCGATGGACGGCGCCCCGGACTGGCTGCGGGCCGTCTCCAAGGTCATGCCGCTGCACTACCTGGTCGACTCCGCCCAGTCGGTGCTCACCCGCGGCGGCGGCGTCATGGACGCCGTGCCGACCATGGGCGGCCTGCTGCTCTTCGCGGCCGTGCTGACCGGCATCTCCTGGAAGCTGTTCCGCTGGGAGGACTGACCCTCCTCGCCGCCGACCCGCACTGACCGGTCCCGACGGGGTCGTACGCCTTTGGTCCCGGTGTACGACCCCGTCGGCGTCTGCGACCATGGTCGGGTGAGAGAGATCCGGCGAGGCACGTTGAGCGAGGAGACCTTCTACGACCAGGTCGGCGGTGAGCCGACCTTCCGGCGGCTGGCCCACCGGTTCTACGAAGGCATCGCCGAGGACGAGTTGCTGCGGCCGATGTACCCCGAGGAGGACCTCGGGCCGGCCGAGGAGCGGATGGCCCTCTTCCTGATGCAGTACTGGGGCGGCCCGCGCACCTACAGCGAACGGCGCGGCCACCCGCGACTGCGGATGCGGCACGCGCCGTTCAAGGTCGACAAGGCCGCGCACGACGCCTGGCTCACCCACATGCGGGCGGCCGTGGCGAGCCTGGAGCTGCCGGCCGAGCACGAACAGCAGCTGCTCGAGTACCTGACCTACGCCGCCGCCTCGATGATCAACACCCCGGGCTGAGCCCTCGCCGGGCCCCCGGCGTGGTCACCGGACCGGGCTGAGCCCCAGCCCCGCACCCGGCGCGGCCGTGGTGCGCACCGCCACCGATCCCGCCGGGGCGCTCAACCGCAGCCAGCCGCCCGCCCGGTGCACGGTCAGCGGGGCGCCGGGCTTCAGGAAGCCGATCACGTACGCGGCGTGCGGCGCCCGCAGCGGCAGCTCGGGCAGCACGGTGACCGGACGGGACCAGATCTCGTCGGCCAGCGCGTCCAGCACCGCGCGGGTCCGGTGGTGCGCCGGGACGGCCTCGCTGCGCTCGCGGAACTCCCGTACCCCGGCCATGAGTTCGGGGTACACCTCGGCCACCGGCGGGGCGCCGACCGGCCGCCAGCCGGTGCGCGGCGGCAGCAGCCCGGCCCACGCCGGGCCGGTCACCGGCGCGGGCAGCGCGACGGCGCCCGCCTCGGCGTCCACGCCGTCCAGCAGCCGGCCCGCCGAGACGGTCAGGTCCACCGGCTCGTCCAGGCCGTCCAGCCGCACGGTGCGGATCGCCAGCGCGCCCGAACCGCCCAGCGGCAGCCGTCCGAAGACCGCCAGCACACCGTCCCCCTCGCCCGGGCCCACCGCCTGGAGCCGGACGGCCGCCGCCCGGTCGAAGCGCAGCAGGCGCAGCAGGAAGGCGGAGAGGTCGGCGGCCTCCCCGGTGTCGGTCAGGGCGAGACGGGCGGTGATGGTCACAGCGGTTCAGTCCGAATCGTCAGGTGGGGTCAGACGGTGGCGACTACCGGTTCTTCGTCCATGAAGCGGCCGAGGAACTCCCGCTCCACCGGCGAGATCCGGCGCGGCCGGCCCTCGGCCAGGTCGTAGGGGACGACCACGGTGGACGCCCGGACGTACACGATGTCGTCGCCGTCCTCGGCGACGTCCTTGATCTCGTACGAGACGGTCAGCGAGGCGCCGCCGATCTTCGTCACCCACGTCTCGACGGTGACCGGCTCGGGCCGGTGCACCAGCGGGCGCTTGTAGTCGATCTCGTGGCGGGCCACCACCGAGCCGCCCGCGAACTCCCCGGCACCGGCCGCGGCGGCCTGGGTGAACATGAAGTCGATCCGGGCCTCCTCCAGGTAGCGCAGGAAGACCACGTTGTTGACGTGCCCGAAGGCGTCCATGTCGGACCAGCGCAGCGGGCAGGCGTAGATGTGGCGAGCCACGGGAGTTCTCCTCGGTGTCCGGTCGCCCGCCGCCGCGCGCCGCCGGTGCGGCGGGCGGTGGCGACGGGCCGCGGCCCGGCAGGCCGCCCCGGAGGGCAGTCTGCCGGGCCGTGGTGACGGCTGGATGTCAGCCTCGGGTCAGCTTCTTGTAGGTGGCCCGGTGCGGACGGGCGGCGTCGGCGCCGAGCCGCTCGATCTTGTTCTTCTCGTACGACTCGAAGTTGCCCTCGAACCAGAACCACTTGCTCTCGCCCTCGTAGGCGAGGATGTGGGTGGCCACCCGGTCCAGGAACCAGCGGTCGTGGGAGATGACCACGGCGCAGCCGGGGAACTCCAGCAGGGCGTTCTCCAGCGAGGAGAGCGTCTCGACGTCGAGGTCGTTGGTGGGCTCGTCGAGGAGCAGCAGGTTGCCGCCCTGCTTGAGGGTGAGCGCCAGGTTCAGGCGGTTGCGCTCACCACCGGAGAGCACGCCGGCCGGCTTCTGCTGGTCCGGGCCCTTGAAGCCGAAGGCCGACACGTAGGCGCGGGACGGCATCTCGACCTGGCCGACGTTGATCCAGTCCAGACCGTCGGAGACGACCTCCCAGAGGGTCTTCTTCGGGTCGATGTTGGAGCGGGTCTGGTCGACGTAGCTGATCTTGACGGTCTCGCCGACCTTGACCGTGCCGCTGTCCGGGGTCTCCAGGTCCTGGAGCATCTTGAACAGGGTGGTCTTGCCGGCGCCGTTCGGGCCGATGATGCCGACGATGCCGTTGCGCGGCAGGGTGAAGCTCAGGTCGTCGATCAGGACCTTCTCACCGAAGGCCTTGTTGAGGTTCTCGACCTCGATGACGACGCTGCCCAGACGCGGGCCCGGCGGGATCTGGATCTCCTCGAAGTCCAGCTTCCGCATCTTGTCCGCCTCGGCCGCCATCTCCTCGTAGCGGGCCAGACGGGCCTTGGACTTCGCCTGGCGGCCCTTGGCGTTGGAGCGGACCCACTCCAGCTCCTCCTTGAGCCGCTTGGCGCGCTTGGCGTCCTTCTGGCCCTCGACCTTGAGACGCGACTGCTTGGTCTCCAGGTAGGTGGAGTAGTTGCCCTCGTACGGGTAGGCGCGGCCGCGGTCGAGCTCCAGGATCCACTCGGCGACGTTGTCCAGGAAGTACCGGTCGTGGGTGACGGCCACGACGGTGCCCTTGTACTTCTCCAGGTGCTGCTCCAGCCAGTTCACCGACTCGGCGTCCAGGTGGTTGGTGGGCTCGTCGAGCAGCAGCAGGTCGGGGGCCTCCAGCAGCAGCTTGCAGAGCGCGACGCGGCGCTTCTCGCCACCGGAGAGCTTGGTGACCGGCCAGTCGCCGGGCGGGCAGCCCAGGGCGTCCATGGCCTGCTCCAGCTGGGCGTCCAGGTCCCAGGCCTCGGCGTGGTCCAGGTCCTCCTGGAGCTTGCCCATCTCGTCCAGCAGGGCGTCCGAGTAGTCGGTCGCCATCAGCTCGGCGATCTCGTTGAAGCGGTTGAGCTTCCCCTTGATCTCCTTGACGCCGTCCTCGACGTTCTCCAGAACGGTCTTGGACTCGTCCAGCGGCGGCTCCTGGAGCAGCATGCCGACGGTGAAGCCCGGCGAGAGGAAGGCGTCGCCGTTGGAGGGGTGCTCCAGGCCGGCCATCATCTTCAGCACGGTGGACTTACCGGCGCCGTTGGGGCCCACGACGCCGATCTTCGCTCCGGGGAGGAAGCTGAGCGTCACGTCGTCAAGGATGACCTTGTCTCCGTGAGCCTTGCGCACCTTGCGCATCGTGTAGATGTATTCCGCCACGTGAGATCGCTCCGGCGTCGTCGGGAGTATTCGGCTTGCAGCCTTCCATTGTGCCGCACCCGGCCCGGAGCCCCGAATCGCCCAGGTGACCCCGCGGGGGTATCCGGCACCGCCCCCGCCCGCCCGGCCCCGTCCTCACCGCCCCGGTGCCGGAAACGCGCCGGCCCGGCTCCCCGCAGCGGGTGCGGGGAGCCGGGCCGGTCGGCCGTGCTCAGGGCGTGGGGAGGTCACCGCCTCCCGGCCCGGTCGGGCGGTTCAGTCGGTTCAGGCGGTGCTGCGACCGTGGCGGCCGCGGCGGCGCAGGACGAAGACGGCGGCGCCACCGGCCACGACCAGGCCACCGGCGACGGCGGCGAGGATCGGGGTGGAGTCATTGGCACCGGTCTGGGCCAGGCCGCCGGTGCCCGGGGCGGCGCTGGTGGTCGCCGGGGCCGGCTGGCCGGCACCGCTGCTGGGGGTGCTCGACGGCGCCGCGGTCGGGGTGCCGGACGGCTTGCCGGTCGCGGCCGGGGTGGACGGGGCCGGGGTCGGGGTCACGCCGACCTTGCAGTCCAGGGTGCCCGTGAACTGCTTGGAGTAGCCGTTCGGACCGGACACGGTGATGTCGTAGCGGGACTTCTCCTCGACCTTGACGACGACGCTCTCGGTCTTGCCCGGCTGGACGGCGACCTGCTGCTTGCCGACCGTGACGGTGGCGGCCTCGTCACCGGTGTTGGTGACGGACACCCGCACGCCGCCGGCGGCGCACTCCTCCTTGGCGGTGCTGTCGATCAGCGCGCCCTTGCCCTGCTTCCAGGTGGCCTTGGCGCCGGCCGCGACGTTCACCTTGGTGGAGCTGGCCAGGATCATGGTCTGGCTGTGGCGGCCGCGGGAGTCCACGTCGCTCATGAAGACCCGGCCGCCGAGCACGTTGGCCTCGGCGGTGGCGTTGATGGCGGCCTTGCCGTCCGGGGTGCCGGCCGGCACGTCCAGGAACAGCGGGGTGTCCTTGCCGATCGGGCCGGCCAGGCTTCCGTTGACCGGCTTGTTGTCCTTGTCCAGCAGCTTGACCTTGTCCGCGGCGTCGCCGGTGACGGTCAGCTTGACCTCGTTGGCGCTGGTGTTCAGCAGGAACGGGCCGAGCTTGCCGCCCGACTTCCCGGAGACCGAGTCCGGCGAGAGGGTCAGCGAAGGCTTCGGCTCGGCCGCGACACCCTTGTTGGCGTCGCCGACGAGGTACTCGCGCAGCTTCTTGGCCTTGTCGTTGCGCGGGATCGCGTTCTTGTTGTCCGAGAACTTCCAGATCGCGGCCTGGGTGCCGGCGGCGGCGTCCGCCTCGCTCAGCCCGTCGACGTGGATGGCCGTGGCCAGGGACGCCAGGCTCGCCTGCGGGTACGAGTTGTCCAGGATCCAGCGGATCTTGGGGGCGTTCGCGTTGCTGTTGAGCGAGCTCGAAGCCCAGTCCGCCTCGTGGTACTTGGCGTTGCTGTCCAGGTAGACCGGGTTGTCGAAGTCGATGCAGTACGTCCGGAGCTTCTCGCCGGCGCTCGTCTTGAGGGTGAACAGCCCGCCGTCGACGGTCCGGTTGTCGACCTCGATCTTCTCGCCGAGCATCTCGTTCTGGACTTCCGCGGTCACGCCCGAGCTCGGGGTGCCGGCCGCAGCCGCCGCACCGGCCGCGAACAGGCCACCGCCCAGTGCCAAACTGGTCGTGAGCATGACAGTGGTTATCCGGGACAGACTCCGCCCCTGCCTCTGGAACATCTGGGATCCCTCCGGGCCAGGCCGCACCGAGTGGGCGGCCCGCCGACTTGCCGTTCCCGCGCATGCCCCCTGTGGCGCTGCTGCGGGTATGAACCAGACGAATCCTATTGAGCCCCGGAGGCCCCGAAACCCCCATGCGAAATCAGGACGATTCCGTATCTGGATCGTTATCAATCCCCGCAAGTCCCACACAAGCTGACGGGCGGGCAGAAACCCGCTGCCGTATTCGGTTATCCGGTCGGATTGCACATGCGGGTGCAACGGCCTTCTCGATCAACATATTTGTCGACAGAGAAGGTGACCGACCTGTCAGAAGGTAGCCTCCACGGCGTCACCCCCTCGCGCCTTCCCGGCCACCTCGGCCGACTCCCCCGCGACCGTCACCGGCGAGACCGGGGCCGCCGCCGCGGCCGCCCCGGAGCCCCTGCGCGCCTCCACGGCGCTGACGATCCACTCCGGCACCGCCTCGCCCCCCGCGTCCACCGCCGCCGGCCCGGCGCCGCCCGGCGGCTGGCCGCGCACCCCGGCCGCCCAACGGAACGCCGTGGTACCACGGGTGAGGTCGTGTCCGACCGATCGGGCGTCGATCTCGGCCCGGCTCCGCCTCACCTCGCCCTCCATCCACTCGCGCACCCGCAGCCGGCCGCTCACCAGCACCGGATCGCCCTTGGCCAGCGAGCCGATCAGATTGACCGCCAGCGCCCGCCAGGCCGTCACCGTCAGCCACTGCGTCTCGCCGTCCACCCAGCACTCGCGCTGCCGGTCGTACCGCCGCTCGGTGCAGCCGAGCCGGAAGTTGGCCATCGGCACCCCGCCGCTGGTTTCGCCGTAGCTCACCTCCGTCGCCACATTGCCGATCACCGTCACGTGCGTCTCGCTCACGGCACACTCTCCGTTCTCGCCGATGCACCGTACGGAATCGACGGTGCGCCTTGAGCGTGCACCCCGAAGGAAATCCCGACCATCGAGATCCGAAATCCTGTGGATAACTCGGGCCTGTGCAACTCTTGTCACTCGCAGGGGTGAATTTCGGCCTTCCACCAGCACTTCGAGCCCCATTTTTTCGCGGCCATGACAACAAAGCCGCTGCTCGCCGCCCCGCCGGCGCATCCCCGAACCCACCCCCGAACCACCGCCGAACGCGCCCCGGAACGCGCCCCGACGGCCGTCCGCGCACGTCACCCCACCGGCGCAACCGCGATTACGGCCCCCCACCCGCGCCATCGGCGGCACATTCTCCGTGCCGAATCCATAACGGGTGAGGAGGCAGCCCCGTAACGACTGCACAACGTCCGGCGCGGAACACTCCCAGACCGCTGCACTCGCGACCTTCACCTGCGATTATCGGACCGCTCCACCGAACCGACACACCAACGGCGGTGTCGTCACACCCGGCCGGGGAACCGGTCACCCTTATCCTGTCCCCGACAGGGCGAGGGCCCACCACCCCCACCCCCACCCTCAGGTACGGGGCCGGACAGCGCGCGCCCCGGCGCCCGTCAGCCCGATCCCGGCCACGGTCGCGCCCGCCAGGGCGCCGCCCGTTCCGCCCCCATAGCTCAGCGGATAGAGCACCCGCCTTCTAAGCGGTAGGTCGCAGGTTCGAATCCTGCTGGGGGCACCACCCGGCGATTCCCGCAGGCCGCCGCGCCGACGGACACTTTCCGTGTCCGATTCGGGCCACTCGGTCGTCCCGTACACCGACCGCCTCGCGCCTCGCGCGGAACGAGCCGAATTCCGGCCGGGGCGGCCCGCTCCGGCCCACTCCGACTCGCGCCGCCTCGTACCGCTCGTACCGCCTCCCGCCGGCTAACCCGCCAGCCCGGCCAGATAGGCGTCCAGCAACTCCGTCTGCCGCTCCGCCGGGAACTCCTCCGGGGCGAACAGCGCCTGCACCACCAGACCCAGCACGAAGGCCTGCGCGCCCGCCGCGAGCGCGGCCGGGTCGGCCTGCGCCGGGAGCTCGCCCAGCCGCTGGGCGTCCGCGACGTGCGCCGTGAGCGCCGTGCGCGAGCGCGCGTAGCGGCCCGCGTGCGCGGCCGCCAGCTCCGGGTCGGCCAGGGCGTGGTCCCAGGAGCCGACCCAGATCCGGTTGTCGGCCGCGCTCTCGCCGTCCAGCGGCAACACGTCCAGCAGCGACGCCCGCACCCGGGCCAGCCCGGCCGGCGGCGGGCTGCCGTCGGCGGGGGCGGTGCGCCGGGGCCGGGCCAGCGAGCGCCGGTCCAGCTCCTCCAGGGCATGGCTGAGCAGCGCCCGCTTGTTCGGGAAGTAGTGCGTCAACATCCCGGTCGAGGCGCCCAGTTCGGCGGCCACCGCGCGCAGGGTCAGCCCCTCGAAGCCCCGGGTGGAGAGCACCCGCCACACCCCCTCGGAAACCTCCGAGCGGCGGGCGTCATGGTCTCCACGGGCCGGTGTCATGGGGGCTATCGTACATACCAAACGTTTGTTATGAATGGTCCAGCCAACCTCAGCACCCCCCGTGAAAGGCCGCCCGTGTTTGCCGTACCGCTCACCGAGAACGCCGAACTGCGCCCGCTGGAGCCCTGGCAGGCCCCCGAGTTCCTGACCCACCTCGACCGCGCCCGCGCCCACACCGACCCGTGGATCCCCTGGGCCACCTTCTCGGTCGACCTGGACTCCGCCCGCGCCACCCTCCAGCGCTACGCCGACGGCCTGGCCGCCGACCAGAAGCGGATCTACGGCATCTGGCTGGACGGCACGCCGGTCGGCGGCGTGATGTTCGTCAGCTTCGACGCCCGGACCGGTGTCTGCGAGATCGGCGCCTGGACCGAACCCGCCGGCGAGGGCCACGGGCTGATCACCCGCGCCGTCAGGCAGCTGCTCGACTACGCCTTCGTCACCCGCGGCATGCACCGCGCCGAGTGGTGGTGCTCCTCCGTCAACGCCCGCAGCCGGGCGGTCGCCGAGCGGCTCGGCATGACCCGCGACGGCGTGCTGCGCGAGTGGTACCCGTACAACGGGGTCCGCTACGACAAGGAGATCTGGGCCATCCTGGCCTCCGAGTGGACCGGCCAGGCCTGAACCCGTACGGAACGGCGGGGCCCGGTGGACTCCCCTGTGGTCCACCGGGCCCCGCCGTTCCGCATCCCGTGCCGCGGCTCAGGCCGCGAGCACCGGCCGCTCCTCCTCGGAGCGCTGCTCCGCCGCGCCCCCGGCCGTCCGCAGCCGCAGCGCGAGCAGCAGCGCCAGCCCCAGCACCCCGCCGGCCGACAGGAACACCACGTCCACCGCGTCCGTGAAGCTGCCCAGCGCGTGCTCGCGGGCCGCGCCGGTGAGCGTCCGGACCGCCCCGAGCGTCCGCCCGGGCTCGCCCGCCGCGTAGACCCGGGCCAGCACGGTGCCGAACACCGCCGCGCCGAGAGCGCTGCCGAGGGTCTGGAAGAAGCGCACCCCGGTGGTCGCGACGCCGAGCTGGTGGGCGGGCGCCGCGTCCTGCACCAGCATGATCAGCTGGCCGATCAGCTGGCCGAGACCGCAGCCCAGCAGGGCGAGTTCGGCCATCACCAGCCAGAGCGCGGTGGCCGGCCCGCCGAGGCCGAGCAGCAGGAGGGCGAGCGCCGCGACACCGGCGCCGGTCACCAGGAAGGTCTGCGGCGCGTGGCCGCGGGCGGTCAGCTTGCCGACCAGCAGGCCGACCGCGGTCATCCCGGCCGCCATCGGGATCAGGTACAGGCTCGCCGAGGTCGGCGCGACGCCCCGGGCGATCTGCAGGTACATCATCACGTACATGATCGAGCCGGTCATGGCGACCCCGACCAGGCCCTGGATCGCGAAGCCCAGTCGCACCGCGCGGATCCGGAACAGCGACAGCGGCAGCACCGGCTCGGCGGCGGTGGCCTGGCGCCACAGGAAGAGGGCGAGCGACAGCAGGGCGGCGGCGGCGAGCCCGAGGATCTCCGGGGAGGTCCAGGCGTAGTCCTTGCCTCCCCACTCGGTGACCAGCAGCAGCGTGGTGGCGAAGGCGGCGGCGAGCGCCGCGCCGAGGAAGTCAAGGCCGCGCCGACCGGCCGAGGCCGGCAGCTTCAGCACCAGGGCGGCACCGACGACGACCAGCAGGCCGAGCGGCAGGTTGACGTAGAAGATCCAGCGCCAGCTGAGGTGGTCGGTGAACAGCGCTCCGATCAGCGGGCCGATCGCCATGCCGAGCCCGGCGACGATGCCGCCGACCGCCCCGCCCTTGCCGCCGCCCTCCTCCTCCGGGCCCTTGAGGTGGGCCATCACCACCATGGTGACGCTCATCAGCCCGCCGCCGCCGATGCCCTGGACGGCCCGGAAGGCGATCAGCTGGTCCATCGACTGGGCGGCCCCGCACAGCCCCGAGCCGAGCAGGAAGGTGCCGACGGCCCCGAGCAGCACGCGCTTGGCTCCGTACAGGTCGCAGAGCTTGCCGTACAGCGGGAGCAACGCGGTGGCTGCCAGGGCGAAGGCGCTGACCAGCCAGGGCAGCCGGTCGACGCCGTGGACGGGGTCGAGCTCACGGACGATCGGCACGCTGGCCGCCGACACGATGTTCATGTCGAGCACCGCCAGCACGATCGTGACCAGGCAGATCAGCATGCCCAGCTTGCGCTGGGCCGGTGTCATCAGGGCAGCGAGTGCCATCGTCAAGTACCCCCGGGATCGGTGGAGTTCGGTCCGGACCGGGGCGGTCCGGCGGGAACGGCACCACCATGACAGGCTTTTTGGACTCGGTCAATCCTTCATCCGAGCCAATGTTTCCGCCAAGTCAATATTTGAGCCTGGTACAGTACCCCTATGGCGACCCACTCCGGCTTGGACCACGGCTTCGACCTCGACGCGCTTCCGCTTCGCGAGCGCAAGAAGATCCAGACCGGCATCCGGCTCTGGCGCACCGCCGTCGGACTGTTCGCGGAGCGGGGCTTCAACGAGGTCTCGGTGGCCGAGATCGCGGCCGCCGCCGAGGTGTCCAAGATGACCGTCTTCAACTACTTCCCCACCAAGGAAGACCTGGTCCTGGGCCCGATGGAGCAGCACCTCGACGAGCCGGCCCGGGTGGTGCGCGAGCGCGCCCCGGGCACGTCGGCGGTGGGCGCGCTGCGCGAGCACTTCCTGGCCGCCCTGGAGCGCTTCGACCCCTCCACCGGGCTGAGCGACGACCAGGTCGTCCTCGACGTGGTCCGGGTGATCCACGAGACCCCGGTGCTGCTGATGCGCGCCTCCGCCGGCTTCGACCAGAAGGCACAGACCCTGCTGACCGCCGAACTGCTCGCGCAGGACCCGGCCCACGACGAACTCACCGCCAGGATCGCCGCCGCCCAACTGCTGGCCGCCCAGCTGGCCCTGACCGGCGAGAACCAGCGCCGGATGCTCGCCGGCGAACGCGCCGCCGACGCCCTGCCCGCCGCACTGGAGGAGGCCCGCCGCGCCTTCACCCTGGTCGAACACGGACTCGGCGGCTACTGCACCCGAGCCGCCTGAGAGAGTTGCCGCACCACGACCGACCGGAGGTGCGCATGGACCAGCCGCTGCTCACGCGGGACCGCTCAGCCCTGCCCGCGCAGGCCGAGGGCCTCCACGCGTACGTCGGCGAGGACGGCGTCGCGGTCCTGGAGTTCGCCCGCCCGCACCGCCGCAACGCGGTGACCCTGGCGATCTGGCAGGCGCTGCCCGAGGTGCTGAAGCAGCTGGCCGGCCACGAGGGCGTGCGCGTCCTGCTGCTCACCGGCGCCGGCAACACCTTCAGCGCGGGTGCGGACATCGCCGAACTCTCCGAGGTGTACGGCGATCCGGACCGCGCGGAGGCCTACCACGCGACCAACGTCGCCGCCGAGGAGGCGCTGGCCGCCTTCCCGCACCCGACCCTCGCCGTGGTGCACGGCGCCTGCGTCGGCGGCGGCTGCCAACTGGCCGTCGCCTGCGACCTGCGGTTCGTCGCCGAGGACGCCCGGCTCGGGATCACCCCGGCCAAGCTCGGCGTGGTCTACTCGGCCGTGCCGACCGTACGGCTGGCCCGGCTGGTCGGCCCGGCCCGGGCCAAGTACCTGCTGTTCTCCGGCGAGTTGGTGACCGGCCGGGACGCCCTACCGCTGGGCCTGGCCGAACGGGTCCTGCCGGACGCCGAACTGGACGCCGCCGCGCTCGACTTCGCCCGGCTGCTGACCCGGCGCTCCACCCACACCATCGGCGCGGCCAAGGCCGTGCTGGACGCTCCGGCCGAGCGGGCCGGCGAGGTCCTGGCGCCCTGGCTGCTCCGCTCCCGGGAGGGCTCCGACGTCCGCGAGGGCCTGGCCGCCTTCCTGGAGGGCCGCCCCGCCCGCTTCTGAGCGCCCGCCCGAAACCTGTCCGCCCGAAACCCGTCCACCCCTTCACGCCCCCGGAGCACCCGCCCCGATGACCACCGAGGCCGCGGCCGCGCCCGCCCCCCGCCTCCCGCACACCGCGGTGGCCGCCGGCGCGGTGGTGGGCGCGCTCACCGCCGGGCTCACCTTCCGGCCTGCCTGGTAGCGGTCAGCGGATCGGCACCCCCGAGATCGCCCGGGCGATCACCAGCCGCTGGATCTCGCTGGTCCCCTCGAAGATCGAGTAGATGGCGCTGTCCCGGTGCATCCGCTCCACCGGGTACTCCCGGGTGAAGCCGTTGCCGCCGAGGATCTGCATCGCCTGCGCGGTCACGTACTTGGCCGTCTCGCCCGCGTACAGCTTGGACATCGAGCCCTCGGCCGCGGTGAACGGCTGGTTGTTGACCGCCATCCAGGAGGCCCGCCACACCAGCAGCCGGGCCGCGTCGATCCGGGTCCTCATGTCGGCGAGCTGGAAGGCCACGCCCTGGTTGTCGATGATCGGCCGGCCGAACTGCTCCCTGGTCCTGGCGTAGTCCAGCGCCACCTCGTACGCGGCCCGGGCGATGCCGATCGCCTGCGCGCCGACGGCCGGGCGGGAGGCCTCGAAGGTGGCCATCGCCGCGTTGCCCCGGCCGCCCGGGCGCTTGACGCCCTCGCGGGCCCGGGCGAGGCGCTCGTCCAACTTCTCCTTGCCGCCGAGCAGGCAGCTGCCCGGCACCCGGACGCCGTCCAGCACCACCTCGGCGGTGTGCGAGGCGCGGATGCCGTGCTTCTTGAACTTCTGGCCCTGGCTCAGCCCCGGGGTGCCGGGCGGGACGACGAAGGAGGCCTGGCCCTTGGCGCCGAGCTCCGGGTCGACGGTGGCGACCACCACGTGGACGGCGGCGATCCCGCCGTTGGTGGCCCAGGTCTTGGTGCCGTCGAGCACCCACTCGTCCTTGGCCTGGTCGTAGACCGCCCGGGTGCGCAGCGCCGAGACGTCGGAGCCGGCGTCCGGCTCGGAGGAGCAGAAGGCGGCCACCTTGACGTCCTCGGGGGTGCCGAACATCTGCGGGGTCCAGGTGCCGATCTGCTCGTCGGTGCCGTTGGCCAGCACCGCGACGGCGGCCAGGGTGGTGCCGACGATGGACAGTCCGATGCCCGCGTCGCCCCAGAAGAGCTCCTCCATGGCGATCGGGATGCCGACGCCGGAGGGGTCGAAGTACTGCTGGGCGTAGAAGTCCAGCGAGTAGATGCCGAGCTTGGCGGCCTCCTGGATGACCGGCCAGGGGGTCTCCTCGCGCTCGTCCCACTCGGCCGCTGCGGGCCGCATCACGTCGGCGGCGAAGCCGTGCAGCCAGTCGCGTACGGCGAGCTGGTCCGCGCCCGGGTCCAGTGAGAACGTGCTGCTCATGGTGCTTGCCTCCGAAGACGTGTGCGTCCGACCCGCGGCCGACCGGGGTGTTACCTCGGGTAACATCGTCGGAGTCTGCTACTGATTGGTAACCGGTGTCAACGCCCAGGCAGACCCCGTCGAACCCGATCCCGAGGAGCAGCGCATGTCCCGAGAGCCCCGCCGCGAGCAACTGCTCAACGCCGCCGACCGGGTCATCCAGCGCGAGGGGCCGGGCGCCAGCATGAACGCCATCGCCGCCGAGGCCGGCATCACCAAGCCGATCCTCTACCGCCACTTCGGCGACCGGAACGGCCTGATCAGAGCCCTGACCGAGCGCCACACCGGCGGACTGCTGGCCGCCGTCCGGGCCGCCCTCGCCGAACCGCTGGAGCGCCGCGACCGGGTCGAGCACGTGCTGGACACCTACCTCGCCGGGATCGAGGCCCGCCCCCAGGTCTACCGGCTGCTCACCCACCCGGAGCCGGGCGACCCGAGCGGCGCGGGCAACGCGCTCGCCCCCGCGCTCAGGCAGATCGCCGAGGAGATCACCCGGGCCGTGCAGAGCCAGGTCGACCTCGGCGCCGACCGCGACCTGCTCGCCGAGGCCTGGGGCCGGGGCATCACCGGCATGGTGCTGGCCGCCGGGGACTGGTGGCTGGAGGCCAGGCCCTGCTCGCGCACCCGGATGGTGCAGGCGCTGGCCGACCTGCTCTGGGGCCGACTGGCCGCCGCCGCGGAGCTGCCGACCGCCGTCCTGCCGACCGCACCCGAACCGTCCACCGACTGAGCCGCCGGCCCGCCGTCGGCCGAACCGCCGACCGCCCGCCGGCCGAACCGTTCGCCGACCGAACTCTTGTGCCGCGCACGGCAGTCCGGGCATCATCGGGCCCCACCCCACCCCCGCCGTGCGAGGTCCCCGATGCGCCTGCGCCGCACCGCCGTCGCCCTGCTGCTCGCCGCCACCGCCACCCTCACCGCCGCCCCCGCCGCCCCGGCCTCGGCCCACGGCGGGCCACCGGACCGCTTCCCCACCGGCACCGCCACCGCCGCCGACGGCCGCACCGCCCTCACCGACGCCCAGGGCCGCCGCCTGCGGCTGCGCGGCTTCAACCTCGACAAGTACGCCGAGGCCACCCCGGCCGACCTCGACTCCGTCGCCGCCCAGGGCTTCACCCTGGTCCGGCTGCCGGTCTCCTGGACCAGGCTGGAACCCGAACGCGGCCGGCTCGACCCCACCGAGCTGCACCGCCTCCAACGGCTCCTCGACCGGGCCGACCGGCTGGGCCTGCTGGTCCTGGTCGACTTCCACCAGGACGTCTACGGGCCGAAGTTCGGCGGCGGCACCAACGGCATCCCGGTCTGGGCCACCCGGGACGACGGGCTGCCGTTCACCCCGGACCCGGACGACTGGTTCGCCGGCTACTTCCAGCCCGCCGTCCAGGCCGCCTTCCGGCACCTCTACGACGACCCGGACCTGCGCGCCTGGCAGGCCGACTTCTACACCCGGCTCGCCCGCGAACTGCGCGGCCACCGCTCGCTGCTGGGCTACGACCTGTTCAACGAGCCGTTCGGCCCGGTGGACGGCGACCCGAGCGACCCGGCCGTGCTGGCCGCCGCCTCCGCCGCCCTGGAGGAGGGCCGGCTCCCCGACATGTACCGCCGCCTGATCGCCGCCGTGCGCCGGGCCGACTCCCGCTCCTGGCTGTTCGTCGAGCCGACCGTGCTGGTCGGCCAAGGCGTGCCCACCCACCTGCCCGGCCTCGCCGACCCGCGCCCCGGGGCGCCCCGGCTCGGCTACGCGCCGCACTTCTACGACACCGCGGTCGAGGGCGGCGCCGACTGGGACCCCGCCGGCGGCTTCGTGGAGCGGTACACCGCCGCGGTCGCCGGCTACCCGGCCGCCCACCGCCTGCCCGTGCTGGTCGGCGAGTGGGGCCCGCCGAACTCCCGCACCCCGGGCAACACCGAGCTGGTCCGCCGTCAGGTCGCCGCGATGGACGGCTTCGCCGAGGGCTGGACGATGTGGTACTGGTGCCGGGGCAACGGCGGCTACTGCGCGCTCGACCCGGCCGGCCGCCCCGCCCCCGGCGACGAGCCCGCCTTCGGCCCGTACCCGGTGGCCGTTGCTGGCACGGAGGTCCGCACCGACTCCGGCGCCGGCGGCACCACCGTGCGCTGGCGCGCCGACGGCACCGGCCGTGGCGGCGAACTCCTGCTCCCCCCGGCCGCGTTCCCGCGCGGCGCCCGGGTGGCCGTCTCCCCCGCCGGCGCCCGGGTCGAGGTCGAACAGCCGACGGGCGGGCGCGCGGGAACCGTACGCGTCCGGCTCCCGCACGCCCGCCCGGGCACGACCGTGACGGTCTCGCTCAGCGCACGATGAGCACGCAGGGCGCGCCGGGCGGGGTGTGCGCTCGGTGGGAGCCGGGCACGACGGTCACGCCAGGCCCCGGCGGGCCAGCAGCGGCCCGGTCTCCGGCGCCCGGCCGACGACCGCGCGGAAGGACTCCAGCGGGTCCCGGCTGAACCCGCGCGCCAGCAGCTCGCGCCGGAACAGCTCGCCGCTCTCCCGCACGCTGCGGCCGTTCTCCTCGAACCACCGCACGGTGTCGGCGTCCAGCACCTCCGACCAGATGTACGCGTAGTACGCCGCGCTGTAGCCGCTGGCGAAGATGTGCTGGAAGTACGCCGTCCGGTAGCGCGGCGGGATCGCCTCCACCGCGACCCCGGCCGCGGCCAGCGCCCGCGCCTCGAACTCCTCGGCGTCCGCGATCCGCTCGCCCTGCGGCACGGTGTGCCACGCCCAGTCCAGCAGCGAGGCCGCCAGGTACTCCACCGTTCGGAAGCCCTGCCCGAAGCCCTCGGCCGCCGTCATCCGCTCGACCAGTCCGGCCGGCAGCGGCTCCCCGGTCGCGTGGTGGCGGGCGTAGTTGGCCAGCACCTCCGGCCGGACCATCCACATCTCGTTGACCTGCGAGGGGAACTCGACGAAGTCCCGGGGCACCGAGGTGCCCGAGAACAGCGGGTAGCGCACGTCCGAGAACAGCCCGTGCAGCGCGTGCCCGAACTCGTGGAAGAGCGTGCGCACCTCGTCCCAGCCCATCAGCGCCGGCTCGCCGGGCGCCGGGCGCGGGATGTTGAGGTTGTTCAGCACCACCGGCCGCTTCCCGGTCAGCCCGGACTGCTCCACCATCGCGTCCATCCAGGCACCGCCGCGCTTGGACGCCCGGGCGTGGAAGTCGCCGATGAACAGGCCCAGCGGGCGGCCGTCCTCCTCGAACACCTCGAAGACCCGCGCGTCCGGGTGGTGGGCCGTCAGGTCGGGCCGCTCGGTGAAGGTCACCCCGTACGCCAGGTTCGCGGCGAAGAACACGCCGTCCCGCAGCACCCGCTCCAGCTCGAAGTACGGGCGCAGCACCGCCGCGTCCACCTGGTAGGAACTCTGCCGGACCTTCTCCGAGTAGTACGCCCAGTCGTGCGCGGCGATCTGCCCGATCCCGTCGGCGGCGGCCGCCCGGGCCAGCTCCTCGGCCTCCCGGCGGGCCATCGCCACGGCCGGGCCGACCAGCCGGGACAGCAGCGCGGAGACCGCCTCGACGGTGCCGGCCGTCTCGTCCGCCACCACGTACGCGGCGTGGCTCGGGTACCCCAGCAGCGCGGCGCGCTCGGCGCGCAGCTCGACCATCCGGATCGCCAGCGGGCCGTTGACCTCGACGCCCCGGCCGAGCGAGGCGGCCAGCAGCCGCTCGCGCACCGAGCGGTCGGTCAGCTGGGCCAGCTCGGCCTGGGCGGAGGTGTTCCGCACGCTCAGCACGTACTTGCCCGGGTGGCCGAGCACCCGGGCGTTCTCCGCCGCCCCGGCGATCGCGCCCTCGGACAGCCCGGCCAGCTCCTCGGCGGAGTCCAGGACCAGCGCGGCGGCCCGGTTGTCGGCGTTCACGTTCTGCTGGAACGTGGTGCCGAGCGCGGCGAGTTCGGCGTTCAGCTCGCGCAGCCGGGCCTGCTCGGCCGCGCCCAGCCGGGCGCCGGAGCGCACGAAGGCGGTGTACCGGCGCTCCAGCAGGCGCAGCGACTCCGGGTCCAGGCCGAGAGCGGCGCGGTCCTCGTACAGGGCCTCGATCCGGGCGAACAGCGCGAGGTCCAGGTGGATCGCGTCGTGGTGGGCGGCGAGCAGCGGGCTCACCTTCGCCTCCACCTCGTCCAGCACGTCGGTGGTGTCCGAGGCGGACTGGTTGCGGAACACCGCGTCGACCCGGCGCAGCAGCTCCCCGGAACGCTCCAGGGCCACCAGGGTGTTCTCGAAGGTCGGCAGGCTCCGGTCCGCGGTGATCGCCGCGATCTCGGCCAGCTGCTCGGCCATCCCCCGCTCGTACGCGGGCAGGTAGTGCTCCTCGCGGATCTCGGCGAACGGCGGGAGTTCGTAGACCAGCGAACTGGCCTGGAAGAACGGGTTCTCGGTCATTCCGCGAACCCTACGCCGTGTCCCCCGCCCTGCCCACGTGCTTTCGCGGGCCCGTCCGCCGGTACCGTCGCGGCCGCCTGCCTGCCGCCCGTTGTCGTACCCACCCGTTAACGTCGACCCCGCGGACCCGTCGGTCACGGGCCGCGGCGCGCCCGCCCGCGGCCCGCGCCCGTACCCGTACCCGTACCCGCACGCCCGACCGCGCGCCGGAGAGGAGCAGCCCCCGTGGCACCCAGGACCGCCCTCGCGCCCGATCCGCACGGCCCCGGCGGCCGGCTCCAGCCGCTGGACGACGCGGGCGCCCCGCTCGGCCCGCCGGAGGCGGTGCGCGACCTCGCCGCCGCCGTCGCCGCCCGGGAGGCCGCCGACCGTCCGCGCTGGGTCTGGGCCGCCGCCGACTCCGGGTACGCCCCGCTGCTGCCGCGTCTGCCCGACCGGCTCGCCCGCTGCCACGACCTGCGGCTGGTCGAGGCGCTGCTGCTGGCGCACGAGGGCCGGTTCGGCGCGCCGCGTTCGCTCGGCGCCGCCTGGTCCCGGCTGCGCGGCCTGCCCGTCCCGGAGGACCTGCCCGAGCCGGGCCCGGCCGACGCGGACGACGGCCAGGACACCCTGTTCGCCCCCGACCGGCTGCAACTGCCGCCCGGCGCCGACCCGCTGGCGGCCGTGGTCGCCGTCCACGCCGAACAGCAGCGCCGGATCGCCGCCATCGCCGACCCGGGCGCCCGGCAGCGGTTCCGGCTGCTGGTCGCCGCCGAGTCGGCCGGGGCCCTGGTGGCCGCGGAGACGGCGCACGACGGCCTGCCCTGGCGGGCCGACGTCCACGACCGGCTGCTGACCGAGCTGCTCGGCCCCCGCCCGGCCGTCCCCGGTGCCCAGCCCCGCGTCCTCGCCGAACTCGCCGCCGACCTCCACCAGGCCCTCGGCGCCAAGCCGTTCAACCCCGACTCGCACACCCAGGTGCTGCGCGCCTTCGCCGAGGCGGGCATCCAGCTCGGCTCCACCCGCTCCTGGGAGCTCAAGGGCATCGGCCACCCGGCCGCCCAGCTGCTGGTCCGCTACAAGGAGCTGTCCCGGATCCACGTCGCGCACGGCTGGGCCTGGCAGGACGCCTGGGCCCGCGGCGGCCGGTTCCGGCCCGAGTACGTGGTCGGCGGCGTGGTGTCCGGCCGCTGGGCCAGCCGCGGCGGCGGCGCCCTGCAGATCCCGCGCATCCTGCGCCGCGCCGTGGTCGCCGACCCGGGCTGGCTGCTGGTGGTCGCCGACGCCGCCCAGCTGGAGCCCCGGGTGCTCGCCGCGCTCTCCCAGGACGCCGGACTGGCCCGCACCGCCGCCGGCGGCGACCTGTACGAGGCGCTCGCCGCCCACGCCTTCCAGGGCGACCGCGACAAGGCCAAGCTCGGCCTGCTCGGCGCCATGTACGGGCAGACCAGCGGCGACATCGGCCCGCTGCTGAACACCCTGCACCGCCGCTACCCGGCCGCGATGGGCTACGTGGAGGCCGCCGCCCGCACCGGCGAGGACGGCGGCGTGGTCGCCTCCCGGCTCGGCCGGGTCTGCCCGCCGGCCTCGGCCGACTTCCTCGACCTCACCGAGGGCGACACCGCGGGCGAGGCCGGCGGCCGCACCGCCCGGGCCCGCGGCCGCTTCACCCGCAACTTCGTCATCCAGGCCAGCGCCGCCGACTGGGCGCTGGCCCTGCTCGCCGCGCTGCGCCGTCGGCTGAACGACCTGCCGGCGGCCGGCCCGGCGGACCGCCCGCACCTGGTGTTCTTCCAGCACGACGAGGTGATCGTGCACACCCCGGCGAACCTCGCCGACGAGGTGGCCGCCGCCGTCGCCGAGGCGGGCGACGAGGCCCGCCGGCTGGTGTTCGGCGACACCCCGGTGCGCTTCCCGCTCAGCACGGCGGTGGTGGACTGCTACGCGGACGCCAAGTGAGCGGGCGCCGAGCGAGCCGGCACCGGACGGTCAGAGTTTCCTGAACCCGCGCGCGTCCTCGGCCGCCGCGACCACCTCGGCCAGCCCGGCCCCGGTCGAGGCGGTGACGGCGGCGGCCACCGCGCCCTCCACGAACGGCGCGTCCACCAGCTGCACGCCCGGCCGCGGCTCGTCCTCCAGCACCGTGACGGCGGTGAGCACCGAGCTGCCGAGGTCCGGCAGCACGACCACGCCCGCCCCCGCGTCGGCCCGCGCGATCGCCCCGGCGATCAGCTCGTAGCTGGTGCCGAGCCCGCCGTCCTCGGTGCCGCCCGCGACGACCACCCGCACGCCGTCCGAGGCGAGTTCGCCGAGCAGCTCGCGCAGCCCCTCCGCCAGCCGGGCGCTGTGCGAGACCAGAACAATGCCCACGTTCCCACTCATGCGGCCGACCCTACGGCCGGAACCGACTGCTCCGGGAGAGTGATCGGACCACCGCGTGTCGCACCCCGTGCCCACCACCCCCGTCTGGCGTAGCGTCGGGTCAGCAGCGTCCGCCGCCGTAGAGGGAGCGAAGAGCGTTGAAGAAGCTGATCAACACCCCGGAGGGCGTCCTGGAGGACGCGCTGGCCGGTGTCGCCGCCGCCCATCCGGAGCTGACGGTGGACGTCCCCAACCGGGTGATCACCCGGGCCGTCCGCCCGGCCGCACCCAAGGTCGCGCTGATCTCCGGCGGCGGCTCCGGCCACGAGCCGCTGCACGGCGGCTTCGTCGGCCCCGGCATGCTCGACGCCGCCTGCCCCGGCGAGGTGTTCACCTCGCCCGTCCCGGACCAGATGCTGGCCGCCGCGAAGGCCGTGGAGAACGGCGCCGGCGTGGTCTTCGTCGTGAAGAACTACACCGGCGACGTGATGAACTTCGAGCTCGCCGCCGAACTCGCCGCCGAGGAGGGCCTGGAGGTCCGCACCGTCCTGGTCAACGACGACGTCGCGGTCGAGGACTCCACCTGGACGGCCGGACGCCGGGGCACCGGCGCGACCGTGCTGGTCGAGAAGACCGCCGGCGCGCTGGCCGAGCGCGGCGCCCCGCTGGACGAGGTGGCCGCCCTGGGCGAGCGGGTCAACGCCGCCTCCCGCTCCTTCGCCGTCGCGCTCACCGCAGCCACCGTCCCGGCCGCCGGCAAGCCCGGCTTCGACCTGCCCGAGGACGAGATCGAGGTCGGCGTCGGCATCCACGGCGAGCCCGGCCGCCGGCGCGAGAAGCTCCGCCCGGCCCGCGAACTGGCCGCCGAGGTGGTCGAGACCATCCTGACCGACCACCACCTGACCCCCGGGGACGAGGTGATCGCCCTGCTCAACGGCCTCGGCGGGACCCCGCTGCTGGAGCTGTACGTGGTCTACGGCGAGGTCGCCGCCCGGCTCGCCGAGCACGGCATCACGGTCGCCCGCAGCCTGGTCGGCAACTACGTCACCAGCCTCGACATGGCGGGCTTCTCGCTGACCCTCACCAAGGCCGACGCCCAGCTGGTGGAACTGTGGGACGCCCCGGCCGACACCCCGGCCCTCAAGCGGGCCTGAGGAGGATTCGCGATGGACTTCGACACCCCGCTGGCCGAGGCCTGGATCCGCGCGATCGCCGCGGCCGTCGAGAAGGAGCAGGCCCGGCTCACCGAGCTGGACTCCGCGATCGGCGACGGCGACCACGGCAGCAACCTCCGCCGCGGCTTCACCGCCGCCCTGACCGCGCTGGACGGCCTCGATCCGGACGGCCCCGGCGCCGTCCTCACCAAGACCGGCACCACGCTCATCTCCAAGGTCGGCGGCGCCTCCGGCCCGCTCTACGGCAAGGCCTTCCGCGCCGTCGGCGCCGCCCTCCCCGGGCCGGCCGCCCCGGCCGCCGTCGCCGAGGCCCTGTCGGCCGGCCTGGACGCCGTCCGCCTGCTCGGCAAGGCCGAACCCGGCGACAAGACCATCGTGGACGCCTGGACCCCGGCCGTCGCCGCCTTCCGCGCGGCCGCCGCCGGCGGCGCGGACCTCCCCGCGTCGGCGGCCGCGGCCGCCGACGCCGCCGAACAGGGCGCGCGCGACACCGTCCCGCTCCAGGCCCGCAAGGGCCGCGCCTCCTACCTCGGCGAACGCAGCATCGGCCACCAGGACCCGGGCGCCACCTCCACCGCCCTCCTGTTCCGCACCCTCGCCGACGTCACCACCACCTGAGCCCCATCACCCAGAGCAACCACCCCACCCACCCCGGCGAAAGGGACACCCCACCCACCTCCCCACCCAGCGAGAGGGACGCTCCCCTCCCCCCACCCAGCGAGAGGGACGTGCCGCGGAAGGGGCGGCGCAGGGGGTGGCCCGGAGAGGGGCGTTGCGGGTGATTTTCAGACTGCCAACGGCGACCAGCCCCACCCCCCAGAGTCGGCAGTCTGAAAATCATCCAGCCCCCGGAGCGGCCACCCCCGGAGCCGCCCCGCCCCCACCCTCCCGAGAGCCACCCCCCACCCAGCACGCCCCGCAGGGCCCCTTCACCCGTCCGTCCACGCGATCAGCAACAGCAACGCGTCGTCCCGCAACTCCCCGCCCGTGTGCTCCAGCAGGTCCGCGTACACCCGCCCCACCGCCGCCTCCAGCTCCCCCGCCGAGCGCGCGGCGCCCCGCACCAGCGGCCCGACCCGCTCCGCCAGCGGGTAGAACTCCCCACTCGTGCGGTGCCGCGCCTCGATCACCCCGTCCGTGCAGAGCACCAGCACGTCGTCCGCCCCGAACGGCTGCCCCCAGGTGGTCGGCTCCCCCGCCGCCAGCCGGCCGAGCCCCAGCGGCACCCACGGGTCGGGCGCGTGCAGCACGTGCGCCCGGCCTTCGCCGTCCACCCGGATCGGCGGCACGTGCCCGTACTGGAGCAGTTCCATCGTCCCCGGCGTCCGGAACTCCGCGAACAGCGCCGTGGTGAACTCTCCGTCGGGCACGTGGCGTTCGACGCTGGCCTCGATCCGCGCCGCGACGCCCCGCAGCCCGGCCTCGTCGTACGCCGCCTCGCGGAACGCGCCGAGCACCACGGCCGCGGTCTGCACCGCCCCCAGTCCCTTGCCCCGGACGTCCCCGACCGCGACCCTGGTGCCGTGCGGCGTCTCCAGGACGGAGTACAGGTCGCCGCCGATCCGTGAGGCGTCCGCCGCCGACACGTACCGCACCGCGAGCAGCAGCGGCCCGACGGCCGGCCCCGGCAGTTGCAGCAGGGCCCGCTGGGCGGCCTCGGCGACGGAGCTGACGGCCGCGAAGGCCGCCGCGCGCCGCATCCGGATCTTGGCGACCCAGGCCGAGAACAGCGTCAGGACGACGTAGCTGACCATCGCCCCGTACAGGAAGCGGGCGTCGTTGATGTTGTCGACCTGGTCGTGGTGGCTGAGCCCGAACACCGCGAGCAGCCCGAGCGAGCAGACCAGGAGCAGCTCGCCGGGCTTCAGGGTCAGCGCCGCGATGGTCGGCACCACGGTCATCAGCGGGGCCAGGTAGCGGTCCTTGCCGGAGAAGAAGTCCGCGAGTCCGACCAGCAGGACGGCGACCAGCGCCGGGGTGGCGCGCCACCAGAACGGCACGTCCTGGAGGTCGGCGGCGAGCAGCGCGCCGCGCTGCCGGTCCGGCGGCAGTCCGGCTGCCGTGGGAGCCGAGGGTGACTGGGCGCGGCGGAGCGGAAACACATACCGAACATAAGGGACGATCACGGCGGAGGCCCTATCGGCCCCGGGCCCCCGATGCGGGCGACCCGCCCCACCGCCCCCCGAAATACCCCGCAGGGGTATGGTGGGGAAAGAGTCGTTGCCAGCACCGCACCCGGGCGAACACCCGGGCCGCCCAGACCTCCCGGAGGCCTCCGATGTCCAGCACCATCACCTACACCGTGTCCGGCATGAGCTGCGGCCACTGCGAGAAGGCGATCAACGAGGAGGTCTCCGCCCTGGCCGGGGTCACCGAGGTCGCCGCCGACGCCACGGCCGGCACCGTGACGATCTCCTCCGCCGCCCCGTTGGACGACGAGCAGGTGCGCGCCGCGATCGACGAGGCCGGTTACGAGCTGGTCGGCCGCAGCGCCTGAACCACCCGGGACGGCGGGGGCCGCCACGGTGTCCCCCGCCGTCCGCCCGCACCGAGGAGCTGAACGCATGAGCACGTCCGCGCCGGGCCTCGGGGCCCGGGACCGGGTCGAGCTGTCGATCGGCGGGATGACCTGCGCGTCCTGCGCGGCCCGGATCGAGAAGAAGCTCAACCGGATGGACGGCGTCGAGGCCACCGTCAACTTCGCCACCGAGAAGGCCCGGGTCGACTTCGGCCCCGGCACCACGGTCGAGGACCTGGTCGCCACCGTCGAACGCACCGGCTACACCGCCCGGCTCCCCCCGCCCCCGGCCGCCCCCGAGCCCGAGCGGCCCGCCCGGCCGGAACCCCCCGGCCCCCTGCGCGACCCCCGACGCGACCGGCTGCTGACCAGCGCCGCCCTCAGCGTCCCGGTGGTCCTGCTGTCGATGGTCCCCGCCCTCCAGTTCACGAACTGGCAGTGGCTGGCCTTCGCACTCACCGGCCCGGTCGTGGTGTACGGCGGCCTGCCCTTCCACCGCGCCGCCTGGACCAACCTGCGGCACGGCGCCGCCACCATGGACACCCTGGTCTCGCTCGGCACCCTGGCCGCCTTCGGCTGGTCCTGCTGGGCGCTCTTCCTGGGCCGCGCCGGCCTGCCCGGCATGCGCCACGACTTCTCGCCGTCCGTCGGCGACACCGACGCCTCCGCCACGCTCTACCTGGAGACCGCCGCCGCCGTCACCGTGCTGATCCTGCTCGGCCGCCACCTGGAGGCCCGCTCCAAGCGCCGGGCCGGGGCCGCGCTGCACGCCCTGCTCGACCTCGCCGCCAAGGAGGTCGCCGTCCTCCAGGGAGGCCGGGAGGTCCGGCTGCCGGTGGACCGGCTGACCGTCGGCACCCGCTTCGTGGTCCGCCCCGGCGAGAAGATCGCCACCGACGGCGTCGTGGTCGAGGGAGCCTCCGCCGTGGACGCCTCGATGCTGACCGGCGAGTCCGTCCCGGTCGAGGTCACCGCCGGCGACACCGTCACCGGCGCCACCGTCAACGCGGGCGGACGGCTGGTGGTCGAGGCCACCCGGATCGGCGCCGACACCCGACTCGCCCGGATGGCCAGGCTGGTCGAGGAGGCCCAGAACGGCAAGGCCGCCGCCCAGCGGCTGGCCGACCGGATCTCCGCCGTCTTCGTCCCGGCCGTCGTGCTGATCGCCCTGGCCACCCTGGTGGCCTGGCTGCTGGCCACCGACAGCCCCACCGAGGCCTTCACCGCCGCCGTCGCCGTGCTGATCATCGCCTGCCCGTGCGCCCTCGGGCTGGCCACCCCGACCGCCCTGCTGGTCGGCACCGGCCGCGGCGCCCAGCTCGGCGTCCTGATCAAGGGCCCCGAGGTGCTGGCGACCACCCGGACGGTGGACACCGTCGTCCTGGACAAGACCGGCACCGTCACCACCGGCCGGATGACCCTGGTCGCCGTGCACACCGCCGAGGGGGTGGACAGGGCCGAGGCGCTGCGCCTGGCCGGCGCCGTCGAGCACGCCTCCGAGCACCCGATCGCCCGGGCGATCGCCGAGGCGGCCGCCGAGGCCGAGGGCGACGGCGAACTGCCCGCCGTCACGGACTTCCGCAGCGCGCCCGGACGGGGCGTGGAGGGGGTCGTGGCGGGCCGCACGGTCGTCGCCGGCCACCCGGCCCTGCTCGCCGACCGCGCGCAGCACCTGTCGCCCTCCCTGGCCCGCGCCAGGGCGACGGCCGAGGCGGCCGGCCGCACCGCGATCACGGTCGGCTGGGACGGCGAGGCCCGGGCCGTGCTGGAGGTCGCCGACGCGGTCAGGCCGACCAGCGCCGAGGCCGTCGGCAAGCTGCGCGCCCTGGGCCTGACCCCGGTGCTGCTGACCGGCGACAACCGGGCGGTGGCCGAGGCGGTCGCCGCCGAGGTCGGCATCGCGCCGGAGCACGTGCTCGCCGGGGTGCTCCCCGAGGACAAGGTCTCCACCGTCAAGCGGTTGCAGGCCGAGGGCAGGGTCGTGGCGATGGTGGGCGACGGCGTCAACGACGCGGCCGCGCTCGCCCAGGCCGACCTGGGCCTGGCGATGGGCACCGGCACCGACGCCGCGATCGAGGCCGGCGACCTCACCCTGGTCCGCGGCGACCTCCGTGCGGCCGCCGACGCCATCCGGCTCTCCCGCAAGACGCTGAGCACCATCAAGAGCAACCTGTTCTGGGCCTTCGGCTACAACGCGGCGGCGATCCCGCTGGCCGCCGCCGGCCTGCTCAACCCGGTGATCGCGGGGGCCGCGATGGCCTTCTCCTCGCTCTTCGTGGTCACCAACAGCCTGCGGCTGCGCCGCTTCCGGCCCACCTGAGCCGGTACGCGTGAAGGCCCCGGACCGCGAAACCGGTCCGAGACCTTCCGGGGCCCTCCAGGGCGTCGCGGGGCGTTCCGGGGCGTCTCAACGCCCCAGCAGCTCCCCACCGTTGCAGTGCAGGATCTCGCCGGTGATGAACCCGGCCTCGGGCGACGCCAGGAACTGCACCGCCGCCGCGACCTCGCCGGTCTCGCCGATCCGCCCGAGCAGGGTGCGGGCGGCCCGGCGGGCGACCTCGGCCTCGTCCAGCCGCGGCCCGAAGAACTCGGTGCCCGCGACGGTACCCGGCGCGACGATGTTGGCGGTGATGCCCGAGGTGCCCAACTGGGCGGCCAGGAAGTGGTTCCAGGCGTGCAGCGAGGCCTTCGCCGCGCCGTACGAGCCGGCCCCGCGCAGGGCGGCGATGGAGCTGATGGTGACCACCCGGCCGGAGCCCGGGGTGAGCCGGTCACGGACCGACTCGGTGAGCATCACCACGGTCAGCACGTTGCGCTCGAAGTCCCCGCGCCAGCGCGCCAGCAGGGCGTGCGGCCCGCCGCCCGCCACCGTCTCCCGGCTGCCGGCGTTGTTCACCAGGACGTCGATCCGCTCGGGCAGTTCGGCGAGCGCGGCCTCGACGGCGTCCGGGTCGGCGAGGTCGCACACCAGCGGGGTCACGTTCGGCCCGTGATCGGCCGCGGCCTTCTCCAGGACCGCCCGGCGGCGGCCCACGATCACCACGCGGTCGCCGGCCTCGACGAACCGCCGCGTGACCTCGTACCCGATTCCCGTGCCACCGCCGGTGACGACGACGTTCCTGGCCATCTGCGCACTCCCTCCCCAGTTCCGCCGTCGCGCGGCGAATGTGCGCGACGGTCCGTACCGGAATGCCACGATTCCTATCACGCTCGGTTGCCGTGACTGCGGGGAGGGTGACGTCCCGCGCGCGTGAAGGTGTGATATGAGCGCGATACGAAGCGCACACGGAGCGTGGCGAGAGGCAGCTCACACCCCCCGGGCGTAACTTCTCGCACCCTGATACGTCTTAGGTTGGTAGTGCGGCAGTTTTTCCGACGGGCGGGGACACGCTGAACGGCAACGTGTCCCCGCGCTTCCGTCGGGCTGCCGCCGACGGGGCTCCGGCGGGCCCCGGGAACGGTCGTCGACCTCGACGGCCTTCGCGCACGACGCCGGGGTTCTGGCGGGCCTGGGACGCTTTGAGCGGCCGTCCCCGGCTGCGGCCGGCCCCGGAGTCGTGCGCCGTACGGTTCCGTCCCGCACGCGGGCCCTCGGGCGCGCCACCGGGACGCGAAGGGGCCCGGCCGCTCAGCAGCGGTCGGGCCCCTCTCAGCTTCCGCGCGGGCCGGTGGTCGGCTCCGCTCCGGTCAGCGGGCGTCCAGCGGGACGTAGTCGCGGATCGCGGTACCCGTGTAGATCTGGCGCGGACGGCCGATCCGGCTCGTCGGGTCGTTGATCATCTCGTGCCAGTGGGCGATCCAGCCCGGCAGCCGGCCGAGCGCGAACAGCACGGTGAACATGCTGGTCGGGAAGCCCATGGCGCGGTAGATCAGGCCGGTGTAGAAGTCCACGTTCGGGTACAGCTTGCGCGAGATGAAGAAGTCGTCCTTGAGGGCGTGCTCCTCCAGCTTGAGCGCGATCTCCAGCAGCTCGTCGCTCTTGCCGAGCTGGCCGAGGACCTCGTGGGCGAGCAGCTTGACCTGGGCGGCACGCGGGTCGAACGCCTTGTAGACCCGGTGGCCGAAGCCCATCAGCTTGACGCCGGCTTCCTTGTTCTTCACCTTCGTGATGAAGGAGTCGACGTCGCCGCCGTCCTTCTGGATGCTCTCCAGCATCTCCAGCACGGCCTGGTTGGCGCCGCCGTGCAGCGGGCCCCACAGGGCCGAGATGCCGGCCGAGATCGAGGCGAACAGGTTGGCGTGGCTGGAGCCGACCAGGCGCACGGTGGAGGTCGAGCAGTTCTGCTCGTGGTCCGCGTGCAGGATGAGCAGCTTGTCCAGCGCGTTGACGACGACCGGGTTCAGCTCGTAGTCCTCGGCGGGGACGGCGAAGGTCATCCGCAGGAGGTTCTCGACGTAGCTGAGGTCGTTGCGCGGGTAGACGAAGGGCTGGCCCATCGCCTTCTTGTACGCGTACGCGGCGATCGTCGGCAGCTTGGCGAGCAGGCGGACGGTCGACAGGTGGCGCTGGGCCGCGTCGAACGGGTTGTGGCTCTCCGGGTAGAACGTGGACAGCGCGCCGACGACCGAGGACAGCATCGCCATCGGGTGGGCGTCCCGCGGGAAGCCCTGGAAGAAGCGCTTGACGTCCTCGTGCAGCAGGGTGTGCTGGGTGATCTCGCGGTTGAACTCCGCCAGCTGGTCCGCGTTCGGCAGCTCGCCGTTGATCAGGAGGTACGCGGTCTCGATGAAGCCGCCATCGGAGGCGAGCTGCTCGATCGGGTAGCCGCGGTACCGCAGGATGCCGTTGTCGCCGTCCACGAAGGTGATCGCGGACTTGTACGCGGCGGTGTTACCGAAGCCGTTGTCCAGGGTGACCAGGCCGGTCTGCGGGAGCAGCTTCGAGATGTCGAAGCCGGAGTTGCCCGCAGTGCTCTCGACGACGGGGTATTCGTACTCGCCGTCCTGGTACCGCAGTACTACCGAGTTGTCGCTCACGTCTTCCTCACCGACGAAATGAATCCTCTTCCAAGGTGCCCTGACTGTCTCCACGATCCCCCATCCGGAGGACAGCCGCGCACCCGGGGTGGCCCGAAAGGGCCCGCCCCTACAAAACCTGCCGCCGCAGCCGGTACGAACCGGACAAGATCGGCACCACCCTAGGCTCTGCCGTAAATCTCTTCACGTCAAGAGAACATTAGAGGCAACCATCCCGTTGGATAATCATCCAGCTGCGAGCCGGTAGTCGAGTGCGGTATGCCTGCGACCTGCGCTGACGGCCCGAACGGCCTGTCCGATCGCCTTGCGTGACCCCACCAGCACCACCAGTTTCCGAGCCCTGGTCACAGCGGTGTAGAGCAGGTTTCGCTGGAGCATCGTCCAAGCGGACATGGTGACCGGAATCACCACCACCGGGTACTCACTCCCCTGCGAGCGGTGGATCGTCACCGCGTACGCGTGGGCCAGCTCGTCCAGCTCGTCGAAGTCGTACGCCACCTCCTCGTCCTCGTCGGTGAGCACCGTCAGCCGCTGGTCGTCCACGCTGAGGGCGGTCACCACTCCCACTGTGCCGTTGAAGACGCCGTTCCGCCCCTTGTCGTAGTTGTTGCGGACCTGGGTGACCTTGTCCCCCACCCGGAACGTCCGACCGCCGAACCGGCGTTCGGCCAGCCCCTCCCGGGCCGGCGTCACCGCCGCCTGGAGCAGGGTGTTCAGCGTCCCCGCGCCGGCCGGACCGCGGTGCATCGGCGCCAGCACCTGCACGTCCCGGCGCGGGTCGAAGCCGAACTTCTGCGGGATCCGGCGCGCCACCACGTCCACCGTCAGCCCGGCCGCCCGCTCCGCGTCGTCCTCGGCGAACAGGAAGAAGTCGGCCAGCCCCTCCGTCAGCGGCGGCCTGCCCTCGTTGATCCGGTGCGCGTTGGTCACCACGCCGGACTGCTGCGCCTGCCGGAAGATCCTGGTCAGCCGCACCGACGGGATCGGCCCGCCTTCGGCCAGCAGGTCCCGCAGCACCTCTCCGGCGCCCACCGAGGGCAGCTGGTCCACGTCCCCCACGAACAGCAGGTGAGCGCCCGGCGGCACCGCCTTGACCAGCTTGTTCGCCAGGATCAGGTCCAGCATCGAGGCCTCGTCGACCACCACCAGGTCGGCGTCCAGCGGCCGGTCCCGGTCGTACGCGGCGTCCCCGCCCGGCTTCAGCTCCAGCAGCCGGTGCACCGTCGAGGCCTCCACCCCGGTCAGCTCCGCCAGCCGCTTCGCCGCCCGGCCGGTCGGCGCCGCCAGCACCACCTTCGCCCGCTTCGCCAGCGCCAGCGTCACGATCGACTTCACCGTGAACGACTTGCCGCAGCCCGGCCCGCCCGTCAGCACCGCGACCTTCTCGGTCAACGCCAGCCGCACCGACTGCTCCTGCTCCGGGGCCAGCTCCGCCCCGGTCCGCTTCGCCAGCCAGTCCAGCGCCACCGGCCAGTCCACGTTGCCGAACCACGGCATCCGGTCCGCGTCCGAACCCAGCAGCCGCCGCAGCTGGTTGGCCAGCGAGATCTCCGCCCGGTGGAACGGCACCAGGTACACCGCGGTGACCGGCTCGCCGCCCTCCCCCGGGACCGCCTCGCGCACCACTCCCTCGGCCGCCACCAGCTCCGCCAGGCAGTCGATCACCAGCCCGACGTCCACCTGGAGCAGCTTCACGCCGTCCGCGATCAGCCGCTCCTCCGGCAGGAAGCAGTGCCCCTGATCGGTGCTCTGCGACAGGGCGTACTGCAGACCGGCCTTCACCCGCTCCGGACTGTCGTGCGGGATGCCCACCGCCTGGGCGATCCGGTCCGCCGTCAGGAAGCCGATGCCCCACACGTCCGAGGCCAGCCGGTAGGGCTCGTTCCGCACCACCCCGATCGAGCCGTCGCCGTACTGCTTGTAGATTCGCACAGCCAGCGAGGTGGACACCCCGACCCCCTGGAGGAAGACCATCACCTCCTTGATCGCCTTCTGCTCCTCCCAGGCCGCCGCGATCTTCTTCGTCCGCTTCGGTCCCAGGCCCGGCACCTCGATCAGCCGGCCCGGCTCGTTCTCGATCACCTCCAGGGTGTCCACCCCGAAGCGCTCCACGATCCGCTCGGCGAACCGCGGCCCGATCCCCTTGATCAGCCCCGAGCCCAGGTAGCGCTGGATCCCCTGGATCGTGGCGGGCAGCACCGTGGTGTAGTTCTCCACCGTGAACTGCCGCCCGTACTGCGGGTGCGAGCCCCACCGCCCGTGCAGCCGCAGCGACTCCCCGACCTGCGCCCCCAGCAGCGCGCCCACCACCGTCAGCAGGTCGTTCCCGCCCCGGCCGGTGTCCACCCGGGCCACCGTGTACCCGGTCTCCTCATTGGCGTAGGTGATCCGCTCCAGCACGCCCTCGACCTGCGCCAGCTGGCGCGGCACCTGCTGCCCGGACTGCGCCGCCTGCTTGCTCACCGGACCCCCTTCGACCGGTACGGGTGGATCGATTCCGCTACGCACCGTACCGCCCCGGCCCGACAGGCCCGCCCCCTCCGGGCGCGCAGCGCTGCCGTGCACCTCTCCGGCCGGGGTGCCAGGCTGGGAGGGGACCGAGGGGGGCCCGCCGTCGACCGCGCCCGCCCGGGCCCCGTCCGAGGAGCAGTGCCGCCGTGCTCAACACCGACTTCCGCCCCGGCTCCCCCGTCTGGCTCGACCTGAGCAGCCCCGACATCCACGCGTCCGTCGACTTCTACACCGCGCTGTTCGGGTGGACTTTCGACTCGGCCGGTCCCGAGGCCGGCGGCTACGGCTTCTTCCAGCTCGACGGCCGAACGGTCGCCGCGCTCGGCCCGCTCGCCGAGGACGGCAGCCCTCCCGGCTGGACGCTCTACTTCGCCACCGAGGACGCCGACCGCACCACCGCCCTGGTCGAACAGGCCGGCGGCCGCGTCCGCTTCGCCCCCTTCGACGTCTTCACCGCGGGCCGGATGGCCGGCTACACCGACCCGACCGGCGCCGACTTCGCGGTCTGGCAGCCGCACGACAACCGCGGTCTGGACCTCGTCACCGAGGAGGGCAGCCTCTGCTGGGCCGAGTGCCACAGCATCGACGCCGAAGCCGCCAAGTCCTTCTACCGCGCCGTCTTCGACTGGCAGGAGCAGGACGTCCCGCTCGGCGAGGGGAGGTACACCGTCCTCACCCCGGCCGGCGGCGGCACCGACGACGCCCACGGCGGCATCACGCAGCTCGGCCCCGAGCAGACCGCGCGCGGCACCGGCTCGCACTGGCTCCCCTACTTCGAGGTCCCCAACACCGACGCGAGCCTCGCCATCGCCGCCACCCTCGGCGCGACCGTACGGATTCCGGCCACGGACGTGCACGGCGTCGGCCGCCTGGCCCAGCTGGTCGACCCGCACGGCGCGGTCTTCGCCGTCATCACCAGCGCCGAGCCCGGGGAGTGACGGGCCGTACGGAGTCCCAGTGGGTCCCACGCCCCTTCAGAAGGGCTCTGAAGGGGTGCTACGGGCGTAGACAGGGGTTGGTGGCCGTAAGTCCTGCTTCTAGTCTCTGATCATGACTGAAACGGCTGTTCTGACGATCCGACGGGCCACCCCCGACGACCTTCCGGCGATCGTGGCCATGCTCGCCGACGACCCGCTGGGCGCCACCCGCGAGCGCCCCGACGACCTCTCGCCCTACCGCGCCGCCTTCGCCCGGATCGACGGCGACCCCCACCAGCACCTGATCGTCGCCGACCGGGCCGGCCGCACCGTCGGCACCCTACAGCTCACCGTCGTCCCGGGCCTCTCCCGGGCCGGCGCCACCCGCACGATCATCGAAGGCGTCCGCATCCACGCCGACGAACGCGGCAGCGGACTGGGCACCGAACTGATCGAGTGGGCCGTCGAACGCTCCCGCGAACTCGGCGCCGACCTCGTCCAGCTCACCTCCGACGCGACGCGTACGGACGCCCACCGCTTCTACGAGCGGCTCGGCTTCGCGGCCTCGCACGTCGGGTTCAAGCTCAAGCTCTGACATCGCCCCGGAAACGCGAAGAACCCCCATCCGGAAACCGGATGGGGGTTCTTCAGCAATGATTGTTCGGCGGCGTCCTACTCTCCCACAGGGTCCCCCCTGCAGTACCATCGGCGCTGTAAGGCTTAGCTTCCGGGTTCGGAATGTAACCGGGCGTTTCCCTCACGCTATGACCACCGAAACACTATGAAACTGTCAACCGCACACCCGAAGAATCGGGCGGGTCGTTGTTTCAGAACAACACAGTGGACGCGAGCAACTGAGGACAAGCCCTCGGCCTATTAGTACCGGTCAACTCCACCCCTCACAGGGCTTCCATATCCGGCCTATCAACCCAGTCGTCTACTGGGAGCC
>NZ_JBVKDS010000009.1:374660-376044 GCF_055633695.1 Kitasatospora sp. NPDC114501 | reverse complement strand
CCAGATACGACAAACGCGGCTACGTCTACCTCGGCACCGTCACCGCAGCAGCCCTCGTCATCTGGCTCCACACCTGATCGACCGGACAAGTCCTAGTTCCACTCCACGCCCGACATCGGGATCTCCGCCTCGCGCTCGTCCGGCACCAGCCCCAGCACGCCGAAGAGGAACTCCACGGCGTACCCGGCCACCACCATCGCCGTGTAGAAGGTGCCGAGCAGGAACAGGGCCATCCGGCGGCCGTAGTACTTCCGGTAGATGTTCAGGATCGGCAGGATCAGCAGGTCGGCGAAGACGAACGCGACCACCCCGCCGAAGCTGATGCCGCCCTTCCACAGCACCACGGCCAGCGGCACGTTGCCGATCGAGCAGACGAAGGACGCGATCGCCACCAGCGGGCCGACCAGTGGTCCCCACAGTTTCCCGGCGAGGGGGTGGTCGGCGAAGAAGAAGGTCTGCCAGAAGGAGTCGGGCACCCAGGCGCCGATCGCCCCGGCGATGAGCAGACCGAGTACCAGGTCCTTGAGGATCGCCGCCCACTCCATCACGAAGACGTGCGAGACCGACGTCAGCCCCCGCCCGGAGAGCAACCTGCCGGCGAAGGAGCCCTCGCCCGCCACCGACATGTCCATCGCCGCATGCCCCTCCATCGAGCCCGCCCGGCCGTGTTCCGCCTGTGAACGGGCCTCCCGCAGCAGCGGCTCGCGCAGCAGCAGCCGAAAGAGCACGGCGAGCAGCAGGATCATCACCGGCCCTCCGACGAACTCCGCCGCGGTGAACTGCCAACCCAGCAACAGGGCGAGGATGACGCCGAGTTCGACCACCAGGTTGGTCGAGGCGATCTCGAAGGCCATCGCCGCGGTGAAGTTCGCGCCCTTGCGGAACAGTGAGCGGGCCAGCGCGACGGCCGCGTACGAGCAGGAGGAGGAGGCCGCGCCGAGGCCGGCGGCGAGGGCGAGGGTGCGCGGGCGGTCGTCGCCGAGCAGCCGGACCACGGTGGACTTGCGGACCACGGCCTGGACGACGGCGGAGAGCAGGAAGCCGAGGATCAGCGCCCAGGTGATCTCCCAGGTCATCGATCCGGCGATGGACAGCGCGTGCAGGATCGCGTGCATGGTGGTCCGCCTTCCCTACGGGGCCGTCGCGGGGCTCCGATGAGCGCGGGTCACCGTATACCCGGAAGGGGTACCAGGAGCCGGGGCGCGCCGGCGGGTCGTCCGGGCGGAGCCGCGTCGGATGGCCTTCTGCGCTGCCGTCAGGACCGGCGGACTCCCCCGCAGGCGGCCGGCCGTGGGGTGGGGGGAGAGAGGGGGTACGGTTCTCGTCGGGACAGGGGGGAAGGGGTCGCGGCGGGACTCTGCCGGGAAGAGAGCAAGGAAAAAGG
>NZ_JBVKDS010000009.1:176342-374650 GCF_055633695.1 Kitasatospora sp. NPDC114501 | reverse complement strand
GGCGCCATTGACGGTACGCGGCGGTACGCGGGCTGGGGACAGTGGGCACTCGAGCCACACCCTCCCCCCCCCCCCCCTCCCCCCACGGCCGGCGCGACGTGGTCCGCGGCGGCCCTGGCCAGGCAGGCGATCAGGCACCGGGTGACGGGGTGGCGTACGGCCCGCAGCAGTGCGGGCGGCAGGGTGACGGGCGTTTCACGGCGCTTCATCGGGTGCTCCTTCGTGGAGGAGTAAGCCCGCCGGGGGCCACGTCGGTCGACGCGGCCCCCGGCGGGGTGGGCGGGCTGGTGGACGGCCTCACGCGGCCGTCGCCGACCGCGCCTCGCGGGCCGCGCCCTCGGGGCGCGGAGTGCGCAGGGTGACCACCGCGAGCAGGCCGCCGACCACCGCGATCGCCGCGGCGCCGATGAAGGCGGCGGAGAAGCCCGAGGTCAGGCCCTCGACGGTGGCGTCCGGGGTCCGGGCGCCGGCCAGCGCGGTCATCGCGGCCAGACCGAGCGCCGAACCGACCTGGTAGCCGGTGTTGACGATGCCGGAGGCGAGGCCGCCGTCCTGCGGGGGCGCGCTGGAGATCGCGGTGCCGAGGGAGGGGATGAAGGCGAGCGCCATGCCGACCGCGGCGAGCAGCGAGGCGGGCAGCACGTCGGTCCAGAAGTTGCCGTCCGGGCGGGCCAGCGAGAGCCCGAACAGGCCGGCGCCGAGGGCCAGCATGCCGGTGACGACCAGCGCCTTGGGGCCGAAGCGGGCGATGAGCCTGGGCGCCGCGGTGATCATGATGGCCATGATGGCGACGGTCATCGGCAGCAGGGCCGCGCCGCTGGCGAAGGCACCGAGGTGGAGCACCTGCTGGAGGTAGAGGTTGAGGAAGAACCACATCGGCACCCAGGCCGCGGCCAGCAGGAACTGGGCGAGGTTGGCGGCGCCGAGGTTCGGCACCCGGAAGATGCTCAGCCGCATCAGCGGCTCGCGGCGCCTGCCCTGGATGACCAGGAAGGCGATCAGCAGGACGGCCGCGCCGGCCAGCGTCAGCAGGGTGGACGCCGAGGCCCAACCCGCCTCCGGGGCACGGACGACCGCGTACACCGCGGCGGCCAGGCCGCCGGTGACGGTGAGCGCGCCGAGGACGTCGATGCCGCCGCTGCGCCGGGGTGCGAAGGGCATCAGCGCGGGGGTGGCGAGCAGCGCGACCAGGGCCACCGGGATGTTGACGTAGAACACCCACGGCCAGCTGATGTACTGGGTGATCAGGCCGCCGAGGAAGACGCCCGCGGTGCCGCCGGCCGGGGCCGCCGCGCCGTACAGGGCGAAGGCCTTGGTGAGTTCCTTCGGGTTGCCGCCGAAGAGCATCATCAGCAGGGTGAGCGCCGAGGGGGCGATCAGGGCGGCGCCGAGGCCCTGGACGCCGCGGCCGGCCAGCTCGGTCGGGACGTTCTGGGCGAGCCCGGCGAGCAGCGAGCCGGCCCCGAGGACTGCCCAGCCGGCGCTGAACAGGCGGCGGGCGCCGAGCAGGTCGGAGAGCCGTCCGCCGAGCAGGAGCAGGCCGCCGAAGGCGACCACGTACGCGTTGAACACCCAGGACAGGTCCTCCTGGCCGAAGCCGAGGTCGTCCTTCATCTTCGGCAGGGCCACCCCGATGATCGAGGTGTCCATGATCACGACGAACTGTGCGGCGGCGATCAGCGCCAGTGCGCGCCACCGCCGGGGGTTCGGCCCGGTGTTGTCGGTTGCCATCATTTACTCCCTACCCGTAAGGGGTATCGGCCGAGGACGGGTGTGCCCCAGGCGATGGTCGTGGTCGTCAACTCCCGGGACAGACGCGGCAGGACGCCGGCCGACGGCCTCGGCGAGGACGTGCCAGAACATACCCTAGGGGGGTACCTTCCAGTCAACAGAAGCCGGTGAGGGGATCGGGCCTCCCAGCGGTGGGTGCAGGGGAGTTCCCCGACGCGGTCGACCGCACCCCCGGCGAGGACCGCGAAGGCGCCGAGCACCACGCCCGCCCGGGATCCGCTCGGCGGCCCGGTAGAGCGTGGCGCCGACCTGCGGCGGAGCCCAGGCCCCGGCCGGCAGATCGCTGATCGCTGATCGCCACGAAGGCCCGCTGGTCGGGATCCTGCGCCCTGACCGCGGGCCTGTTCCCGGACGCGACATCGAGCAACAGGGGCTTCTGTAACAGTAGTTGACGACAAGGGCGGGCGGAGCGGGCCCCCGGCGGCTCCCTTTCATTACCCTAGGGGGGTATGGTACTTTCGAAATGAAGCAGCCGCCCGGGCAGTCCGGTCGGCGCCGGGCATCCACGACAGGAGCACACCCATGAGCGAGACCACCGTCACCGTCGAGTCCGCCGCCACCGAGACCTCCTCCTGCTGCGGGTCGTGCGGCACCGGCGCGGCACCGGCCGCCGAGTCCGCCCGGACGTCGGTCTTCCAGGTCACGGGCATGACCTGTGGTCACTGCGTCTCCTCCGTGACCGCCGAGTTGAAGAAGCTCGACGGCGTCGAGGACGTCGCCGTGGACCTCGCCACCGGCCGGGTCACCGTCGGCAGCACCAAGCCGCTCGCCGACTCCGACGTGGCCGCCGCCGTCGACGAGGCGGGTTACGAGCTGGTCGGCCGCGTCGAGGGCTGACCCACCGTCGTCGGCCCGGGCGGGCACCACCCCGCCCGTCCGGGCCGGCTCCACCCCCCGCGGCCCCCGGTAGAGTGAGACCGCTCCTCACCGCACAGGAACCGGAGACGGCCATGGCCAGCTACAGCTCCCACAAGGACGACTTCCTCAAGCGGCTCCGCCGTGTCGAGGGCCAGATCCGTGGCCTCCAGCGCATGGTCGAACAGGACACCTACTGCATCGACGTCCTCACCCAGGTGTCCGCCGCCAGTCGCGCGCTCCAGTCCTTCGCCCTCCAACTCCTGGACGAGCACATCGAATGCTGCGTCCGCGACGCCATCGCCGAGGGCGGCCAGGAGGCGAGCACCAAGATCCGCGAGGCCAACCAGGCCATCGCCCGTCTCGTCCGCTCCTGAGGGACCGCACGGACGGACCGACGGACGGACCGCACGAACCACAGCACACGGACGCACAGCACACGGACGCCCTCCGGCGGCAGATGCCGGCCGGAGGGCGTCCTGTTGCGCCGGTACGGGGTAGGGGTATCCCTCGCCGTCCGGTCGGCGAACCGACCAGCCGGCAGATGAGCAGACCGAGCACGGCCGGTGCCTTGGCAGGCCGGGTAGAAGCGCCCGCCGGTGACGAGCCGCAGGACCGCCGGGCCACTGCCCGAGCCGCCGGGGGGCGGCTCGGGCAGCCGGGTCTCCGGGGCCCGGTGACTCCCCCGGCCCACGAGCCGCCGAGCGTTTAGCTCCGGATGACCCGGACGCTGCGACGCGCCGGCCCACACCCGCCGCAGCGCGGTCGAACGGAGGGGGGACGCCCGTGTCCATCGAGTTCGTCCGTCGGCTGGACGGCCTGGTCTACCGCTTCGCCCCGGACGGCGTCTTCAACGGCAGGCCGTCGTACCGGCGGCTGGACCTGGACCTGTGGTGCCGGTGGCTGCCGGAGCGGGGCTGGTGCGTGGTCGACGCCGAGGGGGTGCCCAACTCCGGCCCGCTGCTGGGCGAGGACCGGCACCGGGCGCTTCCGCCCGCCGGACCGTGGCGCAGCTGGAAGGAGGGCCGGTCGTACCTCTACGACCTGCGCCACGTCGACGGGGAGGCGACCACTGCCTGACCGTCCTCAGACCCGGTCGAGCGGGCGGTGCGGGCCGTCGGGGAGGTCGACCGCGATGGTGTCGCCGGGCCGGACGGGGCCGCCGGTGCGGACGATGCCCATGACTCCGGCGCGACGCACGACGGTGCCGTCCGCGGCGCGGCCGACGACCTGCTTGAGCAGACCGGGCCGGTAGCCGTCGATCTGGGCGCACGGGTTGCGCAGGCCGGTGATCTCCACCTCGGCCTCCGGGCCGATCCGCAGCACCGCGCCGACCGGCAGGCCGAGCAGGTCGACGCCCTCGGTGGTGATGTTCTCGCCGAGCGCGCCCGGTGCCACGTCGAAGCCCGACTCACCGAGTTCGGCGAGCAGTTCGCGGTGGATCAGGTGGACCTGGCGCAGGTTGGGAGCGGTCGGGTCCTGGGCCATCCGGGAGCGGTGCTTGACCGTCACTCCGGCGTGCACGTCCCCCTCGACGCCCAGTCCGGCGAGCAGCGTGATGCCGTCCCGGTTCGGTTTGGTGAACGCGTACTCGGCGTTGCTGCTGACTGCCACCACGGTGCCGCTCATCTTCCGGGCTCCCTCTCGGACGGGCGTTCGGTCGATGCGGAAGCATAGTCGCCCGCTGCGGCCAGCCCACCGCCGTTCGCCCCGGCGGCCCGGGCCGCGCCGCGCGCCCGCTCGTCCGCGTCGGCGAGCCACAAGTAGACCGGCGGGAGCCCGAGTTCGACGGCCGTCAGCACCAGCTGGAACCAGTGCGGCCGACCGTCCGCCAGGATCGACAGGACCCGGGCGAGGCCGCCCAGCAGCATCACCGCCGCCAGCCACCGCACCGCCCGGGCGGGTACCGGCGTCTGCCGGGCGGCCTGGATCCAGGCCGCGCCGTACCCGGCGAAGACCGCGCCCATGAAGCGGCCGAAGCTGCCGACCGTCGGGCCGGCGTCCGCGACTCCGGGCATCGCGGCGTTCCCCAGCAGGATGTGGAGGAAGCCGATCGCCACACAGGCGACCCCCATCGTCCACGCGAGCACCCGTAACGCCCTGGCCATGACCCACCCGCCCGTCACCGAGGCCCGGTCGACACGGTTGACACGTGTCTACCAACCGGGCGGCACCAGGCTAGCGCCGCCAAGTAGACACGTGTCAAGTAACCTGGCCCGCATGCCAGTCCACGAACGCCGCCGCCGGCTCGCCCCCGCCGAGCGACGCGCCCAGCTGCTCTCCGTCGGTGCCCGGCTGTTCGCCGAACGGCCGTACGAGGAGGTGCTGATGGAGCAGGTCGCCGAGCAGGCCGGGGTCTCCCGCGCGCTGCTCTACCGGCACTTCGCGAGCAAGCACGAGCTCTTCGCCGCGGTCTACCGGGAGGCCGCCGACGACCTGCTCGCCAGGAGCCGGTTCGACCCGGCCGACACCCTGGTCGAGCAGCTGGTCGAGGGCATGGACGCCCACCTGGACTACTTCGTCGCCAACCGGCACGCCGTGCTCGCGGCCAACCGCGTGCTGGCCGGGGACCAGGTGATCCAGACCGTCATCACCGAGGAGCTCGACGCCCTGCGCGGCCGGCTGCTCGGCGTCCTCCCGCTCGCGGACGAGCGGGCGCGGCAGGCGGTGTCCCAGGTCCTGCGCAGCTGGCTGGTGTTCGTCCGGGTGCTGGTCATCGACTGGCTGACCGAGGAGACCTGCACCCGCACCGAGCTGCGGGACGCCTGCATCGGCGCCGTACTGGGCGCGCTCCGGCCGCTGCTGCCCGTCGATCCGGCACCCGACTGGGAGCGGCGAGGGCATACCATCGGGGCGTAACGGGAGAAGCGCCACAAGCGTCCAATTCCCTATGAAGATACGACAATTGGATGCGCTGACCGCCCCGACCAGCCGGACCCCAGAACTCCGCGAAGGGACCCATGGACTCCGCCGCAGCCGACACCCGGACCACCCTCCCCCCACTCCACCGGCTCCCCACCACCCCCGCCCAGCCGCCCCACCCCACCACCCTCCCGGACGGCACCCCCGCGTGGCTGATCACCCGCTACCACGACGTCCGGCAGGTCCTCGGCGACCCCCGGGTCACCCGGGCCGATCTGCACGACGTCGGCACCGCGGGCGCCACCGCCGACGTGGCCGCCAACCCGGCGTCCCTGTTCAACCAGGACGGGCCCGCCCACCGCCGGCTGCGCGGCACCGTCCAACGGGCCTTCACCCCGCGTGCCATCGCCGGCTGGCAGCCGTGGGTCGCCGCCGCCGTCCAGCAGTCCGTGGACCGGCTGGTCGCCGCCGGCCCGCCGGCCGACCTGGTCCCCGCGTTCGCCCGGCCGGTGCCGTTCGCCGTCACCACCCGGCTGATGGGGCTCGACGGGGACGGGCCGGACCACCTGGACGAGGAGCGGCTGCACCGCTGGACCCTCGCCCTGCTCGCCCAGGGAGACGAACAGGGCGAGGAGCAGGGCGAGCAGGGCGGCGGGCCGGCCGGGGGCGGCGGGGCCGACCACGGCGACACCCTCGCCGAATTCGGCGCCTTCATGGGCGAGTTGGTCGCCCGCCGGCGCCGCGAGCCCGGCGACGACCTGGTCAGCCGGCTGGTCCGGGCCGCCGACCAGGACGGCGGCGTCCCCGAGGAGTCACTCGTCTTCCTGGTCGCCGGACTCACCGCCAGCGGCAACGAGAGCGTCGCCGGTGCGCTCGCCAACGCCCTCGTCTACGTGCTCGGCGAACGCCCCGAGCACTGGCCGCGCCTCGCCGACCCGGACGTCGCCGAGCGCACCGCCGAACGGCTGCTCCACTACATCCCGCTCGGCGACGACGAGGCCACCATCCGCCGCACCACCGCACCGATCGAGGTCGGCGGCGTCACCGTCCCGGCCGACGCGGTGGTCGCCGTCAGCCTCGGCAGCGCCAACCGCGACCCGGCCGTCTACCCCGACGGCCTCGACGCCGACCTCGGCCTGCCGCTGCCCGCCCCCACCCTCGCCTTCAGCGCCGGCCCGCACTACTGCATCGGCGCCTGGCGGGTCCGCCTGGAGATGCGCGAGTCCCTGCACCGCCTCGCCACCGCCCTGCCGGGCCTGCGCCTCACCGTCCCGGTCGCGGAGCTCGCCTGGCAGCTCGGCGGCACCACCCGGAGCCCGGCCCGCCTCCCGGTGGACTGGTAGCCGCCCGGGGCACCGGCAGGTCCCGGGGCACCGCGGCGGTCGGCGCCCCGCTCGGCGTCACCCGTCGGGCAGGGCGCCCGAGCACCGCTCGCCGCGGGCGTCCACGGCCCGGCCGGGCGCCGTACGGCGTCCCCGTCGCGGACCACGCCCCCGCCCGTGGTCCCGCCGGACGGCGGCCGCTCCTCCACCCGACCTACCCGAACAGCCCGTCCCCCAGCGTCCCGCCCGCCGGTGCGCCCGGCAGCACGTAGGCCACCGCGGAGGCCGTGTGCTCGACGAAGGCGTTGAGGGCGTCGCGCGCGGCCAGCCGGTTCTGGACCCGGGTGAACTGGGCCGGGTCGCGCACGAAGGCGCAGAACAGCAGACCCCGGTCGCCCGGGCCGTCGTCGTAGCTGTAGCCCCGGCGCAGCATCCGGGCGCCGCCGTCCAGCCGGGGGCTGGAGAGCCTGACGTGCGCGGTGGCGGGGATGACGTACGAGCCGTCCGGATTCTTGGCGTAGATGTCCGGCTCGTCGTGCTCCGCCGTGCCGGTGAGCGGGGCGCCGTCGCCGGCCCGGCGGCCCATCACCTGCTCCTGGCGGTCCCCGGGGAGGGCGGCGAAGGCGGCGGTGTCCATCCGGATCCGGCGGTAGACCAGCACCGTCCCGTGCTCGTACGGCCCCGGCGGGCCCCAGACCCACTGCCCGGCGTCCGTACCGTCCGGGTTCGCCGTGCCGTCCTTGAAGCCGAACAGGTTGCGCGGCGTCGCGCCCGCAGCCGTCCGGGCCAGGAAGCCGGACTGCGTCCAACGCACCGTGGCACCGGCCGCCCGGGCCGCCGCGCCCACCTGCTCGGCGACCACGGACAGCGGCCAGCGGTCGTCAGCGCACAGCTGGACCACCAGGTCGCCGCCGCCGCGCGCCGGGTCGAGCCGGTCCCCGGGGAAGTCGGGCAGCCCGCCCAGCAGGGCGGGCGGAACGTTCAGCCCCAGCCGGGCGGCGAGGTCAGGCCCGACCCCCACCAGGCTGCTGAGCCGGGCCGGTCGGCCGTCCCGCAACCGCGCGTCCGCCGGTTCGTCGCCCGCCGCCTCGGCCAGTACCCGGGTCAACCCGGCGAGCAGGCCGCGCAGGGCGGCCCGGCCGTCCGAGGTCGCGGCGGGCGCCAGGTCGAGGGCCAGCAGTTCGGTGGCCGGCTGCTGCGGGGCCGTCACCCCGGACTGCCGCTCGCCGTGGAAGGGCACCGCCGACGGCTCCGGCGGCGCCGCCGTCCGGCCGTGGCCGTCCCGGGCGTTCCCGCCGCCCAGTGCCAGCGCCGTGACCCCCGCGCCGAGCCCGGCGGCCACCACCGCCCCGCCCGCCAGCAGACCCCTTCGATCCACGCCGCCGCCCCTGACGGTCGGTGGCTGGTCCTGCGCCTTTCCGGTTTCGGCATGCATGGGCGACATTGGAGACGATAGAACACCCCGTATGCAACTTTTGACCACACGTCACCTGCGCTCGGGCACAACACCCTCACCCGGGGCCCGGGCCGCCGGGCGTCTGCCCGCACTGCTCGCCGCCGCCCTCGCCCTTCCCCTCGCCCTCGCCGGCTGCTCCTCGGGCGGCTCGTCCTCCTCCGACGCCAAGCACCCGGAGGGCACGGTCGTCCGGGTCCCGCAGCACTTCCCGACCATCCAGCAGGCCGTGGACGTCGCCAGGGAAGGGGACACCGTGCTGGTCGACCCGGGGACCTACCGGGAGAGCGTGCGCCTGACCAAACCGCGGATCGTGCTGCGCGGCGCCGACCGCGGCACCGTGGTCCTGGACGGCGGGCTGCGGCTGGTCAACGGCATCACGGCCACCGGCGCCGGCTCGGTGGTGGAGAACCTCACCGTCCACGGCTACCTCGCCAACGGCGTGCTGTTCACCGGCGTGACCGACGAGAAGCTCCAGCAGCGCGGCGCCGGCGGCTCCGCCTACGACCCGCTGGACACCGCCCGCTTCCCGGTCGTCCAGGGCTTCCGGGCGACCAACGTCACCTCGTACAACAACGGCCTGTACGGCATCTACGCCTTCGACGCCCGCGGCGGCGTCATCGAGGACTCGTACGCCTCCGGGCAGGCCGACTCCGGCATCTACGTCGGCCAGTGCAAGCCCTGCGACACCCTGGTGCGCGGCAACACCGTCGAGCGCAACGCCGTCGGCATCGAGCTCACCAACGCCTCCGACGGGGTCACCATCGTCGGCAACCGGATCAACGCCAACCGGGTCGGCGTCACCGTCAACTCCAACGACCTCGAAGCCCTCGCCCCGCAGCACGGCGCGGTGATCGCGGGCAACGTCGTCACCGACAACAACGCCTCCGACACCCCCCAACAGGCCGACGGCGCCTGGGGGATCGGCATCGGGATCGGCGGCGGCACAGCCAACCAGGTGCAGCGCAACCTGGTCCGGGGCAACCGCGCGGCCGGCATCGTGATCACCGACCCGCCCGGGCACCCCGCGAGCGGCAACCGGGTCGAGGACAACCGGGCCACCGGCAACGGCACCGACCTCGTCCTGGCCTCCGTCGACCCGGCCAACTGCTTCAGCGGCAACCAGCCGGCCGTGCAGAGCCCGGACGGCCTGGAGACGCTGGCGGGCTGCGCCGTCCAGGGCCGCACCGCACCGCCGTTCGGCCGCACCACCCCGGTCCAGGCGCCGCCCGGCATCCCGTTCAGCCAGGTGCCAGCGCCGCCCGCCCAGCCCTCGCTGCCCGACCCGACCGCGCCCGGCCGCCCGGCCACCGGCCTCCCGGGCCCGGTCGACCCCGGCGCCTACCCGCTGCCGGAGTCCGCGGACGCCGTCCCGAAGCACTGACCCCCGCCCCGGTCCGGGCGCGCGCCCGCCCCCGGGCCCGCGCCCGCCGGCCGGGGGCGGGCGGACAGCGCGGTCGGGCGGGGCAGCCCGCCCAGGGCCGCCCCGGCGGAAACTTCGGACACCTCAGGATGAGCCCGACACCCGTACCGACACGGACAGTTCGGGACACCTCCGGCAGTTCGGAAACCACCCGGGAAGTCCTCCGCGGACATGACATACTGCCTCGGTGACCTCAGCTGACCTGGCCGCGAAGCCGTCCAAGAGCCGTCCCCGACTGGGCCGGAAGTTCAATCTGCTGTGGTCCGCGTCGGCGATCTCCTCGGTCGGCGACGGCATGCGGGACTCCGCCCTGCCGCTGCTGGCGGTGGCCGTCTCCGACTCCCCCAGCGCGGTCTCCGTGGTCTCCGTCGCCGCGTCGCTGCCCTTCCTGGTGATGTCCCTGTACGGCGGGGTGCTCGCCGACCGGGCCGACCGGCGGCGGCTGATGTGGACGATCGACGCGGCCCGCGCCGCCGTCGTCCTGGGCTTCGCCGGCTGGGTGCTGGTCGCCGACCCGCCGCTGGTGGTACTCGCCGCGCTGGCCTTCCTGCTCGGCTGCGGCGAGACGGTCTTCTCCAACGCCGCCACCTCCGCCGTCCCCGAGCTGGTCCGCCCCGACCAACTCGACGCCGCCAACGGCCGGTTGCAGGCCAACATGCTGGTCGGCGGCAACCTGATAGGTCCGCTGGTCGGCTCCGCGCTGTTCGCCGTGGCCGTCGCCTCGCCCTTCACGGTGGACGGCATATCCTTCGCGCTCGCCGCCGTCCTGGTCGCCGCGACCGGCCGCTCCACCGCCCCGAGCGCCCGGGCCGACCGCCGCCCGGTGCTCACCGAGATCCGCGAGGGCGTCGACTGGCTGCTGCACCACCGCGACGTGCGGATGCTCGCCGTGCTCTCCACCCTCGGCGCGCTGGCCTGCTTCATGGGCACCACCATGATGGTCCTGATGGTCACCAAGGTCATCCACGCCCCCGCCGCCGCCTACGGCATCGTCCTCGCGGCCGGCGCCATCGGCGGCACCGCCGCCAGCACCCTGGCCGGCCGGCTCAGCCGGGTGCTCGGCCGGGGCGCCCGGATCGCCCTCGCCTTCCTGCTGATGGGCGTCTCGCTGATCCTGATCGGCCTGAGCACCACGGTGGCCGAAGTGGCCGCCCTGTTCGGCGTGATCGGCTTCGGGATCGTCACCTGGAACATCCAGGCGATCTCGCTGCGCCAGCAGGCCGTGCCGAAGGAACTGCTCGGCCGGGTCAACAGCTGCTACATGCTGCTGAGCCGGCTCGGCATCATGGCCGGTGCCGCCCTAAGCGGCTGGATCGCCTCCGCCGCCGGCATCCGCACCCCGCTCCTGGTCGGCGGCGCCCTGCTGCTGGCCCTGCTGGTCGCGGTGCTGCTCCTGCTCCCGCGGATGACCGCGATGGAGACCTCCCCGGCCGCCGCCACGCAGGACTCCGAGTAGCCATCCGTCGGAGCGGCCTTTCGCGTCCTCCCGCTCAACGGCCCCTACCGGCCGGTATGGTGACCCACGGGGTGGGCCGGTGCGTCCGACCGGCGAACAGCTGCCGCATTCCCCGAGGAGAGCCGTGAACGCCAACCACCCCACCCCCGCGGACCGGTCGACCGCCGCCGACGCCCCCGACGTCCACGTGCCGCCGCTCGGCCTCGGCCCGCTGGTGCGCACCGACGGCGGCTGGTTCATCGGCGACCACGAGAGCAGGGCCCACCTCGCCGTCCTCCCCGAGGGGTTCGAGCACCGCGTCACCGGCCAGGAGCCGTTCCTGGTGCCGTGGGACCGCCTGATGAGCCTGGAACTCGGCGTCACCAGCGGCCGGTTCTTCAGCACCCCGTCCGGCGGCCTGCTGACCAGGCACGACGGGATCGGCGCCCACGGCTCCTGGCTGGACACCATGGTCCGGCACCCCTACGACGTGTGGCGGCCCCGGTTCGTCCACCACCGCCGCTGGTACCCGATGCCCGAGATCACCGTGCTGCGCCAACTGCTCGGGAACATCGTCGACCTCGGCCGGGTCCACCGGCTCGGCGACGACGCCTGGCTGACCTCGGTCGTCGAACAGCTGGCGGCGGACCGCCTCCTGCGGCGGTGGCGGACGAGCAGGGCCGTCGCGGACGGTGTCAGGGAGATCATCACCCACGGCGCCTGACGCCGAGCCAGGGATCGCCGCGCGGATCCCGCACCGGAAGTCGGCGGGGCCGACTCCTCACGCCGGCCCGCGGCGCCGGCCGGGGGCCGCGTCGAGCAGGCCGCGCACCAGCGGCCGGATCCGGGGCGGGCCCAGCAGCGGCGCCCGGACCACGCACAGGGCGAAGAGGAGCTGGCCCAGGAGCGGGAGGAACAGGAGCGGCGGGAAGAACAGCAGGAACCAGAGCGGCAGGAGTAGCAGCCCGGCCAGCGGCCTTCGGAACGCCGTGCCCGTACGGGTGCTGAACAGCGAGTAGAGGACGCAGATCGCCACGGACGGGATCCCGACGAGGGCCACCAGACCCAGCGCGTCGCTCGCCGCGAACGCGGCGCCGCCCGCCGCCGACGCCACCAGGAGCACGCCCGCGAGGGTGAGGGCGTAGCGGACCACGAGGTCGGCGAGCCGCAGCCCGATGAACCCCAGGTTCCGCCACGGCGTGCTCGGGTCCACGGGAGGGCTCCTTCGTCTCGGGTCGGCGGTGGCCGACGCGGGAGATCATGCCAGGAATACTGAACGCGTTCAATTGCCATCTCGAGCGCGGCGCTCCGCATCGCCGGCCGGAACGGCGCGGAACATCGGGAACGAAGCAGCTGCCGACGCCAAATCGTCTATAAATAAGAGCAGTTCAGTGAACTGCCGAGTCCCGGCGGACCCGCCGGGGCCCCATCAGGGCGCGGTCAGCACCATGTCAGCGAGCCGAGGGAGCATGTGCGGAGCGGGTGTGCCCGGTGTCCCCGCGCCCGACCCGGAACGGAGTGTGCGACATGTCGAACCCCTTTGACGACGCGGACGGGACCTTCCTGGTGCTGGTGAACGACGAGGGCCAGCACTCCCTGTGGCCCGCGTTCGCCGAACGGCCGGACGGCTGGACGGTGGCCCTGGCCGAGGGGCCGCGCGAGGACGCGCTGGCCTACGTCGAGGCCAACTGGACGGACATGCGCCCGCGCAGCCTGCGCGAGGCCTCCACCGCCTCGTAGGCCCCGCCGATCCCACCCGAGGAAGGGCCCGGTCCACCCGCGCGGGTACGGCCGGGCCCGGTCGATTTCCCCCTCATCGACACGGAACGGGGACCTTCATCGTGCAGAGGATCCACTTCACCGCCGCCGACCTCGCCAGAACCCGTCTGAAGACCACCCTGGGCCCGCTCGTGGAGTCGGCCTTCGCCTGCGACCTGCTCGACCGCGGCGTGGGCGCGCCGTACGCCCGGTGGCGAAAACAGGTGAACGAGCGCCTGCCCCGCCGGCCGGCGGCCCGCCCGTACGGCCGGCCGGAGCACGACGTGGAGTCGCTGCTCCGGCAGGCGCTGCGGTACGCCGGGGAGCCCGACGTGCCGCCCGGCCCGGCCGAGGTGCCGGCGCACCCGGGGGCGGGCGTGGACGCCTGCCTGCGGGAGGCCTGGCAGCTGGCCGTGGCGCCGTTCTGGCAGCACCTGCACGCCTACCTGGTGGCCGAGTGCGAGGCGCGCGGCCGGATCGTGATGGCCGGCGGGGTGGAGCTGCTGCTGTCCACCGCGCACCCCCGGATGACCTGGCGGGCGCCGGTGCTGGAGATCCCCGGCGGGCCGGAGCAGGACATCCGGCTGGGCGGCCGGGGCCTGGTGCTCACGCCCTCGGTGTTCCTCAACCACCGGCCGGGTCTGGCGATCGACGCCGAGGGGCCGGAGGAGCAGGTGGTGCTGGTCTTCGCGGCCCCGCCGCACGCCCTCAAGGGCGCGCAGCTGTGGCAGGAGCGCGACCGCAGCCCCCGGCCGCTCGGCGCCCTGGTCGGCCAGACCCGGGCGGCCGCGCTCCGGACCCTGCGGGCGAGTTGTACGACCAGTCAGCTCGCCGACCGGCTGGGCATCTCGGCGGCCAGTGCCAGCCAGCACGCGGCGGTGCTGCGGCAGACCGGGCTGATCACCACCCGCCGGGTGCGCAACACCGTGCTGCACTCGGTGACGCCGCTCGGCATGGCGCTGCTGGACGGCGGCCCGGTGCGGCCGGCGCCCGCGGTCGGGGCCTGCGACCGGGCCGACCGGGCCGACCGTCCGGGTCGCGGCGTCCGGCCCCGGAGCGCCTCGCGCCTCCTCGCGTCCTAACCGGCCGGCGGGTCGAGACGGGCGTGGACCCCCGGCACCCGTCCGGTGCCGGGGGTCCTGACCGTCCCGGCCCGCCGGGATCAGCTCCGCGGCCAGGCCCGGAACTGGCGCAGCCCGTACAGCAGCGGACGCTGGTGGTGGCGCCGGACGACCCGGCGGATCTCGCCGTACACGGTGACGTGGTCGCCCACCCGCTGGGTCAGCACCACGTCGCAGTCGGCCACCGTGTGGGCGTCGCGCACCAGGTGCGGCCCGCCCGCGTCCGGGGTCTGCTCCCAGGGGAGCAGCTGGAAGCGGTCCGGGTCGCCGGAGGCGAACAGTTCGGCGGTCCCCTGGGCCTCCTCGTGCAGCAGGTTGACGGCGAACAGGCCGCTGTCGGTGACCGCGTCGAGCGTGGGGCTGCCGTCGCGCAGGCAGACCAGGAGGGTCGGCGGGTCGAGTGAGACGCTGCACACGGCGGAGCAGGTCATGCCCCTCGGAAGGCCGTCGAGGTCGGTGGCGGACACCACGCTCACGCCCGTGGGGAACCCGCTCATCATGGTCCGGAACTCCTCGGGGGTGGCCCCGGCCGTCTTCACCGCTCCGGCCGTCCCCACCGCCCCGGCCCGCGCGCGGACCGGTTCACCGGCGTACTCGGTCATCTCGCACCGCTTTCTGTCTCGACGGACTCCCTCGGCGCCACGGCCGTCGCGCTGATCGCCTCCGCCTCCACGGCCGCCGGGCGGCCCTCCATCCGGTCGAACAGCTCCAGCAGCGGCCCGGTGGCCGCCGTGGTGGCCAGCGCCATCACCACCAGTGCCAGGACCATCGGCGCGGGCAGCACCCCGGAGGCGTAGCCGGCCTGGAGGACGATCAGCTCGGTGAGGCCGCGGGTGTTCATCAGCGCGCCGATCCGCCGGGCGGCGCGCGGCCGCTGGCCGCCCAGCCGGGCCCCGAGGTAGCCGCCGAGGCCCTTGCCGAGGAAGCCGAGCAGGACCGTGGCCGCGATCAGCACCCCGGAGGTGGCGGAGAAGGCGCGGGTGAGCACGGTGATCCCGGTGACCACGAAGAAGGCCGGGGTCAGGAACTGCCCGGACCGGGAGACCGTGGACACCACGCGGGTCCACGGTCCGCCGTCGTCGTGCGGGATCGCCAGCCCGGCCAGTGCGGCGCCGAGGATCGACGTCATGCCGAGGTGCTCCATGGCGAAGGCCACCGCGAGGGCGGCCGCGCCGACCAGGACGGCCATCCCCCGGGGCGAGCGGCCGCACAGCCGGGAGGCGGCGCGGGTGCCCAGCGCGTAGCGGATGGCCAGGGCGCAGAGCACGCCGACGGCGAGGGCGCGCAGCGAGTGCAGCGAGCGCGCCAGGTCCCCGGCGCCGAGGCTGATCGCCACCGAGAGCAGCAGCCAGCCGAACGCGTCGATGACGACGGCCGAGGCCAGCGAGAGCCGGCCCGGCACGGTGTCGCCCGTCCCGCGGTCGGCCAGGATGCGGGCCATCACCGGAACGGCGGTGATGGACATGGTGACGGCGACCATCAGGAGGTAGGCCGGCAGCGGGGCGCTGCCCCGGGCCGCCCGGTCGGCGGTGAGCGCGACCAGTCCGACCAGCACGCAGCCGGTGGCGAGCGGCGGCACCAGGGCGCCGACGGTGATCCAGGTGGTGGCGCGCCGGGGCAGCCGGTCCCGGCCCCGGCGCAGTTTGTGGGCGAGGCCGACCAGGAAGAGCACCAGGGCGGCCTGGGCGACGTTCCTGACGAGGTCGAAGACCGGCCCCGGCAGCACGTCGTCGAAGGCGGGCCGGCCGACCAGGGCGATCACGGCGGGCCCGGCCAGCAGGCCCCCCGTGATCTCCCCGATCACCTCCGGCTGCCGCAGACGGCGCGCGACTCTCCTCCCCGCCACGGCGATCAGCAGCACGACGCCGAGGACGGCGGCCGCGTGCGCGACGTGGATCAGGAACTGGAGGACGTCCATGATGAACGGGCCCCTTCCCGGGGATCGTGGTCAGCGCATCCGGGCGAAGTAGTCGTACGCCCTGGGCAGGGTCGCGACGAGCCGCTCGGTCTTCTCCCGGATCTGGGCGAACTCCCGTTCCGCGGCGGCGCCGTCGGACAGGTCCAGGGCCGGCGAGTGGGCCACCTCGATGCCGCCCATGCCCAGCAGGACGCACATGTAGGAGTACGGCGGCAGGCCGTGGTAGTAGGGGAAGACCGTTTCGGAGTCCGGGAGCCGGGACTTCCAGAGTTCGAGCCGCTCGGCCAGCGCGTCGGGGATGCTCCGGGTCTTGGTGTCCCGCCAGTACTGGGTGTCGGTGCGTTTGGCGGCGACGTAGTGCAGCACCAGGAACTCCCGTACCCCGTCCATGACGTGGGCGACGGCCCGGTTGTAGAGGTCGCGCGGGACCGGGTTCCAGTCCTCCGCCGGGAAGTACTTGACCAGTTGCTCGATGGCGTGGTGGATGAAGAAGATCCCGGTCGACTCCAGCGGCTCGACGAAGCCGCTGGCGAGGCCGATGGCCACGCAGTTGCGGGACCAGGAGTTGCGGCTGCGGCCGATCCGCATCCTGATGTGGTTGGCCTCGACATCGGCGGCGGCGGGGCCGACGAAGGACCGCAGGGTGCGTTCGGCCTCCTCCGGGGAGAGGTAGTCCTTCGCGTAGACGTACCCGGTGCCGACCCGGCCCATCAGCGGGATCGTCCAGATCCAGCCGGCGTCCTGGGCGGTCGCGGTGGTGCACGGCAGCATGCCGCGCTTCTCCATGTCCATCGGCACCTGGAGGGCGACCGCGCTGTCGTTGGGCAGGGTGTCCTGGTAGGAGATGAACGGCTCCTCCAGCGCCTGGTTGAGCAGCACCCCGCGGAAGCCGGTGCAGTCGACGAAGAGGTCGCCGGTGAGCTCGCCGTGCTCGGCGGTGCGCAGCCCGCTGATCCAGCCGCGTTCGTCGAGCCTCACCTCCTGGACGTCGTCGACGATGCGCCTGACCCCTCTGTCGGTCGCGTACTGCGTCAGGTACTTGGCGAGCAGCGCGGCCTCGAACTGGTAGGCGTACGGGAACTGGGTCTTGCCCTGGTGCTCGGACATGGTGAGGCCCTGCATCTCGTCCGCGCCCTCGTCGAAGGGCTGGTCGATGAGGGTGCCGTCGAGGTGGCGCGGGCTGAGGCCGGCGTCGATGACGGAGGCCATCACGAAGCAGTCCTTGTCGAACCGGCCGGTGGGGCGCTGCTTGAGCCACCAGTCGGTGAGCGGGAAGCCGTTGACCGAGCGCATCTGCTCGAACGGGTGGTAGAAGTAGTGGCCGGGCTCGCGCCAGTTCTCGAACCGCACGGCGAGCTTGTACGTGGCGTTGCAGGCCGGCATCCAGTCCTTCTCCTTGAGTCCGAGGAACTCGAAGAAGTGGCGGATGTCGCTGAAGGTGGCCTCGCCGACGCCCACGGTGGAGACGTTGCCGGACTCCACGAGGGTGATGTCCACCCGGTCCTCGAACGCGGCCTTCAGGTACGAGGCCGTCATCCATCCCGCTGTTCCGCCGCCTACGATCACAACCCGGTCGAGCACTGGTGACTCCTCTTCGGTGGTCCACGTGTTCCGGCAGGGGTGGTGCCGGATACCGGCAGCGGTGGCGCCGTCGGTCGTCACCCCGCTGGAAGAAGCTGAGGGCGGCGCCACCAGAGAGTGACTCTAGGCAACGGCGTAAGGTCCGACCAGGTCATTTGGCACTGGCCGAAAGTCGCAGGTCGGGTTGATCCGCACCTGTCGACGAATCGAACACCTGACGGTCCGTCAGCGCGGTGTCAGCGCAGGTCAGCGACACTGCTGTGGCCAGATCTCCCCCCGAGACGGAGCCAGCCATGTCCCAGCAGAGGCCGATCCCGCAGTTCGCCGTGATCCCCGGCGCGCAGGTGCACAACGTGCTGTCCGGCAACGAGAAGCACACCGTCGACCTGGTAGCGGCGACCTACCGGCTGCACGGCGAGGGCGCCACGGTCAACCCGCCCTCGTACTTCCTGCGCTTCCCGGACCGGCCCTCCTCGCGCATCATCGCGCTGCCGGCCTCGGTGGGCGGCGCCACCCCGGTCGACGGGATCAAGTGGATCTCCAGCTTCCCGGAGAACGTGGCCGCGGGCCTCCCCCGGGCCTCCGCGGTGCTGGTGCTCAACGACCCCGCGACCGGCTACCCGATCGCCTGCCTGGAGAGCTCGATCATCAGCGCCGCCCGCACCGCCGCCTCGGCCGCGCTGGCGGCCGACCTGCTCCACGCCGGCCGGCCCCGGCCGCGGCGGGTCGGCTTCGTCGGCACCGGCCTGATCGCCCGGCACATCCACACCTACCTCGCCCGCACCGGCTGGGAGTTCGACGAGGTCGGGGTGCACGACCTGTCCGCCGAGCACGCGGCCGGCTTCCGCGCCTACCTGGAACGCGCGGACGAGGAGGACACCGAAGGCCCGGCGCCGCGGATCACCGTGCACGGGAGCGCCGAGGAACTGGTCCGCGCCTCGGACCTGGTGGTCCTGGCGACCGTCGCCGCCGCACCGCACCTCACCGAGCCCTCGTGGTTCGCCCACAACCCGGTGGTGCTCAACGTCTCGCTGCGCGACCTGGCGCCCGAGGTGCTGCTCGCCTCGGCCAACGTGCTGGACGACGTCGAGCACTGCCTGAAGGCCGGTACCTCCCCGCACCTGACCGAACAGCTCACCGGCAACCGGGACTTCGTCGACGGCACGCTCCACGACGTGATGACCGGGCGGGTGGCGGTGCCGACCGACCGCCCGGTGGTGTTCTCGCCGTTCGGGCTCGGCGTACTGGACCTCGCGGTCGGCAGGTTCGTCTACGATGAACTGGCGGCGCGGGGCGAACTCGCCGTCGTGGACGGCTTCTTCCACGAGCTGGACCGCTACGGCCGGAACACCCGGCAGTCGTAGCCGCCGCCCGGACTCCCCATGGACAGCTCAAGTCGTCACCTGTAGCATTCTTCTGACAGGTCGACAGATCGGGACCCGCCGTCACGGTGCGTCCCCGTCGTCCCGTCCCGGGTGGTGCGGCGAGGCCGCGCCCCCGCCTCCGAGCAGGGCGCCGGATCGCTCCCCCGTCGATCCGGCGCCCCCCGGGGTGTCATGGACAGCGCGTGTCATACCACCCGTCCCCGGCTCCCCCGCCCAGCTGGTATCTCCCGGTCCGCACCGGCGTCGCGCAGACTCGCCTGGACGGCCCGGAAATTGGGGGATGCTGTTTTGGAAATCAAGCTTCTCGGCCCACTGCTCCTGTCGTACGAGAACGCGCACTACACCATGGCGTCGAAGCGGACCAGCGTCGTGCTGGCCCTGCTGGCGACCTCCCCGGGGATACCCGTCCCGTTCGACGAGATCGTGGACGAGTTATGGGGCGACCAACCGATGGCCAACGCCCGCAACGCCCTCCAGGCGAATGTCGGCCGACTGCGCCGGCTGCTGGAATCCGTGACCGGCCGCAAGGGCGACGAAACCCTCCGCACCGCCAACGGCGGCTATCTCCTCGACGTCCCGCCGGACGCGATCGACGCCCACCGCTTCCTGCGGCTCTCCGACGAGGGCGGCGACCTCGTCCGCCGGGACCCGGCCCGGGCCATCGCCGCCCTGGAGCAGGCGCTCGGCCTGTGGCGCGGCGGAGCGCTGATGGACTCCTGCGACGGGCTGCGCTGCCGGATCCGGGCGGACCACCTGGAGGAGCGCAGGATCAGCGCGTACGAGGACCTGACCGCCGCCAAGCTCGCCGTGGACTCGGCCCGCGTCCCGGTGTCCGAACTGCGGCAGCTCGCCGACGAGCACTCCGAACGGGAGCGCCTGAGCGAGCTGTTGATGCTGGCGCTCTACCGCGACGGCCGGCAGGCCGAGGCACTGGAGGTCTTCCACAGCACCCGCCGGCGCCTCGCCGACGACCTGGGGCTGGAGCCCGGCCGGGCGCTGCACCACGCCTACCAGGCGATCCTGCGGCAGGCCGACCTGCTCGGCGAGCCGCGGCGGGTGCTGGACTTCGCCGGACCCGTACCGGCCTGACTCCCTTCGGCCTCCGCCCCGGCCCGGAATCCCCGGAACGACGATCACCGATCGTGCCGTTTTCGGGGCCGCAACCACCGCCCGATTTCACCCCGTTCGCACCTGTCCGGCTGTGGACGCTCCAGGATCGCTCTGTTAGCGTGGCGACGGCCTTGGAATTTTCCTGGTGGCTGCGCGAGGAAGAGGAAATCGCGGACGGGGGCCCAGTGGACGTCGAGTTGAGGCACGCCAAGATCGTCACCACCATCGACCGACTGGGCAGCATTTCCAGAGCCGCCGCCCAATTGGGCCTCCCGCAATCGAGTCTCACCGCGCAATTGAAGCGGATCGAAAGAGCGGTGGGCGGCGAGCTGTTCGTACGGACCAGGACCGGAATCATTCCGACCGCCCTGGGAGAACGGATCATCCCGATGCTGGCCGAACTCGTCCAGCACGCCGACCGGGTGATCGCCGTGGCGACCGCGCACTTCACGGAGGTGTTCCGGTTCGGGAACGCCGAGTGGACGCCGCCCTCGCTGCGCAGCACGCTCAAGTCCGCCCTGCCGGTCAAGGAGGTGCAGACCGAGACGCTCAGCCCCGAGGCGGCCATCGCCCAGGTGTCCCGCGGCGCCCTGCACGCCGCGATGGTGCCCGGGGTCGCGCTGGCCACCTCGACCGAGGCGGAGGAACTCGCCCTGGCCAGTACGGTGATCGTGCGGGAGCCCGTCTGGGTGGCGCTCCCGCACGACCACTGCCTGGTCGGCCAGGACGTCGTGAGCCCGGCGCAGCTCGCCTCGCTGCGGTGGGTCCGCTACACCCGCGACCACTGGTTCCATCCGATCGAGAAGCAGCTGTTCGCCTCCGTCGACCACGCCGATCTGGAGGTGCTCCACTACGTCGACGGCCACCACGAGGCGATGAACTGGGTCCGGGACGCCCGGGCCGCCGCGCTGACGCCTCCCACCGGCGCCACCCGCGAGGTGCGGCTGGTCCCGGTCTCGGTCGCCGAGGGCACCGACATGCTGCTGGTGTGGCGCAGCGACTCGGTGACCTGCGACATCCAGCGAAGACTCCTGAACACGCTCCGCCGCTACTACTGCGAGTACGCCCGCACGATCCCCTGGTACTGGTCGTGGGTCACCCAACACCCCGAAGAGTTCACGGAGTTGGAGTGCTTCCTGCCGCCCCGGGCGCAGGTCGGCCCGACCGGCCGGCCGAGCCCGGAGCGGTCCGGGCCCGGGGCCGGGGCCGGTCACAGGGTGGCGAGCGCCTCGGCCGGAGGCGTCCGCAGGGCCGCCCCGGTGGCCGAGACACTGGCCAGGGCGGTCAGCGCCCCGACGAACCCGACGATCGAGAGGTAGATCCAGATCGGTCCGCGGGGCATCCAGGAGCCGTCCAGCGCCATCCCGAAGGGCGCGAGCGTCGCCCCGGCGACGAAGGTGCCGAGCACCGTGCCGACGGTGGCGACCAGCACCGACTCGATGCCGGTCATCGCCAGGATCTGGCCGGGGGTGGCGCCGACGAGCCGTTGCAGGGCGAACTCCCGGCGGCGCTCGGAGGCCGCCACCACCAGGGTGTTGACCAGCGAGATCACCGCGTACGCGATGATGCTGCCGGCCAGCAGGTAGTCCACCCAGGCGCCGACCCCGTCGCCGCCCTGCGCGGCGGACAGCGTGGTCTGGAGGTAGATCAGCGCGGTGGACAGCCCGGTGGCCAGCATCACGGGGCTGACCGCGCCCGCGATCCGGATCCGCCGGGCCCGGGCGTTGTCCATCGCCAGCTCGCCGGTCAGCCCGAACAGCGCGCGCAGCGGGCGGTGGAACACCGCGGTGAGCGCCTTGGTCAGCCCGGGGCTGAGCAGGGCGATCCCGCCGGCCCAGAGCATCGCCGAGGGGCCGGCGGTGCTGGCAGCGACCTCGCCGTTCATCACCGTCCCGGTGATCACGGCCAGGGCGGTGCCGCCGGCCAGGCAGAACACCGCGAAGACCAGCCGCGGGCCGCTCAGCCAGCGGTGCTGGAGGCGGGACTCCGCGAGCGCGTCGGCGGGCCGGGAGAGCGCCGCCCGGCGGGAGGCGATGAAGGCCGCGCTCAGCGCGGCGAGCAGCGAGGTGCCGCCCGCGGTGACCATCGGGATCCAGCCGGCGGTGTAGTCGATCCCCTTGGGGACCACCCCGCTGGCCGCGATCTGCTCCAGCATCCACTCACCGGCGAGGTAGCCCGGCACCAGGGCGAGGGCGACGGCTGCCACCGCGACCACCAGGGTCTCCACCACGATCATCCGGCGGAGCTGTCCCGGCAGGGTGCCGATGGCGCGCAGCAGCGCCATCTCGCCGAGCCGCTGCTGGACCACCAGGGCCAGCGTGGAGCCGACGATGAAGACGGTGACCATCGCGGCGATGCCGCCGAACACCGCGGACATCGAGATCAGCCGGCTGGCCGCCTGCTGGGTGCCGGGCGGGACGGCCGCGAACGGCGGCACCCGGTGGCGGATGCCGGTCTCCATCAGGCCGCCGCAGGCGGTGAGGATCACCGCGCCGAAGAACAGCGCGACGGTGGAGGCGACGAAGCTCGTCCGGCGGAACCGCAGGGTCTGCAGGGCCAGGGTGAACATCAGCGGGCCGCCTCTCCGCCGCGGGTGACGCGGGTGGGGATGTCGGGGCCGGGGCTGTCGCCCCAGGCGCCGAGCCGGGTCATCCGCTCGGCGATGGTGTCGGCCGAGGCGCCGCTCAGCTCGTCGACGATCCGCCCGTCGGCCAGGAACAGCACCCGGTCGGCGTAGGAGGCGGCGACCGGGTCGTGGGTGACCATGACGGCGGTCTGCCCGTCGCCGTGGACGGCCTGGCGCAGCAGCCGCAGGATCTCCACCGCGGTGCGGGTGTCCAGCGCGCCGGTCGGCTCGTCGCCGAAGAGCACCGCGGGCCGGGTGATCAGGGCCCGGGCGATGGCGACCCGCTGCTGCTGGCCGCCGGACAGTTCGCCGGGCCGGTGGTCGCTGCGGGCGGCGAGGCCGACCTGCTCCAGCACCCGCTCGACGCCGTCCCGGGTGGGCCGGCGCCCGGCCAGCCGCAGCGGCAGGGCCACGTTGTCGGCCACGCTCAGCGCGGGCAGCAGGTTGAAGGCCTGGAAGATGAAGCCGATCCGGTCCCGGCGGAGCCTGGTGAGCTCCTTCTCGCCGAGCCCGGCGAGCTCCAGGCCGTCCAGCGAGACCGAGCCGGAGTCCGGCCGGTCCAGCCCGGCGGCGCACTGCAGCAGCGTGGTCTTGCCCGATCCGGACGGTCCCATCACGGCGGTGAAGGTGCTGCGGCCGAAGCCCACCGACACGTCGTCGAGGGCGACGACCCGGTTGCGCTCGTTGCCGTAGCCGCGGCAGACGTTCCTCAGTCGCACGGCATCGGCGATGCCGTGCACGGTTGCGGTGGTCATGGGCATCTCCTGAGTGACCAGGCCGGATATCAGTGTTCGTCGACGCTTCGCAGCAGGTCCTCCACCGACGCCAACCGGGCGGTCAGCGCCCGCAGTTCACCCCGGAGCAGCTTCTGTCCGGCCAGTGTGTCCTCGGCCAGCCGGCGGTAGGCGGCCATCGCCGCGGCGTCCGCGCGGTGCCGCTGGAGGGTGAAGTACGAGACGATGCTGACGCTGATCCCGCCGATGACGATCAGTGTGATGACGATGGCGATCACGCCGCCACTCATGAGGGTCCCTTCTGTTCCTTCGCGCGCCGTGCCGCCTTCCGACGCCGGGTGTCCTTCAGGCGTCGTGCTGGGTCCGTTCGACCTGCGCCCGGTCCTCCCGGAGGGCGGCGATGACGGTGTCGACCGTGACGTGGATGTCGAACGGGGTGAGTTCGAAGAACTTCATGGCCTTCCCGTCGCCGGAGAGCTCCAGCGCACCGGCCACCAGGCCGGCGTGTTCGAGCCGCTCCAGGTGCATGTAGAGCAGCGGCCTGGACATGCCGAGCCGTCGGGCCAGTTCGCTGACGTGGACCCGGCCCTGCGCCAGTTCGCCGATGATCCGCAGGCGCTGGGTGTGCCCGACGGCGGCCAGCAGGGCCAGTAGCTCCGCGCTTGTGAGCACCCCCACCCTCTTCCTCCTACCTGAAAGTTGAGACTGACAGGTGTGAGCAAGCACTGTCAAGCCGACCAACGCCCGTCAGTTGCACGTCAGTTGTCCGTCAGCGCGGCCGAGAAGAATTCAGATCATCAATCTGTCGCACCCACCCTCACCGGGAGGCGAAATGCCCAGCACCGCGGTCGTCACCGCCGAACAGCGCGCCCAGATCAAGGACATCGTCTGCGACATCCTCGAACTGGAAGCCGAGGAGGTCACCGACACCAGCCGCTTCAAGGAGGACCACAACGCCGACTCGCTGGGCGCCATCGAGATCCTCTCCTCGCTGGAGCGCACCTTCGGGATCGAGATCGACCAGGCCGAGCTGGTCCGGATGGTCAACCTGGACGGCGTCGTCGCCGTCGTCCAGGAGAGCCTGTCCAAGTAGCCCGCCACAGCGCCGAGTCGACAAGAACGGAGTCAGCGATGGTGAGCAGCGGGCACCGGACACCGCGCCGGGTCGTCATCACCGGGCTGGGAGCGGTCACCAGCATCGGCACCGGGGCGGCCGAGTTCCTCGACGGACTCCGCAGCGGCCGCAGCGGCGTCAAACCGATCACGTCCTTCGACACGACGGGCTACGCGCACGCGAACGGCTGCGAGATCGACGACTTCGACCCGGCCCGGTGGATCGAGCACGGAGATCCCGAAGAGCTGGGCCGGGCCAGCCAGTTCTCCGTCGCGGCGGCGAGGATGGCGGTGGCCGACGCGGGGCTCGCCCTGACGGAGCTCCGCGCCCGGCGGGTCCTGGTCTCGGTCGGCACCACCGACGGCGAGTCCCGCGACCTCGACACCCTGACCGAACTCCAGCTCCACCAGGGGCCCGAGGACCTGCCCGCCGTGGTGGCCCGCCGCACCTCGGCCGGCCTGCTGTCCAGCAGCGTGGTGCGCGAGCTGGAGCTGGTCGACGTGGAGGCCGTCACCATCGCCACCGCCTGCGCCGCGGGCAACTACGCCATCGGTTCCGGCTTCGACGCCATCCGCTCGGGCGAGGCGGACGTCGCCCTGTCCGGCGGCGCCGACGCGGTCTGCCGCAAGACCTTCACCGGCTTCTACCGGCTCGGCACCATCGCCCCGGAGCTGAGCCAGCCCTTCGACGTCGACCGCAAGGGCATCCTCACCGGCGAGGGCGCCGGCATCCTGCTGATGGAGAGCCTGGAGTCGGCGCTCGCCCGCGGCGCGCACATCTACGCCGAGGTGCTCGGGTACGGGCTGAACTGCGACGCCCACCACCCGGTCGCCCCGGACCAGGACAGCCTGGCCGCCTGCATCGAACTGGCCCACCGCAACGCCGGGGTGAAGCCGGAGGACATCGACTTCATCTCCGCCCACGGCACCGGCACCAGGGCCAACGACGTGACGGAGGCCGGCGCGATCCGGCAGGTGTTCGCCGACCCGCCGCCGACCGTCTCCATCAAGTCCATGCTCGGCCACACCATGGGCGCGGCCAGCGCGCTCGCCTCCGCCGCCTGCGCCCTGGCGATCAGGGAGGGCTTCATCCCGCCGACGATCAACCACCGGCGGACCGACCCGGAGTGCGGCCTGGACCCCGTCCCCAACCGGGCCCGCACCGCCGAGGTGCGCGTCGTGCAGAACAACGCGCTGGCCTTCGCCGGCAACAACGCGGTGCTCATCCTCGGCGCGTACCGGGGGCACCCGGAGGCGGGGCCGGCGGACCCGGAGGCGGGGCCGGCGGACCCGGGGCAGCCGGACGCATGAGCACGCCGACCCCTCGGCTGCGCAGGGCCGCCGAGGGCCCCGACCCGATCCGGGTGCTGCTGCTGCACGGCCTGGGCGGCAAGCCCTCGGTGTGGAGCCCGCTGGTGCGGCGGGCCGGGGCCGCCTTCGAGCTGTGGGACGTCGAACTGCCTTGGCGCGCCCAGTCCGAGGGCGACGGCTGGGGCGCCCGGCCCGATCCCGGCCGCTTCCTGGTCGAACTGCTGGACGAGCGGTTCGACGCCGTCGTGGCCCACTCGTACGCGGCGAACCTGGTCGTCGAGGCGACCGCGGCCGGCCGGACCGCACCCCGGCCCACCGTCCTGATCAGCCCGTTCTACCGGCCCAGCCCCAAGGACTTCGACTGGTCGGTGATCTCGTACTACCTCAACGACTTCCACCGCGTCTTCGAGGAGGCGCTGGAGGTCGGCGAGACCGCGCGCTTCGCCCGCTCCCACCGCGACTGGATGGCGCGCCGACTGCGCGACCAGGTCGGCCCGTACGGCTGGATGCGGTTCTTCGAGGCCTACCTGCGCTCCCCCACGCTCGACCTCGGCGCGGTCCGCTCGCCGCTGCTCGTGCTCTCCGGGCAGCAGGACACCGCCGCTCCGCCCGAGGACGGCCGGGCGCTCGCCGCCCGGGTGCCCCGGGCGCGGTACGAACCGCTGCCGGGCTGCCGGCACTTCCCGATGGTCGAGCGGCCCGACCTGGTCGCCCGGCTGGTGTGCGACTTCCTGCGCACCGCCGGGCCCGGGGCGCCGCCCGCCGACGCCACCACCCTCTCACCCCTGGAGTCGCCATGACCAGCAGTGCCCCGGCCGCCGACCCGACCACCCGGGTCGACCTCCGCCCGCGCTACGAGGGCTCGAACATCTGCACCTGGATCGGGTTCAAGCACGTCAACTACCTGGTGGAGGAGGCCGTCTACGACCACGCCCGGCAGCACGGGTTCCCGCCCGGGGAGCTGTTCGAGCGGTACGGCCTGGGCGTCGACCTCACCGACCTCGACACCAAGATCCTCACCGCGCTGCACATCGACGACGTCGTGACGGCCACCGTGCGCCGGCTGCCCGCCCAGGACGACGGACTGCGCCTGGGTGTGGAACTGACCGTGGAGCGCTCCGGCGAGACCGTGAAGGCCGTCGCCGCCAAGGCCACCCTCCACCTGCGGTCCGACCCGCGCGGCCACGCCGTCGCCGAGCCGCCCGCCGAGCTCGTCGCCCTGACCGTCGACCGGCTGGGCGCGGGCGCCGCGCCCGTCCCGCTGGTGGCCGGCGCCGACCCGCTCGAACAGCTGACCGCGGGGCGCAACGCCTTCGGCTGGGCGTGGCGGATGCCGTACTTCTACTGCCACTTCACCGAGCGGGTCCAGATGTCCGGCTACCTGCGGCAGATGGAGGAGGTCGTCGACCTCTTCCTGGCCGACCGCGGCGTCTCCATCAAGACCCTGCTGGACGAGCAGGACTGGATCCCGGTCGTCCCGCACTCCCGGATCACCGTCCTGGATGAGGCGCTGATGGAGGAGACCCTCTACACCGTCTACACCGTCGAGAGCGTCTTCAAGCGGCTGACCTACACCGCCCGGATGGACGCCTACGTGCTGCGCGACGGCGTCCTGGTGCCGACCGCCACCGGCCGGATCACCCACGGCTGGGCGGTGATCGAGAACCGCCGCGACTGGAGCCTGGTCGACTTCGACGACCGGCTGACCGACGCCCTGACCGGCAAGGCGGGCAGGGCGCTGGGCCGGGGCCGGGTATGACGGCCACCGACAGCCCGGCCCGGGCCCGGCCGGCCGACGGGCCGCCCGGGGTGCGCGAGCCGGTGTTCTCCGCCTGGTCGGCGGTCTCCCCGTTCGGGGTCGGCGCCCGGGCCTTCGGCGCCGGGCTGCGGTCGGGCACCGGAGCCGTCACCGCCCTGGACCGCGCCGCGTACCCGGGGCCCTACGAACGGGCCGCCCTGGTACCGGACTTCAGCGCCGCCGGCGCGCTGGGCCGCAAGGGCACCAGGACCATGGACCGGGTCACCGCGCTCGCCGTGCACACCTTCGGCACCCTGCTCGACGCCTGCGGGCCCGGCCTGCTGGAACGCCCCGAGCGGGTCGGGCTGGTGCTGGGCACCGGCTCGGGCAGCGTGCAGAGCATCATGGACTTCACCAGGGACTCGCTGACCGGCGACCGCCCCTACCTGGTCGACCCGGCCAGGTTCCCGAACACCGTGATGAACCGGGCCGCCGGCCAGTGCGCGATCTGGCACGGCATCAAGGGCCCCAACAGCACGATCGCGGGCGGCTGGTCGGCCGGCCTGCTCGCCCTCGGCTACGCCGCCCGGCTGTTCCGCGGCGGGCACTGCGACCGGGTGCTGTGCGGCGCCGCCGAGGAGTACTCGGTCCAGCGCGCCTGGCTGGAGTGGCACAGCGCGGACGAGGGCGCCCGGCCCCCGCTCGGCGAGGGCGGCGTGGCCTGGCTGCTGGAGTCCGCCGAACAGGCCCGGGCGGCCGGCCGCCCGGTGCCGGCGCGGCTGCTCGGCACCCGCTTCCGCGCCTACCACCGGCCCGAAGCGGCCGCCGGAACGCTGACCGAGTGCGTGCGCGCGGTGCTCGCCGAGGCCGGCGCGGACGGCCGGGACGTACGCCTGGCGGCCCCGCTCGGGGCCCCCGGCGAGGAGGAGGCGGTGCGCGCGGCCCTGCCGGCCGGCGCGGACCCGGAGTGGATCCGGTGCCGGCCGCTGCTCGGCGACGCCTCGGCGGCCGCGACCGGCCTCCAGCTGGCGGCGGTGCTGGCCGCGGCCCACGAGGGCCGGCTGCCCGCGGCCGGGCTGGCGCTGGTGACCTGCGTCGACCGGGACGGCACGGTCGGCTGCGCGCTCCTGGGCGGCTGAACCGGCGGCCGTCCCCGTGGGGGCCGTCCATGTGACCAGAGGAGGGACAGACCATGATGCTCAGAGCGTTGACCGTGGTGGAGCCGGAGAGCCGCCCCGAGCCCGGCGGCGCGGCCGGCGAGCCGGTGGCGCGGCACATCCGGGGCACCGTCGTGCTGAGCGCGGACGAACCGTTCCTGCGCGGGCACTACCCCGGCCTGCCGGTGGTCCCCGGCTTCGGCCTGGTGCAGTACGTCCACGAGCTGGCGGCCGCGGCCGCCGTGCCCTGCCCCGGCCGGGCCGAGCTCACCCGGGCCCGGTTCCTGAGCCCGGTGCGGCCCGGCGAGGAGGTCGCCGTCGACGCCCGGATCCAGCGCGACCACGACGGCGTGCGGGTCTGCGCCCAGGTCTCCGCCGACGACCGCCCCGCCGCCGAGATCGCCCTGTTCTACCCCCGGGAGGTCCTGTGAAGGACACCGCCGCCATCAAGTCGGTCGTCCCGCACCGCCACCCCGCGCTGCTGGTCGACCGGATCGCCCGGATCGAACCGGGCCGCCGGCTGGTCGCGTACAAGGCGGTCACCCTCGCCGAGCCCGCCTACCAGGACGTGCCCGACGACGCCCCCAACGAGGAGTACGACTACCCGCTGGGCCAGATGCTGGAGTCCTGGGCGCAGTGCGCGGTGCTGCTCGCCTGCTGGGAGAAGCCGAACGCCGACGTGCTGACCGGACAGGTCGTGCTGCTGGCCAGGACCCGCGACGTCCGGGTGCTCGGCCCGGTCCGCCCCGGCTCGGTCATGGTGCACGAGGTCACCATGGTCCGCGACCTCGGCGACACCTTCATCACCGGCGGCCGCAGCACCGTGGACGGCCGACCGGTGCTGGAGGTCGGCCAGTTGACCCTGGCGCTGCGCCCGGCCGAGGTGCTCCGGGCCCCTGGAACCACAACCGGCGGGAGGCCGTGATGTCCGCACGACGGGTCGCCCTGGTGACCGGCGGGTCCCGGGGCATCGGGCGCAGCGTGGTGGCGCGCCTCGCCGCCGACGGCTACGACGTGGCGTTCTGCTACCAGTCCCGGGAGGAGGCCGCGGCGGAGACCGCGAAGGAGGCCGAGGCGGCCGGCGCCCGGGTGCTGGCCCGCCGGGTCGACGTGGCCGACCGCGCGGAGGCCGAGGCCTTCGTCCGGGCGGCCGAACAGGAGCTCGGGCCGCTCCACGCGGTGGTCTCCTCGGCCGGCATCGTCCGGGACAACCCGCTGGTGCTGCTCACCGAGCAGGCCTGGCAGGACGTCATGCGGGTCAACCTGGACGGCACCTACCACGTCTGCCGGGCGGCGGTGTTCGCCATGATGAAGCGCCGCGCCGGTGCGCTGGTGACGATGTCCTCGGTGGCGGGCGTGTACGGCAACGCCACCCAGACCAACTACTCGGCGTCCAAGGCCGGGATCATCGGGTTCTCCAAGGCGCTGGCCAAGGAGGTCGCGCCGCGCGGCATCCGGGTCAACGCCGTGGCGCCCGGCTTCATCGAGACCGACATGACCTCCGGCCTGTCCGAGGACGTCGGCGGCGGCCTCACCGGGCGCATTCCGCTGGGCCGCTTCGGCCGCCCGGATGAGGTCGCCGACCTGGTGGCCTTCCTGCTGTCGGACCGCGCCTCGTACATCACCGGGCAGGTCTTCGGGGTCGACGGCGGGCTGGTGCTGTGAGCGGCACCGGCAAGGCTCCCAGGTTCTACTTCTCGCTGCGCAGCCCGTACTCCTGGCTCGCCTACCGGGAACTGCTGGAGCGGCACCCGGACGTGGCCGAGGCGGTGGAGTGGCGGCCGTTCTTCGAGCCGGACCGCACCAGCGAGCGGCTGCTGGCCGAGCTCGGCGGCTCGTTCCCGTACACCGCGATGTCCCGCGCCAAGCACCTGTACGTCCTCCAGGACGTGCGGCGGCTCACCGCCGCGCGGGGGGTCGGCCTCCGCTGGCCGGTGGACCGCGACCCGGTGTGGGAAGTGCCCCACCTGGCCTATCTGCTGGCCGTGCGCGGGGGTCGCGGCCCGCATTTCGTCGCGGCCGCCTACCGGGCCCGCTGGGAGGAGGGGCGGGACATCTGCGACCGTACGGTCGTCGCCGGGATCGCGGCCGGACTGGGCCTCGACCCGGTGGAGGCGGCCGGGGCGAGCGACGACCCGGAGCTGCGCCGGCAGGGGGCGCGGCTGCTCAAGGACATCTGCGACGACGGGGTGTTCGGCGTGCCGTTCTTCGTCCAGGGCTTCAGCCGCTTCTGGGGGCTGGACCGGCTGCCGGACTTCGTCGCCCACCTGCGGGCCCGGGCGGTACCCGCCGGGGCGCTGCCGCCGCCGGCCGCCCCGGCGGTCGGGCTCGGCGCCCGGTCCGTCGACGACGGCCACGCCGGCGGCTGCGGCTGACCGGCCCGCAACGGCGAACGGCCCCGGCGCTGCTGCGCGCCGGGGCCGTTCCGTGTCCGAAGGCCGCCTACGTGCGGACCGGGACGCTCCGGTAGAGCTCGGCGATGCAGGCCCGGGAGAGCGCGGCCAGGCTGGAGACCATCAGCTCCGCCGGCAGGCCCGCGCTGCGGTAGGCGAGCGGGAGCTCGGTGCAGGCGGCCACCACCGGCAGCCGCCGGCGCCGCCACAGCCCTCCGACGGCCGCCCGGAAGGCGGCGCCGGCCTCCTCGACCCGTCCGGCCTTCACCCGTTCGGCGGCCCCGTGGACCGCCTCCTGCGTCCCGCCGTCCGGCAGCAGCAGCCGGTAGCCCCGGGCCGCGGCCCGCCGCTGGTAGAGGCCGCTCAGCACGGTCCCGGTGGTCGCCGTGAGCCAGCCGCCGTCCGGGCTCAGCCGGACGGCCTCGTCCAGGGTGGCGTCGACGATGTCGACCACCGGGACCGGGGAGGTGGCGGCGAAGCCGTCCAGGAAGACGTGCGCCGTGTTGCAGGGCACCGCCAGCAGGTCCGCGCCCCAGCCGACCAGCGTGCGCAGGCACTCCCGCACCCGCCGCGCCGGCTCCTCGTCGCCGCCGAGGATCGCGGCGGTGCGGTCCGGGATGCCCGGCTCCGACAGCAGCAGCAACCGGGGGTGCTGCTGGTCCCGGGCGGCCGGCGCGTCGGCGGCGAGCAGCCGCAGGAACTCCGCGGTCGCCGCCGGGCCCATGCCGCCCAGTACGCCCAGGGTCCGCTCGGGGGCCCGTGCCGTCAGCGCTGTCATCCCTCGACTCTGGACGGCTGCGCTGACCCGGAACTGACATTCGCCTGACGTCCGCCGTTTGGGGGAACTCCCCATCCGGACAGGGGGGTTAGCCCCATGGCCCGCCGGTTTTCCGGCGCGCTAGCTTCGTGGGGTACGCCCCGCGACGGGGCCTTTCCGGCAACGCCTTCCAGATCTGGGGAATGACATGCGCCAGCAGTCCGGCCGTCTCGCGTCCTTCGTCGTCCTCGCGGCCGCCGTGGGCGGTCTGAGCGCCTGCGGCTTAGCTCCCGACAACACCTTCGACGACGACGCCACGGTGGGCGACAGGATCACCGCGGTGAAGCTCGACACCACCTCCGGCGGGGTGACCCTGCGCGGCAAGGAGGGCCTCGACAAGATCTCCGTGCACCGGTCGGTCAGCTACAAGAACGACAAGCCGGGCGTGACGAGCCGGGTCGAGAACGGCGTCCTGGTGCTCGGCGGCTGCGGCCAGTACTGCTCGGTCACCTACACCGTCGAGGTCCCCGCCGGGCTGCCGGTCACCGGCCAGACCTCCTCCGGCTCGGTCAGCCTCTCCCAGGTCGGCAGCGTGCAGGTCTCCACCCACTCCGGGGGGGTCAACCTGGACGGGGTGAACGGCAGCACGGAGGTCAAGACCACCAACGGCGCCATCAACGGGCGCGGGCTGAACGGCGACCGGATCCAGGCCGAGACCCACAACGGCGCGATCGACATCATCTCGACCAAGCCGCAGGACGTCTCCGCGTCGACCTCCAACGGCGCCATCACCCTGGTCGTGCCGGCCGCCACGTACAAGGTGTCCGCGAAGACCGGCAACGGCCACAAGGACATCGGGGTCTCCGACGACCCGTCCGGCCGGTACCAGCTCACCCTGAGCACCAGCAACGGACGCATCTCGGTCAAGCAGGCCTGATGAGACCACCGGCTGCCTGACGAGACCACCGGCTGCCTGCCGTCCGGCGATCAGCCGGGCGTCAGCAGCCTGTCAGCGTTCCCGGCGACTCTGGTGGGGCTCCGATCCTTGTCGCGAGGAGGCCCCGTCGCATGACGTCGATAGAAGCGGTATCGAGCTACCTGCCACCGACGGTCTCGGTCGAACAGCTGCGGGAGCCGCTGGGGCTGACCGACCAGCAGGTGCGCCGGTTCACCAGGCTGTACGGCCTGGACCGGATCTGCCAGGCCCCCGACCAGTCCGAGGCGGAGCTGCTGACCACCGCTGCGGGCAAGCTGGACGCCCTCGCCGGGCAGGAGGACCGGATCCGGTACGTGGTGCGCGCCAAGGGGCTGCGCACCACCGCGCCGTACCCGGTCAGCCCGCTGCGGACGGTCTGCGAGTCGCTCGGGCTGCGCCGGGCGAAGGTGTTCTCGGTGGCCGACCACGGGTGCGCGACCGGCCTGCTCGCGGTGGACGCGGCCGGCACCCTGCTGGCAGGGGACGGGGACCCGGACGCGCTCGCGCTGGTCCTGGCCGGTGACAAGACGCTCACCCCGTTCTCCCAGTGGGTCGAGGACGTGTCGATCATGGGCGAGGGCGTCACCGCCCTGCTGGTGGCCGCCGGCGGCGACCGCGACCGGGTGCTCGGCTACCACGCCCGCGTCCACGGCCGCGAGGACGGCGTCATCGACCTCGACGCCGAGGGCGCCCGCGAGGCCAAGCGGATCTACCAGGACGCGATGGCCGAGGTCATCGACGGCGCCCTGGCCGCGGCCGGCCTGGCCGTCGGCGACCTCGACCTGGTGCTGCCGCACAACGTCAACCGGGTCTCCTGGACGGTCGCCGCGAACGCGCTCGGCATCGACCGGGACCGGATCTTCCTGGAGAACATCGCCCGGACCGGCCACTGCTTCTGCGCCGACCCCTTCATCAACTACCGGTCGGCGCTCGAACTCGGCCTGCTGCGGCCCGGGGACACCTATCTGATGACCTCCGCGGGGCTCGGCCAGTCCTTCGCCGCGATGGTCGTGAGGCACTGATGGGCGCCCGCGCGGGGCTCCCGGCCCCGGACTTCGCCGGCCGGCTGTCGCTCGCCCTGACCGGATCGCCGGACGCCCGCTTCCTCTTCCTGGGCAACTTCGAGGTGGAGCAGCAGTGGGCGCTCGGCGAGCACACCCTGCCCCGGCTGTCCGCCGCCGCGTCCAGCGCCGTGGTCAACCGGATGGACGAGTTCGCCCTGCTGCTGGCCGGCGGCCGCGACCACGTGGTGCTCAAGACCCACCCGGACCGGGACTACCTCGCGTACCTGGCCGGCCTCGGCCTGGAGCTGCCGCGCATCCACGTCCCGGCCGTCCAGGACCCGCAGCGCACCGTCACCGAGGACGCCCTGGCCGACCCGGCGCTGCTCGCCGCACTGGCCGGCCTGGCCGCCGAAGGCTGCCGGATCGCCGTCCACGGCGTGTCCGGACCGGAGGAGCGCCTCGCCGCGGCCACCGGGCTGCCGCTCGCCGGACCGGACGCGGCCACCTGCAAGGCCGTCAACAGCAAGGTGTACAGCCGCCGGATCGCCGACGAGCTCGGCCTGCGCCAGCCGAGGGGCTGGGCCTGCGAGACGCTCGCCGAACTCGCCGCCGCGTTCGCGGCGGTGGACGCCGAACTCGGTGACGGCCGGGCCGTGGTGAAGGAGGCGTTCGGCGTCTCCGGCAAGGGCATCGCCCGGCTGACCAGCCGGCGCCGCGGCGAGCGCGTCCTCGGGCTGATCGCCAAGCAGGTCGAGGGCTCCGGCCGGGAGCGGATCGCCATGGTCGTCGAGGAGTGGGTCGACAAGGCCGCCGACCTCAACTACCAGTTCACCGTGGGCCTGGACGGCTCGGTGGCGTTCGACTTCGTCAAGGAGCAGCTGACCGAGGACGGCGTCCACAAGGGCCACCGGATGCCCGCCCGGCTCTCCGCCGCCCAGGTCGACGAGCTGCGCACCGCCGCGGACCGGCTCGGCGAGCGGCTGGCCGCCGACGGCTTCCACGGCGTGGTGGGCGTGGACGCCATGGTGGACCCGGACGGCGGGCTCTACCCGGTCGTGGAGATCAACGCCCGCAACAACATGTCCACCTACCAGGTCCGTTTGCAGGAACGGTTCGTCAAGCCGGGACAGGTCGCCGTCGCCCGCCACTACCCGCTGCGGCTGACCGAACCCCTGGCCTTCGACGAGCTGCGCCGGCTGCTCGACGGCCTGCTGCTCGGCCCGGCCGGCGGCCGGGGCCTGCTGGTGAACAACTTCGCCACCGTCAACGCGGCGTTCACCGGCGGCGACGCCCCCGTCGACGGCCGGCTGTACGGGATCGTCGTCGCCGACTCGGCGGAGGAACTGACCACCATCGACGCACAGATCGCCGTCCGGCTCGACGGACGGGAGAGAGGAGACCGGCCATGAGCGGAGTCTTCGAGATCCAGGGCACACCCGTCACCGAGATCGCCCAGCGGTACGGCACCCCGCTCTTCCTCTACGACGGGGACGCCCTGACCGGGCGGATGCGCGAACTGCGCGAACAGCTGGACCCGCGCCTCCAGGTGTTCTTCTCCCTCAAGTCCAACCCCAACCTGGCGGTCTGCGCCCTGCTCCACGCCCACGGCGCCCGCGCCGAGGTCTCCTCGCTCACCGAGCTGCGCACCGCCCGGCAGGCCGGCGTGGCCGGCCCGGACATCATCTTCCTCGGGCCCGGCAAGAGCCGGGAGGAGCTGCTCGCCTGCCTGGACGAGCGGATCGCGGCGATCGTCTGCGAGTCCTTCCAGGAACTGGCGCTGATCGACGAACTCGCCCGCGGGCGCGGGGTGGTGGCCCCGGTCGCGCTGCGGGTCAACCCGAGCTTCTCGGTCAAGGGCTCCGGCCTCACCATGGGCGGCAAGCCCCGCCAGTTCGGCATCGACGAGGCCCAACTGCTCGCCGACCCCGGGCTGGTGGCCCGCCACCGAGCGGTGCGGGTGATGGGCGTGCAGGTCTACATGGGCACCCGCATCCTGATCGAGGACACCGTCGTCGAGAACACCGAGCGGATCTTCGCCCTCGCCGAACGCCTCTCCGCCGCCCTGGACTTCCCGCTGGAGCTGGTGGACGTCGGCGGCGGGCTCGGCGTCGCCTACTTCGACGGCGAGCGGGACCTCGACCTGCCGAAGCTCGCCGCCGGGATCAACCCGCTGGTCGCCGGGTTCGCCGAACGCCACCCCCGCACCCGGCTGGTGATGGAACTCGGCCGCTACCTCACCGCGCTGGCCGGCACCTACGTCACCCGGGTCCGGTACGTGAAGGAGTCGCTCGGCGAGCGCTTCGCGGTCGCCGACGGCGGCACCCACCACCACATGGCGGCGGTCGGCATCGGCTCCTTCGTCAAGCGCAACTTCCCGATGCGGCTGCTCAACCGGATCGACGAGCCCGCCACCGAGGTCTGGAACGTCACCGGCCCGCTCTGCACGCCCAACGACACGCTGGCCAGGAAGGCCGAGCTGCCGCCGGTGCGCCCGGGCGACCTGCTCGGAGTGCTGCGCTCCGGCGCGTACGGGCCGACCGCCTCCCCCGTGCACTTCCTCAGCCACGGCTACCCGGCCGAGGTCCTGGTGCTCGACGGCGAGGCACACCTGGTCCGCGAGCCCGACCGGCCCGAGGACCTGCTGCGCCACCAGCGCCCGATCGCCCCCGAACTCCTCGGGCGCGCCTGAGAATCCCCCGTCCACCCACCGGAAGGAGTGCTGACCATGACCGGAGCGACCGGCACGGACCGCGCGCGGATCGTCACCGAGATCTCCGCCGCCCTCGGCGAGGTGCTCGACTACGACCTGCCCGAACTCACCGAGGAGTCCCGGCTCTTCGACGAGCTCGGCCTCGACTCGACCGGCGTCTTCGAGCTGCTGATGCGGCTGGAGGAGTCACTGGACGTCGAGTTCGACACCGACTCCCTGGAGATGGCCCACTTCGCGAGCGTGCGCTCGCTGGCCGACTTCGTGGCCACGGAACTGGACGGCTGAGGATGCCGGTCCGGACCGCCCCGACGAAGGGGCCCTGGGAGGCGCCCGCCGTCTTCCCGCTCGGGCTCGCCGCGATCACCCACCGGAGGTTCCCCCCGGGCCCGGCCCGGATCGACGACGCCTTCTCGCGGCGCCACTTCGCCGACCTGACGGCGGCCTACGGCGTCGACCACCGGCCGGACCTGGTCCAGGACGCGGCCGGGAACACCTTCGCCGCGATGGCCGGGGAACTGCTCGCCGACCTCGAACCGTCAGAGCCGTCGGACCCGTCGGACCCGTCGGCCCCGCGAGAGGCCTCGGGCGCGCCGATCGACCTGGCGGTGGTCGCCCACGCCACGCCGGACCTGGACTGCCGGCTCGCCGCCGTCACCGCCCTGTCCGAACGCATCCCCGGCGGCCCGCTGTCCTTCACCGTCTCCGAGTGCGGCTCCCACGCCCCCTTCGCCGCGCTGCGGCTGGCCGCCGCCTACGCCCGGCGGCACGGCCACCGCAGGGTCGCCCTGTTCGTGCTCGACCAGGCCACCCTCCCGTACGAGAGCGGACGGGACCTCGCCGGCGACGCCGGCCTCGCGCTGCTGCTGACCGACACCGGCTCCCTCGGCCGGCTCACCCTGTGCCAGCGCACCGACACCGGCCCGGACGACGTGGCGGCGGCCGTCCGCACCGCCCTCGCCGACCTGGACGCCACCGGCTGCCCGGTGGTCGCCGGCGCCGCCGTCGACCCCGCGCGCGACCTGCCCGGCCACCCCGGCCGGATCGTCCGCACCCCGCCGGGCCACCCGGCCTCCGGCGCGCTCACCGCCCTCGCCGCCGACCCCGCCTGGTCGGCCGGCCGGGAGCGGCGGATCGTCCTGGTCGACCACGAGCCCGACACCGGGGACCTCGCCGTCTGCCTGATCGAACGGGGCGGTCGATGACCACCGTGACGCGGCAGGACGCGGGCCTGTGGCCCCGCTGCCGGGACGCCGCCCGGCACCGGGGCCTCGCCCCGGCGCTGCGACTGCTCGGCTCCTCCCTGACGCCCGGCCTGCTGCCCTGCGGGCCCGGCGGCCAGACCGTCGCCGACGCCGCGACCTTCGCCGGGGCCGACTGGCTCTGGGTCGACGGCACCACCCGGCCGCGCCGCCCCGCCGACGAGACCGTGCTGTCGCGCACCCCGCTGCCCGGCGGCGAGGTGGTCGCCGCCGCCGTCACGCCCGCCCCGCCGACGGCCGGGCGCAGCGCGGCCGAACGGGACGCCGGCTCCGCCTTCGTGCTGGGCCTGGCCTGGGTGCGGCTCGGGCTGTCCGAGTCGCTGCGCTCGGCGTGCCTGGAGTACCTGGGCCGGCGCCGCAGCGGCGACACGTACCTCTTGCAGCAGCAGCTGGTGAAGGGCACCGTCGCCGAGGCGGTGGCCGACCACCTGGAGGTCCGGGCGGTGCTGTCCGGCGCCGGCCCCGGCGACCTGTCCGCCGCGGTGCTGGCGGACGTGCACGCCCGGATCACCGGGGCCGACCGCGAGCAGGTCCGGCTGCTGGGCGCCAGCGGCTACCTGCGGGACGGCCCCGGGATGCCCTGCTACCTGTCGGAGCTGGCGGCGGAGGTCTTCGTGACCGGGGAGGAGCCGCGGTGACCGGGCCGGACGGGCACCTGGCCGCGCTGCGCGTCCGGGTGCGCGAGTGGGGCGCCGACCTGCGCCCGCTCGCGCTGGAGATCGACCGCGACCCGGAGGCCATCCGGCACCACCTGGACCTCCCGGCCGTCCGCTACCTGGCGACGATGGGCATCCCGGCCGAGTACGGGAACGAGCCGGAGAAGATCGACGGGCACCGCCACTGCGGCGACTCCGCGCTGGAGCGCGCGGTCGTCATGGAGGAACTCGCCCGCGCCGACGTCGGCTCGATGGTCGCCTCACCGGGGCCGTTCCTGGCCGGCGTCGCGGTCGGCCTGTGCGCCGACGAGCGGCAGAAGCAGTGGTTCTACGGCCGGATGCTGAGCGAACCGCTGTGGACCTGCTTCGCGCTGACCGAACCGGACCGCGGCTCGGACGCGACGGCCCTGACCACCGCGCTGACCCCCGCCCCGGGCGGCGGGGCGCTGCTCGACGGCGAGAAGCGCTACGTCGGAAACGCCTCGCGGGCCCGGCTCGCGGTGGTCTTCGCCCGCACCCGGCCCGGGCCGCTCGGCATCACCGCCGTGCTGGTCGACACCCGGACCCCCGGGTTCCACGCCGAACCGCTGGACATGCTGGGGCTGCGCGGCGCCCGGATCAGCTCGATCCGGCTGGACTCGGTGGCCGTTCCCGAGGAACGGTTCCTCGGCCGCCACCTCCCGGCCAGCCGGCGCGGGGTCTGGGCGTTCGTCCAGACCTTCAACCTGCTGCGCCCCGGCGTCGCGGCGATCGCGGTGGGCATCGCCCGCGCGGCCCACGACTACGTGGCCGAGCACCGCGGTCCGCTGCGCACCGCCGAGCGGGAGCGGCTAGACGCACTCGGCCGCCGGATCGACGCCGTTCGCCACCTGGTGCTCCAGGCCGCCGCGGCGGTCGACGCCCGGCCGGCCGACGGGCACCTCGCCTCGGCCGCCAAGCTGCGCGCCGCCCGGCTCGCGGAGGACGTCACCCTGGCGGCCTGCGGGTTCTTCGGGCCCGGCGCCCGGCTGGCGCACCCGGTGCTGGACAAACTCGCCCGCGACGCCCGGGCGATGGAGTTCCTCGAGGGCGCCGCCAACATCCACAGACTGAACCTCTTCCAGGGGCTGCTCACCGGAAAGGTCGGGCGCGCCCCGGGCGCGGCCGACGACCGGCCCTGAGGCCCGGACCAGGGCTTTCGCCCCATCAGCTGCGGATCAGTGCGACGTCAGCGCGTTCGGAAACCATGGGGCCATCGCTTCGGACCGATTGGGCACCCGCTACCACGGAACGACCGGGTGGGAGTAGACGCATGCCAGTTATCACGACACCGCAGGAATTCGACGTCGAGGACCTGTACGTCGACCTCCGACGGATGGTCGGCCGTCCGCTGTACCTCAAGTGCGAGGGGTTCAACTTCGCCGGCTCGGTCAAGCTGCGGGCGGCGAGCGAGATGGTGGACTCCGCCCTCCGGTCCGGGCAGCTGCGGCCGGGGATGACCGTCGTGGAGAGCTCCTCCGGCAACCTCGGCGTGGCGCTCAGCCTCGTCGCGGCCAGCCGGGGGCTCGCCTTCGTCTGCGTCACCGACTCCCGCTGCACCTCCGTCTCCCGGCGGCTGATGCAGCGCCTGGGCGCCGACGTGCGGGTGGTGACCGAGCCCGACCCGCAGCGCGGCCTACTCGGCGCCCGGCTCGACCTGGTCACCCGGCTGTGCGCCGAGCACCGGGACTTCCACTGGCTGAACCAGTACGCCAACCCGGGCAACTGGACCGCCCACTACCGCAGCACCGGGCCGCAGATCGCCAAGGCCTTCCCGGAGCTGGACGTGCTGTTCGTCGGCGCCGGGACCACCGGCACCCTGATGGGCTGCGCCCGGTACTTCCGGGAGAACAGCCCCGGGGTGACCATCGTCGCGGTCGACGCCGTCGGCTCGGTCAACTTCGGCCACGAACCGCGCGGCCGGCTGATCCCGGGCATCGGCACCAGCGTCCGGCCACCGATCCTCGACGACTCCTACGTGGACGACACCGTGCTGGTCCCGGAGACCGACACCGTCCGGGCCTGCCGCGCCCTGCTGCGCGAGGGCTTCCTGCTCGGCGGCTCGACCGGCACCGTCCTCAGCGGGGCCGCCCGCTGGCTGCGCGCCAACCGGCCGGACGAGGAGCTGACGGCGGTGGCCATCGCACCCGACCTCGGCGAACGCTACCTGGACACCGTCTACGACGACGCCTGGGTGCTGGAGTCCTTCGGCCCGGACGCCCTGGACGGCGCGGCGCCGCCGCCCGGCACCGGCCTCGCCTCGATCGGCCCGACCTCCGTGGGGAGCCTGTGATGACATCGGTCCTGGGGACCACGCTGCCGCTGACGGCCGGCCAGACCGAGATCTGGCTGGACGTCCAGGGGGCGGACGGGAACAACGCGTACAACTCGGCCGGCTACCTGGACGTCCGCGGTCCGCTGGACCGGGCCCGGTTCCGCACCGCGCTGGGCCGGCTGGTCGAGGAGGCGCAGTGCCTGCGCGCGCAGTTCCTCGACGTCGACGGCGAGCCCCGCCAGCGCCTCCGCGAGGTCGCCGAACTACCGCTCGAAGAGGTCGACTTCAGCGCCGAGGCCGACCCGTCGGCGGCGGCCGCCGACTGGATGGCCGCGGACCTGGCGAAGCCCTACGACCCCGCCGGGTTCCCGCTGTTCCGGCTCGCCCTGCTCACCCTCGGCCCGGACCGGGCGTTCTTCCACCTCTCCGTCCACCACCTGCTGTGCGACGGCTTCAGCCAGGTGGTCCTCTGGCGCCGGCTGGCCGAACTGTACGGGGCCGACGGCGACGACGCCGGCCCGGCGCTGCCCCCGCTGGCCGACCTGCTCGCCGCCGAGGCGGCCCACCGCGGCTCCGAACGGGCCCGGCGGGACGCCGAGTTCTGGCAGCGCCGGTTCCCCGAGCCGCCGGAGCCGTCCGACCTCTCCCACCGGGAGCCCCCGGCGGCCCCGCCGCGCGCCTTCCTGCGCCGCACCGCAGCCCTGTCCCCCGCCGCCTGCGCCCGCCTGCGCGCCACCGCCGGCCGCGCGGACGTCACCTGGCCGACCGCGGTGATGGCCGCCGTCGCGGTGTACACCCAGCGGATGACCGGCGTCGAGGACGTCCTGCTGACCCTGCCGGTGACCGCCCGGCTGACCGCCCACGAGCGGTCGATCCCCGGGATGCTGGCCAACTACCTGCCGCTGCGGGTGCCCGTCCGCCCCGCCCTGACCAAGGCCGGCCTGCTGCGGCGGACCTCCCGGGAACTCGCCCAGGTGCTCCGCCACCAGCGCCACCGGGTCAGCGCGATCCGCCGCGCCATGGGGCTGCGCAGCGACGACCGGCGGCCGTTCGGACCGTTCGTCAACCTGCTGCCGCAGCAGACCGAGCTGGCCCTCGGCCCGTGCACCGCCCGGGTGGTCAACCTGTCGACCGGGCTGATCGACGACCTGATGGTCACCGTGGTCGAGACCGCCGGGGCCGGCATCGAACTGCACCTCAACGGGAACCCGGACCGCTACACCGGGGCGGAGGTCGACGGGCACCTCGCCCGGCTGGTGGACTTCCTGGACCGGTTCGCCGAGGCCGGGGACGACGCCCGGGTCGGCGGCCTGGCCGTGGCCACCGGGGACCGCGCCGACTGGCTGCGGCAGGCGAGCGGGCCGCGGCGCCCGGCGGAGTTCGACTGCCCGGTGGCCCGGATCCGCGAACTCGCCGCCCGGCACCCCGAGGCGGTCGCGGTCGTCGAGGACGGCGGCACGACCGGCTACGCCGAACTGGTCGGCCGGGCGAGCGCCCTGTCCCGCCGGGTGGACGGCACCGGCCCGGTCGCCCTGCTGGTCGCCCCGGGCGCCGACTTCGTCGCCTCGGTGCTCGGCGTGATCGGCGCCGGCGCGGCCTACGTCCCGCTGGACCCGCACGCGCCCGAGGCCAGGACCGTCGCCCTGCTCGTCGACAACGGGATCGGCACCGTGATCGCGGACGCCGCCCACCGCCCGCTCGCCGAGCGGGCGGTGGCCGCCGCCGGCCGGCCGATCCGGGTGCTGGAGGTCTCCGCGCGGGACCGGGACGCCGCCGACGACCTCGCGCCCGTCCTCGGCGCCCCGCTGGACCTGGCGTACGTGATCTTCACCTCCGGGTCCACCGGGGCGCCCAAGGGCGCCATGGTGCACCGCGCGGGGATGGTCAACCACCTGCTGGCGAAGGTCGACGACCTGGCGCTCGACCGGTCCGACACCGTGGTGCAGAACGCCCCGGTCACCTTCGACGTGTCGGTCTGGCAGATGCTCGCGCCGCTGGTGGTCGGCGGCCGGGTGCGGGTGGTGCCCCGGGAGACCGCGGCCGACCCCGACCTGCTGTTCGCCCTCGCCGACACCGAGGGCGTCACCGTCCTGGAGGTCGTCCCCTCGCTGCTGCGGGCGGCCCTGGACGCCTGGGACCTGACCGCCGGAGCCCCCCGGCTGGCCGCGCTGCGCCACCTGGTGGCGACCGGCGAGGCGCTGCCGGCCGACCTGTGCCGGCGCTGGACCGACCGCTACCCGCTGGTCGGGCTGGTCAACGCGTACGGGCCCACCGAGTGCTCGGACGACGTCACCCACGCCCACCTCGGGCCAGGCGGCCCGGCGCACGGCTCCGTCCCGATCGGCCGCCCGGTCCGCAACACCCGGCTCTACGTGCTCGACGACGCCCTGCTCCCGGCGCCCCAGGGCACGCCCGGCGAACTGTACGTCGGCGGCGCCGGCGTCGGCCGCGGCTACCTGGCGGACCCGGCCCGCTCCGCCGCCGCGTTCGTGCCCGACCCGTACGGCCCGGCGGGCGGCCGGATGTACCGCACCGGCGACCGCGTGGTGTGGGACGGGCACGGGCAGCTGGTCTTCCTGGACCGCCGGGACAACCAGGTGAAGGTGCGCGGCCACCGGATCGAGCTCGGCGAGATCGAGGCGGCGCTGCGCGCGCTGCCGGACGTCTCGGACGCCGTGGTGCGGGCGGTCGACGGCACCGGCGGCGGTAGGCAGCTGGTCGGCTACTGCGTCCCGCGCGCCGGGGCCGTGCTGCGCCCGGCCGAGGTCCGCGAGCGCCTGGCCGCCGTCCTGCCGGACCACCTGGTGCCGCGCGGCGTCCTGGTCCTGGACGCCCTGCCGCTGACCGCGCACGGCAAGGTCGACCGCCGGGCGCTGCCCGACCCGGAGCCCGCCGCCGCCGAGGCCCCGGCCCGGCCGGACACCCCGCGCAGCCGGGCCGAGGAGATCGTCTGCGCCGCGTTCGCCGAGGTCCTCGGCGTGCCGGAGGTCCGCCCCACCGACAACTTCTTCGAGCTGGGCGGGGACAGCATCAGCGCCATCCTGGCGGTCGGCCACGCCCGCCGGGCCGGACTGACCGTCACCCCGCTCCAGATCCGCACCCACCACACCCCCGCAGCCGTCGCGGCGCTCGCCGCACCGGGCTCCCCGGGTGCGCCGACCCGCCCGGCCGCCGCGCCGGACGACACCGGCGAAGTCGAACTCCTGCCGATCGCCCACCAGTTGCGCGAGGACCTGGCCGTCCTGGACGAGCGCACCCGGCAGTACAGCCAGTACCAGGTGCTCACCACCCCGGCCGGCCTGGACCTGGACCGGCTGACCGCGGCCGTCGCCGTCCTGCTGGACCACCACGCCGCGCTGCGGTCGCGGCTGACCGTGGTGGCCGACGGCCTGTGGTCCCTGGAGGCGCTGCCCGAGGGCGCCGTCCGGGCCGCCGACGCGGTCCGCCGGGTCGACGTCTCGGCGCTCGCCGACGACCCGGCCGCGCTGGCCGCCGCCGTCGACGGGCAGCTCGACGCGGCCCGCGCCCGGCTGGCCCCGGAGGCCGGCACGGTGACCCAGCTCGTCCTGCTCGACGCCGGTCCCGGCCGCCCGGGCCGACTGGTGTGGCTGACCCACCACCTGTGCGTGGACGGGATCTCCTGGCGCGTCCTGGTCGACGACCTCGCCGCCGCCTGCCGGGGCCTGGACCCGGACCCGGTCGGCACCTCCTACCGCCGCTGGTCGCAGCTGCTCGGCGAACAGGCCCGCACCGCCGAGCGGGTGCGCGAATTCCCGCTCTGGGCCGAGCAGTCGGCGGCCCGGGAGCCGCTCGGGACCCGCCCGCTGGACCCGGAGCGCGACGTGTACGGCTCCGCGCACCGGCTCCGGCTGGAGCTGCCCGCGGACACCACCGCGGCCCTGCTCGCCGCCGCCCGCCGGGGCTACCACGGGGAGATCAACGACCTGCTGCTGACCGGCCTCGCGCTCGCCGTCGCCGACTGGCGCCGGCACCGCGGCCGCCCGGCCTGCGCCGTCACGGTCGAACTGGAGGGCCACGGCCGCGAGCCGTTCACCGAGGAGGCCGAACTCTCCCGTACCGTCGGCTGGTTCACCAGCGTCTTCCCGGTGCGGCTGGACCCCGGCGACGCCGCCGGGGAGCCGCTCGACGCCGCGGTGCGCCGGGTGCGCCGGCAGCTCGGCCGGCTGCCCGACCACGGGCTCGGCTACGGGCTGCTGCGCCACCTCAACCCGCAGACCGTCGCCGCGCTGGCCCGGCACGGCGTACCGGAACTCGGCTTCAACTACCTCGGCCGGTTCCGGACCGACCGGGGCGAGAGCGCCGGGGACTGGCTGCCGGACTCCCGGCACGCCGTCGTCGGCACCGGGGTGCACCCGCGGATGCCGCTGCGGCACGTGCTCGCCGCCACCCCGGTCACCGAGGACCGGCCGGACGGGCCGCACCTGGTCGCGGACTGGCTCTGGGCCCCGGCGGCGCTGGCCGACGAGGACGCCGAACACATCGCCCACGCCTGGTTCCGCGCGCTCGAGGCCCTGGCCGCCCACGCCGACCTCGCCTCCGGGGCCCAGCAGGACCAGGACCCGGCGACGGACGGCGAGGCCCTGGAGCTGTCACCGCTCCAGAAGGGCCTGATCTTCCAGACGGAGTTCGACAAGCAGGGCATGAACTCCTACCTGATGCAGGCCGTCCTCGACATCGAGGGGCCCTTCGACCCGGCCGCGCTGCGGGCCGCGGCCGCCGCCCTGCTGGCCCGCCACTGCGGCCTGCGGGTGCACTTCCCCGAGCGGTCCACCGAGGACGCCCGGCAGGTCGTGGCCGCCGCGGTGCCGGTGCCCTGGGAGGAGGTCGACCTGTCCGGCCTCCCGGCCGGGCCCGAGCAGGCGGCCGAGGCCCAGCGGCTGACCGACGCCGACTGGACCCGCGGCTTCGACCTGGCCCGGCCCCCGCTGCTGCGCTTCACCGTGATCCGGCTGGCCCCCGACCGGGTCCGGCTGCTCTGGACCCTGCACCACCTGCTGGTGGACGGCTGGTCGATGGGCGTGATAGCCCAGGAGCTGTTCACCCTGTACGCCACCGGCGGCGACCCGTCCGTCCTGCCCCCGGCGCCCTCCTACCGGGCGTACTTCGACTGGCTCGCCGCCCAGGACACCGAGGCCGCCCGCGCGGCCTGGCGGCAGGCGCTGGACGGGCTGGGCGAGCCGCTGCGGCTGGGGACGGCCGACCGGCCGGGCGACCCGGGGCTGCCCCAGGCCGTGGACCTCGCCCTCCCCGAGGAACTCACCGCCCGGCTGGTCGCCTGGGCGCGCGCCGAGAACCTCACCCTCAACACCGTCCTCCAGGGCTGCTGGGCGCTGCTGCTCGGCCGCCTCACCGACGCCTCCGACGTGGTGTTCGGCGCGGTCAACTCGGTGCGGCCGCCGGAGCTTCCGGGCATCGAGTCACTGGTCGGCCTCTTCCTGAACATGCTCCCGGTGCGGGTGCGGCTCGATCCGGACCTGCCCGTCGCCGAACTCTTCCACCGGATCGACGAGCAGCAGACCGCCCTGCTCGACCACCGGCACCTCGGCCTGGCCGAGGTGCAGCGACTCGCCGGCGCCGGCGAGCTGTTCGACACCGTGTTCAGCTACCAGAACCAGCCGCGGGCCGACGTCGGCCGGCTCAACGCGCTGGTGCCCGAGCTGCGGCTGAGCGACGCGCGGACCCGGCTGGCCGGCGAGCGCGGCCTCGCGGTGCTCGCGTACCCCGACACCCGGCTGACGCTGAGCGCGCAGTTCCGGCCCGACCGCTACGACCGCCGGGAGGTCGTGCGCATCCTGGACCGCTTCGCCCACGTGGTGGAGAGCGTCCTGGACGCCCCGGACGTCCCGGTCCGCCGGCTGCCCCTGCTCACCGACGAGGAGCGGCGGCGGATCCTCGGCGACTGGGCCGGCCGGGCCGACGCCGCCCCGCAGACCGTGATCCCGGCGCTGTTCGCCGCCAGGGTCGACCGGGCGCCCGAGGCGGTGGCCGTGGTCTTCGAAGGCCGCGAGACGACCTACCGCGAACTGGACGAGCGCTCGAACCGGCTGGCCCGCCTGCTGATCGCCCGCGGCGTCGGACCGGAGCGAATCATCGCCCTGGCCGTACCGGACCCGGTCGAGATGACCTGCGCCGTCCTGGCGGCGCTCAAGACCGGCGCGGCGTACCTGCCGATCGACCCCAAGTACCCGGCCGACCGGATCGCCTTCATGCTGGCCGACAGCCGGCCCGCCGTGCTGCTCACCACCCGCGCCCTCGCCCCGCGGCTCGCGGACGGCGGCTGCGCCGCGGTGCTGCTCGACGACCCGGCCACCGGGGCGGAGCTGGCCGGCCTGCCGGCGCACGCCCCGCAGGACGCGGAGCGGACCGCCCCGCTGCTGCCCCGGCACCCGGCGTACGTCATCTACACCTCCGGCTCCACCGGCCGGCCCAAGGGCGTGACCGTCGACCACTCCGGCTTCGCCGCCATGGTGGCGAGCCTGATCGAGCGCTTCGGCGTCGGCCCGGACACCCGGGTGCTGAAGTTCGCCTCGTTCAGCTTCGACGCCTCGGTCTGGGAGCTTAGCCTGTCGCTGCTCGGCGGCGGCACCCTGGTGGTCGCCGACGAGGAGTGCCGGGTCCCCGGCCGGCCGCTGGTCGACCTGATCCACCGCCACCGGGTGAACCTCGCCGGGCTGCCGCCGGTGGTCGCCGCCGCGCTCCCGGAGGACACCCGGCTGCCCGCCGACCTGACCATGGTCGTCGCCGGTGAGGCCTGCCCCCCGCACGTGGTGGCCCGCTGGTCCGGGCAGCTGCGGATGATCAACGGCTACGGCCCCACCGAGGCCGTGCTCGCTTCGACGGTGAGCGACCGGCTCAGCGGCGCGGGCCGGCCCCCGATCGGCCGGCCCACCCGGGCCCACCGGGTCTACGTGCTGGACTCCGCGCTGCGGCCGGTCCCGGCCGGGGTGGTCGGCGAACTCTACGTCGGCGGCAACCTGGCCCGCGGCTACCTGGACCGGCCCGGCCTCACCTCCGAACGCTTCGTCGCCGACCCCTTCGGCCCCGCCGGCGAGCGGATGTACCGCACCGGCGACCTGGCGAGCTGGCGCCCCGACGGCCGACTCGACTACGCCGGACGGGCCGACGACCAGGTGCAGCTGCGCGGCTTCCGGATCGAACTGGGCGAGATCGAGTCCGTGCTGACCGGCCGGCCCGAGGTGGCGCAGGCCGCCGTCGTGGTCCGCACCGACGACGGCGAGGACCGGCTGGTGGCCTACGTGGTCGCCCGGCCCCCGGCCGTACCGGACCCCGGCGCGCTGCGGGAGCGGGTCGCCGAGGCGCTGCCCGAGTACATGGTCCCGGCGGCCGTCGTCGTGCTCGACGAGCTGCCGCTGACCCCGCAGGGCAAGCTGGACCGCCGGGCGCTGCCCGCCCCCGACAGCGCCCCCGCCCCGGCGGGCCGGCTGCCGCGCACCCCGGTCGAGGAGATCCTCGGCGGGATCTTCGCCGACGCGCTCGGCCGGACCGCCGTCGGCATCGACGGCGACTTCTTCGACCTCGGCGGCCACTCGCTGCTGGCCACCCAGGTGATCAGCCGGGTCCGCTCCGCGCTGGGCACCGAGGTGCCGATCCGTACGCTCTTCGAGCAGCGGACGGTGGCCGGCGTCGCCCGGGAGCTCGCGGGCGGCGGCGAGGTGCGGCCACCGCTGCGGCGCGCCGCCCAGGGCCAGTCCGACGGCCGACTCTCCTTCGCCCAGCGGCGGTTGTGGTTCCTGAACCACCTGGAGCCCGGCTCGGCGGCCTACAACGTGACCTTCGCGGTCCGGCTCTCCGGGGCGCTGGACCCGGCCGCGCTGGACGCGGCGCTGGCCGACCTGGTCGGGCGGCACGAGGTGCTGCGCACCGTCTTCCCGGAGACCGACGGCGAACCCCGCCAGCAGGTCCTGGAAGCGGAGGCCTGGAACGGCCTGACGATCCGGGAGACCACCCCCGGCGAGGCCGCCGGGGAGGCGGCCCGCGAGGCGGCCCGCGGCTTCGACCTGTCGACCGAGATCCCGCTGCGGGCCACCCTGCTGCGCACCGGCCCGGCCGAGCACCTGCTGCTGCTGATCGTCCACCACATCGCCTGGGACGGCTGGTCCGCCGCCCCGCTGACCCGGGACCTGACGCGGGCGTACACGGCGCGGGCACGCGGAACGGCGCCCTCCTGGGAGCCGCTGCCGGTGCAGTACGCGGACTACAGCCGCTGGCAGCGGGAACTGCTCGGCGAGGACCGTGACCGGAACTCCCTGGCCGCACGCCAGTCGGCGTACTGGACGGAGCAACTCGCCGGTCTGCCCGAGGAACTGGCTCTGCCCTTCGACCGCCCCCGCCCCAGGACGGCCACCCACCGCGGCGGCACCGTCCCCTTCCACGTCGACCCCGACACCCACCGACGGCTCGCCGAACTCGCCCGCGACCACGGCGCCTCCCTCTTCATGGTCCTCCAAGCCGCCCTCGCCGCCCTGCTCACCCGCCTCGGCGCCGGCCAGGACATCCCCATCGGCTCCCCCATCGCCGGACGCACCGACGACGCCATGGAGGACCTCGTCGGCTGCTTCATGAACACCCTCGTCCTGCGCACCGACACCAGCGGAAACCCCACCTTCACCCAACTCCTCGACCGCGCACGGGAAACCGCCCTCAAAGCCTACGAACACCAGGACATCCCCTTCGAACGCCTCGTCGAAGTCCTCGACCCCGCCCGCTCCATGGGCCGCAACCCCCTCTTCCAGGTCATGCTGGTACTCCAGAACAACACCCGCCCCGAGCTGTCGCTGCCGGGCGTCCGGGCCGCCTTCGAGCCGCCGGCCGCCGACTCGGTCAAGTTCGACCTGAACTTCTTCCTGGCCGAACAGCAGGACGCGCACGCCGCCCCGACCGGGATCGACGGCTTCCTGGAGTACAGCGCCGACGTGTTCGAGCCGGCCACCGCCGAGGCCCTGGCCACCCGGCTGGTCCGACTGCTCGACCAGGTCGCCCGCGAGCCCCGGACCCCGCTCGGCCGGCTGGACCTGCTCTCCGCGGCGGAGCGGCGGCAGGTCCTCACCGAGTGGAACGACACCGCAGGCGGCCGCCCCGCCACCACCGTGGTCGCCCTCTTCGAGGCCCAGGCCGCCCGCACCCCCGACGCCGTCGCCGTCCGCACCGACACCACCGCCCTCACCTACGCCGAACTCGACGCCCGGGCCAACCGCCTGGCCCGCCACCTGATCGGCCTGGGGGTCGGACCGGAGTGCCCGGTGGCGCTCGCGGTGCCCCGGTCGCCGGAGATGGTCGTCGCCCTGCTGGCCGTGCTCAAGGCCGGCGGCGCGCACCTGCCCGTCGACCTGGCGTACCCGGCCGACCGCGTCCGGCTGATGCTCGACGACGCCGCACCCGTCCTGCTGCTCACCGACACGGCGACCGCCGGACGGCTGCCGGAGACCGGCCTGCCCCGGCTGCTGCTGGACGACCCCGCGCTGGACCGCGCCACGGCGGCGCTCGCCGACACCGCCCCCACCGACGCGGACCGCGGCCGCCCGCTGCTGCCCGACCACCCGGCGTACGTCATCTACACCTCGGGCTCCACCGGCCGGCCCAAGGGCGTGCTCGGACTGCACCGCGCCCTGGTCAACCGGCTGACCTGGTTCGCCGAGGAGCTGCCCGGGCAGCGGGAGGCCGCGATCCTGGCGAAGTCGCCGGTCAGCGTGATCGACGGGATCACCGAGCTGCTGGCGCCGCTGCTGTCCGGCGGCTCCACCGTCCTGGTCGACGCCGACACGGCCCGCAGCGTGCCCGAGCTGGCGGCGGCCGTGGCCAGGCACGGCATCGCCCGGCTCACCGTCGTCCCCAGCCTGCTGAACGCCTTCCTGGACGGCTTCCTCGATGAGGGACTGTCCGACGCGGCGGGCTGCGCGGTCTGGATCTGCAGCGGGGAGCAGCTGCCCGCCGCCACCGTCCGCGCGTTCCGGCAGGCGCTGCCCCAGGCCCGGCTGCTCAACTTCTACGGCGCCTCGGAGGCCGGTGCCGTGGCGACCCGGGGCGAGGTCCTGGCCGGGCCGGACGGCGCCGACACCCTGATCGGCCGCCCGATCTGGAACATGCGGGCGTACGTGCTGGACGACGGCCTGCGGCCGGTGCCCCCGGGCGTGGTCGGGGAGCTGTACCTGGCCGGCGCCGGACTCGCCCGCGGCTACACCGGCCGCCCGGGCCTGACCGCCGCCCGCTTCCTCGCCTGCCCGTTCGCCGCCGGCGAGCGGATGTACCGCACCGGCGACCTCGTCCGCTGGACCACCGACGGCCGACTCGCCTACCTCGGCCGCGCCGACACCCAGGTCAAGATCCGCGGCTTCCGCGTCGAACCCGGCGAGATCGAAGCCGTCCTCGCCACCCACCCCACCGTCCGCAACGCCGTCGCCATCGCCCGCACCGACACCCCCACCGGCCCCACCCTCGTCGCCTACGTCACCCCCACCCCCGACAGCGCCCCCGACCCCGCCGCCCTACGCGACCACACCGCCGACCACCTGCCCGACCACATGGTCCCGGCCGCCGTCGTCGTCCTCGACGACCTCCCGCTCACCCCGAGCGGAAAGGTCGACCGCAACCGGCTGCCCGCCCCCGACCTCACCCCCGTCGCCACCCGGCCGCCCCGCACGCCGGCCGAGGAGAGCCTCTGCGCGCTCTACGCCGAGGTCCTCGCCCTGCCCCGGGTCGGCATCGACGACAGCTTCTTCGACCTCGGCGGCCACTCCCTGCTGGCGACCAGGCTGGTCAGCCGCATCCGTACGGCCCTGGGCTCGACCGTCTCGATCCGGGACGTCTTCGAGGCGCCGACCGTGGCCAGGCTGGTCGGTCGCCTCCGCCAGGACCGCTCCGCGCGGCCCGCGCTGCGGCCCGGACCGCGCCCCCCGGCCCTGCCGCTGTCCTTCGCCCAGCGGCGGTTGTGGTTCCTGAACCACCTGGAGCCCGGCTCGGCGGCCTACAACATGGCCTTCGCGGTCCGGCTCTCGGGGGCGCTGGACCCGGCCGCGCTGGACGCCGCGCTGGCCGACCTGCTCGGGCGGCACGAGGTGCTGCGCACCGTCTTCCCGGAGACCGACGGCGAACCGCGCCAGCAGGTCCTGGAAGCGGAGGCCTGGAACGGCCTGACGATCCGGGAGACCACCCCCGCCGAGGCCGCCGGGGAGGCGGCCCGCGAGGCGGCCCGCGGCTTCGACCTCGCGACGCAGCTGCCCCTCCGCGCGACCCTGCTGCGCACCGGCCCCACGGAACACCTGCTCCTGCTGGTGGTCCACCACATCGTGGCCGACGGCTGGTCCGCCACCCCCCTGGCCCGGGACCTCTCCCGCGCCTACGCGGCCCGGTCCACCGGCACCGCGCCCGGCTGGGACGCCCTCCCGGTGCAGTACGCGGACTACACCCTCTGGCAACAGCGGCTCCTCGGCGAGGACCGTGACCGGAACTCCCTGGCCGCACGCCAGTCGGCGTACTGGACGGAGCAACTCGCCGGTCTGCCCGAGGAACTGGCTCTGCCCTTCGACCGCCCCCGCCCCAGGACGGCCACCCACCGTGGCGGCACCGTCCCCTTCCACGTCGACCCCGACACCCACCGACGGCTCGCCGAACTCGCCCGCGACCACGGCGCCTCCCTCTTCATGGTCCTCCAAGCCGCCCTCGCCGCCCTGCTCACCCGCCTCGGCGCCGGCCAGGACATCCCCATCGGCTCCCCCATCGCCGGACGCACCGACGACGCCATGGAGGACCTCGTCGGCTGCTTCATGAACACCCTCGTCCTGCGCACCGACACCAGCGGAAACCCCACCTTCACCCAACTCCTCGACCGCGCACGGGAAACCGCCCTCAAAGCCTACGAACACCAGGACATCCCCTTCGAACGCCTCGTCGAAGTCCTCGACCCCGCCCGCTCCATGGGCCGCAACCCCCTCTTCCAGGTCATGCTGGTACTCCAGAACAACGCCCAACCGACGCTCTCCCTCCCGGGGTTGACGGTCACCGAGGAGCCGTTCGGCGGGGACAGCGCCAAGTTCGACCTGTCCCTCGCCGTCGCCGAGCGCCGCCACGAGGACGACTCCGCGGACGGACTGGTCGGCACCCTGGAGTACAACGCCGACGTGTTCGAGCCGGCCACCGCCGAGGCCCTGGCCACCCGGCTGGTCCGACTGCTCGACCAGGTCGCCCGCGAGCCCCGGACCCCGCTCGGCCGACTGGACGTCCTCACCGAGGAGGAGCGGCGGCAGGTCCTCACCGAGTGGAACGACACCGCCGTCCACGACGATCCGGACAGCACGGTGGTCACCGCCTTCGAGGCCCAGGCCGCCCGCACCCCCGACGCCGTCGCCGTCGTCACCGACACCACCGCCCTCACCTACGCCGAACTCGACGCCCGGGCCAACCGCCTGGCCCGCCACCTGGTCGGCCTCGGGGTCGCCCCGGACCGGCCGGTGGCCCTGTCACTGCCCCGGACGGCGGAGATGGTGGTGGCGCAGCTGGCCGTCCTGAAGAGCGGCGCCGGTTACCTGCCGGTCGATCCGGCGCTCCCGGACGACCGCGTCCGGCTGATGCTGGACGACGCCGCACCCGTCCTCCTGGTGACCGAACTCGCCATCGCCGCACGGCTTCCACGCACCGGCGTGCCCACGGTCGCCCTGGACGACCCCGAGGTCGACGCCGCGCTGGCCGCCCTGGACGACCGGCCCCTGGCCGACCCCGACCGGGCCGCCCCGCTGCACGGTTCCCGGCTGGCCTACCTGCTCTTCACCTCCGGTTCCACCGGGCGGCCCAAGGGCGTCATGGTCGAGCACCGGTCGCTGATGAACCTGCTGCGCTCCGTCCGGGACCGCTTCCCGCTGGAGGCCCACGACCGGCTGCTGGCGGTCACCACCTGGTCCTTCGACATCGCCGGCCTGGAGGTGTACCTGCCGCTGCTGTCCGGGGCCGGCCTGGTGGTCGGCGCGGAGGGCGTCGCCCTGGACCCGGCCGCGCTGGCCGCCTCCCTCGAACGCGACGGCATCACGATCATGCAGGCGACCCCGGCGCTCTGGCACGAACTCGTGCTGCACCGGCCCGAGTCGGTGCGCGGTCTGCGCGTCCTGATCGGCGGCGAGGCGGTACCGCCCGCCCTGGCCGACGCCCTGGCCGCCCGGGCCGAGGAGGTCACCAACCTGTACGGGCCGACCGAGACCACCATCTGGTCCACGGCCGCCGAACTGGCGGGCGACGGCGTCGTGACGCTGGGCCGCCCGATCCGCAACACCCGGGCGTACGTGCTGGACGACGGCCTGCGGCCGGTGCCCCCGGGCGTGGTCGGGGAGCTGTACCTCGCCGGCGCCGGACTCGCCCGCGGCTACACCGGCCGCCCCGGCCTGACCGCCGCCCGCTTCCTCGCCTGCCCGTTCGCCCCCGGCGAGCGGATGTACCGCACCGGCGACCTCGTCCGCTGGACCACCGACGGCCGACTCGCCTACCTCGGCCGCGCCGACACCCAGGTCAAGATCCGCGGCTTCCGCGTCGAACCCGGCGAGATCGAAGCCGTCCTCGCCACCCACCCCACCGTCCGCAACGCCGTCGCCATCGCCCGCACCGACACCCCCACCGGCCCCACCCTCGTCGCCTACGTCACCCCCACCCCCGGCAGTGCCCCCGACCCCGCCACCCTGCGCGACCACACCGCCGACCACCTGCCCGCGTACATGGTCCCCGGCGCCGTCGTCGTCCTCGACGAGCTGCCCCTCAGCCCCAACGGCAAGATCGACCGCAACCGGCTGCCCGCCCCCGACCTCACGCCCGCCGGCGCCGCACGCCGCCCCCGCAACCCCGTCGAGGAGACCCTCGCCGCGCTCTACGCCGAGGTCCTCGGCCTGCCCCGGGTCGGCATCGACGACAGCTTCTTCGACCTCGGCGGCCACTCCCTGCTGGCGGTCCGACTGGTCGGCCGGGCGCAGTCGGCCGGCCTCCGGCTGGCGGTGGCGGACGTCGTCCTGCACCGCACCGTCGCGGCCCTGGCCGAGCGGGCCCGGCCGACCGTCTCCGCCGAACAGTCCGCGGACGCGTTCTCCCCGGTCCTGCCGATCCGGCCGGACGGCGACGCGCCGCCGCTGTTCCTGGTGCACAGCGGACTCGGCTTCAGCCTGCCCTACCTGGGCCTGGCCCGGTACGTCGATCCGCGCTACCCGCTGTACGGCCTCCAGTCGCCCGCGCTGGACGCCGCCGCCCCGCTGCCCACCGACATCCGCGACGTGGCAGCGCAGTACCTGCGGACCATCCGGCGGCTGCGGCCGCACGGCCCGTACCGGCTGTTCGGCTGGTCCTACGGCGGCGTGCTCGCCCACGAGATCGCCGTCCGGCTCCAGGAGGCGGGCGAACGGGTCGACTTCCTGGCCAACCTGGACGGGTACGTCGGCCGCACCGGCCGCGACGAGAGCGGGCAGGACGACCGCGAACTCCTGCTCCGCGCCCTGGAGTCGCTCGGCCACCGGCGCGGCGAACTGGCCGGTCCCGGCCGTACCCGCGACGCGCTGCTCGACCTGCTCCGGCGCGAGGCCGGCCCGCTGGCCGACCTCGACGAGCAGTCGCTGCTGCGGCTGCTGCGGCTGTCGCGCCACCACGGCGCGCTGATGGAACGCTTCACCGCCGGCCGGTTCACCGGGGACCTCCACCTCTTCGCGGCCGCCGAGGAGTGGACCGCGGACCAACTCGCCGACCAGACCGACCGATGGGAGCCGCACGTGAACGGACGGGTGGTCGTCCACCGGATCGCCGCGGGCCACGAGTACCTGATGCACCCCGGGCCGCAGGCCGTCATCGGCCGGCTGGTCGACGGCGAGCTGCGCCGCCTGGACGAGAGCTTGGGCACGGGTACGGACACGGACCGGGATCCGCGCAAGGGCACGGACGGGGGCCGGGAATGCTGACCGCCGTCACCCCCCGCCCCCGCTCGGCGCCGCTGGCCCTGCTCGTGGAGTCCGTCGCCGTCGCCGGACGGCGGCTGCGGCGGCTGCGCCGGGCGCCCGGCCGGCTGATCGGCATCGTGATGAACCCGCTCGTCTCGATGATCGTGCTCGGCTTCCTCTTCCAGGGCTCGCTGTCCTTCTCCGGCAGCGGCAGCTACCAGGAGTACATCTTCGCGGGCGTGGCGGCCCAGGTCGGCCTGGCCGGGATCGGCCCGACCGCGGTCGCCGTCGCGGCGGACCTGCGCGGCGGCCTGGTCGACCGGTTCCGCAGCATGCCGATCTCCAGACCGGCCGTGCTGCTCGGCCACACCCTCGGCGACCTGGTGGTCGGGCTGATCGGCCTGGCCGTGGTCACGGTGGCCGGCCTGCTGTTCGGCTGGCGCCCGCACCACGGCCCGCTGGCCGTCCTCGCCGGCCTCGCCCTCCTCGCCGCCTTCATGTACGCGATGCTCTGGGTCGGCCTGATGCTCGGGATGTTCTCCCGGAACATGGAGACCATCAACGTCGTCGCCGGGCTGGTCACCGTCCTGCTGACCTTCCTGTCCAACGCCTTCCAGTCCGTCGACCGGCTGCCGGGCTGGTTGCGGCCGGTCGCCGAGTGGAACCCGGTCAGCGCCGTGGTGACGGCCCTGCGGCGGCTGTGGGGCAACCCGGACGCCGCCGGCAGCGCCGCCACCCCGAACCTCACGCTCACCATCGCCGCCTCGCTCGGCGCCGTGTTCGTCCTCACCGTCCTGCTGAGCCTGCGCCGCTACCGGACCGCGGTCTCCTGACCCCGTCACAGAAACGGCCGACCATGCCCCTGGAGAACCTGGACCACCCGACGGTCGACGGCCCCGCCGCCCCCGCGGACGTCTCCGGCCTCGACCTCGACGCCATCGACCTCACCGACCCCCACACCTACCTCGACCTCGACGTCCGGGCGATGTGGGCCCGCTTCCGAGCCGAACGGCCGGTGCACCTGCACCCGGCCACCGACCAGGGCCCGCCGTTCTGGGCCGTCTCCCGCCACGCCGACGTGCTCGCCGTCTACCGGGACAACAAGCGGTTCACCTCCGAACGCGGGAACGTGCTCACCACCCTGTTGCAGGGCAAGGACTCCGCCTCCCGCAGGATGCTCGCCGTCACCGACGGGCCGCGGCACCGGGAGATCCGCAATCTGATGCTCAGGTCCTTCTCCCCGCGGGTGCTGGCCCCGGTGGTGGCCGGCGTGCACGAGCGGACCGCCGCGCTGCTGGACGAGGGCCTCGACCGCGGCTCCTTCGACTTCGTCACCGACCTCGCCGACCACATCCCGATCAACACCATCGGCGACCTGATGGACGTCCCGGTCGAGGACCGCGAGCGGCTGGTCCACTGGAACACCCAGACCCTCTCCCGCACCAGCGCCGAGCACACCGCGACCGAGGAGTGGCTGGCCCGCAACGAGATCCTGCTCTACTTCTCCGAACTCGCCGCGAAACGGCGCAGGCACCCCGGGGACGACGTGATCAGCGCCCTGGCGACCGGCACCGTCGACGGCGAGCCGCTGAGCCAGGACGAGGTCGTCTTCAACTGCTACAGCCTGATCCTCGGCGGCGACGAGTCCAGTCGGATGTCCTCCATCGGCGCGCTCATCGCCCTCTCCGGGCACCCCGAGCAGTGGCGGGCGCTGAAGGACGGCTCGGTCGGCCTGGAGACCGCCGTGGAGGAGGTCATGCGCTGGACCACCCCGGCCATGCACTTCGGCCGGCGCGCCCTGACCGACGTGGAGCTCGGCGGGCGCACGATCCGGGCCGGCGACGTCGTCACCCTGTGGAACAGCGCCGCCAACTTCGACGGGACGGTCTTCGCCGACCCGAACCGCTTCGACCTGGCCCGCACCCCGAACAAGCACGTCGCCTTCGGCTACGGCCCGCACTTCTGCCTGGGCGCCTTCCTCGGCCGGACCCACGTCGAGGCGATGCTCGCCGCCCTGCGCGACCGGGTCGGCCGGATCGAGCTGCTCGGCGAGCCGGTCCGGCTCTACTCCAACTTCGTCCACGGCTACACCGGCCTCCCGGTCCGCCTCACCGCCTGACCGCCGATTTCCCCCTCCCTCCCCCCTTCTCCGCGCCACCGACCGGGAGCCCCACATGGACATGGCCATCCGCGCCGAGGGCCTGCACAAGCGCCACCGGGACGTCGTGGCGGTCGCCGACATCCACCTCGGCGTCCGGACCGGAACGGTGCTCGGCCTGCTCGGCCCGAACGGCGCCGGCAAGACGACCACCGTGCAGATCCTCACCACCCTGGTCGCCCCGGACGGCGGCCGCGCCGAGGTGGCCGGCTACGACGTCGTCCGCCAACCGCAGGAGGTCCGGCGCCGGATCGGCCTGGCCGGCCAGTACACCGCCGTGGACGAGGTCCTCACCGGCCGCGAGAACCTCGTCCTGCTCGGCACCCTGCTCCACCTCGGCCGCCGCGAGGCCCGCCGCCGCGCCGACGAACTCCTGGAGCGCTTCCGCCTGTCGGAAGCCGCCGACCGCCCCGCCCGCGCCTACTCCGGCGGGATGCGCCGCCGCCTCGACCTCGCCAGCTGCCTGGTCACCGCACCCCCGGTGCTCTTCCTCGACGAGCCCACCACCGGCCTCGACCCGGTGAGCCGGATGGAACTCTGGGGCCGGGTCCGCGAACTCGTCGACGCCGGCACCACGGTGCTCCTCACCACCCAGTACCTGGAGGAGGCCGACTACCTGGCCGACCAGATCGTGGTCATCGACTCCGGCCGCGTCATCGCCGACGGAACTCCCGACGAACTGAAGCGCAAGGTCGGCAGCGAGTGGCTGGAGCTGACCGTCCGCTCCCCCGCCGACCTCGCCCCCGCCCTCGCCGCCCTGCGCCCCGCCCTCACCACCGAACCCACCGTCGACCCCCAGAAGGGCCGCCTCTCCATCCCCCTGGACGACGGCCTCAACGACATCGCCACCGTCGCCGCCGTCCTCCGCCGCACCGGCATCCCCGTCGCCGACTTCACCATGCGCCGCCCCACCCTCGACGACGTCTTCGCCCACCTCACCGGCCGTCCCACCCCCTGACTACTCCGGGTCGGGCCCCGCCCGGTGGATCGCGGTGATCCGCTCCGCGGCCTCGAAGCCGAGCACCGGATCGGGCCGGCCGGAGAGCAGGCCGGCGTAGAGCGGACGGTAGTGGGCGACCTTCCGTTCGGTCCTGCCGTCGTTCCCGAAGGCCGCCAGCAACTCGCCGTCCCGGGCGGCGAACCCCGTCATGGCGGTGTGGTCGATCCACACCTCCACGCCGGAACGGCCGAACGCCAGGCTGCTCCCCTTGCTGCTGGCACCGGTCAGCCAGCTGCTACGCAGCCGGGCCGTGCCCGCCTCGCCCCGGGAGCGGAAGTCCACCGCGCACCACGCGCTCGCACCGCCGTCCGTCTGCCGGAACGACCTGACTCCGACGAGGTCCACGAAGCGGGTGAGCATGCTGAGCTGGTTCACCCCGGAGTCCGTCCAGCTGGAGACGTACGAGGCGAAGGCCTGCGGGCCGCGAAGGACGTACGGGTCGTGGAAAGCGGAGGTGACGGTCGTGACCGGCCCCCAGTCCGGGTGGGCGGCGAGCAGGTCCGCCGCCCAGTCGACCTCCGGGGAGAAGGCGAAGTGGTGCGCGGTGAACACCCGGCCCCGCAGGTCGGCCTTCCCGTCCAGCGCGCGCAGCGCGGCGAGGGAGGCGCGGTCGTGGACGAGCGGCTTCTCCACCAGGATCCTGGCCGTGGAGCGCAGCAGGGCGGTGGTCAACAGCTCGGCGTGGGTCTCCGTCGGGGTGGCGAGGACCAGCAGGTCGGGCCGGTGTCCGTCGAGCGCCTCGCCCAGTCCGGCGTAGTGCGGCGGCCGCCGACCCCGGAACCCGACCGGCCCCACCGGCCGCGGGTCGACCGTGAACTCCAGTTCCACGTCCGGCCGTTCGGCGAGGACGGCGAGGTGGGTCTCGGCGATGACGCCGAGACCCACCAGCCCGACACGTACCGGCTCGACGCGCTCCCGCTGGGCCATGGTCCCTCTCCCCCTCGTCCGTACCGGCCCCGCACCCCGGGGCTCCGAGGTCCCATCCTCGCGCGGCGACCGCGTCCCGCGGGGCACGTCCGGCGCGGCGGGCGGGCGCGGGGCGTCGGGTTACAGACCCAGGTCGACGGCCAGGCAGGAGTAGAAGTTCCAGGCGCTTTCGGGGTTGTAGGCGGTGTTCGCCGCCCCGCCGGGGCCGGTCGCCGCCTGTTCGGTCATGTCCTCGAAGCGGATGCGCTCGGGGAGGGCGCCGTAGCGGGCGTGGCGGGTCTCGGCGGCGGGGTCGCCTGCGGGCTGGTTGCTCATGGCCACTCTCCTGATCGGCGATCACGGATGACGGCTTTCAGGGTGCGACTCCGGATTGTCACCTGTCAAGACGGTGATGTCGAGAGGGGAGCCACACCCCGTGGCTCACACGTGTTTGGCCGGTTCCGCACTCCCGGGCGCTTTGTTGAAGCTGCAAGGATCTGCCTCCCGGCCGGGCCCGGACCACGGGCCGCGGGCCGGTTCCGCAGCAGTTCCGCCACGCAGAAGAAGAAGGTGGGTCGCATGTTCACACCCCAGGCGAAGCTCCGCAGCACAGCCGTGACCACCGCCATGGCCGCCGCCCTGGTCGCCCTCGGCGCCGGGGCGGCGGGCGCCGCCGGCTGGCCGCCGCTGGAGCTGGGCGCGCGCCTCTACTCGGCCGCCGACGGACAGGGGGCGGTGACCGCCGTCGACCTCGCCGACCTGGGCACCTGCCACACGCTGGCGACACCCGCCCGCTCGGTGCAGATCGCCGACGGGGCGGCGTCGGTGGTGCTGTACCCCGACGCCGGGTGCGCCGACGCCCGCGCGTGGGCCACCGGCTCGCTGGCGCGGTCCAACCTGCCACTGGCGGCCCTGAGCTACCGGGTGGTTCCGGCGTAACGACAGCCGTCCGGCACCCCCGGCGGACGTCGCACGCCTCTTGAGCGTCACCACCTTGACAGGTGATGAAAAGGAGCGGCATCCTCATCACCTGTCAGGGCGGTGGCGGCATCGGTGATGCCACCCGCCCATGCCGAAATCCGGGAGGAATCTGTCGTGGTGAGCATCAAGGGTGGACGCGGGCGGCTGGCGGCGAGCGTGGTCTCGGCGCTCACGGCGGGCCTGGCGCTCGGCGCCTTCGCCCTCGCCGGCACCGCCGACGGCGCGACCGCGGCCGAGGCCTTCGCCAACGGCCGGACGAGGCCGACCATCGTCCTGGAGCACGGCGCCTTCGCCGACGGCTCCAGCTGGAACGGCGTCGTCGCCGCGCTGCGCGCCGACGGCTACCCGGTGGTCGCCGCCGCCAACCCGCTGCGCGGCCCCGCCTCCGACGCCGCCGCGCTGCGCACCGTCCTGGACCACGTCAAGGGCCCCAAGATCCTGGCCGGCCACTCCTACGGCGGCAACGTCATCAGCCAGGCCGCCACCGACGACCCCGAGGTCAAGGCCCTCGTCTACGTCGCCGCCTTCCTGCCGGCCCCCGGCGAGAGCGCCCTCGAACTGACGAACAAGTACCCGGGCTCGACCCTGCCCGACGCCCTGGACCCGGTCAGCTACCAGCAGGCCGACGGCAGCACCGCCACCGACCTGTACATCCGCCAGGACGCGTTCCGCCACCAGTTCGCCGCCGACGTCCCCGCCGGCCAGGCCGCCCAGATGGCCGCCGGGCAGCGCCCCGTCGCGCAGGCCGCCCTGACCGAGAAGGCCACCTCCGCCGCCTGGCTGACCAAGCCCAGCTGGGCCGTCGTCACCACCCGCGACCTCAACATCCCCGCGGCGGCGCAGCGCTTCATGGCCGAGCGCGCCCACGCCGAGACCACCGAGGTCGCCGCCTCCCACTCGGTCGCCGTCTCGCACCCCCGGCTCGTCGCCGACGTCATCGAGCGGGCCGCCCGCGCCACCGCCCACTGACGGACCGCCCCGCACGCCCGCCCGGTGCCGCCACACGGCGGTGCCGGGCGCAGGCGTGCGCCGGGCCGGCCGAGACGGGCCCGATCGCCTCGGACGGTTCGACGGAAGGGGACGCGGAGGCACGGTGGAACCGGCCGGCCGCGCGCACGCACAGCAGGCGCCGTCCCGGCTCGCGACGCCCCCGGTACCCACCCCGCCCCCCTGCCGCTGTCCCCGCCATCGACCCGGGTGACGCCCAACCCGGCGCCCTCACCCGGCCCGTAGTGGTGCGGTCACCTCGCCGCCCTGCGCGACGCCCTCCGCCGGATGCCCCTCGCACCCGACCGGCGGGCAGGCCCGACACCCCATCCATCGTCACCGTATTGACAGGTGACGAAGCTTCATGGAACTCTACCGTCACCTATCAGAACAGTTACTTCCCAATGAGGACACCCACCATGGCAGTCGTACGGTTCCAGCTCCTCTCCACGCTCGGCCCGGAGGACGTCCTGGCGGTGCTGACCGACTTCAGCCCCGCCCGCGCCGAGGCCTGGCCGACGATCGACGCCGAGCACTTCGAGGTCCACGCGCTCGGCGACACCTGGGCCGAGGTCACCGAGGGAACCGCCGCCGCCTGGGAGCGCGCCCACTACGAGTGGAAGCCGGGCGGCGACACCGTCACCGTCACCACCCTCGACTCCAAGCTCTTCGGCCCCGGCGGCGGCTGGGTGTTCCGGCTGACCCCCGAGGGCGACGGCACCCTGGTCGACGTCCAGCTGACCCGCCGGCCGACCACCCTCAAGGGCCGGATGCTCGCCGCGCTGCTCCCCGTCGCCGCTCCCCCGGCCCTGCGCAAGTCCTTCGCGGGGCCGCTGCGGACCGGCTGAGACCCGCCCACCCCGGAGGGGGCCGACAGCACCGGCTGTCGGCCCCCTCGCCATGCCCGGGCAACGCCCACCACACGGCCGCGTGATGGTCCGTCGACCACCCCGCCGACACCGGAAAGGCCCGGCCCGCGCCATCGGGCGCGAGCCGGGCCGGGGCGGCACCGGAGGAGATCAGTGCCGGGACGGGAGGACGCAGCGGAAGCTCGCGGCGGCGGCCGGGTCACCGTGGCCCCGGTAGCGGGACACCTCGGGGTAGCGGCAGACCTCGCGCTGGACGCCGCGCCCGGAGGCGTCGATCAGCGTGGCGGGCAGCGTCCGGGGAGCCTTGCCCTGCTCGACCCAGGCCGTCAGGGCGGCGAGGTCGTCGATCGTGCCGGCGCCCTTGTTGAGGCCGCAGTGGGCCGCACCCGGGACGAGGAAGAGGCGGTAGAAGTCGTCGACCCGCTTGGTGCCGCCCATCTTCCGCTCGACCTGGCGACGGTAGTCGACGGTGCCCTGGGTGGGGATGAACTGGTCGGCCTGGCCGTGCCAGCTCAGCAGCTTGCCGCCGGAGTCGCGGAAGGCGGACAGGTCGGGGTCGTCGGAACCGATGATCCGGTCGTACTCGGCCTGGGACTGCTCGAAAAGACGGGTGAACCCGTCGTAGGTGATCGTCGAGACGTCGAACGACGGCTGCTTCTTCAGCCAGGTCGTCACCCAGAGCCGGGGGACCGGGAACGGCGCGCCCTTCACCTGGCCGTTGGCGTCCCGGTCGGTGCCGGCCAGTCCCGCCAGGTCGGCACCGAGCGGGACGCCGGACCACAGCTTCCGGCCCGACGCGGTGCGCGGACCGTCCCAGATCTTGCGCACCACGGCGGCGTCGGCGGCCGTGACGGTCAGCTCCTTCCCGTCGCAGACCACCGTGGTGCCGATCAGCCGGCGCGGGTCGAAGTCGCACCGCGACGCGTCGTTGACCAGGTTGTCCCTGGCGCCGTCGAGCGGGTCGCAGGCCGCGACGGCGGCGTCGGTGAAGGCCTTGAACTCGCAGGCGGACGGATAGGTCCTCTCGTTGTTCATGACGACCTGCGGCCACAGGGTGGCGACCTCGAACTCGTCCCAGTTGACGGCGGGCGCGTCGGCCAGGATGCCGTCGAAGTCGTCGGGGTGGCGCTGGGCCTCAAGGTAGCCCTGGCGCCCGCCGGTGGAGCACCCGTTGAAGTACGAGTAGGAGGCCGGCCGGCCGTAGTGCGCGGCGACCACCTGCTTGCCGACCACTGCCGCCTCGTGCTGGGAGCGGGAGGCGAGGTTCTCCAGCAGCGCGGCGTTGACCTCGCCCTTCGCGTTCAGCGCCCAGGTGACGTCGACGGCGTCGGCGAGCCCGCCGTCGGTGGTGGTCGCGGCGTACCCGTTCCTTACCGCGGTGCCCGTCCCGACCCCGTTGTCCCCGGCCGCGAAGGCGCTTCCGCCGAGCGCCTGGAAGCGGCCGTTCCAGCCGCTGACGGGGAGCCAGGTCCGCACCTTCGCGTGGTCGTCGTCACCGGGGTGGGTGAGGGTGACCACCACCTCGCAGAAGGCGGGGACACCGGTGACGGTGCCGCCCACCACCCCGGTCCCGTCGATCGTGCCGCCCTCCCGGCGGTCCGCCGTCACGGACTCCACCACCGTGCCGGCGGGGGCCCGCACGGCCGGCGCGGAGCAGCCGGACGCCGCGGGAACGGAGCCGTACGGGGTCTCCGCCGTCGCCGCCGGCAGGTTCACGGCGGCCAGCGCGGCGCCGGTCGCGAGCACGATCAGGAATCTCTTCATGGGTGTCCCGTCCAGGAAAACGTGGGTGTGCGCCCGGCCGCGCGGACACGTGTGTCCGACGGCCGGGCGGGATGGTCGAAAAGGTGTGGCGAAAGCGGCCGGACCCGGCCGCGCGGGCTCAGGCGTCCGTCCGGTCCCCGGGCAGCCACCGCGGGTGGTGCCGCGCCGCCCAGGAGCGGCTGACGTACCCGGTGCGCATGCCGCGCCGCGCCTCCGGGTCCTGGAGCGCCTTGCGCAGGTGGCCGAGGACCACGAAGGCGATCGCCCAGGCCAGGACGTCGTGCACGAAGATCGCGCTGGTGCGGGAGACGAACGGCAGCAGGTGGGTGAACCACATCAGCAGGCCGGTGGACGCCATCACCAGGACCGCACCGGCGATCCAGCCCGCGTAGAGCTTCTGTCCGGCGTTGAACTTCCCGGCGGGCCGAGCCTCGGGCCCGGCCCGGCGGTGGCGGACGGCCCGCAGCCACTCCCGGTCGTACGGCGCGAAGCGGTTGAGCCGGCGCAGGTCCGCGCGGAACTCGGCGGAGAGCAGCCCGAGCAGGAGCGGCAGCGGCAGCAGCACGCCCGACCACTCGTGGACGGTGGCCACCAGGTGGCGCCGCCCGACGAGTTGGGCCAGCGGCCCCAGGTAGAGGCAGGCGGCCGAGGCCAGGCAGAGCAGCATCAGGACACCGGTGGCCCGGTGGACCAGGCGCTCCGCGGTGCTGAACCGCCGGACCCGGCCCGGGTGTTCAGGCCGCTTCGCCGCGCCGGTCGGCGCCGTCGAGCCAACCGTCGATGTCATAGCCGCGCTCCTCCCAGTAGCCGGGTACGACCCGGTCGGTGACCTCGATGCCGGACAGCCACTTGGCCGACTTGTAGAAGTACATGGGTGCCACGTAGAGGCGGACCGGTCCGCCGTGCGCGTGGGTGATGGGCTGGTCCTGCATGTTCAGTGCCACCAGGACGTCCGAGCGGCGGGCCTGTTCCAGGGTGAGGCTCTCGGTGTACTCGCCGTCGAAGCAGGTGAACCGGACGGCCGCGCCCGGGGAGCGCACTCCGGCGGCGTCGAGGAGGTCCGCCAGCCGCACCCCCTCGAAGGGCGTCCGGTCCACCCGCCAGCCGTCCGTGCACAGCACGTCGTGGACGACCCGGGTCTGCGGCAGGGCACGCAACTCCGCCAGGCTGTACGTCCTCTGACGCTCCACCAGTCCGCCGACGCGCAGCTCGTAGGTCGTCTCGTCCTTGTGCGGCACCGAGCCGACGACGCTGTAGTACCGGAAGCCGCCGGGGTTGGGCAGCAGGCCGGTCAGTCCGGTCGCGTCCCGCTCGGAGGCGGCGGCCAGGAACCCCTCCCAGCCGCTCTGGAGGTACGGCGCCGCGGCGATCCCCGCGACGCCCGCGCCGAGCATGCCGAGTACCGCGCGCCGCCCCACGGGTGCGCCCTCGGCCCTCCGCTTCGGTTTTCCCGCCATGGTCAGTGTGCTCCTTCGGGGTGGCGACGGTCCCGGCGGGCGGCCGGCCCTCCGGCCGGCCCGGTCGCGGGCGGGTCCGCATGTGTGACCACGGTCGAGCACCCCCGTCCGCGTCACCTGTTCAACTGGTGACGATGCTGGCACGGCCGCGCTCGGCCTGTCAACGGGAGCGCCGGCGGGCCGCAGGGCGCGGGCCCGAAGGAACGGTCCGGACGAAAGGGGCTGCGACGGAGGGCAGTTGCCGGACGGCGCCTGCGGCGGCGCACCCCCGTCCGACCTCCCGGCCACCCGAGGCCCCTGCTACAGTGGCAGTGACCTGTAGTCGTGTGATCGAGGAGTGGCAGACGTGGCGGGTGACGACGACATCTCCGGGTGAGATCCGGATCTGACGGCCACCGGCCGGTGCTTCAGGAGCGCCGCCGAGGTGGTCCGTTTCGTCGACCCCTTTTCCCATACGTCTGCCCAGGGCAGAGGTCCGTCTCCCTGCCCTCATTCCCTTCGAGGTCATCCCCATGCCCGACGCCGCCGTCGTCTGCTCGAACGTCTCCTTCGCCTGGCCCGACGACACCCCGGTCTTCCACGACCTGTCCTTCACCGTGCCCGCCGGCCGGACCGGCCTGGTCGCCCCCAACGGCGCCGGCAAGAGCACCCTGCTCAAGCTGATCGCCGGCGAACTCCGGCCCACCACCGGCTCGGTGACGGTCACCGGACGGCTCGGCCACCTCCGCCAGAGCCTGCCGCTGACCTCCGACCTCACCGTCGCCGAGGTGCTCGACGTCGCCGGGATCATCCGGGCCATCGACGCCGTGGAGTCCGGCGACGTCGACGAACGGCACTTCACCACCATCGGCGACGACTGGGACATCGAGGAGCGCACCCGCGCCCAGCTCGACCGCCTCGGCCTGACCGACCTCACCCTGGACCGCGGCCTGAGCACGCTCAGCGGCGGCCAGATCGTCTCCCTCGGCCTCGCCGCCCAACTGCTCAAGCGCCCCGACGTCCTGCTGCTCGACGAGCCCACCAACAACCTCGACGCGCAGGCCCGGCACAAGCTCTACGACGTGCTCGCGGACTTCAACGGCTGCCTGCTGCTGGTCAGCCACGACCGCGCGCTGCTCGACCGGATGCAGCACATCGCCGAGCTCGGCAACGGTGAACTGCGTTTCTACGGAGGCAACTTCACCGCCTACGAGGAGGCCGTCCGGGCCGAGCAGGAGGTCGCCGAGAAGAACGTCCGCAACGCCGAGCAGGAGCTGAAGCGCGAGAAGCGCGAGATGCAGCAGGCCCGCGAACGCGCCGAGCGCCGCCAGAGCAACGCCGCCCGCAACCTCAAGAGCGCCGGCCTGCCCCGGATCTTCGCCGGGAACATGAAGCGCGGCGCCCAGGAGTCCGCGGGCCGGGCCGGCCAGATGCACGCGGCCCGGGTCACCGAGGCCAAGGCCCGGCTGGACGAGGCCGGACGCGCCCTGCGCGAGGAGCAGCGCCTCTCCCTGGAGCTGCCCGACACCCAGGTCCCCGCCGGACGCAACCTCTTCCTCGGTGAGGGCCTTCAGGTCCGCCACGCCGGTCGGCCGGTGTTCGCCGACGGCGGCGTCGACCTGAGCGTGCGCGGCCCCGAGCGCATCGCGCTGACCGGGCCCAACGGCGCGGGCAAGAGCACCCTGCTGCGCCTGGTCACCGGCGAACTCACCCCGGACGAAGGGGAGATCAAGCGCAACGACGGGCGGATCGCCTACCTCTCGCAGCGCCTGGACCTGCTGGACCTCGACCGCACCGTGGCGGAGAACTTCGCCGCCTTCGCCCCCGAGCGCCCCGAGACCGAGCGGATGAACCTGCTCGCCCGCTTCCTCTTCCGCGGCGCCCGGGCCCACCTGCCGGTCGGGGTGCTCTCCGGCGGCGAGCGGCTGCGCGCCACCCTGGCCTGCGTGCTGTGCGCGGAGCCGGCCCCGCACCTGCTGCTGCTGGACGAGCCGACCAACAACCTCGACCTGGTCAGCGCCGGCCAGCTGGAGAGCGCCCTGAACTCCTACCAGGGCGCCTTCCTGGTGGTCAGTCACGACGAGCGCTTCCTCGCGGAGATCGGGGTGAACCGCTGGCTCCGGCTGGCCGACGGCACGCTGAAGGAGACCGGGGCGCCCGGGGTGTGACCCGCCGACGTGTGACCCGGGCCGCGAGCGCGGCCCGGGTCCCGGCAGGCCCACCACCCCTCACGTCGGAAGGTTCCCCGTGCTCCAACACGCCCTGCTCGCCCACGACCTCGTCCGCGACCTCGGCGGCCGACGCGTCCTCGACGGCGTCGGCCTGACCGCCGCCCCCGGCCAACGGATCGGCCTGATCGGGGAGAACGGCGCCGGCAAGTCCACCCTGCTGCGGGTGCTCGCCGGCGTGGACGAACCCGACGCGGGAAGCGTCTCGCGCCCCGCGGACCTCGGCTTCCTGCACCAGGAGCTGCCGTTCGAGGCCGGTGCCACCGTCGCCTCCGTCCTGGACGACGCGCTGCGCGAGGCCCGCGAGGACCTCGCGGAACTGGACCGGCTCGGCGCGGAGATCGCCCGGGTCCCGGAGTCCGCCCCCGGTCACCCGGAACTCCTGGACGCCTACGGCCGGCGGCTGGAACAGGCCCGGGACCGGGAGTCCTGGGACGCCGACCGCCGAGCCGCCCTGGTCCTCGACGGGCTGGGCCTCGGCGCGCTCGGCCACGACCGCACGCTCGGCTCGCTGTCCGGCGGGCAGCGCGGTCGGCTGGCCCTCGCCGCGCTGCTCGTCCGACGGCCGTCCGCGCTGCTGCTGGATGAGCCGACCAACCACCTCGACGACGGCGCCGCCGCCTTCCTGGAGGAGCAGCTCCGCGCGCTGCCCGGCACCGTGGTCGTCGCCGCCCACGACCGGGCGTTCCTCGACGCCGTCTGCACCCACGTGATCGACCTCGACCCGGCGGTGGACGGCCCGGTCCGCTACGGCGGCAACTACAGCGCCTACCTGGGCGAGCGGCGCGCCGAACGGGAGCGCTGGGAGCGGCGGTACGCCGAGGAGCAGCAGGAGTCGGCGCGACTGCGGCACTCGGCCGGGGTGACCGCGCACCTGGTCGCGCCGGACCGGGGGCCGCGCGACAACGAGAAGATGGGCTACGGCCACCGGGCGGGCCGGGTGCAGAACCAGGTCTCCCGCCGGGTGCGCAACGCCACCCGGCGGCTGGAGGAGCTGGAGCGCGCGCGGGTCCCCGAGCCGCCGCGCCCGCTGCGGTTCGCCGTCGACACGCTGGCGGCGGACACCGACGGGCTGCCGGTGGACACGGACGCACTGCCGGTGGACGCCGGGGCCTCGGCCGTGGACACCGGGGAGGATCCGCGCCCCCTGGTGTCGCTCCGGAACGTCCGGGTGCCCGGCCGGCTCGCGCTGGACGCCCTGGAGCTGGCGGCCACCGACCGGCTGCTGGTCACGGGCGGCAACGGGACGGGCAAGTCGACCCTGCTCGCCGTACTCGCCGGGCACCTCCCCGCCGAGGGCACGGTGCACCGGCGCCCCGGACTGACGGTCGGGCTGCTCACCCAGGACACCGTGTTCGACCGGCCCGACCGCACCGTCCGCGACACCTACCGGCTGGCGCTGGGCGCGGCGCGCGCCGAGCGGGTGCCGCTCGGGTCACTCGGCCTGCTGCACCCGGCGGACCTGGACAAGCCCGTCGGCCGGCTGTCCGTCGGGCAGCGCCGACGGCTCGCGCTGGCGCTCCTGGTGGCCGACCCGCCCCGGCTGCTGCTGCTCGACGAACCCACCAACCACCTCTCCCCACGTCTCTGCGACGAACTGGAGGAAGCCCTCGGCACCGGTCCCGGCGCGATCGTCCTCGCCAGCCACGACCGCTGGCTGCGCCGCCGCTGGCAGGGCCGCGAGCTGCGGCTGGAGCCGGCCGGGGCCACGCCGTATTGCTCCCCCGCATAGTCACCTGTCAGCATGGTGATGTGAACCTTGACCACGTCTTCGTCTGCGGGCACCCGGCCCTGGACTTCGCGGCCACGCTCCGCGCCCGGCGCACGGTGCGGTTCGAGATGTTCGTGACGCCGGAGCGCCTGAACGCCTGGTACCTGGACGGCGGGCTCGTGGACTCGATCACGCCCGGTGACGAGCACGACCTCCGCGAGGCGAGGAGGGTCCGCGAGGCCGTGTACCGGCTCGTCACCGACCGCCGGCTCGGCGAGGCCTTCGACCGGGAGGCCCTCGCCGTGCTGAACGCCGCCGCGCGCAGACCGCCCGTGACGCCGCAGCTCACCATGACCGGGCGGCACACCGAGGCGACCCCCGGGCAGGCGCTGGCGACCGTCGCGCGCCGGGCGGTCGAACTCCTCGGCGGACCGGACGTCCCGCTGATGAAGGAGTGCGGCAACCCGGAGTGCACCCGGGTCTACATCGACCGCTCCCGGGGCAGGCGCCGCCAGTGGTGCGGCATGGAGTCCTGCGGCAACAGGATCAAGGCCGCCGCCTACCGCGCGCGCAGGAGGACCCCGCCCGCCCCGGCCACCCGATAACCGCGCGCCGGCCGCCACACCGACGGCCGGCGCGAAGGAACCTCACCCCGGGCCCGGCACACCTGGTACGCCCGGGCCGGCACCGACTGACCGGTCCCGCCCTCAGACGAAGAACGAGGCCGCCGGACCGTACCCCAGCCGCATGACGGTCTGCGCCCAGCCCCACAGCTGCGCGCCGTTCGGCCAGGGCCGTTCCCCCGGACCGGTGGACCACCGGTCCGGGGCGTGACGGCGGCACCTGGCCGCCCGCAGAAACGTGTGCGCCGAGCTTGCCATGTCCTGCCTCGCTCTCGGATCGGGGGGTGTGGGCGGGTCCCGTGCCCGACGGGGGAGCAGGCACGGGACCCGCCGTCCAGGGAGGGGACGGGTCAGGCGGCGACGCCGGCGTGGATGACGACCGGGATGTTGTCGCGCGTGGCCTTGGAGTACGGGCAGATCCGGTGCGCGGCGCGCGCCAGCTCCTCGGCGGTGTCCTGGTCCACGCCGCCGAGCACGGGGCGCAGGACCGCGGAGAGCGAGAACTCGCCGTCGTCGCCGTGGGTCAGCGTGATCTCCGCGGTGATGGAGGTGCTGGTCAGCCGGATCTCGCGGGCGCCGGCCGCTCGGCGGAGGGCCCCGAGGAAGCACGCGGCCCACCCGGCCGCGAGCAGCTGCTCCGGGTTGGTCGCGGTGCCGCCGCCACCGAGCTCCTTCGGAATGGCGAGCCCGGTCTCCAGCAGACCGTCGGAGGAACGGACCCGGCCGCCGTTGCGGCCCTCACCGTCGACGTCGACAACGGCGGTGTAGCTGACTGCCATGACTGGTGCTCCCCATCTGGATGGAATCGGTGTCCGGCCACTCCCGGCGATGCGCCCACGTCCTCTGCGCCGTCACCTGTTCGGCCGGTGACGCAATAATGGCAACCCGTCTCGTCACCAGTCAAGGCGGTGACGCATTTTCATGGCGGTCGACGCCGCCTAGCACAGGGCGAGCGGAAGGATAAAGAACATGCCAAACGTGAACCGGCCGGAGGCCAGGACGTGCTATGGCCGACGGGCCCCGCTCGTGCCATGCTCTCCAAGGCGACGGACGGGACCGACCGGCGGGGGTACACCGTGGAGTTCCATGTTCTCGGGACAGTCGAACTCTCCGTCGGTGAAAGGCCGGTGACCCTCCGGACCAACAAACTGCGCTGTCTGGCAGCGGCACTGGCACTCGACGTCGGCCGGCCCGTCCCGGTGGACACCCTGATCTCTCGGCTCTGGGGGACCGAGCCTCCCGCCAAGGCCCGGGCGGCCGCGCACTCGTACATCTCCCGGCTGCGCACCGCGCTCCGGCTGGCCCAGCACCCGGACGACGACGCGCCGCCCGCGGTGATCAACCGCAGCGCGCATGCCTACACCCTGGCCACCGATCCGCAGCGGGTCGACTGGGCGCGGTACGTCCGACTCGGGCGACGCGCACGGTCACTCGCCGACGCCGGCCACGACCGCCAGGCACTCGAGGTCCTGCGGCACGCGGACGACACGTGGCGGGGCGAGCCCCTCGCCGGCCTGCCCGGCCAGTGGGCGCAGGCCGCCAGGAGCACCATGCGCGACCAGTGGCTCGCCACCACGCTGATCCGCTTCGAAGTCGAGCTCAGACTCGGGCACTTCGCCGACCTGGTGCCCGAACTGTCCGCGCTGGCGGAACAGCGCCCGACCGACGAGCGGGTGGCGCGCCACCTGATCACCGCGCTCTACGGCTGCGACAGGTTCGCCGACGCGCTGGACGTGTTCCGGCGGACCCGGCGGGAACTGCGCGAATGCCTCGGCACCGAACCCGGGGAACAGCTCAGACTCCTTCAGCAGCGCGTCCTCCGCCGCGCCCCGATCGGCGAAATCCTGACCCGTCCGGCGGGTGCCACCGCCCCGGCCGCTCCCCCCGCTCCCCCCGCCCCCTCCGCCCCGGCCGCTCCGGTTCCCCGCGCCACGACCGATGCCGGCCCCGCACGCAGCAACTACCTCCCGGTACTGCACCGGATGGTGGGCCGCGACGCGGAACTCCGACGCCTCCTCTCAGCGTCCACGGGCGGCTACATCGGAGCGGTCTCCGGCATGGCCGGCACCGGGAAGACCCGCCTCGTCGTCACCGCGGCACACCTCCTCCAGGACCGCTACCTGGACGGCCAGTACTACGTCGACCTCCGCGCGAACGGCGGCGCCCAACAGCCGTTGGAGACCGAGACGGTGGCGACGTTGCTGCTCAGGCAGTTCGGGATCCCGGCCGCCTCGATCCCGACCGACCGGGAGGAGCTGTCGGCCCGGTGCCGCGGCCTGCTCGCCGAACGCCGGGCCGTCGTCGTGCTCGACGACGCCCGGGGGCCCGAGCAGATCCGCCCCCTGCTCCCGGGCAACCCCGCCTCCTTCGTGCTCATCACCAGTCGGCACCGGCTGGTCGAACTCCCGTGCAGTCCGCTCTTCCTGGACGTCATGACGCCCGAGGACGCGGTGGAGCTCTTCACCATGCTGGTCGGGAAGGAACGGGCCGACGATGCCGCCGGGGCCGAGGCCCTCGTCGAGCTGTGCGGCCGGCTCCCGCTCGCCATCGACCTGGCGGCGAGCCGGCTCAAGGCCCACCCCACCTGGTCGCTGGACCACTTCGTCCGACGGCTGTCCCGCAGAAGCGGCCGGCTGGACGAGCTCCGCCACGGACTCGAGAGCGTGGCCCTGGCCTTCGACGTCTCCTACCGGTCGCTTCCGCGCCCGCAGCAGGAGGCGTTCCGCCTGCTCGGCCTGCACCCCGCACCCGACTTCGGCCCCGACACCGCCGCGGCCCTGGTCGGACGGCCGCTGCGGGAGACCGATCGGATCCTGGAGAGCCTGCACGACCTGCACATGCTCCAGGAGAACTCGCCGGAACGGTACGTCCTGCACGACCTCCTGCGCGAGTTCGCCGTCGATCTCGTCACGGCCGAGGAACGGCGGCAGGCCGATCGACGGCTCGTCGGTTTCGCCGTGCGGGCCGCCGATCGGACCGACCGCTGCCTGAACCCGCGGCGCTTCCGGCTGGCCGTCCCCGAACTCCCGCGGCTCTCCCCCGCGGACGCCCTGCTGGACGAACTCGACTGGCCCGACGACAGGGCGATCAGGGGATGGCTGAGCGCGGAGCTCCCCGGGCTGGTGGCGGTGGAGGCCCACGCCCGGACCAACGGCATGGCCGAGGAGGCGGCGTGGCTCGCCCACGCCCTCGCCGACCACCTGGAGTCCGAGGGGCTGTGGCGCGAGGCCGACGGGATGCACCGCGCCGCGGTCGACCACTGGCACGGCCGCGGCGAGGACCTGGCCGAGAGCCACGCCCTCCTGGCACTGGCCTCGGTCCGGATCCGCACCGCCCGATACGCCCTCGCCGAGCGGACCGCGGAACGCGCCCTCGCCATCGCCCGGACGGCGGGCGACGCCGGGTGCACCGCGGAGGCGCTGGAGCGGCTCGCGAAGATCCGGTGGAGTCAGAGCGATCTGACAGCCGCGCTGTCGATCCAGCGCGAGGTCGTGGAGATCCACCGGAACTCGGGGGACGAATGGAACAGGATTCGCTGCCTGAACAACCTCGGCGCGATCCTCACGTACCTCGGCGACAATCGGGCGGCGCTCGAAGCGTTCACCAAGGCCCTACCCCTGGCCGAATCCTTGGGCGATTCACGGCTCCGGCTCCAGATCCTCGGAAACCTGGGCGGAATGCACCTCAACGCGGGAAATCCGAAGGCCGCCCGTGACATTTTCGAGCACATCCTGACCAATGGGGAAAACATTCTTCCACCGAATGACCTGGCGACCATCCGCATGAATCTCGTGGAATCCCTACTGCTCCCCACCGAGGCCGACCACGCCGTAGAGCTCTACCGGGCCGCCCTCCACACCTTCCGTCAGATCGGCAACCGACAGCTCGAGGCCGACGCGGTCAACGGACTGGGAGCCGTGTACCTGGAGACGGGGCAGTACGACGACGCTCTCGACCAGTACGCGCATGCCCTCGGACTCGCCCGATCGATCGGCGCCCAGCGGGAGGCTGCCGGTGCACTGCGCGGCCTGGGCCGCGCCGAGCGCGCCCTCGGCCGGACGTCCGACGCGCTCGACCACCTCCACCAGGCCGTCGCCCTCTCCCGGCAGATCGAGGCGACGGAGGAGGAGGCCCACGCCTGCGAGGTACTGGCCGAATTGCAACTTCGGACCGGACAGCTGGACGCGGCCCGCAGAACACTCAGGCGAGCCGTGGAACTCTCCGAGTCGGCCCACCTGCCGGAATCGAAAACAATACGCAATCTTCGCGGACAATTAGCTCAACCGATCGAATGGAACTCGCCATTCCGCCCGACTCTGGATTCGATTTGATGCACCAGGCTGCCATGGTGTATTAGTTCCGGTGATCATATGTTCACGCGATCATTGGAAAGAACTCACATGAGAGCAGTTCTCTTGTACGCGGCGACCGTTCTGACCATAGGCCTGGCCGTCCTGCCCGTTCCCACGCTCCGCGAGTCGCACAAGCCGGCGCCGTCATCGACCACTCAGGCCTGGGTGCCCATCTGGGCCCTCCAAGCGGCCACGGACCCCGAGCCCGCACCCTCCTCGATCGTCTGAGGACCGGATCCGGGTTCACACCGCGACGCCGTACCCGGACGACAGGCCCGGCGCTCCCACGGCGCCCGGGCCGGCCTGCCACTCGCGCGGGGAGACCCCGTAGGCGGCGCGGAACGCCCGGCTGAAGTGACTGGCGCTCACGAAGCCCCAGCGGCCGGCGACCGCCGCCACGCTCACCTGGCCGGAGGTCCGGCGGGACAGGTCCCGGCGGGCCATGTCCAGCCGCTGGCGCTGGATCCAGCGGGCCACCGTCACCCCCTCGAAGCGGAACAGCTTGTGCAGGTGGCGCACCGACACGTGGTGGGCCGCCGCGATCCGCTCGGGCGAGAGGTCCGGGTCCCCCAGGTGCCGCAGGATGTGGTCCTTCACCCGGGCCAGGGTGGCGAGCGCGGCCTCGGGCGCCTCCGGGACGGACCGGCCGCGGCGCTCGTGGGCGAGCACCGCGAGCAGGTCGAGCGCCGTGGCGGCGAGCCAGGAGGCGAGCTGCGGTTCCATCGAGTCGGCCGACCGGGAGAGGCACTCCACGTAGGCGGCGACCAGCCGGCCGGTGCCCTCGCCGGCGTCGAAGGCCGTCCCGGTCAGCGCCCGCAGGTCCTCCTCGGAGACGCTCGCGGCCGACCGCGGCCAGTGCAGGGCGGTGACGAGGAAGGGCTCCGGATACTCCTTGCTGAACGGCCTGCCCGCGTCGGAGATCGCGAAGGTACCCGGGAGCAGTTCCACCCGGTGGTCGTCCTGGTCCAGCCGGGCGGTCCCACGGTGCTGGAGCACCAGGGTGAGGTGGTCCTCCCCGCCGCGGGCGATCAGCCCCGGGCTGCGCTCGACCCGCTGCGGGCCGGCCTGCGCCAGGGAGATCCGGGCGGTGCCCAGGTCGTGACTGGTGATCGTCGCGGGGCCGGGCGTTCCGTCGCGCAGGGTCATGTCCACCGGGATGAAGGTGCGGGAGACGGCTTCGTGCCAGTACTCGGCGCGGTCGGCGGGCGGTACCAGGGCGGTGTCGATGACGACGGACATCGGTACTCCTCGAACGGCTGTCGGCCGGACCGACCGGTCCGGTGTCGCGGTGTCGGGTGGGCGCGGGCCCGCGTCGGGGCGGAGCGGGCGGGTCACCAGGAGCGGCCGTGCAGGGCGACGTGCACGGTGTCGACCGCCTGGATCAGCGCGGCCCGGGCGGTGCTGGTGGGGCAGTCCGCGGCGAGCAGCAGGAAGCCGTGGACGGCCCCCTGGTAGCGCATCGCCACCACCGGGATCCCGGCCGCCCGGAGCCTGGCCGCGTAGGCCTCGCCCTCGTCCCGCAGCACGTCGGCCTCGGCGGTGACCACCAGGGCCGGCGGCAGCCCGGCGAGCTGTTCCAGGGAGGCCCGGAGCGGCGCGGCGGTGGCCTCCGTCCGTCGGTCCGCCTCGGGCAGGTAGTCGTCCCAGAAGCGGCGCATGTGGTCCCGGTGCAGGAAGTACCCGGTCGCGAAGCGCCGGTAGGACGGCGTGTCGAAGTCGGCGTCGGTGACCGGGCAGAGCAGGACCTGGTGGACCAGTGGCGCGTCGCCGCGCTCCCGGGCCAGCAGGGTCAGCGCCGCCACCAGGTTGGCCCCGGCGGAGTCGCCGACGGCGGCCATCCGCCGCCCCGCCAGTCCGATCTCGTGGCCGTGCGCGTGGATCCAGCGGGCCACGGCGTAGCACTGCTCGACGGCCACCGGGTAGCGGGCGGCGGGCGCCCGGGCGTAGTCCACGTAGACCACGGCGGCGTCGGTGCCGAGGGCGAACTCCCGGATCAGCCGGGCGTAGCAGGCGGCGTCACCGAGCGACCAGCCGAGGCCGGGCAGGAACAGCACGACGGGGCTGGGCCCGGTGGCGCCGGCGGGCCTGGTGACCTGGACGTGCACCCGTCCGGTCGGGCCGCAGGGCAGGGCGAGCCACTCCGTCGTGGTGGCGTACGGGTCGTCCTGGTCCTGGTGCCCGGCCAGGGCCCGTTCCGGGACGCCGTCCGGACGGTCGGCCGGGGCGAGGAAGGAGAGGTCCGGCAGTTCCGTCGCGGACCGGCCGGCTCGGGCGTCCAGGAACTCCTGGAGCGCCCGGTCGAGCACCGGGCGCCGGTCGGGCTGGGGGGTGGGGTCGGACAACTCTCGCTCCTGGCTTCGGTCGGCGGGCACGGTGGCTCCGTGGGTGCCCCGGCCGTGGCGGCCTGCGTGGCGGCCTGGTCGTGCCCTGCGGCGGGCGGGCGGGCCGGCTGCGGGCGGGCCGGCGGCTCCTCCTCAGCCGGATTCGCCGTGCGGGTGCGAGCGCCACTCTCGCGGCGAGACGCCGTACGCGGCACGGAAGGTCCGGCTGAAGTGCGCCGGGTTGACGAAGCCCCACCGCTGGGCGACCGCCGAGACCGTGGGCGCGGTGCGGTCCCGCCGGGCCAGTTCGCGGGCGCAGGCGTCCAGGCGGAGCTGCTGGACGAGGCGGCTCACCGTCACGCCCTCGCCCTCGAACAGCCGGTGGAGGTAGCGCACGGAGATGTGGTGGGCCTGGGCGATCCGCTCGGGCGACAGCTCCGGGTCGCCCAGGTGGCGGTCGATGTACTCGCGCACCCGGTGGACCAGGTGCGCGTTCTGGGCGGCCGGCTCGTCCGCGTCCCGGGCGGGTGCCAGCTGGGCGATGAGCGTGCCGAACAGGTCGGCGACGCTGCCGGCCAGCCGGTCCCCGACCGGGGCGGGGTAGGAGTGGGCGGAGGCGGCGAGGACGCCCAGGAAGGGCAGCAGCACCGGCCCGCACCCCTCGGTGGGGCCGACGGCCGTCGCCGAGGCGTGCCGCAGGTCGCGCTCCGGCACCCCGAGCAGCCGGCGCGGCACGTGGAACAGGTGGGTGCGGAACCGCTCCGGGTAGTCCACCGCGTACGGGCGCGCCGTGTCGTACAGCACCAGCCCGCCCGGCGGCACCTCCGCGCGGCGCCCGTCCTGCTCCAGGACGGCCCGGCCGGTCACCTGCACGCCGACCCCGACCTGCGGCTCGCCGCGCGGCGTGCGCGCGATCAGCGCCGCCGTGCGGGAGAGCCGGGCCGCGTCCGCCTCCAGGGTGGAGATCCGCACGTACCCGAGGCGGTGCGACTCCAGGAGCCCGTCGAACGGCCGCCCGGTGTGGGGGTGCACCTCCATCGGCACCAGCGACCGCGACACCGCTCCGCTCCAGAAGGCCGCCTTGTCACCGTCCGCGACCGACGCCGTCGTCATCCGCACGCCCATCTGACCGTCCTTCCGTCCTGGTCCTGCGCACTTCAGCGTGGACCGTTCGCGAGGCTGGCCGGTAGGTCATCTGACTGTCGTGTTCGGGCGGTACGTCAGGGGGGTCGGCGAGGTGGCCGGGCCGACCCCGGGCGGACCGGGCCGGGCGGGCGTCCCCCCAGGTCAGCTGCCGTCCAGGGCGTGGGCGAGGGCGGCCCGGGTGGTGATGCCGAGCTTCGGGAAGATCTTGTAGAGGTGGGCCCCGACGGTGCGCGGCGACAGCTGGAGCTGGCGGCCGATCTCCTTGTTGGTCAGGCCGGTCGCGGCCAGCCGGGCGATGCGCAGCTCCTGGCCGGTCAGCCCGGACGGGTCGGTGGCCGGTCCGTCCCCGGCCTGCGGCAGCGCCACCGAGTCGCCCGCGGCCCGGAGCTCCTCCTCGCACTGCGCCGCCCAGGGGGTGGCCCGCAACCGGCCGAACACGTGGTGGGCCGCGCGCAGCGCCTCCCTGGCCCCGGGCCGGTGGCGGCGGCGCAGCCACGCGCCGTGGGCCAGCCGCAGCCGCGCGAGGTCGAACACCCACTGCTCGGCCCCCGGCACGGCGTACGCGGCGCGGTAGGCGGCGTCGGCCTCCTCGTCGTCCGCGGCCAGGGCGGTGGCGGCCGCCCACAGGAAGGCGTGCCGGCCGGAGATCTCCGCCGAGCGCGCGGCGGCCCCGGCCGCGAGGTGGGCCCGGGCCTCCTCGTGCCGGCCGGTGTGCACGGCGGCCGTGACGAGGTCGAGGACCAGCGCGTGGTGCCAGGGCGGGCCGCCGGGCAGCCGCCCGGGCGGGGTGAGCTCGCAGAAGTGGGCGTACGCCTCCTCGTAGCGCCGGTGGGCGAGCGCGGCCAGGCCGCGCAGGTGGGCCAGGCGGTCGAGGACGTACCGCATCCGGGCGCGGGTGGCGGTCGGCCGGACGCTCCGCTCGATCTCCCGCAGTCCGTCCTCGTCCCCCCGGCCGGCCAGGAAGTGGGCGTAGTACTGGCGGAACATCAGGGCGTTGGTGTGGTAGCCGAGCTCGTCCGCGATCTCGGCCTCCCGCAGGCAGACGGCGGCGCGGTCCCAGTGGCCGCGCAGGTAGTCCTGGTGGGCCTTGGCCTTGGCCACCGAGCCCTGGGTGGCGTAGCCGTACCCTCCGGCGAAGAGCTGCCAGAGGTCGCCCACCGGGCAGTCGAGCGCCGAGGCCGTCCACAGCAGGAGCCAGGCCGCGCCGGCCTCCTGCTCCTCCGTCATGCCCTCGGCCGTGGCCAGCAGGGCGGCGGCCGCGTCGGGGCCCGGGTCGGTCCAGGCCCGCAGGCACAGCCGGCCCGCCTCGGAGACGTTGTCCCGGTGCCGTTCCAGGGCGCGCCAGGCCCAGGGGTCGTCCGTGTACGTGGCGGCCAGCAGGAGTTTGAAGTAGACCTGGTCGACCAGCCCGCCGAAGGGCTCGGCGCCCGGTGCGGTCAGGGTGTCCAGCGCCGCGGGCAGCAGCGCGGCCGAGGACTCGAAGTCGACGTGGTGGCTCTGGTCGGCGTAGACCACCGCGTACGAGAACAGCGGGGCGACGTCCGGCGGGACGGTGCTGCCCTTCAGCTCCGCCACCAGGGCCGCGGCGTGGCGCAGCTGTCCGCCGCGGGCCGACATCACCGCGGCGCCGGTGAGCCTGCGGACGCGGTCGGCGGGGCTGGGGCTGAGGGCGGCGGCGCGTTCCAGCAGCAGCGTGCCCTCCGCCTCGCCGCCCCGGCGGGCGAGGTCCCGGCCGGCCTCCTGGAGGCGGTGCGCGAGGTCCTCGTCGGGCAGCAGCGCGGCGGCCGCCTCGTGCACCAGCCGGCGGGGGTCGTCCGGTGCCAGGGCTTCGGACAGCGCGCGGTGCGCCTCCCGGCGGGCGGTGTCGGAGGCGGCGGAGACGACGGCGGTGCGGACCAGCGGGTGGCGGAACACGAGCTGTCCGGCCGGGTCGAGCCGGGCCAGGCCGTCCGCCTCGATCCGTTCCAGGATCTCCCGCGCGTTCTCGTCCGCGAGGGCGCGCAGCCACTCGGCGGTGCCGTAGTCCGGGCCGGCGGCCAGGGCGCCGAGCAGGAGGATCCGGCCGACCTCCGGCGTCACCGTCCCCAGCCGTTCGGTGAACATCCGCTCCAGCTTCCGTCCGAGCGGCAGCCGTTCGGGCAGCGGAGCGGTGCCCCGCTGCTGGGCGGCCGCCAGCTGGCGCGGCAGTTCCACCAGTGCCAGCGGGTTCCCGGCCGCCTCGGCCAGGACGCGTTCCTTGGCGGGCGCCGCGAGGTCGGGGTAGCAGGTGCCCAGCAGCAGGGCCGCGTCCTCCTGGGGCAGGGCCGGGACGTCGACGGCCTCGGCCGACCAGGTCTGGACGGCCGGTCCGTCCGAGCGGGTGGCTCCGACGATCACCACCGGCAGCTCGGCGCACCGCCGGTGCAGGAAGGCGAAGACGGTCGCGCTCGACGAGTCGATCCAGTGCAGGTCGTCCAGGACCAGCAGCACCGGGGCGGTCCGCACCGCCTGTTCCAGCAGGGCGAGGGTGGCGGCGCCGACGGCGAAGCCGCTCGGGGTTCCGGAGCGGACGCCGAAGGCGCTCTCCAGCGCCTCCCGCTGGTGCCCGGACAGCGCGTCGGAACGCTGGAGCAGCGACCAGAAGGCCTGGTGGAGGGCGCCGAACGCGAGGTCGGTCTCCGCCTCGGTGCCGACCGCGCGCAGGACGGTGAACCCGCGCTCGCGCGCCGCCCGCTCCACCCAGGCCACCAGCGTGCTCTTGCCGGCACCGGCGTCACCGCGCAGCAGCACGGTGGACCCGCTCGCGCCGTCCACGGCCTGGACCAGTGCCGCGGTCAGCAGTTCCGTCTGCCGCTGACGACCGACCAGGGTCGGAAACCCACTGTCCTCCGCCACTGCTTCTCTCCCTCGGGCCGGCCGGTCCGCTCGCCGGGCACCCAAGGCTACCGCCGCCTGAACCACCGCTCCCACCTGCGGGTATGTCCCCGAGCAGGTCGCATACGACGTGTCACTCGCGGTAGAGCAGGACGGAGGCGCCGGCCAGGACGGCGCTGGCCACCAGGGCCCAGGCGATCTGCCCGTGCAGCACGAGGGCGGCGCCCGGAAGCGCGCCGGCGAGCATGGTGACGACGGAGAGGATCTTGCGCCGCCGGCGGGGGGCGGTGCCGCCGGCCAGGCGGGAGTCGGCGGCCAGGCCGGTCAGGGTGAGGGTGAGCACGGTGGTGGTGAGGTCCGGTACGCCCAGACCCCGCACGGTGGCGTTGCGGATGCCCATGGCCAGGGCGAGCAGGGCGATCACCGGGTACTGCGCGGCCCCCTCGGGGCTGTGGACGAAGAGGACGGCGGCGGCCCCGGCGTGCAGCACGGCCTCCAGGACGAAGGCCGCGCGCAGCCGCGCGGGGCGGCGGCCCGCGCTCTGCCGGGTCGCGATCCGCCCGGCCACCGCGGCGCCTAGCAGGAAGGCGGCGAGGGAGGTCAGCGACCCGGCGACGGAGAAGCCGGGCGCCCCGGCGAGGGCGAAGGCGATGACGACGACGTTGCCGGTCATGTTCGCGGTGAAGACGTGGCCGAGGCCGAGGTAGCTGATGGCGTCGATCAGGCCGCTGACCAGGGTGAGGCCGAACAGGGCCAGGGCCAGCGGGTGGCGGTCGTGGATCTGCGGTCCGGACGGCTGCTGCGGCGGCGGTGGGGTGGTCACGACGGCTCCTCGTGCGGGCGAAGGGGATGCGGGTGGGGCACCGCCCGGTCCGGGCGGTGCCCCGTGACGGAACCGGCGGGTGCGTCAGAAGAAGCAGGGGTCCATCGGCACCTGGGGCTGCCCGGGCAGGGCGAGGCCGCGGGCCGCGCGCCAGGCGTGCTGCTCGCCGGAGGCCGCCACGGCCTCCAGCACGCCTTCGGCCTGGTGCACGCCGGCCAGGCCGGGGGCGGGGGTGGCGTGGTAGCCGCCGAAGCGGGTGACCGGGCTCCAGGACGGGGACACCTCGGGCAGCTCGGGCGCCAGCCCCTGGTGCTCCTGGACGGCGTGGACGATGCGTCCGCCGACGACGGTCAGCACGGACTCGATGTGCGGGATGTCGGCCTCCGGCACGGTGAAGTAGTCGGCGCTGAGCAGCGCCAGGTCCGCGTAACTGCCCACGGTCAGACGGCCCTTGACCTCCTCCTCGCCGGTGAGCCGGGCGCCGCCCAGGGTGTAGAGCTCCAGGGCCTGGGCGCGGTCGAGCCGGTTGTGCTCGGCCGCCAGGCGCCGGCCGCTGACGGCGCGGCCGGAGACCAGCCAGTGCAGGGCGACCCAGGGGTTGTAGGAGGAGACCCGGGTGGCGTCGGTGCCCGCCGCGACGGTCAGGCCGCGGTCCAGCATCGCGCGCAGCGGCGGAGCCTCGGCGGCGGCCGGGGCGCCGTAGCGCGAGACGAACGCCTCGCCCTGGAAGGAGAGGCGGTTCTGCACGGAGACGGCGCCGCCCAGGGCCGCGATCCGGTCGAGGCTGTCCGGGCTGACGGTCTCGGCGTGGTCGAAGAGCCAGCGGTTGCCCTGTGGGAAGAGGCCCTCGGCGGCGAGCTTCTCGAAGACGGCGAGGTCGCGGCGGATGGTCTCGTCGTAGGTGGCGTGCAGCCGGAAGCCCCAGCCGTTCTCCGTCAGCAGGCGGACGGCCTTCTCGAACTCGCTCTCGTAGGCGCCGAGTTGCGGCCTGGGTTCGGTGAAGTTCTCGAAGTCGGCGGCGGCCCAGGTGAGGTTCTCCCCCGCGCCGTTGAGGCGCAGCCATGCGTCGCCCTCCCCGGGGCGCACGGTGTTCACCCAGCGGGTGAGGTCGTCGAGTTCCTGCCCGGCGGTCTGTGGGAAGAGGTGGTAGGCGATGCGCAGGCTCAGCTCGCCGCGGCGGGCGAGTTCCATCACGGTGCCGTAGTTCTCGGGGAAGCTCTGGAAGCCGCCGGCGGCGTCGATCGCGGAGGTGAGGCCGAAGCGGTTCAGCTCGCGCAGGAAGTGCCGGGTGGAGCCGATCCGGTCGGCCTCGTCCAGGGTTGGCGCCTTGGCCAGGGTGGAGTAGAGCAGCAGGGCGCCGGGGGCGGCGATCAGCAGGCCGGTCGGCTCGCCGTCGTGCCCGCGCACGATCTGGCCGCCGGCCGGGTCGGGGGTGTCCCGGGTGAAGCCCGCGGCGCGCAGCGCGGCCTTGTTGAGCAGCGCCGACTGGTAGAGGTGCAGCACGAAGACCGGGGTGTCGGGCGCCGCGGCGTTGAGCTCGGCCAGGGTGGGCAGGCGCCGCTCGGCGAACTGGTCGGCGGACCAGCCGCCGACCACCCGCACCCACTGGCCGGGCGGGGTGCGCTCGGCCTGAAGCCGGAGCATGGCCAGGGCCTCGCGCAGCGTCGGGACGCCGTCCCAGCGCAGTTCCAGCACGTAGTTGAGGCCGCCGCGGATGACGTGCAGGTGCGCGTCGTTGAGCCCGGGGACGGCCCGGCGGCCGAGCGCGTCCACCACCCGGGTGCCGGGGCCGACCAGCGGGACGACGTCGGCGTCGTCGCCGACCGCCTGGATCAGTCCGTCCCGGACGGCCACGGCGGTGGCCTGCGGGCGGCGCGGGTCGTTGGTGTACACCTTGGCGTTGCGCACGACCAGGTCGGCGGGCTGGTCGGGGGTCCCGGGGCGGATTCCGGCGACGGGCATGGTGGACAAGGGGGGTCCCTTCGTTCGGTGCTGTTTCGGCGCGGGCCGCCGGGGGCGCTCCGGCGCGGGGCCGCAGGAGCGCCCCGGCGCGGGGCCGCGGGGGGCGTTCCGGCCGCGCATCGAACCTAGGCAGCGGGTGGCGCGGAAGGGACGTGGCAGCGCATGACCGGTTGCCCGGCAGTGCACTCCGGTGACCGGGGGGGCCGGGGTGGGCCGGTGGTGCGTTGTCGGGACAGTCCCGGGCACCCAGCGGGCAGAACCGCCGGAGCAGCGCGGACTAATGTCGTCAACGTGACGCCGAGCCGATCGGGCCGCCGTCTGACGCAGTGTCAACTCCCTGCATTCCCAAGGAAAGAGAACCGTCATGGTCGACTTCGCCAACGTCCACGCCGCGCCGAGCCCGGACCTGCTCACCCCGGACAACGCGATGATGCTGTTCGTTGACCACCAGCCGCAGATGTTCTTCGGCACCGGCAGCGGCGACCGCACCGCCATCATCAACTCCACCGTCGGCCTGGCCAAGGCCGCGAAGATCTTCGACGTGCCGGTGGTCCTGTCGACCGTCGCCGCCGAGTCCTTCTCCGGCCCGATCCTGCCGCAGCTGAAGGCCGTCTTCCCCGACCAGGAGGTCATCGACCGCACCAGCATGAACGCCTGGGAGGACGAGGCCCTGGTCGAGGCCGTCAAGGCCACCGGCCGCAAGAAGATCATCCTGTCCGGCCTGTGGACCGAGGTCTGCCTCGTCCTGCCGGCGCTGTCCGCGCTGGACCAGGGCTACGAGGTCTACGTCGTCGCCGACGCCTCCGGCGGGGTCAGCCCGCTGGCCCACGAGCACGCCCTGCAGCGGATGACCGCCGCCGGCGCCGTGCCGGTCACCTGGGTGCAGGTCCTGCTGGAGCTCCAGCGCGACTGGGCCCGCACCGAGACCTACGTGGCCGTGACGGACCTGGTCAAGGAGCACGCCGGCGCCTACGGCCTGGGCGTCTTCTACGCCCAGTCGATGATCAACCCGCACGCCGCCGGCTGACGGAGTCTCCCATCATGAACACGGGTCTACTCCTGCTGCGCCTGGTCGCCGGCCTGCTGATCGCGGGCCACGGCGTCCAGAAGGTCAGCTTCCACCTCGGTGGCGGCGGACTGGAGGGCGGCAGCGCCGAGTTCCGGGGCGACGGCTTCCGCGGCGGCAAGCTCACCGCGATCACCGCCGGCGGCTCCCAGATCGGGGCCGGGCTGATGCTGGCCGCCGGCCTGCTCACCCCGCTGGCCGGCGCGGGCGTCATGGGCGTGATGACCGTCGCCCTGACGGTCAAGTGGCCCCACGGGCTGTGGGTCCAGCACGACGGGTACGAGTTCCCGTTCGTCCTGATCGTCATCGGCGCGGCCCTGACCGCCACCGGCCCCGGCCAGTGGTCGGTCGACGGGGCCCTCGGGCTCGCCGACTGGCCGCTGTGGTGCCTGCCGGCAGCCGTGGTCGCCGGTGTGGGCGGCGGCCTGGCCACCCGGCTCGCGCTGCACCGCAGCTGAGGCGGGACGGAACGCCAACGGGCTCGGGCCCCCTCGGAAGGGACACCTTCCAGGGGGCCCGAGCCCGTTGGGCATGCGGTTTCGGCCCCATGGAGGAGGGAGCACCCGCGGGTGCTCCCTCCTCCATGGGGCCGACGTACGTTCCCCCGCCGGCCCCGGTCTCGGCGGCCGCCCACCAGGAGCCTCGACTCGGCGTCCCAGTCGATCAGTTCGGCCTCGCGACCGCGCGGCACGAGGGCGAAGCTCTCTAAGGCGTGGGGCCCTGGTCGGGGAACGGCCGGCGTCCGGGCCCGGTGCCTCCGGGGACGAGGAGCGGAAACGAGGAAGTGCCGGGCCCGCCGACGAACGGGCCCGGCACTGTGCGGAGCCGGGCCTGCCGACGAACAGGCCCGGCGCGGTCACTCCCCGGTGCCGGAGGTGACGACCAGGTGCTCGGCGAGGAACCAGACCTGGGTCTCGCCGGTGCGGATGATCTGGGAGACCAGGAGGTCCTGGGTCCCGTCGTCGCCGAGCTTCGCCGTGCGGGCGGCGGCGTCGCGGACGTCGGCGAGGATGGTCTCGTGCGCGTCGAGGAGACGCGAGAGCATCGACTGCACGCCCTCGACGCCGTCCGGCGGACGCGGCACGCCGGTGATCTGAGCGGCGTGGCGGGGGTCGCCCACCGCGACGCCGCCGAGGCTCTGCACCCGCTCGGCGAGCGCGTCGACCAGCTCCAGCTGCTCCTGGGCGTGCTTGTCGAAGAGCAGGTGCAGCTGGTAGGCGGTCGGCCCGCGCATGCCCCAGTGGTACTTCTTGTACAGCGCGTACAGGAACTGGGTGTCCGCGAGGACCCGGTTGAGCCGCTGGCAGGAGTACTGCCGGGCGTCGTGGGAGAGCGCGATCGGCAGCTGGGTGACGGTGCCGAACTCCTGGATCTCGGGACCGTGCTGGTGGAGGCGCGGCTGCTGGCTGGTCATGGTGCTCCTGGGACTGGGTGGGTGGGGGCGGTCAGTTGGCGGTGGACCGGACGGCCTCGCGGATCACGTCGGCGACACGCTCGGGCCGGGAGAGCATCACCAGGTGCGAGGAGTCCACCTCGACGGTGGTCATGCCGGCCCGCTGGTACCCGAACCGCTGGACATCCGGGTTGAGGGTCCGGTCGGCGCCGGCGACGATCCCCCAGGACGGCTTGGTCCGCCACGCGGCGGTGGGCGCGGCCTCACCGAAGGCGGCGGCGGCGAGCGGGCGCTGGGAGACGGCCAGGACCCGGGCGAGGTCGGGGTCGACGTCGGCCGCGAAGATCGCCGGAAGCCGGTCGACCTCCACCGACACGTCGGTGCCCTCGCCGCTCCCGTCCTCCAGCGGGAAGGGGGCGTACACCAGGGCGGAGGCGAGCTCGGAGTCCGGGAAGCCGCCCTGCAGCCCGCCCAGGCTCTCGCCCTCCTCCAGCGCGTAACCCGCCAGGTACACCAGCGCCTTGACGTTCTCCTCGGCGCCCGCGACGGTGATCACGGCGCCGCCGTAGGAGTGGCCGACCAGCACCACCGGCCCGGGGATCCGCCGGACCACCGACGCGATGTACGCGGCGTCCCCGGTCAGGCTGCGGTTGGGCACCGCCGGCGCCACCACCTCCAGCCCGTCGGCCAGCAGCTCGGGGATGACCTTGGCGAAGCTGGAGGCGTCGGCGAAGGCGCCGTGCACCAGCACGACGGTGGGCGTGTCGTTCGTCGTCATGAAGGGGTCCTCACTGGGGCCTCGGCGAGGCCTCCGGATCACTGGCGGCTGTCGCCCTCAGGCTAGGAACGCCCGGGCCCGGTCCCTGTTCCGACGGCGCACTGCCTGCGGTCGGCCAGCGCACCGGGCACCGGGGCCGGGGCCGCGCCGCCGGTGCGCCCGACCTCAGCGCTCTCGGACGATTCGGGGTGCTCTCCGAGGCAACCGGCCGGCGTCGGCCGACCCTAGCGTGGGTCCCGTCGCAGCCGGACGCTGCCGCAAGGAAAGGAACAACACCATGCCGTACATCACCGTTGGCCAGGAGAACTCCACCTCCATCGACCTCTACTACGAGGACCACGGCACCGGCCAGCCGGTCGTGCTCATCCACGGCTTCCCGCTGAACGGCGCCTCCTGGGAGCGCCAGAGCGCCGCCCTGCTGGACGCCGGCTACCGGGTCATCACCTACGACCGCCGCGGCTTCGGCCGGTCCTCGCAGCCGACCACCGGCTACGACTACGACACCTTCAGCGCCGACCTCCACACCGTGCTGGAGACCCTCGACCTGCGCGACGCCGTCCTGGTCGGCTTCTCGATGGGCACCGGCGAGACCGCCCGGTACGTCGCCACGTACGGCTCCGAGCGGATCGCCAAGGTCGCCTTCCTGGCCTCGCTGGAGCCGTTCCTGCTGAAGACCGACGACAACCCGGAGGGCGCCGCCCCGAAGGAGTTCTTCGACGGCATCGTCGCGGCGGTGAAGGCCGACCGCTTCGCCTTCTACACCGACTTCTTCAAGGACTTCTACAACCTGGACGAGAACCTCGGCACCCGGATCAGCGAGGAGGCCGTCCGCAACAGCTGGAACGTCGCCGCGAGCGGCGGCGCCTTCGCCGCCTCCGCCGCGCCGAGCACCTGGTACACCGACTTCCGCGCCGACGTCGCCCGCATCGACGTGCCCGCCCTGATCCTGCACGGCACCGGCGACCGCACCCTGCCCATCGAGAACACCGCCCGCGTCTTCCACAAGGCGCTCCCCTCCGCCGACTACGTCGAGATCGAGGGCGCCCCGCACGGTCTGATCTGGACCCACGCCGAAGAGGTCAACGCCGCGCTGCTCGCCTTCCTCGCCAAGTAGGCCGAGTAGGCCGTAGGCCAAGGAGCCCGGACGGCCGCCACACCCCCGACGGCGGCCGTCCGCACCCCGTCGGTACCGCCGTCGCCGCCCCGCCCCGGTCGGCGACGGCGGTACCGACCACCCGACCCACCCCGACCCACCCCGACCCGCGCCCGGCACCGCTCCCAGCGGACGCCGGGCGTGCGCCACGACCAGGAGGTCCCCCGTGAAGCCCCGCTTAGCCCGTCGTCTGGTCCCGCTGGTGGCGGCGCTCGCCGCCCTGACGGCCGTCCCCGCCGCCTCGGCGGCCGGCAACGCCCCCGCCGCGCAACCGTCGGTCCCCCACCGGCAGTTCGCCGTCGGCCCGCAGTACGACTCCACCCACGTCTACGTCGAACCCGGCACCGAGCAGGCCTTCGTGGCCAGCTGGACGTCCACCTTCGGCGGCACCACGATCGGCCCGGTCTCCACCCAGGTGACCCCCACGCCCAGCCGGACCCTGTCGGAGCTGGTGCTGTCCCCGGTCGGCACGCTGTCGGTGTTCGACTTCACCACGCCCGTCCCGTACCCCTTCGGCACCGAACGCACCGGCTGGCTGGTGACCGACCTCGACCAGGCCGTCCGCGCCGCCCGGGCCGACGGCGCGACCGTCACCGTGGCGCCGTTCGCCGACCCGATCGGCCGCGACGCCGTCGTCCAGTTCCCCGGCGGGATCAGCGCCCAGCTCTACGTGCACACCACGCCGCCGTCCTACCCCGCCCTGGCGAGCGTGCCGGAGAACCGGCTCTACCTCTCACCGGACGCGGTCGGCGCCTTCCTGCACAGCTACCTCTCCTTCACCGGCGGCCGGATCGTCTCCGACGACCGGAGGGCCGACGGCGCCGCCCTCGGCCTGCCCGGCACGACCTACCGGCTGATCCGTCTCACCTCCGGATTCGGCACCACCACGGTCGCGGTGACCGACGGCCACCTGCCCCACCCGTTCGGCCGGGAGCTCACCGGCTACGGCGTGCCGGACCTCGCCGCCACCCTGGAGCGGGCGAAGGCCGCCGGCGCCTCGGTGCTGTCGGGGCCGGTCCGCGCGGGCGGCCGGGACAGCGCGATGGTGCGGTTCCCGGGCGGCTACGTCGCGGAGATCCACACCGCTCGGTGACCGGCGTTACGCGGACGAGCGGGTGCCGTCCCCCGCGCTCGCGCTCCTCCCCGGCCGGGCCGAAGCCGACCTGGCGGCGTCGTGGATGAGTTCCGCGACCGTACTCGGCCGGGACACCGCCACCGCGTGGGAGGCGTCCGGCAGTTCGAGCACGGTGGCGCCGGCCCGCTGCGCGGTGAAGCGCTGGACCGACGGCGGCAGCGCCTGGTCGGCCCCCGTCACCAGGGCCCAGGAGGGTGTGCCGCGCCAGGCCGCCACCGTCGGCGCGTCGGTCAACACCCGTTCCGCTGCCGGACGTTGGAGCGCGGCCAGCACCTGCGCCACCTCCGCGTCGAGGTCGGCGGCCACCAGCGGCCGGAAGCAGTCCGCGGGCACGGTGAGCTCCGTCGCCCGGCCGGTGCCCCCGACGGTGAACTCCGACCGCCGCAGCCGCGGGATGAGCGGCGAGGGATCGAAGCGACTCGCGAGCACCTCGTAGCTCTCGCCGACGTCGGGGAGGTAGGCGGCCACGTAGACCAGCGCGACGACGTTCGGGGCGCCCCCGGCCTCCGTGATCACCATGCCGCCGTAGGAGTGGCCGACCAGGACGACGGGGCCCTCTATGCCCGTGACGACGGAGGCCAGGTAGGCGGCGTCGTGGGCCAGTCCGCGCAGCGGGTTCGCGGCGGCGAGGACCGTCAGGCCGCGTCTGTGGAGTTCGGCGATGACGCCGAACCAGGTGGTCGCGTCGGAGCAGCCGTCGTGGACGAGCACGACGGTGGGCCGGGTGGGGTGCATGGCTGCCTTTCGGAGGGCGCCGGCGCCACGTCCCGCCGGCCGACGGGCAGGCCGTGTCACCGGCCGGCGGGAGGTGGCGTCGACGGCGCCGGGACGGAGGGGTCAGGAGGCCGGGCTGCGGCCGTCGCTCTGCGCGGCGTAGGCCTGCCATTCGCGGGGCGAGACCCCGTAGGCGTCGCGGAACGCCCGGCTGAAGTGGGAGTGGCTGACGAAGCCCCACCGGTGGGCGACGGCGGCGACGCTGGTCTGCCGGCGGGACGGGCGCTCCAGCTCCCGGCGGCAGGCGTCCAGCCGCCGCTGCCGCACCCACTGGCCGACGGTCATCCCGTCCTGCTGGAAGAGCTTGTGCAGGTAGCGCACCGAGATGTGCTGCGAGCGGGCGATCGCTTCGGGCGAGAGCTCCGGATCGGCGAGGTTCTCCTCGATGTGGGCGCGGATCCGCGCCAGCAGTTCGGCCGAGCCGCTCGGGTGCTCCGGGCTCTCCCGTTCGAGCAGTTCGGTCACCAGGATGGCGACGATGTCGGAGACGCTGCGGGCGAGGTGGTTGCCCGGCCGGGCGCGGTGGGCCCGGGCCTGGGTGGCGAGGGTCCGCAGGAACTGGGAGGCGAGCGAACCGACGCCCTCGTTCCCGCGCGCCAGCAGGCCGCCCGTGCGCCGGACGTCTCCGTGCCGGACGCCCAGGTAGAAGCAGGGGACGCGGAAGTGGATCATCCGGCACTCGGCGTCCTGCAACAGGCCCGCCGGGTGCACGGTGGTGCCGATCAGCAGGTCCCCCGGGGCGAGCGCGGTGCTGACGCCGTGGCGCCGGACGGAGGCCGCGCCGTGGACGTGCAGGGCGACGTAGAGGCAGTCCTCGGGGTCGGTCCCGGGCGGCGGGGAGAGGATGTCGATGCAGCCGCTGCCGCCGTCGGAGGCGGTTCGGCCGGGCTGGTGGACCCGGCCTTCGGGCGCGGGGGTTTCGGGCATGGGTGAGGGACCCGACGGGATCACGGGAGGCTCCGACCGGTTCGAATCGTTCAGGTGCAGGGGAGGTGGCCCGCCGGGCCGACGCGCGGGCGCGGCGTTCGGGCGCGTGGGCAGGGCGTTCAGCCGCGCGGGCGGGGCGTTCGGACGCGCGGGCGGGGCGTTCAGGAGAGGAACTTCTCCACGACGGCGTTGAACTCGCCGGGGTTCTCCAGGAACGGGAAGTGCGAGCTCGCGACGCTCTTCGGGAAGACGTGGAGGCGGGCGCCGGGGATCCGCTCGGCGATGAAGCGCTGGGAGGCCGGGTCGACGTGGCTTCCCTCGCAGCCGACCACCAGGGTCGGGACGTCGATGCACTCGAGGACGTCGCGCCAGTCCTGGGCGCAGTGGTCGAAGAGCAGCGGGACGCCCGCGTACGCCGGGGTGGCGCGGATCTGCTCGGTCACGAAGGCCAGCAGGTCCGGGTCGGTGTCGCCGCTGAACATCGAGCGGACGAAGTCCTCGCGGACCTTCTCCCCGTCCGGGCCGGCCAGCGCGGCGCCCAGCTCCAGGAGCCCGGCGACGTCGAAGATGGCGCCGGACTCGCGCTGCTCCGTCTCCGTCATCCAGGGCACCGCCGCCACCGCGGCCGGCTGGTCCACCAGGACGAGCCGGCGGATCCGGCCGGTGCCGTACTGGTCGGCGAAGCTCCACCACACCGAGGCGCCCATCGACCACCCGAGCGCGTCGAAGGCGTTCAGGCCCAGGTGGTCGACCAGGCCGAGGACGTCGCGGGCCAGCCGCGCGATGCGGTAGCCGTGGCGCGGCTTGCCGGAGCGGCCGTGGCCGCGGAGGTCCACCGTCACCACGCGCCGGCCCGGTGCCAGCCCCTCGACCTGGTGGCGGAACATCTCCTGCGTCTGCCCCCAGCCGTGGAGCATCACCAGCGGGACTCCGTCGCCGCCGCTGTCGCGGTAGGCCAGGCGCACACCGTCGTTCGTGATCAGTTCGTGCATGGTGCTCGTTCTTGTCCGTTCGTTTCGGCTCGCGGGTCGGGGAGTCCGGAACCCGCAGGTCGCCGGGGATGAGCGGCAGCTCGTGGTGACGATTCTCGCGGTGCGCTGAACCCGTTGGCCACCGCCCGACGTAGGGATTGCCCGACAGAGCTTCATCACTCTGTAGCAACGGCGTGCTTCGCCGCCGCGTCCGGAGGTGCCTCCAGCAGCTCCCACAGCCGCAGCCCCGTGTGCAGCACCAGGCGGTGCGCGCCGTTGTCCAGGTCCAGACCCGTGATCTCCTGGATCTGGCGCAGGCGGTAGTACAGCGAGGTGCGGTGGAGCTCCAGGGCCTCCGCGGTCTTGGGAACCGAGCCGGCGTTCTCCAGGTAGCAGCGCAGGGTCTCCTCCAGCCGGGAGTTGCCGCCGCCGTCCAGCAGACGCCGCAGCGGCTTCGGGAGGAGGGAGACGTTGAGCGCGCTGTCGGGCAGTTGGAGGAAGACCGCGTACTCCCCGAGCCGCTCCCAGTCGCCGACGCCCTCCAGTCGGGCCAGCCGGCGGGCCGCGCGCACCCCCACCCTGGCCTGGTCGTGGGAGATCCACGCGTCGGCGAGTGCCGTCCGGCGCCCGCCCACGCCCACCACCGTGGCGGGCCCCGGGCCCAGGAAGGTGGTCAGCGAGCGGAGGATCGCGCGGCTCTGCTGTTCCAGGTCCTCCTCCGCCGGTTCCCGGTCGAAGACCTGCACCAGGACCGCCCGGTCCTGCTCGATCGCCGCCAGGCCGCGGGCCGTTCGGGTCTGCCGGAACGGCTCCAGCGCACCGCGCAGGGCCAGCGCGACCTGCCCGGACGGCCCCCGCCGGTCGGAGACGGCCACGCTGGTCACCACGACGTGCGGGCCGGCCGGCAGGAGCCCGTCGTCCAGCAGGCGCTGGTGCGCCGCGCAGCGCTGCGCCGAGTCGGAGCCGACCAGCCGGTTCACCAGCCGCCGGATGTGCTCCTCGTCCTCGTCCGAGGCCAGTTGCTCGGCGTACATCTCGACCGCCACGGCGCGGGCGGCCCGGTCGATGGCGGCGGTCTCGGCCTCGGTGAGGGGCTCCCCGACCGCCACGACCATGAGGATGCCGAGCATGTGGCCCCGCTCGCGGATCGGGACGCAGTAGCGCGGTCGCAGCCCCAGGTCGTCGCGGCCCGGCAGGATCCCGGGCCGCGTCCACTGGGCGACGCCCTGCGACAGCACGTAGCGGATGGTCTCGTCGTCCGCGATGCCCTGCAGCAGGGTGCGCACGCGCACCCGGTCCTCGTCGCCGAAGTGCCGGCTGGTGCAGATCATCCGCACCAACGGGTCGTCGAGGACGACGGACCGCCCCAGCTCCCCGGCCAGGCCGTCCACCAACGTCTGCAGCGCCTCGCCGCCCGAACGCGCGCGCTGGATCCACTTCTGCATGATCAAAACCTCCGGCGCCCTTCATACAAGGAGCGAAACCGGATGGACAAACGTTCAACAAAGCGAGGAATCGGCGGCCCCCGGGCGGTCCCTCGCTCTGCGGCCACGGCCGGACGAGGCCCCGCCCGCGCCACCCCTGGAAGGCCGTGATCCACCAAGTGCCGTGCGAGGCAAGCTCGTTGAGCGCAAGCGGTACGACAGGACGGCCACCGGCCGGGCTACCCTCCGGTCGCCGGACCGCGCGGACGTCACAACGAGGAGCCCGCACCCGGCCCTCCGCACCGGGCGAACGGTGCGCGGATCGTCAGCTCGCGGTGCACGGCCGGAACATCCGGGCCGACACCGCTTCCTAGCCTGGGGAGGGATTCCGCCTCCCCCTGCTCCTCGGCAGCTCCCAGGGCCCGAGGCGAGAGCGTCGCGCGCCGCCGCCGGCCCCCGGCCGTCCGGCGCGCCCCCTCCCGACCGGACGCCCCCACGCGGCCCCAGCCCGGCTCTCGACCCCCGCCCCGACACCGCCCCAGGAGAAACCCGTGCCCGCCCACCACCCGCTCCCCAGCCCCCAGCCACGCCCGGAGGCCACCGGCACCGACGTCGTCCTCGACGCCCGGCTGGTCCTCGGCGAGCGCGAGTCCGTCGACATCCGGGTGCGCCTCGGCTACCGCAGCGACGACCCGCTCGCCGTCGCCCTGGAGTTCCTCGGGCCCGCGGCGGACGCGGGCACCTGGCGGTTCTCCCGCGACCTCCTGTGGGAGGGCCTGCAGAAGCCCGCCGGCCTCGGCGACGTCCGCATCTGGCCGCCCTGCACCTGCCACGGCCGCGCCTCCCTGCGCATCATGCTGCGCGGCGTCGACAGCGTCTGCCTGGTCGACCTCCCCTGCCGCCAGGTCCGCCGCTGGCTCCGCCGGGAGGCCTTCCCCCTGGTGCCCCCGGGCTCGGAGGGCACCCTGATCGACTGGACCACCGAACTGAACGGCCTCACCACCTGACGGCCCGGCCTCAGGAGGCGCGGCTCCCGTGCACCGTCGGCAGCTGGTGCCTCCGACCGCCGCCGCTCCCGCTCCCGCCGTCGTGCGGGAGGAGGTGTTCCCCTCGTCGGCGTCAACGACCGCAGGACGGTCCGGGGCACCGTGCCCGGTCAGGGCGGGGGGACGGGTGGGGAGCCGGCCCGTGGACGGTGTCGGTCATCCCCCGTCGGCACAGGCCTGCGCCTGCGCCAGGTACCGTGCCACCGGCCCCAGCGTCAGCAGCCCGCTCGCGCCGCCCGCGTGTTCGGCGCGGGCGGCGCGCAGGGCTGTCGCCGCGCGGGCGGCGACCGGGCGCTCGCCGAGGGCCGCGGCGGCGTGGGCGGTCAGGCACCAGAGTGCCTCCTGCATGTGATCGAGGGGTGGTTCGGGCGCCGTGGTCAGGGCGGTCCGGGCCTCCTCGGCTCGGTTGCGGGCGAGCAGCACCAGGGGCTGGGTCCAGGGGCGGTAGGGGCCCCAGTCGAGAGCGGGGTCGGTGGGTGCGGGACGGCCGTGCAGGAGGCGAAGGCCCAGGAGGGCGAGGGCGAACAGGCCGCGGTGCAGTCCCGGCATGCCCGCCGTCGCGGCGAGGGCGTCCTCGGCGGAACGGTAGTGCGCCGCGGCGGTGGCGGCGGTCGGTCCGCCCGGTTCGGTACTGCGCGCGGCCGTCGCCCGGGCCCGGAACCAGGCGGTGAGGACGGGGACGAGGGACGCCTCGGTGCTGACGGCGAGCTGCTCGGCGGCCTCGGCGTGTGCGGTCGCGGCGTCGAGGTCGCCGAGGGCGGAGGCGGACTGCAGGCGGATGAGCCGGCCGAGCACGGCGAAGTTCGGCAGTCCGTGCTCGGTGGCCAGGTCGAGGATCTCGGCGCCGATCACGTCGCGGGCCGCCGCGAGCCCGGGCCGGGTGAAGGACTGGAGGAACACGCCGTTGAGGGCGAACACCAGCAGGGCGGGGTCGCCCAGTTCCCGGGCCAGCGCCTCCGCTTCGTGCGCCGCCTGGGCGGCGCGCGCGAGCGCGGTGCCGGACAGGTCGGCGCTGCGGCTCTCGACCGCGACGGTGGCCGACAGTCGGGCGCGCAGGTCGGCGGGGCCGTCGGGGCCGAGCGCGGTGAGCGTGCGCTCGGCCGCCTCGACGACGGCGCGGGACTGCTCGGGATCGTCGGCCCGGCTCCAGAGGGCGGGCACGTCGTAGGCGCCGATGACACGGGCGGTCAGGGCGATGTCTCCGGTGCGCTCCGCCGCCCGGACGGCGGCGAGGCGGTCGCGCCGCGAGTGGACGAGGGCGTCACCGCCCGCCAGGGCCAGGGTGCGGGCCAGCTCGACGGTGGTGCGCGGGCCGAAGCGGGCGTCGGTGGTCCACACGGTGCGCGGCGGCTGGAGCATCGTGGCGCCGTGGAGGATGTCCGTCTCCAGCCGCCGCAGGTCGGGACCGGGGTCGAGCCCGAGCTGGTCCACCAGCATGGTGCGGGCGCGGCGGAGGGTGGCCAGCGCGTCCGCCTGACGGCCCGCCTGGTGCAGTGCGCGGGCCAGCAGTCCCCAGGCCGGCTCGCGCCAGAGGTGTTCGGTGACGTGGGCGCCCAGTTCGGCGACGAGCCCGGCACCCGAACCCGCGTCGAGCAGGATGCGGGCGCGCACTTCCGTCCCTTCCAGCCTCAGCTCCTCCAACCGGCTCCGCTCGCGCCGGGCCCAGGCGGAGCCGGTCACGTCGGCGTAGGCGGGGCCGCGCCAGGCCGCGAGGGCCGCTTCGAGTTCGGTCAGCGCGTCGGGTGCGCGCCTGGCGCGGGCCAGGGCGTCCTCGAACCGGTGGGCGTCCACGTGGTCGCGGGGCAGGCGCAGCGCGTAGCCGGGGCCTTCCGTGACGAGGACGCGCGGCGGGGTGCGGGGTGGCCGCTCGGGTTCGAGGGCGCGACGCAGCGCGGCGACGAACGTGCGCAACGCCCCGACGGCGCGGTCCGGCGGCTCGGCCCACAGGTCGTCGACGAGGGTGTCGGTGGCGACCATCCGTCCCTCGGCGGCGACGAGCCGGGCGAGCACCTCGCGGTGGCGGGGTCCGCCCAGGTCGACCGGGGTGCCGTCGTCCAGGAAGGCCCGCACGGCACCGAGTACGTCGATTCGCATGCCCTCCATCTTCCGGCTCACGGGACCGCGACGTCGAGGCGTACTGATCGGCTGCTGATCGCCGGCGCCCATGCTCGTCCCGTCAGTCCACGGACCGGGGCTCCCGCCGGTCCGCCGACCCCAGGAAGGGACCTCTCATGACGCTCGCCATTCCCGGCTTCGACCGCCTCCGCCTGCCCGGTGCGGACGGTGTGGAGCTCGCCGCCTCCGTCGGTGGCGACGGCAGCCCGGTCGTGCTGCTGCACGGCTTCCCCCAGACCCACCTGATGTGGCGGCACGTCGCCGGGCGGCTCGCCGACCGGCACACGGTGATCTGCCCCGACCTGCGCGGCTACGGCGCCAGCGACAAGCCGGAGGCCACCGGACCCGAGGTGTACTCCAAGCGCACCATGGCCGCCGACGTGGTGGCCTCGGCGGCGGCGCTCGGCCACGAGCGCTTCGCCCTCGTCGGCCACGACCGCGGCGCCCTGGTCGCCTTCCGGGCGGGCCTGGACCACCCGGAGACCCTCACCCACCTGGGCATCCTCGACGTCGTGCCGACGCTCGACATGTGGAACGTGCTCCACGGCGTCCCGGCGGCGGTCGGCTACCACCTGTACCTGATGGCGCAGCCGCCGGGGCTGCCGGAGACGATGATCGCCAACAGCGCGGACGCGTTCTTCGGCTCGTTCCTCGACGCCTGGGCGAACGACCCGGCCGCGCTGCCGCCGGAGGTGCGCGCCGAGTACCTGCGGGCGAGCGCCGCGGCGGTGCCGTCGATCGTCGCGGACTACCGGGCCTCGGCGGGCATCGACGTCCTGCACGACCAGGCGGACCTGGACGCCGGGTCGCAGCTGGCGATGCCCGTGACCGTGGTCCAGCAGGACTGGGGAGACCGGCTGGGCTACGACGCCGCCGCGGTGTGGCGGGCGTGGGCGCCGGACCTCGACCACCGGCTGACCGGGGCGGGGCACTTCATGGCCGAGGAGGCGCTCGACCAGATCACGGAGGTGATCCGGGACCTGCTGCTCCGCTGAACCGTCCGCCCGGGCCGGGGGGGACGGCGGCCGAGCCGCTCGTCACCGTGACCGCAACGACCGGGCGGCGGGCGCGGGGGCGGAGCGGAGGTGCAGCGGGGCGGGGCGGGGCGGCCGATGAGCGCCGAGGCCGGCCGTCCCCGCCCGCGCGGTCAGGCCATTTCGACGTAGCGGTGGACCCGGTCGAAGCGCCCGGCCGCCGCGTCCTGGCGGCGGATCACCCAGTGGGCCACGCCCGAGTCCAGTTCCGTGACATCGTCGCCGCACCTCCAGGTGGCCAGGAGGGCCCAGTCGTCGGCGCCGTCTCCGTGGGCCGTACCGCCCTCCTCGGAGGGGTCGGCCTCCTGGGGATCACGGGCGTAGTGGACGGGGTCGTTCTGGGGCGAGACCGGATGGCCGCCTATCTGCAGGTCCCAGGAAGGCCGGTGGCCGCCCCCGTGGGCCCAGGCGTCGGCGAGTTCGTCGGCGAGTTCGAACTGCTCGTCCTCGGGGAAGTCGCCCCATCGGTCGAGGGCGAAGCTCTCCGGCATCGGCGCGCTCGGCTGGTGCCACACGGTGCGGAGTTCACGCGGCCGGTACGGCCCGCGCCCGCCGCGTCCGAGGGGGCCGGGTCCGAGGGGGCTCGGGGCTGTCGGGGACCCGGCGGGGAGGTACAGCACCGCGTCGGACACCTGCCCCCCGACGTCGTGCACCTCGACGCCGGAGAAGAGGAGCAGGTGGCCGTCGGCGGGCAGCGGGAGGCCGGTGGCGCCCGGCGGGAGGGCGGCGAGGTCGACGGAGGCCACGAAGGGGTCGGACGGCCTCGGCACGCCCTGCGGCAGCGGGGGGTGGCCGCCGATCCGGGCCGCGACGGGGCCGTCACCGCCCTCCGCCAGGTACACCGCCGGACGGGCGACACGGATCCATTCCTCCACCTCCTCCGACGGCAGGCCCAGGGATGCCGCCTCGGCCCGGAAGCGGCTCACTCTGTCCATGGTCGTGTCGGTCACCGGGGCATCCTCAGGGGCTCGTGGGCGGACAGCGGAAATGTCGAACTCGCTTGAATGCGACGCAATTTGGCGCTACCTATCGCTGAAGCGCGATGCCGCCGGGGGCTGACGGCCCGTGACCGGCGCGGTGTGCCGGTGATGGGGGACGTGCACGAGCGGCGCCGGCAGGCCGGTGCCCTGCTCGACGACCTCGACGGCGCGGTGGCGGAACTCGCCGGTCGGCGCGGGCGGCACGGGCGTCTCCTCGGTTCGCGGCGGGCGCGGCTACCCGTCGATCATGCGGTGGGGAACCCGGCCGACGCGATCGGGCTTGCCATTCCGGCAAGCCTGCCGGACGGAGTGGTGACCGCGAGGGCGCGGCGGCGGCTGTGGCGGCGGCCGCGCGGACGGCCGCCTCAGGTGCCCGGGTTGGCCGCCAGGATCGTCCGCACGACCTCCCGCACGTCCTGCCAGCTCCGGTAGGTGCCGACGCCGGGGACCACCAGGGGCGGGGTGGCGGGGTCGGCGGTGGTGTTGCGGGCGAAGGCGGAGATGGCGGCCCATTCCGTCCGGAGCCCGAAGAGGTAGCCGTTGAGGATGGTGTGGTAGTTGCGGACGGTGCCGTCGAAGACGGCGTCCCACGCGTCCCGGAACGCCGGGAACCGGGCGGCCTCCGAGAAGGCGCCCATGTAGCACATCATCGTCCCGGCGATGACGGCGCGTTCGCTGCCGTCGGCGACGCCGCCGAGCCGGGTGGCGCCGTTCAGCATGTCGTCGAGCGAGGCGACGGACGGCTCCCGGCCGCCCAGGCCGTAGGCCTCCCGCAGGGCCGCGTAGCTGCCCGCGAGATCCAGGAGGTGCACCGTTCCGCCGCGCGCCATCTCGTCGCGCACGTTGGCCGACACGTCCTTGAAGGCGTACAGCGTCCCGTTCCTGGTGCGGAAGCCGCCGACGTACAGGGTCGCGGGGTTCAGGTAGAGGGTGACCTGCTCCACGTTCCGGTGGTCGCGGATGCGCAGGGCGATGAGTCCCGGGCTCGTCGACTGGGTGACGTACACGTCGCCGTCGCGGAACACGTGGCCGGCCGCCTGGCGCAGGTCCAGCACGGCCTGGTGGTAGCGGGCGACGTTGTTCCGCTCGTCGACCGTGTCGATCCTCAGGACGACCTCCCTGGTCGTGCCGTTCGGCGTGTCCGCCCGGGCCGCACCGGCGGCCGGCCCCAGCAGCGCGGCCGAGGCGGCCAGAGTGAGGGCCGTCAGCCGGCGGACGGCCCTGATTCCCGGGACATGTGACAACACGACACCATTCCGTTCTGCTCGGTCGCGCTCAGTGTGATCCGCCGGCCGCCTCCACCGCAAGGCCCTTCGTCACCGCAAGGCCGTCGGCCACAAGGCTCCTGACTTGCTGTCACACATCACCGCCCTGTCCGGTCAGTCCGGTGGAACGTGGAGAGTGTGCCACGTTGTCACATCGCCGAGGGCACCGGAGGTCTGGACGTCGTGCTGACAAGAACCCGCTGGAGCGGGATCATGAACCCTTTGCTGGTGTTCGTGATCGCCGTTCTCACCGTCGCCGCCACCGGGGTCGGGGCGCAACCCGCCGAGGCGGACACCGGGCCCGGCTTCTGGAGGTACCTGCACACCAAGATCATCGCGGACGCCTCGTCGGACATCTCCGGCGAGCGCGAGTACAAGGAGGTCGTCGACCTCATCCGCCGGGCGGCGGGGCACCCGTTCGACGGTGACATCCAGGAGATCCAGGAGCACGCGGGCGGGCTCATCGTCCTCGAACTGGAGGGCGACCTGAACGAGCACCGGGGCACGCTGCTCATCAACCCGCACTCGCTCTACATCGCGGGCTTCGCGACCGCCCACAACTACTACTACTACTTCAGGGACGCGGCCCCCACCGTCATCCAGGAGATCCGGGCCCTGGCCGTGTCGCAGCACGGCCATGCCGTCGAGCTGCCCATGAACGGCTCGTGGAACGATTGGGAGCAGCGGATCGCCGAGTCGGGCGTCGGGCTGCAACGGAACTTCAACGCCGCGGACTTCGGCAGTGCCGGCTGGCAGCTCTGGCGGTTCCCGCCCGGGCCGGTGCGGAACCTCGACATCCCGTCGATCGCGGAGTCCATGCGGACCCTGTCCGCCGCCTACGAGCTCGGCGTGCGGTGGACCAGCTTCCGTGACGACGTCGCCCAGGCCATGGGGCGCACGACGTACCAGACGAGGGTCCCGGTCTACGACGAGAGGGCCTTCGAGGTCCGCCGGGCCTGGACGCGGTGGGTCAACTGGGCCGAGCGGTACGCGGTCTGGTGGCGCAACCACCGGGCCGCGCAGGCTTCCACCCCGCTCCCGGAGGGCATCGACATCGGCCCGATCAACGGGACGCTGAACACCGTGGGCGACGTCCACCGGGAGGTCCGGATGACGGTGTACCTCAAGGGGGCCCACTGAGGCGCCGGAGACGGAGCCCGGCCGGAGGCGGACTCGCCTCCGGCCGGGCTCCGTTGCTCCGCGGGGACGCCGCGACGCGCCGCCGCTACTCCCGCCCCTGGGTGTTCGTCAGGATGCGCAGCGCGGAAGCCACGTCGGAGACGGTGCGCAGCGTGCCGTTCGCGGGCCCCAGGGTGACGGGGAAGGGCAGGGCGTCGCCGCCTGCGGTGCGGTCGTTCGCCAGGAAGGGGATGTTGGGCAGGGTGTCGTTGCTGATCTTCTCCCAGTTGGCACGCAGTTCCCTGGTGCGGTTGTCCATGACGACCGCCGAGGAGGTGTCGTTGGCGAGGGCGTCGCCCATGCGGTCGCGGAAGAGGGTGTAGTGGGACGCCTGCGCGTAGGCCGGGCTGAGGGTGAGCAGGTACTGGGCGGTCTGCGGGAGGAAGCGGTCGATGTACTCCGGCTCGGGCGAGCCGCCCAGCGAGGAGGCCGCGTCGCGGAACGACCGGGTGCCGATGCCGGTGGGGGCGGTCAGGCCGCCGCTGGTGGCCGCGGTGTACCAGGCGTCGAAGGATCCGGAGAGGTGTGTCTGGTAGGTGCGCGCCCCGATGTTCCTGGCGTACCTCTTCATCTCCTCGACCATGGCGGGGTTGGCGTCGCTGAAGTAGAAGACGACCTCGTTGCGGGCGTGGAAGCCGGTGAGGTACCCGCTGTGGGGGTTGAGGAACAGGGTGACGAGCCGGGCGCCCGTGTGGTTGCGGATGTCGATCCCGATGATGCCGTCGGTGTCCGCCTGACTGAGCCGGACGTCGCCGCGGACGGTGGGGCCGGCCATCCAGTTGCGGATCTGGGTGACCACGGAGAAGTACTGGTCCCGGCCGGCGCCTCCGCCGGGGTGGGCGGGGTCGTCGTCCAGTTTGTGGATGACCCAGGTCACCTTGTCGGGGGGTACGGCCGAGGCGGCCGGCGGGGTGCCGAGGGCGGTGAGGGCGAGGGCGGCGGTGAGGGCCGCGATCGCCGGGCGTACGGTCCGTCGCATGGTGGGTTTCGGTTTCACACCCAACTGACAGCCCAGGGCGTGTGATTGTGACGGCTGCCGGCGGTGCGGGCGCGGGTGCCGGGGCCCCGGTCTGTCACACCGGGCGGTTCTGCCCGGTCATCTGTGTGGTCGCCGTGGCCGGTGCTTCCGGTGGCCGGCCGCCCGTGACCGCGTCCGCCGTGCGAATCAGGGAGCTGAAACACCGTGTCATCCACACTTTCCGTCCGCCGTGCCCTGCGTTCCGCGGTGGTGGGGTTGTCCGCCGTCCTGACGGCCGTGGGGGCCGGTGTCCAGCCGGCCGGGGCGAGCGTGCCGGGCGGGGAGGTGTCGTGGGCGGTCCACATGCTGGCGGACGGGCAGGGACCGGACACGGACGACGGCACGGCGCGGTACTACTCCGCGCTCACCCGGATCCGCGACTACGAGGCGGGAGGGCCGGCCTTCCTGCCGGGGGTCAGGTTCACCCAGTCCTACCAGGACGGGGTGATCGGGGTCGACGTCCGCAACCACCTGTCGGCCCGCCAGGTGGTGCTGTTCCTGAACCCGCGCACCGGCTACCTCGCGGGGTTCCTCACCGGGGCCGGGACCGTCTACTACTTCGACGACGCCAACGCGGACGTGGTCGCGGAGCTGCGGGCCTTCGCGGACACGCCGGGGACGTCCCGCCGGGCGGTGCGCCTGGGCATCTCCGGGTCCTTCGACCGCTGGTACGACCTGGTGGTCTCCGGCGGGCTGGACGCCCCGACCAGGATCAGCACGGTGGGCTTCCTGGCCGCCGCCGCCAGCCTCGGCGGCCTGCCCGGGCCCGACCAGGTCGGCCGGTACCTCCCGCAGATCGCCGCCGCCCTGCTGACGGTCAGCCCGGCCTACGCGGACGCGGCGCGCTGGGCGCCGTTCCGCGACCGGATGGGGGCAGCCCTGGCGAACGGGGTGTCGAGCGAGGTCGTCATCGACGACCGGACCAGGGAGCTGCGGTCCCGCACCTACGCGGTGGCCGGCGAGATCGCCGACCGCTACCGGGCCGCGCGGGCGCCGGGCGGCGGCACCTTCCCCCAGGCCCCGAGCTCCACCACCGCCTATCCCGCCGCGGACCGCATCACCATCGGCCCCCGCAACGGGGCGCTGAACACCCCGGCCGACTACCAGCGGCTGCTCCGCATCATCCCCAACTTCGATGGTCTGCCGCCGAGTTGACCACGACCCGGCCCTGCCGCCCCGGCGGCGGGGCCCTTCCAGCAGGAGGCACCACCATGCGACGCCGGAACTTTCTGCGGCTTTCCGCCGCCCTGTCCCTCGCCGGCCCCGTCACGGCGGCCGGCCCCGTCACGGCGGCCGGCCGCGCGCAGGCGGCCCCGGCCGACGTGCTGCCCGGCCGGGCCGCGGTCGTGGAGAGCGTGCGCCGGGTCAACGACCACTGGATCAACGGCCACGGCGATCCCGGCGACAACCTCTGGGCCAGGGCCACCTACTTCGGCGGCACCATGGCCGCCTACCGGCTGACCGGCGAGCCGCGCTACCTCGCCTACGCCGAGTCCTGGGCGGAGAAGCACGACTACGGCCTCGCCGGCGGGGTGACCACCCGGCACGCCGACAACCACAACGCCGGCCAGGTGTACCTGGACATCCACGAGGTGCGCGGCGGGGAGGAGCGGATCGCGGCCATCGAGACGTCCCTGCACCGGATGGTCCACACCGACCGGCCCGAGAAGGACGACGACTGGTGGTGGGTGGACGCCCTGCACATGGCGATGCCGCCGATGGCCCGGCTCGGCGCGCTGCGCGGCGACAGCGCGTACTGGGCGAAGATGTACGCGCTGTACGACCACACCAAGCGGGTCCGGGGCGGCGGCCTGTACGACTACACCCACGAGCTCTGGTACCGCGACGACACCTGGTCCCCCGGCGGCGCCGGGCGGCTGTCGCCGGACGGCAGGCCGGTGTTCTGGTCCCGGGGCAACGGGTGGGCCTACGCCGCCCACGCCAAGGTGCTGGCCGTCCTGCCGTCCACCGACCGGCGGGCGCCCGAGTACCGGTGGAACATGCAGGGGATGAGCCGCGCCCTGCTGGCCCGGCAGCGCCCGGACGGCTTCTGGAACCCGTCCCTGGCCGACCCCGGGCACCTGCCCGGCCGGGAGTCGAGCGGGACCGCCCTGTTCTGCTTCGGCCTGGCCCACGCCATCCGCACCGGCGTGGTCGACCGGGCCACCTACCTGCCCGTCCTCGCCAGGGGCTGGAACGCGCTCGTGCGGGACGCCGTGCACCCGGACGGGAGGCTGGGCTGGGTCCAGGGCACCGGGGACCGCCCCGAGTCGAGCCGGCCGATCACCTACGAGAGCACCGCCGACTTCGGGGTCGGCGCCTTCCTGCTGGCCGGCTCGCAGGTCGCCCGGCTGGCCTCCTGACCGCGCCGGGTGGCGGGCCGCGCGGGGGCGCCCGGCGGGCTACCGGGCGGCGGCCGGGGCCAGGAACTCCTCCAGGGAGCCGACGTCGCCGGTCCTGGCCGCCGCGAGGAAGACCTCCAGCAGCCGCCGGTGCTCCCCCGCGTCCGCCCTCTCCCGCCGGCCGGCCGCGAGGCGGCGGCGGGCCCGGCTGGCGATCTGGCGGACGTTGACGGCGCTGAGGCGCAGCATGCCGGCGATGTCGGTGTAGGTGTACTCGAAGGCCTCCCGCAGGAGGTACACCGCCCGCTCCGCAGGCGTCAGCGTCTCCAGGACCAGCAGCAGGGCGAGTTCGAGCTCCTCGGCCTGCTGCACGCCGGCCTCGGGGTCGGCCGTGGTGTCGACGCGGTCGGGCGGCCAGGCGCCGACGTAGCTCTGGCGGCGCGAGCGGGCGGACTGGGCCACGTTGATGGCCAGCCGGGTGGTGGCGCGCGACAGGAAGGCCACCGGGCTGATCACGGCCGTGCGGTCGGTCTTCTGCCAGCGCAGCCACACGTCCTGGACCACGTCCTCCGCCTCGACCGCACTGCCCAGCATCCGGTACGCGATGCCGAAGAGGTGCGGCCGCAGGCCCTCGAAGACGGCCGCGGCCTCCTCCAGGGCGCCGTCCCCGGCGGCCGGCCGGGGGGCCGTCCACGTCCCCGACCACTCTGCGGACTGTTCTTCGCACTCGGTCACCACGGCTCCGTTCGACACCCGGCATCCGTCGATGCCCTGGTGGACACGCTGCCGTCCGGACCCGTCCCGGGGCGCCGGGGAGATCCCCGGTCCACCCCCGGGTGTCCCCCCGGGCCTTCGGCGCCCCGGCCGTCAGGGACCGGCCAGCACCGTGCGGAGCTTGTTGCGCGAGGTGACGTCGAGCTTGGTGAAGACCTTGCCCAGGTGCCACTCCACGGTGCGCGGGCTGATGAACAGTTCGGCGGCTATCTCCGCGTTCGTCATGCCGTCGGCGGCCAGCCGGGCGATCTGCCCCTCCTGGGCGGTGAGCGCCTCGCGGAGGTCGCCCGCCTCGGCCGGGCGGTGCCGTACCGTCTCGCCGGTGGCCAGGAGTTCGCGCCGCGCGCGCTCGGCGAAGGCGCGGGCGCCGAAGCGCTGCAGCATCCCGTGGGCGGTGCGCAGGTACTCGCGCGCGTCCGTCCGCCGGTTCTCACGGCGCAACCACTCGCCGTACACCAGGTGGGCGCGGGCGAGGTCGACGGCGATCCGGCCGCGCCCGAGGCGCTCGACGGCCTCCCGGTGCAGCCGTTCGGCGGCCGGGCCCTCGCTCGCCAGGGCCCTGGAGCGGGCCAGCACGCCCAGGGCCCAGTCCGTACCGCCGGCCTCGGCGCGTTCCTCCAGCCGGCGCAGCGACGCACCGGCCGCCTCGGGGGCACCGGCCCGTACGGCCGCCTCGACGTGCTCGGCCAGGGCGGACCCGACGAGCGCCAGGTCCTCGTACGCCACGGCCTGTTCGGCCTGCTCCAGGGCCTCCCGGTAGTGGCCGAGGCCGTTGTACAGGACCGCGAGGAGATAGTGCTCGGCGCCGATCGCCCGCCCCTCGCCCCACGAGGTCGCTTCCGCGACGCCGCTGCGGATCGTCTCCGCGGCCTGCTCGCCCTCGCCGCGCCAGGCCGTGAGCAGGATCGAGGGGTAGCCCATCGGCGAGTGGCCGGCCGCCTCCGCGAGGGTTCCGGCCTCCTCGACGAGCGCCGCGGCGAGGTCGAAGTCGCCGGTGTGCACGGACAGGACGGCCCGGTATCCGAGCGCCAGCGGCAGGAAGTTGAGGGCGCCGCTCTCGCGGGCCGACCTGACCGCCCGCTCGGTCAGCCGGTGCCACGTCTCGTCGTCCCAGACCTCTCCGGCGACCAGCCAGGTCAGCCAGAGCCAGCGCATGGCGTCGCCGCCCTCGTGCGCGGCGGCCTGCCGGAACGCCCCCAGCGCCGACCTCAGCAGCGGTCCCCCGGCGGCGCAGCCGTCGGCGAACCAGGCCACCAGGCCGTCCAGGAGCAGGTCGGTGGGCCGCGCCGGGTGTGGTGCGGGCGGTGCCGTGCGGGCGGCCTCGGCGACCTCCCGCACGCCGGTGCGGTCCGCCAGGCGTCCGGCGTAGACCGCCGATCCGATGGCGTCGAGGTAGGCCTCGCGGGCGTGCGCGTCGCCGGTCCGGGCCAGTCGGCCGGCCGCGTCGAGCAGCAGGGGCAGCGCCTCGCCGCCGCGCCTGCGGGCCAGCACCAACTGGGCGCGCAGCCGGGTCAGTCGGGCGTGCTGTGCCTCGTCCGGCCGGCTCAGCTCGGCGGCGGCGAGGAGTTCGAGCGCCGCGTCGGGGGAACCGGCGTCGAACGCGGCCCGGGCGGCGGCCTCGGCCCGGGCTCCGCGGCGGACCGGGTCGGGCGTCAGCTCGGTGGCCCGTCTCAGGAACGCCGCCGCCGCGGCGATCCCGCCGCGGGCCTGGGCCCGGCCGGCCGAGCGCTCCAGCTCGCCCGCCAGGGCCTCGTCGGGTTCGAGGGCCGCGTGGGCGCGGTGCCAGGCCCGGCGGTCGGAGTCGACGTCGGGGTCGGTCGCCTCGGCCAGTGCGCGGTGGACGTCCCGGCGCACGGTGGGGTCGGCGGCGCGGTAGGCCGCCGAGCGCACCAGCGGGTGGCGGAAGCGCACCCGGGTGCCGAACTCGACGAGTCCGGCCGCCTCGACGGCTCCCGCGGCGTCCGCGTCGATGTCGAGCCGCTCGGCGACCCGGCGCAGCAGCGGCACGTCGCCCACCGGTTCCGCGGCCGCCGCCAGCAGCAGCCGCTGGGCGGCGGCCGGCAGCGATCCGATGCGCCGCAGGTAGGTCTGCTCGATCTGGCCGGCCAGCGGGCGGGCGTCCGGGCGCCCGAAGCCGCCGGCCAGTTCGGCGGCGGTCAGTCCCCTGGTCAGCTCCAGCAGGGCCAGCGGGTTGCCGCTGGTCTCGGCGACGATGCGGTCCCTGACCCGCTCGTCCAGCCGGCCGGGGACCAGCGACTCCAGCAGCGCCCGTGCGTCGTCCTCGCGCAGCCCCCGGACGACGGTCTCGGGCAGCCCGCGGAAGGGGTCGCCGTCCGCGGCGGGCGCCGAGGCGCGCACCGCGAACACCAGCGCCACCCGCTCGGCGAGCAGCCGACGGGCGACGAAGGCCAGGGTCTGGGCGGAGACCCGGTCGAGCCACTGGGCGTCGTCCACGACGCAGACCAGCGGCTCCTCCTCCGCGGCCTCGGCCAGCAGGCTGAGCACCGCCAGGCCCACCAGGAAGCGGTCCGGCGCGCTGCCCGCGCTCAGTCCGAACGCGACGGACAGGGCGTCGCGTTGCGGGCCGGGGATGCGGTCGAGGCGGTCCATCAGGGACACGCACAGCTGGTGCAGTCCGGCGAAGGGCAGCTCCATCTCGGACTCGACGCCGACGGCCCGCAGGATCCGGCAGCCCGTCGCGCCGTCCACCAGGTACTCCAGCAGGGCGGACTTGCCGACTCCGGGCTCGCCGCGCAGCACCAGCACCTGGCCCCGGCCCGTCCGGGCACCGGCGATCACCTGGTCCAGCGCTCCGCATTCGCCCCGCCGGCCGCGCAGCGCGGGTAGCCCGCGCGGGCCGCGCGACCCGCGCCGAGGGGCGCCGCCCGCCATCCACCACCACCATGCAGTTCAAGGTTCGGCCCTGATCGGCTCAGGCCGTCCTCATCATGCATCAGCTCGCGTGGACGAACAAACGGTGCGCCGGTTCCCTTGCGGGACCGCCACGGTGAGGCTCCGTCACCGCACTGCGGCGTCCGGCGCCGGGGGCTCACTCGCCCGATCCGGGTGCGCCGCCCGGTGTGGCTCGACGGCTGCGCGACCTCGGCCGGCTTCTGCAGCGGCGTCCAGTGGTCGTGGTCGATCCGCAGGATCCCGGGGGCCCGCGGCGAGGTCGCCGGCCTCTCGCCGGACCCGACCGGGCAGCCGGGGTCGCGCACCCCCGGATCGACTCCCGGACGGTGACGGGAAGACGGACTCCCGCCGCCGGGTGGGGCGCCCCACCCGGCGGCGTCCTCACCCGGCGGGGCGCGGGGCGCGGAGGTGGGCGCGTTGCTCGAGCTCCTCCTCGGAGACGAGTTCGAGCATGGGCCTGCCGGGGGCGCAGAGCATGGTCACCACGAACCGGGTCCGCGCGTCGGCGAGCGCGTTGCCGTCCTGGTAGTGGATGGCGTCGCCGCCCGGCTCCCAGAAGGTGCCGCCGGCCTCCACCACCCGCTCGGGCTCGCCCTCCAGCTCGAAGCGGACCGCGCCCTCGACCACGTACCCGAAGGCGGGCCCGGAGTGGCGGTGCGGCGGGGTGCCCGGGTCGCCCGGCTCCCACTCGATCCGCACGGTCATCGCGGAGGCGCCCTCGGGGATGGTCAGCGGCCCGGCGTCCTGCAGCATCCGGGCCGCGGTCGTCCAGCTCGCCGACGACGCCGGGTCGCCGGCCGGGTGCGGGTGTCCTGCGTGGTGGTCCGACACTGTCGTGCACCTTCCGTCCGTCGCCTGGTTCCGGGCGGGGTGCTTCTCCCCCGCCCTTCGGCAGTGTTGACCGGGCACGGTGGGGATGTGTGACACGTGGGGAGCGTCGCGGGTGTCACAGCACCGGGATGCCGACGGCCGTCACGCTCGCCCCGTAGGCCGTCCGGGCGAGGACGGACGGAGTTCGGGATTCTTCCGGCCTGCCGTCACAACCGTCGCGTCAGCCCGGTCTTTACCTGGTGAGGACCCGGAACCCGAACATCCCGAGAGGATCCCCCATGAAGGTCGTAGTCATCGGCGGCACCGGACTGATCGGATCGAAGCTGGTCGCCGGCCTCGGCGAACAGGGCCACGAGGCGGTGGCGGCCGCGCCGAGCACCGGCGTCGACACGCTCACCGGTGCGGGCCTCGCCGAGGTGCTCCACGACGCCCGGGTCGTCGTCGACGTGTCCAACTCCCCCTCGTTCGCGGACGACGCGGTGATGGAGTTCTTCCGCACCTCGACGGCCAACCTCCTCAAGGCCGGGGCCGAGGCCGGTGTCGCCCACCACGTCGCCCTGTCGGTGGTCGGCACCGAACGCCTCCAGGCGAGCGGCTACTTCCGGGCCAAGCAGGCGCAGGAGGAGCTGATCGAGGCGTCCGGGCTGCCCTACTCCATCGTGCACGCCACCCAGTTCTTCGAGTTCGTGCGGGGCATCGCCGCCGCGGCCACCGACGGCGACACCGTGCGCCTCGCCCCGGTCGGGATCCGTCCCGTCCTCTCGGACGACGTGGCCGCCGTCGTGGGCCGTACGGCCGTCGGCTCCCCCGTCAACGGCGTGGTCGAGGTGGCCGGTCCCGACACCTTCCGGCTGGACGAACTCGTCCGCGAGACCCTGGCCGCCGACGGCGACCCGCGCACCGTGGTGACCGACCCGCACGCCGGGTACTTCGGCAGCGAGCTGCGGGAGACCACACTGCTGCCCGGCCCCGGCGCGCACATCGCCGGGGCCCGCTTCGCCGACTGGCTCGCCCGGCCCCGGCCGTGAGCATCCCCCGCCCCTGCCCGCTGCCCTCCGTCCCTTCCTGCCCCGCCGACACAGGACGCGTGATGACCACCATCCCGGGAACCCCGCCCGCACTCGCGGCCGCCGCGCGGTCCCTCGCCGCGGAGGCCGCCGCGCTCCAGGCCCGCGCCGCCGAACTGCGCGGCACGCTCGCCCTGCTCGACCTCCGGATGCGGTCCGTGTCCGACTCCCTGCAGCGGCTCCGGGGCGCCGGTGCGGGACAGGTGCCCGCACCGTCCTCCCCCGGGTCCTGAGCGCCCCCGGGCGGTCGGCTCCCTCCGATCGCCCGGCCGGTGACGACGAGCCGCGGGAGCGGGAGGGCGGGCCCGTGGAGTCCGCCGGCGAGGCGCCGCCGATCGGGGGGCCGGTCGACGAACGCGGCGGTGCGCGGGGCAGGCGGCGTGCGGTACGACCGGCGGGCCGCGGCGGTCCTCGGCCTCGACCTCGCGGGCCCTCGCATCGCCCGGAGCCGGGTCGTCACCGATCCCGACAAGCCGTGCTCCTGGAACCGGGCCGTCCCCGGGCGCGGTCGAGGACCGACACCGTGCGTCCCGCGCCCCGGCGCTGAGCGGCTGTCGGCGCCGGGGGTGCGCGGGGCTCCTCGCTAGGGTGTGACGCGGTCCCTGCGGGGAGCCGGACGGCCGGCCGGGGCGGGCCGGGCGCGGACGCGACCACCGGGGTCGAGGACGAGAGGAACACAAGGTGTCTGTCACCCACACGGCACATCACATCGAGGTCACGGCCGAGGGCCTCCAGGAGGACCTGGCCCGGCTGGAGGTACAGAAGCAGGCCCTGGAGCGGGAGTTGGCCGCGGTCGTCGCCCATCTCGGTTCCGTCAAGCGGGCGCTCGACGCCCTCCAGGCCCTGATGTCCTCCGCCGGGCCTGGGTCCTCGGGTCCGGGTGGCGCCGGAGCCTCCGCGCCCCGGCCGTCCCGGCCCGCGGCGGGCCCGGACGACGCCTCCGTCACCGCCGACGCCCCCGCCGCTGCCGGGCGCGAGGGCCGCGGCGCCATGCCGGAGCCGGTTGGCGAGGAGGGCGCCCCGAAGCAGTACGGCAGGCTCACCGAACGGATCCTGGCCTACTTCGACGACGCCGGCGACGCCGACGTGCGCGCCCGCGACGTCGCCGAGGCGCTCGGCCGCGCCACCGACAGCGGCAGCATCAACGCCGTCCGCAGCACCCTCGACCGCCTGGTCGCCTCCTCCCGCGTCCGCCGCACCGGCCGCGGCCTGTACCGCGCCGTGTGAGTCGACCTCATCCGGCACCCGAACCAGCGACCCACCGCCCACCACCGGGCCCCGGCCGTCGCGGCACAGTGGCCGCCGGCAGGGGAACAGCCCGTCCAGTCCGACGTTTCCCCAGGTCAGCGCGCCCGTCCGCGCGACTTCAGCGGGATGCCGGGCAGCTCCGGGGCGGGCAGGCGGGCGCCCGCGTAGCCGTGCACCTCGCCGAACCGCGAGCCGTTCTCCCAGTCGTTCCGCGCCTGCGCGATCTCGTCACCCGAGCGGCCGATGAAGTTCCACCACATGACGATCCTCTCGTCGAAGGGCTGGCCGCCGAGGAGGAGGACGGCCGCGTCGCCGTGGGCGCGGAGCGGGAGGTCGGGGCGGCCGCAGCCGAGGTAGAGCATGGAGCCGGGCTCGACCGGGACGCCGTCGACGTCGGTGCGGCCGGACATGGCGAGGACGGCGTACTCGAAGTCGGGGACGAGCGGCAGGCGGAGGTCCGTGCCGTCGGTGAGGGCGAGGTCGGCGCCGACCAGCGGGGTGTGGGTGGTGCCGGGCGAGGTGGCGGTGTCGAGGGTGCCGAGGATGACGGTGGCGCGCAGGCCCGGGGCGGTGACCACGGGCAGGTCGGGGTGGTGCTCGAAGGAGGGGGCGACGCGCCGGCTGGCGTCCGGGAGGGCGACCCAGAGCTGGGCGCCGTGCAGGTGGCGGGCGTGCGGACGCGGGGACTCCTCGGAGTGCGAGATCGCCCGGCCTGACGTCATCAGGCCCAGCTCGTACGGCCGGACTGTCCGGAGGCTGCCGAGGCTGTCGCGGTGCAGCACCTCGCCCTGGTGGAGCCAGCTGACCGTCTGCAGCCCCATGTGCGGGTGCGGCGGGACCTGCATGCCGGGCTCGTCGGCGATGTCGTCGGGCCCGTAGTGGTCCACGAAGCACCAGGCGCCGACCATCCGGCGGCCCAGGTTGGGCAGCAGCCGGCGGACCACCGTGCTTTCGCCGAGCGGGAACTGACGGGCCGTCAGCAGGTCCTTCACGGGGCCGGTGCCGGCCTCGCGGCCGCAGCTGGTCGGGGCGGGCCTGGTGTCGAGGTTGCTCATCGCGGTTCCACCACCGTACGGGGAGACGGAGAGGGGCCGGCGCCGTACGGGGTGGACGGGCCGGGCGGGGTTCTCGGGGACGCCGTCACCGATCATCCGCCACGGTGCGGCATTCCTCCACCCGCGCCCGGCCGTCCGGCCGTCGGAACGGCGAGCGGTGAGCGGTGAGCGGGCGGGCCTCAGTGCCCGCAGGCCCACCAGGCGTCGGCCGACGCCTTGCCGGCCAGCTCCCGCAGGTTGCGGACCGCCTCGGCCGGGTCCTCGGCGCCGTACACCGCCGAGCCGGCCACGAACACGTCCGCGCCCGCCTCCGCGCAGCGCTCGACCGTGTCGGCCGCGACGCCGCCGTCCACCTGGAGCCACAGTTCCAGGTCGTGCTTGGCGATCAGCTCCCGGGTGCGGCGGATCTTCGGCAGCATGATGTCCAGGAAGGCCTGGCCGCCGAAGCCGGGCTCGACGGTCATGATCAGCACCATGTCGAGCTCGGGCAGCAGGTCCTCGTACGGCTCGATCGGGGTGCCCGGCTTGAGCGCCATCGAGGCGCGGGCGCCCTTGGCGCGGATCTCGCGGGCGAGCCGGACGGGCGCGGCGGCGGCCTCGACGTGGAAGGTGACCGAGCCGGCGCCGGCCTCGACGTACTGCGGGGCCCAGCGGTCGGGGTCCTCGATCATCAGGTGGAGGTCGAGCGGGATGTCGGTGGCGCGGGCGAGCGACTCGACCACCGGCACGCCGAGGGTCAGGTTGGGCACGAAGTGGTTGTCCATGACGTCCACGTGCAGCCAGTCGGAACCCCGGACGGCCTCGGCCTCGTCGGCGAGCCGGGCGAAGTCCGCGGACAGGATGCTGGGGTTGATCTGGGCCATGACCGACTACCTTCGTACGAGGGCTTGCGAGGGCTGGGCGCCCCCGGAGCGGGCACCTCATCCCATCATCCCGCGCGCCACCGCCGCCGACCGCACTCGGCGACCTCCGCGTGACCGTCATCACACCCGCTCCGGGGTTACCGGGGCCCTCGCCGTGGTCATCAGCCCTGGAAGGGTCCGCAGTCCTGGAAACGGCCCGCAGTCCCGGAACGGCCCGCGGTCCCGGAACGGCCCACAGTCCTGACACGTCCGAGGAAGGTCTCCCGATGACCGATCCCGTCCACCCCGCCCGCGCACTGTGGTGGCTCTTCGAGCCGGTGCACGCCGTCACCTACTTCCTGCCCGAGGGCGGCACCGCCTTCGAGGAGGCGGGTCTGCGCGGCCGCCTGCACGGCTACTTCGGCACCCGCGCGGCCCCGCTGGGCGCGGTGGACGCCCCGCCGGTGACCGCCGCGTTCTTCACCTTCGCCCCGGCGATGGTCGAGCGCGCCCTGCCGGAGGTGTGGACCCGCACGAGCCCCGAGGAGGCGCTGACCGCCCGGCTGAAGGCCTCGGCGACGATCCTGGGCGGGCTGCTGGAGCACGTGGACCGGGACCAGGTCGAGCTGGTCGCCGAGAGCCTGGAGCAGGCCGCCACCCGGCTGGACTGCGCCGGCCGGGTGCTGGCCGCCGCCAACGCCGCGCTCCCCCGCCCGAGCGGCCTGTACGAGCGGCTCTGGCAGGCCGCCACCGTGATGCGCGAGCACCGCGGCGACGGCCACGTGGCCGCCCTGGTGGCGGCCGGGCTGGACGGCTGCGAGGCGCTGGTGGTCCGCTGCGCGATGGACATGCGGCGCGAGATGATCCAGCCGCTCCGCGGATGGACGGACGCCGAGTGGGAGGCGGCCGCCGAGCGCCTGGTCGAGCGCGGCTGGCTGACCGCCGAGGGGGCGCTCACCGAGCTCGGCCGGATCCGCCACCAGAGCCTGGAGGCCGCCACCGACCTGGCCGCCGCCCGGGTCTGGGACGGCTACCCGCGTACCGAACTCGACCGGCTGGCCGCCGCGTTGAAGCCGATCTCGGCGCTCTGTCGCGGCCGGCTGCCGATCAACCCGATGGGACTGCCGGACAACAACCAGTGACGGCCGGTCCGTTGCGTCCGGACGAGGACGGCCCGGGCGGGCCCAGCACGATCCCCCGCCCGGCGTAGAACCGCCCGAACGACCGCCACGGCACGCGCGCGAAGGCCTGCGACTCCCCCGGGAACCCGGAGGGGTTGTGGATGAGCAGCGCCGTGTCCGTGGCGCCCACCGCCAGCACCAGGTGCCCGCCGCGCCGCACCGGCTCCGGCCCGTGCGGCTCCCGGATCGACGGGTGCACCGACACCATCACCAGTCGGCCGTCGGCCACCTCCGCCGCTACTTGACGCTCCGTCAACTCCCTTGCTCGCGCGGTCAGCCACCAGCGCCGCTCGACGTAGTCGGCGAACGGCGCGTGGATCAGCCCGTGCAGGCTCTCGCCGTCGCGCCGGTACGCGCCGGCCGCCACGCACTCGCCCGCGAGCGCCATCGCCGCCGGGCTCACGCCCCACCAGTGCGCCAGCGCCATCCGCAGGCAGGCCACCCCGCACAGCCGCCAGGACCACCAGGCGTACTCCTCCGAGGTGGCCGCGCCGGACTGCCCCCAGCGCGGGTCGGCGGACGCGTCCAGCCGCCCGTCGACGATCTCCCGCACCAGCTCCGCCGACTCCCACTGCGCGTGGTACGGCACGTCGTGCACCACCCGCAACGGCCGCGCCGGCGCCTGCGGCCGCGCGTCACCCAGATCCACCATCCCCCGACGCTCTCACGGCACGGCGGCCGGACGACCGGCGACACTCCCGGCGCGGCCGCGCTCAGGCGCCGCCGGTCCCTCCAGCCCCGCCGACCCCGCCGGGCGCGCCCGCCCCGCCGGCCGCCGGCTCCCGGTACGCCAGCCGCTGCGCCGCGTTCCGCCCCCGCGCCTCCACCGGCAGCGACCCGGTGGCGGCGGCCAGGCCGAACGGCGGCATGTCGAAGTAGATCGACTCGTACCCGCCCGGCGGCACGATGTACGTCTCGTGCCAGAGCCCGACGTGCCCGCGCACCTTGCCCTCCCGCTGCTTGCGGTTGGCGATGCCCCACACGGTGTGGTGGAAGCCGTCCGGCGCGTGCGCGTAGCCGTACAGCTTCTCCTTCGACTCCCAGTACTGGACGACGTAGTAGGTGCGCGGCGAGGCGGTCAGCAGGATGCGGCCGCGCAGGCCGCGCTCGGGGGCGCGGCGCAGCTCGTACAGCATCCGGAGCATCGCGTACATCACCGGGGCCCAGTGGTGCACGGCCCAGAACCGGTTGATCCGCATGCCGATCAGCAGCACCACCGTGTCGCCGGTGGCGGCGGCGGTGGTGAAACCCGGCTGCGGTCTGGCGAACAGGGACAAATCCGCCTCCCCCGTACCTTGCCCATGTAGGCCGTGACTACATCAGCGCCGGGCGCCCCGGTCAAGGCTCGCCACGGGCACGATTCGGCTACGGAGAAGGACGGTTGGCGGCACGCCGACCGTGGGCCGCCCACCCGCCCGGGGCAGCGGGCGGCCCCACCGGACGCGGCCTACCAGGCGTAGTCCTCCGGAGCGGTCCGGTGGCCCGGGAAGAGCTCGTCGAGGCGGTCGAGGGTCTCCTGGTCGAGCTTGAGGTCGAGCGCGCCGAGCGCGGCGTCGAGGTGGGCCGGGGTGCGGGGGCCGATGATCGGAGCGGTGACGGCGGGGCGGGAGAGCAGCCAGGCGAGGGCGAGGTCGGCGGGGTCGGCGCCGAGTTCGGCGGCGAAGTCCTCGTAGGCCTGGATGCGGTCGCGGTGCCTGCCGAGGAGTTCGCTCGCGTGGGGCATCGCACTGCGCTCGCGGGTGCCCTCGCGTTCCTTGCGCAGGATGCCGCCGAGCAGTCCGCTGCGCAGCGGGGACCACGGGATCAGCCCGAGGCCGTAGTGCTGGAGGGCGGGGACGACCTCCAGCTCGACGGCGCGGTCGAGCAGGTTGTAGAGGGACTGCTCGCTGACCAGGCCGAGGAAGCGGCGGGCCCGGGCGGTCTCCTGGGCCTGGGCGATGTGCCAGCCGGCGAAGTTGCTGGATCCGACGTAGACGATCTTGCCCTGGGCGACCAGGACCTCCATCGCCTGCCAGATCTCCTCCCAGGGCGTGGCCCGGTCGATGTGGTGCATCTGGTACAGGTCGATGTGGTCGGTCTGCAGGCGGCGCAGGCTGGCCTCGACGGCCTTGCGGATGGCGAGCGCGGAGAGCCTGCTCTCGTTGGGCCAGTCGCCCATGTCGGCGTAGACCTTGGTGGCGAGCACGGTGCGCTCGCGGCGGCCGCCGCCCTTGGCGAACCAGCGCCCGATGATCTCCTCGGTACGGCCCCGCTGGCCGCCCGTGCTGTCGCGGCCGTAACTGTTCGCCGTGTCGAAGAAGTTGATGCCGCGCTCGTGGGCGGTGTCCATGAGGCGGTGGGCCTCGGCCTCCTCGGTGTGGGGGCCGAAGTTCATGGTGCCGAGGCAGAGGCGGGAGACGGTCAGGCCGGTGCGGCCGAGGTGGGTGTACTCCATGGCGCCCACCTTCGGTCGCACCGGTCCCGGTGTCCAGCCCATTTCGCCGGACCCGGCCGATCACCGCCCGTGGCTGGCGAACTTCCGTACGGCGAGCGGCACGCAGGTCGCGAGCAGCGCGGCGCTCCAGAGCAGTGCGGCGGGGACGGCGTGCTGCGTCGGCCAGGCGGTGCCGGCCGCCGAGGGGTTGCCGAACAGCTCCCGGCAGGCCTGGACGACGGAGCTGACCGGGTTCCAGTCGGCGAGGAGGCGCAGCCAGCCGGGCATGCCGCCGGTCGGCACGTAGGCGTTGGTGATCATCGCCAGCGGGAAGACCGCGACGGACAGCTGACCGGCCGCCTCCTCCTTGCCGACGGCCAGGCCGAGCAGGGTGCCGACCCAGGTCATCACGAAGCGGAAGAGCAGCAGCAGGGCGAACGCCCCGGCCGCGTCGGCGAGTCCGTGCCGGGCGCGCCAGCCGACGGCGAGGCCGACCAGGGCCAGCAGTGCCAGGACGACCACGCTGACCAGCAGGTCGGCGAGGGTCTGTCCGAGCAGCAGTCCGGTGCGGGAGACCGGCATGGAGCGCAGCCGGTCGGTGACCCCGCGCCCGACGTCGCGGGCGGCGCCGACCATGGTGGGCATGATCCCGTTGGTGGCGACCATGGCGAACATGCCGGGCATCAGGAACTCCCGGTAGTCACCGCCGCCGGGCACCCGCATGGCGCTGCCGAAGACGTACCCGAAGACCACCACCATCACCACGGGCACGGCCAGCGAGGCGGCCAACAGGCCCGGCGAGTGGCGGTAGTTGAGCAGCACGCGGAGCGTCGAGGTCCAGGTGTCGGACACCAGCCGGCCGGCCGCGGACGGTCGTGGAGCGGCGTGAACGGCAATGGCCATCAGGCGGCCCTCCCGGTGTCGGCGGGCTCCTGGGTGAGGGCGAGGAACACGTCGTCCAGCGAGGGCGCCCGCACCGCGACGTCCTCGGCGACGACCCCGGCGCCGTCCAACTCGCGCACCAGCGAGGGCAGCAGGACGGACACGCCCGGGACGGTCAGCACCGTGACGGTCCGCTCGGCGACGTCCACCTGCGCGTCGCCGCCGGTCATCGAGGACAGCACCACGGCGGTGGCGGCGAGTTGCGCGGCGTCGGCCAGGGTGACGGAGACCTGGCTGCCGATCGCCTCCTTGAGCCGGTGCGGTGGTCCGGTGGCGATGGCGGCGCCGTGGTCGACCACCACGATGTCGTCGGCGAGGCGGTCGGCCTCCTCCAGGTACTGGGTGGTGAGCAGCACGGTGGTGCCGCCGTCCGCCAGTTCCTTGACGGTGTCCCAGATCGCCTGTCGGCTGCGCGGGTCGAGCCCGGTGGTGGGTTCGTCCAGGAAGAGCACCGGCGGGCTGGTGACCAGGCTGGCGACGAGGTCGAGGCGTCGGCGCATGCCGCCGGAGTAGGTGCGCACGAGCCGGTCGGCGGCCTCGGTGAGGTCGAAGCGGGTGAGCAGTTCGTCGGCGCGCTCCCGGGCCCGGCGGGCGCCGAGGTGGTGCAACCGGCCGAGCAGCCGCAGGTTGTCGCGGCCGGTGACGCCCTCGTCGACGGCGGCGTGCTGCCCGGCGAGGCCGATGGCGCGCCGGACGTCCTCGGCGTCCCGGACGACGTCGTGCCCGGCGACCCTGGCGGTGCCGCGGTCGGGGGCGACCAGGGTGGCGAGGACACGGACGGCGGTGGTCTTGCCTGCGCCGTTGGGGCCGAGCAGGCCGCAGACGGTGCCGGCCGGGACGGTGAGGTCGAGGCCGCGCAGGGCCTCGGTGGCTCCGAAGCGTTTCTCCACGCCCGCCATCTCGATGGCGGCCCGGGTGGTGTCGGACATGGCTCTGCCCCTTCTCTAGGTACAGCGTACGTAGAAGCGCGCGCAAGCGCATCGTACTACGTACGCCGTACGTATCTACGATGAGGAGAGCGAGGTGATCTTCCAGTGCCGTCCAGCGAACCGACTCCGCCCAGCGAACCGATCCCGTCCAGCGAACCGACTCCGCCCAGCAAGCCCACGCCGTCCAGCGCGCCCGCCCCGGCCGGGCCCGCACCGGCGTCCGGCAGACCCACGCCCCCCGAGGCCCCCGAAGTGATCTGGCTGCGCCCCGAGCGCACCGGCCGCGGCCCGCGCCCGGCCCACAGCCGCGACTCGATCGCCGCCGCGGCCATCGGGATCGCCGACGCCGAGGGCCTGGACGCGGTCTCCATGCGGCGGGTCGCGGCGGCGCTCGGCGCGGGCACCATGTCGCTCTACAACTACGTGCCGAAGAAGGAGCACCTGCTCGACCTGATGCTCGACGCGGCCGCCGCCGAGTACCGGCTCCCGCCGGCGCCCAGCGGCGACGTCCGGGCCGACCTCACCGACCTCGCCCACCAGCAGCTGGCCATCTTCCGCCGCCACCCCTGGCTGCCCGCCCTGGTACTGGCCCGCCCGAGCATCGGTCCCAACGCCCTGCGCTACACCGACCACTTCCTCGCCGCCACCGCCCCCACCGGCCTCGGCGGCGGCGACCGGATGGAGGCGATGGCGCTGTTCAACGGCTTCGTCGGCCAGTTCGCGCAGTACGAGCACACGGCGGCCGCGGGCGCCAAGTGGCAGGCGGAGCTGATCGGTTACCTCGGCCGGGCGGCGGCGAGCGGTGAATTCCCGCACCTGGCCCAGGCGTTCGCCACCGCAGGCCCGCCCGCCGACCCGGACCGCGCGTTCGACCGCACCCTGGACCGGGTGATCACCGCCATCCTGGCACCGGCGGACGGGAGTTAGCGCAGCGCCTCCCCGGGCAGCACCCCGGCCACCCGCCCGTCCACCAGGACCATCGCCGCCCGGTGCGTCTGCCCGAGCACCGCCCGCGCCTCGGCCGCCGACTGCCCGACCCCGACCGTCGGCAGCACCGGTCCGACCAGTGCGCCCAGCGGGTCGCCCGGCTTGGCCGCGCCGTCCGCGAGCGCCGCCGCCAGCGCGGCCCGGGACACCGAGCCGACCACCTCCGCCGCGGCCACCCCGAAGGGGCGCGCCGCCCGCGCCAGCACGGCCGGGGCGACGCCACCGGGTACGGTGCGCAGCGCCTCCAGCGCATCGCCCACGGTCGAGTCGACGGGCACCGACACCAGCGGGCGGGCGGCTTCCAGCAGCGGCCGCAGGCCGCCCCCGTCTTCCTCCAGGAAGCCCCACGCCCGCATCCACGCGTCGCTGTGCACCTTGGACAGGTAGGAGCGCCCCGAGTCCGGCAGCACCACCACGACGAGGTCGTCCGGCCCCAGCCGGCGCGCCACCCGCAGGGCCGCCGCGACGGCCGTACCCGAGGAAGGACCGGCCAGCAGGCCCTCCTCCCGCGAGAGCCGGCGGGCGGTCAGCAGCGACTCGCGGTCCGGGATCCGCTCGTAGGAGTCGATCACCTCCGACCGCAGCGCCTGCGGCCAGCGGTCCTCGACGGTGTCGGGGTGGAGGTAGTGCCCGATGCTCTCGACGTACCACGGGCTGCCGTCGCCGCCGCCGTAGGAGGAGGACTCCGGGTCCGCGCCGACCACGGTGACCGCGCCGCCGGAGGCCTCCTTCAGGGAGGTCCCCGTACCGGTGATGGTGCCGCCGGTGCCGACGCCCGCGACGAAGTGGGTCACCCGGCCGCCGGTCTGCTCCCAGATCTCGGGGCCGGTGGTCCGGATGTGGGCGTCGGGGTTGGCCAGGTTGTCGTACTGGTTGGCGAGCCAGGCGCCCGGGATCTCCTCGGCCAGCCGCCGGACCACGTTGAACAGGTGCCTCGGATCCTCCTGCGGCACCGAGGTCGGCGCGAGCACCACCTCCGCGCCGTACGCCCGCAGGATGTCGGACTTCTCGGCCGACGACCTGTCGGCCACCCCGGCGATCACCCGGTACCCGCGCTGCCGTCCGACGATGGTCAGGCCGATGCCGGTGTTGCCGGAGGTCGCCTCGACGATCGTCCCGCCGGGCTTCAGCAGGCCGTCCCGCTCGGCGGCGAGGACCATGGACAGCGCGGCCCGGTCCTTGACACTGCCGCCGATGTTGAGGAACTCGGCCTTGGCGTAGATCGGCGCGGCGATCCCGGCGCCGAGCCGGGCCAGGCGGATCAGCGGCGTCCCGCCGATCGCGTCGAGGACGGATTCGTGAACTGCGGCCATGGTCGGCCCCTTTCGCTAGCACTGTCTCAGCCCGAGCCTGCCCAGGCCAGGGGCTCGGTAGACGGTGGCGACGCCGCGCCTGACCCGTCGGGACGGCCGTGTGCGGAAGGTGACCGGTGGTCGGATCAACGGCCCGAAGCAGCCGCACTCCCGGTGGCCGGGCCAGCGACCGTGGTGGACGGCGGCTCCTCGCCCTCCGTGGACTCGTCGTACGGGAGGAGCACGCCGGGGCCATGGCGGAATACTGTGGGCGTTTGGGTGGGTCAGGGCGTAATAATTCGAGTATGTCTCGCAGTTTCGAAGAACTCGTCGCCGAAGCCGAGTCGGCTTCCGTGGAAGGCTGGGACTTCTCCTGGCTGGACGGCCGGGCGACCGAGGAGCGCCCGTCGTGGGGCTACCAGCAGGCGATGAGTCAGCGGCTCGCGGTGGTGTCGGCGGCGCTCGACATCCAGACCGGTGGCGGGGAGGTTCTGGCCGGGGCGGAGAAGCTGCCGCCGACCATGGTCGCCACGGAGTCCTGGCCGCCGAACGTGGCCAAGGCCACCAGGCTGCTGCACCCGCGCGGGGCGGCGGTCGTGGCCGACCCGGACGAGCCGCCGTTGCCGTTCGCCGATGAGGCGTTCGACCTGGTGACCAGTCGGCATCCCGCGACGGTGTGGTGGTCCGAGATCGCGCGGGTGCTGCGACCGGGTGGGACGTACTTCGCCCAGCACGTCGGGCCTGCGAGCGTGTGGGAGCTGGTGGAGTACTTCCTGGGGCCGCAGCCCGGGGCACGCCGGAAGCGGCACCCCGACGACGAGACCGCGGCTGCGAAGGCCTCCGGCCTGGAGATCGTCGATGTGCGCACCGAGCGGCTGAGGATGGAGTTCTTCGACGTCGGCGCCGTGATCTACTTCCTGCGCAAGGTGATCTGGACGGTGCCCGGTTTCACGGTCGAGCAGTACCGCGGCCGACTGCACGAGCTGCACGAGAAGATCCAGGCTGAGGGCCTCTTCGTCGCCCATTCCTCCAGGACCCTCATCGAGGCACGCAAGGCCTGAGCACGCAGAGGAGTTGGCGGCCGCGGAGGCTGAGCGCCCCCCGTCTGCGCTACCTCCTGGCCAGCCAAGCGGTCAGAGCGGCCCGGAGGCCCCTGCGGTGCGGCTGCTCCGGAGCCGGAGCAGCCGCAGCGCCGACGGGCACCCGCAGTTCCGGGCCCTGCGGTGCGATGCCCTGGGCCCGGGCGGCCTCGAGCCACACCGGAAGCTCCGCGAGCAGCAGGTCGTACAGCTTCTGGTCGGAGACCTTCCGGGGGTCGTTTCCCAGGTGGACGAAGCCCGCGTTGTCGATGGGCCGTCGCGCCGGGACCGCCAACCCGTCCAGCTTCCGAAGGAAGTCGAACTGTCGGCTGTCCGGGTCACCGAACCCGACGAACTGCCAGAAGATCGGCAGCTTCGCGGCCTCGCACAGCCGTTCCTCCGCCGCGCCCTTGTTGATCGGCCCACCGTCCGTCTGGAACAGCACCAGGGCCGGCGCCGTGGTGCCGCTCTTCCGGTAGTGCTCGACCACGGCGTCCATCGCCAGGTGGTAGCTGGTCCGGCCCATGTGGCCGAGGCGCGCGACGATCCGGTCGATCCAGCCCGCGTGGTCGGCCAGGGCGATCTCCTCCTCCGCGTCCACCTCGGTGGAGAAGAACACGACGGGCACGCTCCCGTCGTCGTCCAGGTTGGCCGACAGCCCCAGCACCCGGTCCGCGAGCGCCTGGACGCTGCCGTCCTTGTAGTACGGCTTCATGGAGCCGGAGTAGTCGATCACCAGGTACACCGCCAACCGCTGGCCGCTCAGCCCGCTCCGCTCCACCGAGGCGCTCGCGGTCTTGTAGAGGTTCACCAGCGCGGGCGCGCTCTGCTCGACCTTGCTCAGACTGACGGCCACGGGCCACTCCCTCACTCACCGCGACAACCGGGGGCTGCCGAGCGCGTGATCGTCGACGCGCCCCGGACACTCTGCGGCGCGAACGGGCGCGGCGGCAAGCCGCTACGCGAACCGGCCGTTCACAGGAACAGCGGGTCGGACGGCCACGGGTAGCCCAGTTGATCGACCTCGTACCCGCCCCAGACTTCGGCGGTGGCCCGGGGATCTGCCGCGGTCAGCCGCGCTGCGAGCTGCTCGGCCTGGTCCGACGGGGCGTCTGCGGAGATCCAGAGGGTCGTCCCGAACTGCACGTAGGGCAACTCCGTGTCGGCCCGGTCGCGGGGGTGCCTCAGGACGAGGTGGATGCGATCGGGCCGGTCGCGGGAGGCCCAGACGGCTTCCAGCTCGCAGTCCCACCTGACGAGCCAGTCCTCGCGTTCCCTCAGCCTGTCCTCCAGCAGCTGCGCGACCGATCCTCCCGGCCACTGCCACCTGCGGTCCGCTCCGGCTCGCAGGACCTCGGCCTCGTACTGGCCTGCGTCGAACCGGAGTTCCGGCAGGCCGAAGTCCTGGTTCGCCCGGTCGCGCAGGTCCGCCCAGACGACCTGCTCCCCGTCCCGCCTGACCGTCACGTACAGGGCGCCACAGCACATCTCCACCCCGCACCCGGACCAGGCGAGACGGACCTCGCGGGGCGTCGCGGTGGCGCGCAAGGACCCGGCCCGGCCCACCAGGTACCGGGGGTCCGCTGCCATGTACCGCGAGCCTCCGACGCCGCCGGGGAGCACCTCGGCCAGGAGATCCCGGCCGTTGACGACCGGGCGGACCTGCACGCCACCCTTGTCGTTCGGTGGGCACACGGTGTTCAGGCTGAGACGGTCCGGTTCCATGGCCACCGGCCCATGATCGTGGAGCCGGCCACAGCTGTCATCCGAATTCGCGTGCCCCCCGCTCACCATCCGCCCGGGTGGCGCGACAGCCAGTCGGCGTGCCGCTCCTTCAGCCGGTCGCGCTCCTCCGGTGTGGTCAGGTGGACGTCCGCGCCGCCGTCGTACGGGTGGTACAGCCGCCGCATGCCGGTGTCGGTGACGATCACCCCGCCCTCCCGATCGTCGGCGACCCGGCGCAGCAGCCAGTCCAGGCCGCCGCGTTGCCACTGCCGCCGCTCCACGAAGACGTGGCAGTAGGTGCGGAACTCCGGCTCGGGGTCGTCCGACTGGAGCCAGGTCCGCCAGTGCTTCGCGTCCCGGCGCATTCGGGGAACGCTCGCCCGGCTCGTCCAGCGCGGGGTGAGGACGTACACCTCGGCGCCGGAGAACAGTTCGTCCAGCACGGTGTTGTGGCGCTCCAGGACGATCGCGTACTCGCGCTCGTCGTCGGGGTACCGCTTGGACTCCGGCAGGCTGTGGAAGCGCACCCAGGCGTCCCGCGCCCGGGTGTCGATCTCGTACCCGACCGGCTCCGTTCCGGGCCACCGGCGCTCCCAGAGCGCCGTCAGCGCCTCGCGGTCCATCTGGTCTCTTCCTCCTCGACGACCGGCGAGTCTGCCACGTCCGTCCCCCGGCCCCGGCCGATCAGCCCCGCGCGTGCTCCACGAGCGGCAACACCGTGCGCGGGTCACCGCCCGCGAACCACACCCCGATCACGAACGCGGCGGTGGCTTCCACGTAGCCGGCCCGGTCCAGGCCGCCCGCGTCCAGCGGGACCGCGCCCACGTCCGTCACCAGCGCGCGTACCACGGCGAGTGCGCCGGCGTCGTTCCCGCACAGCGGTACCGCCAGACCGTCCGGGTGCCGGGCCCACACCTCGGCGGCACACACGTTGAACGCCTTCACCACGTGCGCGTCCGGCGCCGCGTCCGCGACCCGCCGGGCCGCGGACGGTCCGCCGTCGGTGGTGAGCATGAGGCCGCCCGGCCCTGGCACGACCGGGTTCGAGCAGTCGATCACGGCCCGCCCCGCGAGGGTGTCGGCCAGCGACGCGACCACGTCCAGCGTCGCCGCGTGGGGAAGCGCGGCGAGCACCGCGTCCCCGTGTGCGGCGGCCTCGGCGAAGGTGCCCGCGCGGGCCCCGAGCCGGGCCGCGAGACCCGCCGCCCTGTCCGCGTCGCGCGCTCCGACCACGATGTCGTGCCCGGCCTTCGCCCAGTGCGCGCCGAGGGCCCCGGCCATGGCACCCGCCCCCATGATTCCGATCCGCATGTCGATTCCCCTTCGCCTGATCCGCCGGTTCGTTCGTCGGAGTGAATCTAGGCCGGCCGAGAGGAACCGTTCGGTTCCCGTCAGGGGCCCATAATCGGGGGCGTGACGGGGAGCGGCGGCGAGTATCTGGCGGACTGTCGGGCGCGCGTGGGCTTCGACCTGTTGACCAATCGGTGGAACAGCGTGGTCGTGTTCGCCCTCGCGGACGGCCCGATGCGTCCCGGGCGACTGCGCGCGGCCATCGGCGGGATCAGCGCCAAGGTGCTCAACGAGACGCTGCGCCGCCTGGAGTACGACGGGCTCGTCACGCGGCGGGCCTACCCGGAAGCTCCCCCGCGCGTCGAGTACGAGCTGACCGACCTGGGCCACAGCTTCCTGGTCCCGATCCGCGCGATGGGCGCGTGGTCGGCGGAACACGGCCATCGCGTCCTGGAAGCCCAGGACCGCGCCGACGAGGCGTCGGCCACGGCGTAGGCGGGCGAGTCCGCCACATCCGCCCCACCGGCCCCGGCCTGGCGAAATCCCCTCGTCACGACCGCCCGGCTCCCGTAGCGTGGTTCGGTCGATCTTGACGGCAGTACAGGGTAGAATGGGGCACCACAGATGCAGCAGTACCAGGGCTGGGCCGACGAGCGCTTCGGCGCCGTCGCGGACGTCTTCGCGGACAACTTCGCCGAGTTCCCCGAACTCGGCGCCGCCGTCACGGTGTTCGCCGGCGGCCGGAAGGTGGTCGAGCTGTGGGGCGGCACGGCCGACGAGCGCACCGGCCGGGCCTGGACGCAGGACACCGTCGTCCCCGTGTTCTCCTGCGCCAAGGGCCCGGTGAGCATCTCCGCGCACCTGCTCGCCCAGCAGGGCCGGCTCGACCTGGACGCGCCGGTCGCCCGCTACTGGCCGGAGTTCGCGCGGGGCGGCAAGCAGGCCGTCACGACCCGGATGGTCCTCGGCCACCGCGCCGGGATCCCGGCCCTGGACGCGGTGCTCTCCTTCGAGGAGGTCGCCGCCTGGGATCCGGTGATCCGGGCGATCGAGGCGCAGCAACCGCTCTGGGAGCCGGGCACCACCTACGAGTACCACGGCCACGTGCTGGGCTTCGCGGTCGGCGAGGTGATCCGCCGGATCACCGGGCTGACCCCGGGCGCGTTCCTGCGCAAGGAGATTGCCGAGCCGCTCGGCCTGCCGGTCTGGATCGGCCTGCCGGAGAGCGAACTCCCGCGCCTGGCCCGGCTGGTGGAGGCCGATGGCCGCCGCCCGATGCCCGGCCCGGAGCACCTGCTCACCCGGATCGTCACCATGAACGGCGCCCTGGTCTTCCCCGGCCTGGACGTGCCGCACGGCTGGAACGACCCGGACCTGCACGCCATCGAGCTGCCCGGCGCGGGCGCCGTCGCCTCGGCCACCGGCCTGGCGGGCCTCTACGCGGCGGCGGCCACCGGCCTGGACGGTGCACCCCGCCTGCTCTCGCACGACACCGTCACCGACGCGGTGCGCGAAGTCTCCTCCGGCGCGGGCTTCCTGGGCTTCGACATGGGCGCCCGCTGGGGCTCCGGCCTGCTGCTGGACTCCCCCGCCTTCCGCCCGCTGCTCGGCGCCCGCAGCTTCGGCAACGACGGCGCCGGCGGCCAGCTCGCCTTCGGGGACGACGAGTTCGGCGTCGGCTTCGGCTACGTCGCCAACCGGATGATCGGTCACGGCGACGCCCGGGCGAACCGGCTGATCGAGGCGGTGCGCGGGTGCCTGGGCTGACGGGCTTCCTCCCGCTCGTCACCGGCCTGGCCACCACCGGCGGCCTCGGCGCGCTGCGCTACGGTGCCTCGCTGCCCGAACTCGCCGCCCGCTACGGCGATCCGTGGGACGGCGGCGGCATCCACCGCGGCGACCGCTGGCCGCACGCCTTCGGCTGGGGCGACGCGCAGACGGTGTTCTGCCGCTGCCGGCGACTCCACTCGCTGTCCCTGTCGGCCTGGCAGGGAGAGCTCGAACTCCCCGAGCCGGGAGGCGGGTCGGTGATGCTCGACACCCGCGTCACCGAGACCGAGCTGATGGCCGCGCTGGCCGCCACCGGTCGCACCTGGGAGACGGTCACCTACGAGAACCTCCCGGACCAGCGGAACCTGGTCTTCTCGCCGGCCGAGGAGGTCCGGGTGGAGCTGGTCCTCTCCGACCGGCCCGCCTACGACGAGCCGCCGCTGGGGGAGTTCGTGCTGTACAAGGCGGTGCTGTGGGGCTACGAGCACGTCGACTGCCCCGAGCCGGACGCGGCCCTGCCGGACGACGGCTGGGGTGCGGCAGAGCGGTAGCAACGGCTGGGGCGCCGCTGACCGGTGACAACGGCCGGGGCACGGCCGACCGGTGTACGCGGCAGACCCGGTACCGCGGCGGCCGGCTCAGCCCAGCGCCCGCGGCAGCACCACCCGCACCCACTCCTCCGGCTGCGACAGGTGCGGAGCGTGCCCGGCGCCCCCGTACAGGTGGCGTTCCGCCTTCGGCAGGGCGAGGTCGATGAGGTCCAGCACCTCGCCGAACATCGGCGCGCTGTCGTCGCTCTGGGTGAGCAGCGCGGGTTCGCCGAACCGGGAGAGCCCGGTGAGGTCGAGGTCGAGCGCGTCCGGGTCGCGCAGCTCGTCCAGGTAGGTGGGCGCGTTGCGGATGTAGGTGTGCCGGACCGGGGCGGGCAGCTGCTCCCAGGCGCCGGGGCCGAAGGCGAGGCTGTCCACGTACAGTTCGGCGGCCGCGGCGGACTCGGCCTGCTCCAGCAGCTCCCGGACGGCGGCGATCCGGTCGGCGAAGGCGGTGCCGATCGGGCGCAGGTCCGGGTCGGCGAGCAGGATGCCGGTGCCCGGCGGCTCGTGCACGGCGATCCCGCGCAGCAGGTCGGGCCGGGCGGCGGCGAGCCGGAGGGTGACCAGCGCGCCGTAGGAGTCGCCGTAGGCGAAGGCGGGCGCGAGGCCCAGCCCCTGGATCAGCCCGGCCAGATCGGCCGCGTCCTCGTGCACCGAACCCTGGGTGAGCAGGTCCTCGCTGCGACTGTGCCCCCGGCGGTCGTAGGCGACCGCGGTGGTGGACTCGGCCAGGCCCGGCAGCACCCGTGCCCAGGAGTCCGCGTCGCTCCAGGAACCGTGGACGAGGACGACGCCGGGGCCCTCTCCACGGGCCTCGTAGTGCAGCGCCACCCCGTTCACCCTGATCTCGGTCATCACGAGCCTCCCGATCTCGGCGGTGCTCCCCCACCAGACTGACACAACCGCCCGGAACGCTCAGATCCGCCGGCGGCGGGTCCCCTTCCCGGGGGAGCCCCGGTGACGAAGGTCATCCCCGGGCGCGATCCGGCCGCCGTACGGCCCGTGCCAAGCTCGACGCATGCACTACGACGTACGCCGGACGGCCACCGGGGAGTGGCGGGAACTGCGCGGGATCACCCTGGAGGCGCTGCGGGACTCCCCGAACGCCTTCAGCTCCTCCTACTCCGACACCGCCGCCCGCCCCGACGACCACTGGCGGCAGCGGGCCGCCCACCAGGCCACCGCGCGGGAGAGCGCCACCTTCACGGCCCGTGACGGGAACGGCGCCTGGGTCGGGATCGCCGGTGTCGAGCCGCTGCCGGACGTCCCCGACCACGTGCACATCCACTCGGTCTACGTCACCCCGGCGCACCGCGGCGCCGCCGGCCCGGCCGCCGAACTGGTGCACGCGGTGATCCGGCACGCCCGGGAGCACACCGCCGTGGGGGCGCTGACCCTGGGCGTGCACGAGGAAAACGAACGCGCCCAGGCGTTCTACCGCCGGCTCGGCTTCGAGCCGACGGGGAAGGTGGTCCCGTACGTCCTGCGCCCGGCGGAGCGGATCCTCGTCCTCGGCTACCCGGGGTTCCGGGCGTCCCCGTCGGCTCCTCACGCGCACCGTCAGCTCATCACCCGCACCGGCGGCTCGTCCCGCGTCCCGTCCTCCGCCACCACCGTGAACCGCTCCGGCCCAGACACCGACAGGTCCACCGGATAGAGCGACGCGGTGTCGTTGACGTCCAGCACGGCGCTCTGCCGTCCGGTCGCCGCCTCCACCCGGGTGACCCGGCCGCGGGTCATCGCCCACACCGAGCCGCCGTCCACCACCAGGCCGGTCACCTGGTCGTCCAGCCCCGCCGTCCACCGCTTGCCGCCGTCCGTGAGCGAGTACGCCAGCAGCCGGCCGGTGGCGGTCCGGCCCGGGTGCCTGCCGCCGCTGATGCCGATGTCGCCGGGCCGCTCGCCCGGCACGACGAACAGGTCCCCCACCACCACCCCGCCGAACAGCGGCCGGGCGCTGAACTCGTCGAAAGCGTGCAGCCCGCCCAGCATCACGTCCAGGTCGTACTCGTCCCCGGCGACCGGTATCGCCGCCCGCTGCCGCCCGGTCCGGTCGTAGCTGAGCACCGCGTGGGTGCCGCGCTCCGCCTCGGCGTCCACCCACACCGCGAGCGGGTCGACCGACACCACCGCGAGGTTCCTCAGCCCGCCCGCCGCGGGCAGCGCGATCCGCTGCCGCTCCCGCCCGTCCGCCGGCGCCAGCGAGCGCAGCACGGGCGGCGCGTCGCCGCACCGCGCGACCGTAACGGCGTCCCCGGGCCCGCCCGCGACCTCCAGCGGGGCGCAGCCGGGGTCGGCCGCGCTGCGCCAGACGTCCCGGCCGTCCGCCAGCCGGACCGCGCGCCAGCCGGCCCTCTCCTGGAGGAGGGCCTGCGGCCCGGCCACCGCGAGCACGTCCGGCGTCGCGTCGTCGCCGTCCCGGGCGGGTGCGTCCACGGTGGCGGTCCAGCCCTCCCCGCCGTCGGCGAGGTCGAGCGCGGTGACGGCGGAGCAGGGCCTGCCGTTCGGCGAGTGCCCGATCAGGCCGACGGCCCCGCCGCGGTCCGTCCCGTCCGGCCCGGTGCCCCGGCTCATCGCGCACACCGAGTCCGCCCCGGGCGGGGTCCAGCGCCAGGCGACGGCCCCGGTGGCGCTGCGGTACGCCACCACCAGGTCCGGGCGGACCCGCACCACCAGGTCCCCGCTGGTCCAGCTGCCCACCGCGCGGATCGTGGACGGCCGGTCCAGCGGCGCCTTCCAGGAGTCGTTGAGCCCGTCCCCGGCGAAGCCGACGAAGATCCCGAGCCCCAGCAGCGCCCCGACGGCGGCCGACGGGAGCCCGGCCCTCGGGTGGATCAACGCCCAGACGAAGCCCGCCCCGCACGGCATCAGCCCGAGGATGCTGACGACCCCCAGGTAGGCGAGGCTGTCGCCGCCGAACCCGTTCGCCGGGCCGAACAGCACCGCCAGCCCCATGCTCGCGAACATCGCCCCCAGGACCCCGCCCGAGACCACCAGCCAGGTCGCCCTGTCCCAGGCGAACCCGGCTCCCCACCTCGCCCGGACGACACTGTCCTCGGGCCGAACGGCCATGCCGGTCTCTCCCCTGCGACGCGCCGCCCACCCGCGACGGGGCGACGATCATCGGATCGTCGCAGAGCGCGCCGTGATCCGAAACAAAGAGCAGGGAAAACCCCGGCCATGACCCGCACATACCAGGCCCGGGAGACCCGTCGGCCCGGCAATCCGATCGCCCGGGAAACCGATCGCCCGGCAATCCGATCGCCGGGGAAACCGATTGCCCGTCCCCGGGGCCGCTGACTAGCGTTGCCCGGCATGACCGCGACTCCCGCCACCCCCGACTGGCGCACCGCCAACCGTGCGAACTGGGACGAGCGCGTACCCGTCCACGCCGCCGGCCGGTTCTACGACCTGCCCGGCTTCGTCGCGGGCCGCGACACCCTCCAGGACTACGAGCCCGCCGAGGTCGGCGACGTCACCGGCCGCACGCTGCTCCACCTCCAGTGCCACCTCGGGCTCGACACCCTCTCCTGGGCCCGCCGCGGGGCCGTCGTCACCGGGCTCGACTTCTCCGCACCGGCCGTCGCGGCCGCCGCCGATCTCGCCGCGCGGATCGGCGCCGACGACGCCCGGTTCGTCACCTCCGACGTCTACGAGGCCACCGAGGCGCTCGACGGACGGACGTACGACATCGTCTACACCGGCTTCGGCGCGCTCTGCTGGCTCCCCGACCTGCCCCGCTGGGCCCGAACGGTCGCCGCGCTCCTCACCCCCGGCGGCTTCCTCTACCTCGCCGAGCACCACCCGGTGGCCGACGTCCTCTCCGACGACGGGCGCAGCTTCGAGGAGGACTACTTCGAGCGCACCCCGATCGTCGTCGACCACCCCGGCACCTACGCCGATCCGGACGCCAGGCTCGACGCCACCGTCACCGTCCAGTGGCAGCACGGGCTCGGCGAGGTCGTCACCGCCCTGGCCGACGCCGGCCTCCGCCTGGACTTCCTCCACGAGCACGCCCACGCCCACTTCCGCGTCCCGGCCGGCTCCCCCGCCCCGCAGTCCTACTCCCTCCGGGCCACCCGGCCCCGGTGACGCCGTCACGTCGCGTCGGGTCGCGTCGGGTCCCGACGCGACGGGTCCGGGCCTCGACGGTCCCCCGGCTCAGGTCGTGCTTGAGCAGGGCGTTGCTGAAGCCCTCGTCCGGCCGGTCGTCCCCGGGACCGGCCGGCGCGCGTAGAACTCGACGGCGGCCGCGTGAACTCTCGAAGGAGCGGACGACGCGCGTACTGCGTTTGCGGACGGCCCACACCGCTTTGGATCGGCCTTGCCAGACAGTCAGACGTCAGCGAGGGTCCTTTATGGGGTGGCCTTGCTCGCACCGACGAAGTTCATTCGCTATTTTATCAGCCTCATTCAACGCAGTGGTTAATTGATCGGATTCCGAATCCACCATCTGCTGCACCTTATCGATTTTCGCCTGGTCCGGGCTCGCCTGACGCTTCAGATCCTCCAGCTCGGCCACAAGTCTTGCGAGGCCGCTCTCTTTGCTCCGGACTACCTTGACGGCTTTTTCATGCTCCTTCTTGAGGGCTCCACAATCCGGCATTTTCGCAACCCCCTGTCGCGCCCGGAAAACTGAGAATGAAGAGAGGCGCCGAAGTCGAGTTCTGTAGAGGTCTACACCTGAAGGCCGTTCCGTGGCTGTCCGCCTGGTTCGGCGTTGGGAACGGCGGGACAGGCTGAGATCGGCGAGTGATTCGATGTGGACCGGGCCGTTCTCAGGGTTTGAGCGACACGGTTCCGTGTGTGACAATGGCCTCCCCGACAAGGTTGACATTGCCCTTCCTACGCTACGGACCGCACGTGTGCCGTGCATCCCCAGCACCGATGAGGCTGGGCCCGGCGGGATGCGCAGAACCTATGCGAAGTTTTCAGCGATCGCGATAATCATTGCAACCATGCGAGTTCTCGGTACCGCAGCAGAAGGCATGCTGGCTTTGAGCCGCGCGAACGTCAATTCCTTGATGAGCCGTCCCGGCTGGCGCTCCGGGGCCGGGGCGCCAGTCGTACGCCAGGAACGCGCCAACCCTCCGCCATGGAGCGCCAGTTGGCGCGGGACCAAGGTTTGCCCCGAGCCGTCGACGCACCCGATCTCCGCATCGTGCTGAGCCGACCGGGTCAACATCGACACCGGACAGTACGCATACGCCCGGTCTGCTCGTTCTGCTGTACATGCCTCCCCCACTCTCGACGCCGTTCCCGTTGCCCGCGCACGACCCCGCGAGGAGGTTCCCGTGGCTGTGATCGGCCGCGCGACGGCCACCGTGGTCGCGCTGGGCATCCTGCTCGTGCCGGCGGCCGTCTCGGCGGGCACCGACCTGCCGCCCGAGCTCGGCGCGGGCTGGTGGGAGGTGTCGGCCAATGCCGCCAACGTACGGGTCGACCACTTCGGCGAGGAAACCGTCATCGGGCTAGCTCGTTCGGGTGACCGGGTCGAGGTGGTGGACACCTGGACCTCACCGCTCGGCGCCCGCTGGGCGAAGGTCATGGTGGCGCCCACCCGGGTGTCCGGCTGGGTGCTGTGGTCCTTACTGGCGCACCGCGACTCGTCGTCGGAACCGTAGAATCCGCCTGTACACATCAGGAGGGATTTCGCGTGTTCCGAGCGCAGCGTCCGCGCACCGCAGAGCTGACCCCGTGGCAGGGAGAGGGGCCGGTCAACGGCGTCGCCCTGCTGCTGCCGGGCGGATTCCTCCGCAGCCGGCGCGCACCGCTGAGGGTCGCCGAGCTGGGCCTGCGGGACCTGGCCGCCGAGCTCACCGACCGCGGCCGGCCGCACGGCCTCGCGGTGCACCTGCTGCGTTACCGCCACGGCGGGTGGAACGGCGCCGACGCGGACACCGCCGTCGACACCCGCTGGGCGCTCGACGAGCTCGCCCGGCTGTACCCGGGCACGCCCGTCGTGCTGATCGGCAACTCGCTGGGCGGGCGGGCCGCCTTCTGGTGCGCCGGGCACCCGTCGGTGGCCGGCGTGGCCGGGATCGCGCCCTGGCTGCCGAGCGGAGACCCGGTCGACCAGTTGGCGGGGCGGCGGGTCCTGATCGTGCACGGCACCGGGGACCACAGCTCGGCCAGTGCCACCCAGTCCCTGGAGTACGCGCTGCGCGCCCGGCGGGTCGTCCCGGACCTCGCGCGCTACGAGGCCCCGGGCGCCAACCACCTCCTGATCCGCGAGTCCCGCGACATCAGCGCGCTGACCACGGCCTTCACCCTGGCAGCCCTGGGCGCCGAACCCGCTCCGCTGGTGGCGGGGGCGGTCTGCACCCGGCTCCCGGCGCGGGTGTAGCCGCCCCCGCCGCGCCTCCCGCCCCCCGGGCCTCCCCTGCCGATCGGCAGGGGAGGCCCGGCCGCTTTCCCGTGGGATTCCTGCCGATCGGCACATGCGCGAACAGGGTCCTGGCGATCAGTCTTGGAGTCACCGCGACGGCGGCCACCCGGGCCGCCGTGGAAGGGAGTCTCCACCGTGCTCCGTGACCAAGCCCTCCACCTCCGCACCGCAGCCCCGCGGGGCCCTGCTCGGCGCAACGGACGTGCGCCGCGCCCTCCTCCGCGCGCTCGACGTCTTCACCGAGGCCGCCGAGCTGGACCGCGGACGGCATCCGTCGCTGGGCCCGACTCCACGCCGTCCAGGCCGCCTTCTGGGGACGACGGCACGGCTTCCGGCGCGCCCGAGGAGGCCCCGAACTCGACCGGCTCACCCGCTACACGGACGGGCTCGCCGAAGCACTCACCCCCGCCTGACCGGCGCACCCGATCGCCTACGGGCGCCGAGACACACCCGCCCCGTCGCGAAAGGAGCACGATCCGACACCACCGCAGTCGTACCACCGCACCGCGGCACCGAAATCGCGTTGGCGGTCGGCGGCCCGTGCTGCCTATGGTCGGGGGATGACCACTCGAACCTTCCGCATCATGGTGCGCGGCGTCTTCGACGGCCTGACCGCCGATCAGCGTGCCGACCTGCTCGCCACCGCACCCGAGCACGACGTGCTGCACGCCGCCTTCACCCGCGAGGGCCACCTCAGCTACGACCTCTCCGCGCGGGCCGCCTTCACCTTCCGCTTCCTCGACGAGGGCGAGGCCGAGGAGGACATCCTGGAGGCCACCGAACGGGCCGAGCAGTCGGCGCGGAACTGGCTCGCCGATCGCGGCTACGGCTACAAGAACCTCCGTTCCCAGGCCGAGGACCTCTCGCAGGCGCCGCTCGGCAAGCGTCAGCGCCGCGCCGCCAACGCCGCGCACTGACCCGACCCCCTCCCCTCCGCCACCTCCTTGACGGCTCCCCGTTCGGATACACTTGAGCAGTCAAGGAGGTGGCAATGACAGACCAGCAGACACAGCCCACGCAGCCGGCACCGGAGGCGCAGGACGAGCGGCCCGGATTCGCGCCGACCGCCACGGGCCCGAGCCCCGACCCACTGGACACCGCCCTGCGGCTGGTCCGCGCCCAGACCGCCGTGGTCAAGCGCTTCGACGCGAGCCTCAGCGGCCTGCACGGCGTCAGCCTGGCCGACTTCACCATGCTGCTCCACCTCTCCCAGGCCCCCGGAGCCCGGATGCGCCGGGTCGACCTCGCCGAAGCCCTCGGGCTGACCGCCTCCGGCGTGACCCGCGGCCTCGCGCCGCTGGAGCGGATCGGCCTGGTCGCCCGCGAGGCCGCGGCCCGCGACGCCCGGGTCGCCTACGCCGCCCTCACCCCGACCGGCCACGAGCGGCTCGCCGAGATGCTGCACACCGCCCGCCAGGTCGCCGCCGACCACTTCGCGGCCGAGCGGTGGAGCACCGAGGACCTCGGGCTGCTGTCCACCCTCCTCACCCGCCTCGGCGGCACCGCCCCCGGTCAGCGCCTCGGCTGATCCGCCGGCCCCGCGCCGCCCTCCCCGCGCCGTTCTCCCCGCGCCGTTCTCCCCGCGCCCACCCCACCACCCCCGCCACACCTGCCGCCCGGCCCCACGTCCTAGGCTGATCCCGCACCACTGGCACCACCGCACCACGCACAACCCCGCGAAGGGCAGCACCATGACCGACACCCCCGGCACCGGGCCCGGCCTGCGGCGCACCCTCACCGACGTCCAACGTGCGCGCTGGCAGCGGACCAACACAGCCAACCCGGGGATGTACGGCGAGCGGCCCTCCGCTCCCGCCGAGTACGCCGCCGAGGCGTTCGCCGCCGCCGGAGCCCGGGACGTGCTGGAACCCGGCACCGGCCACGGCCGGGACGCCCTGCACTTCGCCCGGGCCGGCTTCCGCCTGCTGGCCGCCGACTTCCCTCCGACCGGCCTGCACCGGTTGGGCGCCGCCGCCACGGAGCAGGGCCCGGCCGACCGGCTCCCGGTCCTCGCCCACGACGTCCGCGAGCCGCTGCCCCTCCAGGGCGAACTGCCCCGCCGCCCCTGGCGCACCATCCAGGAGACACCTCGATGACCGCACCCGACGCCACCACCCCCAGGACCGCCACCCCCAGGACCGCCACCTCCAAGGCCGCCACCCCCGGCACCGCCAGGGCGGCGTCCGCCGACCTCACCATCGACGGCACCGGTCTGCTCTGCGTCCAGCTCCTGCTCAAGCTGCGCGCCCGGATCGCCCACCTCCCCGCCGGAGCGGTGGTCCACATCCACACCACAGACCCCGCCGCCCCGCTCGACCTCCCCGCGTGGTGCCACCTGACCGGCCACGAGTACCTCGGCCAGGTCCCGTACGAGGCCACCGACCGCGAGGTGTACGCGCTGCGCCTCACCTCCGCCCCGGTCCCGACCCGCCCCGACCGCCCCTGGCACCCGGCCCCCGAAACCGACACCCAGACCGGCACCGGCACCGACACCGACTGACCGTCCTCCCAGGCCGCCGCTCGCTCGGGACCCACAGCCCCGGAAATCCCCGCGCGCCCGCCCCCACCGCCGGGCCAGACTGCGTCCATGCCCGCAGCCGACGCCCCGTGCACGAGCCCGCCCACCGAGCCGCCCCCACCCCCCACCGCCAACCACCTCCTCGGCCACCCGCCCGACGCCCGCCTCCTGCTGCTCAACTGCGACGACCTCGGCCTGGACGAGGCCGTCAACCTCGCCGTCATCGACGCCGTCCGGAACGGCATCGCCGCCTCCTGCAGCCTGATGACGCCCTGCGCCGCCGCGCCGCACGCGCTCCGGCTGCTGCGCCGGCACCCGGAGGTCCCGTTCGGCGTCCACCTCACGCTGGTCTGCGAGTCCCCGGTCCGCCGCTGGGGCCCGCTCAGCAGCCGCGACCGGGTGCCCTCCCTCCTCGACGCCTCCGGAGAGCTCTTCGCCCCCACCCCGGCAGGACGTGCCGAACTACTCGCCCGGGCCCGACTCGACGAGGTCGAGCGCGAGTTCCGCGCCCAGATCGACGCGGTGGCGGCGGCCGGTCTCGCCCCAACCCACCTCGACTTCCACTGCCTGGCCGACGGCGGCCGCGAGGACATCCTCGACCTCACCCTCGCCCTCGGCGCCGAGTACGGCCTGGCGGTCCGGGTCTGGCTGCCGCCCGCGCTGACCCGGATGCGCGAGCGCGGCCTGCCGGTGGTGGACCACGGCTTCCTCGACAGCTTCACCGTCCCCCTGGACGACAAGCCCGCCCACTACACCCGCCTGCTCGCCGCCCTCCCACCGGGCCTCACCGAGTGGGCGCTGCATCCCGCCCTGGCCGGCCCGAACACCAGCGGCCCAAACACCAGCGGCCCGAACACCAGCGACTCGAACCCCCCTGACCCGGACGACGGTTGGCGTGTCCGTCTCACCGACCACGCGTTCCTCGTCTCCCCCGAGGCCCGTCGGCTCCTCACCGAGCACGGCATCACCGTCCTCGGCTACCGCACGCTCCAGGAAGCCTGGCGGCGGGCCCGAGGACAGCTCACGGCCGACGCCCCCGGCCCGCCCGGTGTGCCACGATGAGGAGGTACGAACGCCCCAGCGCCACACGGAGGTTGACCACCGTGAACCCGATCATCAGCTGCCGCTGGCAGGACCGGACCGGCGAGTGGGCCCTGACCGTCGGCCACAGCGGCGACGACTGGGAACTGCTCGCCTCGACCCCGTACTGGTCGGAGTCGATCCCCTTCGCGAACCCGGACGAGGTCCGCCGGCTCGCCCAGGCCCTGCTGGACCTTCCCGCCGAACCCGAGCCCTACGAGTTCGAATGGCAGCTCTCCCGCACCGGTCCGGCCGGATCGCCCGGCTCGCCCGGCTCGCCCTCGGCAGGACCCGACTCGGCCACCTCGGCCCCGGACGACCCGGCCCCGGACCAGGACGACGACGAGCCCCAGCCCCACTTCGCGACCTTCGCCGTCGGCCTCGACCCCACCGACGACCACCGCCCGTACCTCGCCTACCAGTCCTACTACGACCTGGGCCAGGCGACCGGACTCGGCCTGGAGGTGATCTGCGAGGACCCGCCGGTCGACCACCTCCGCGCCCAGGCCCACGCCTTCCTCACCACCTTCCCCGGCTCCGCCCGCCGGTAGCCACCCGCCGGTAGCCGCCCGCCCGGCACCGCCCACCGTCACACCCACTGCCCCTGCCCCTGCTCACGCTCACGCTCACGCCACGGCGCGCACCGCCCACTCCACCTCCGCCGCCCAACTCTCCGGCGCGGCCCAACCGTTGACCACCGCCAACAGCTCCAGGTACCGCTCCCGCCGCGGATCGGCCATCGCCCCCAGCCGCTCCGCCAACCGGTCCCGCACCGCCCCGGCATCCCCCGGCACCGCCCCCACGCACCACCGCCCGTACCGCTCCACCAGCGCCGCGACGACGGCCGCCCCCTCCGCCGACCCCGGCTCCACCCCGGCCGCGACCGCCGGTCCGGCCAACTCCCGCACCGCCACCGCCAGTCCGGGCCTCGGCAGACCCACCCCGGCCCGCACCGCCCCGGCCTCCGGATCCACTTCCGCATCCGCCGTCTCCACGCCCACCGCCTCCGTGGCCTCCGCCGCCACGAGCCCCCGCAACAGCGCCCGGAACCCGGCGTCCCCCGTCAGCCGCGCCAACTCCACCCAGGCCTCGACCTGTTCGGCCGACGGTTCCTCCGGCAGCTCCGGCGTCAACGAGCGCGCCGCGGCGGCGAACCGCCCGCCACCGGCGATCCCGTCGAACACCCCCGCCAGGAACTCCCCGATCAGGCGCCCCCGTTCGTCCTCCGTGAGCCGGGCCAACTGGTGCACGAGCGTCAACTCCTCAGGCGTCGACCCGAGCCTGGCCACCATCCCGAGCACCGCACGCCGCAGCCGCAGCACCCGGATCCGGACGTCGATCGCCTCCGCCTGCGCGGCGGCGACGTCGGCCGGCGTCAGCTCACGCTCCACCACCCGCCGGATCGCGGGCAGTCCGAGCCCGAGCTCCCGCAGGGTGCGGACCAGTTCCAGGCGCGCGACGGCGTCGGCACCGTACCGCCGGTGGCCGGCCGGGTTGCGGTCGGCCGGCGACACGATCCCCTGGTCCGAGTAGAAGCGGACGGTCTTGACCGTCAGCCCCGTCCGCCGGGCCAGCTCACCGATGGTGTACGTCGTGTCGCCGTTCATGGCCACCACCCTGCTACCTCCCCCTACGGGAGATGCAAGCCCCGGTCGCGGCCGCGACCGCCTCATCCCCGGGGCCCGCGCCGTCGGCGCTCCTCCCGCTCGGACCGCCGCGGCGTCCGCCAGGCGGCGAACAGGACGCCCGCCGCACCGATGACCGCCTGCAGCGCCCCCGTACCGGCCAGCAGACAGACCAGGGCGCACACCGCCAGGATCGCCATCAGGGCGATCAGGTCGAGCCGGCGGCCGTCCGCCTCGGCCCCTCGGGCCCGGGGCTCCGGCGCGGCGCCCCGCGAACCGGCGGGTGCGGCACCCGGCGAACCGGCGGGGTCGTCCTGCGATCGTCGAATCTCCGATGACACTGCTCGTCTCCCACGGTCGGGAGGGGCAGCCGCCCGGGATCGCATCCCGCACAACGAAACAGCCGCGTCGCGCCGCATGTCTTGTGGGGTTGCTTCCCCGCCCCCGCCGCTGGACGCGGCGAGGACCTGCCCCCCAAAGATCATGCAGCCGAGCGGCTACACGACAACCATGGAAACCGACTCCTGGCGCGGCGTCAACACCGCCCGGACAGGCCGCGGTCCCCCGGCCGGGACGGCGTCACCGGCCGGGGGAAGCGACGACAGAGCGACGCCCCGGGTCAGGCGGTACGCCGCAGCAGCGCCAGGTACATCGCGTCCGTCCCGTGCAGGTGCGGCCAGAGCTGCACGTCCGGCCCGTCGCCGAGCGCCGGGACGCCGGGCAGCAGCGGCCGGGCGTCGATCCACTCGACCCGGCCGCCCTCGCCGCGCAGCACGTCGTCCACCACCGCGCGGGTCTCCGCGAGGTGCGGAGAGCAGGTCGCGTAGCCGACCACGCCGCCGATCCGGGTGGCCTCGACCGCCGAGCGCAGCAGGTCCCGCTGGAGCGGGCCGAAGGCCGCCACGTCGGCCGGCCGGCGCCGCCAGCGCGCCTCCGGGCGGCGGCGCAGCGCGCCGAGGCCGGAGCACGGCACGTCGACCAGCACCCGGTCGAAGCCGCCGGAGCGCCAGGCCGGGCGCGTCCCGTCGGCCGCGATGACGGTGTACGGGCCTGGATTGCCCTCCAGCGCCCGCGCCACCAGCCGGGCCCGGTGCGGCTGCTTCTCGCTCGCGACCAGCGCCGCGCCCCGCTCGGCGGCCAGCGCGCCGAGCAGCGCGGCCTTGCCGCCCGGGCCGGCGCAGCCGTCCAGCCAGAGCCGGTCCGGCCCGTCCAGCGGCGCCGCGGCCAGCGCCAGCGCGACCAGCTGGCTGCCCTCGTCCTGCACGCCCGCCCGGTTCTCCCGCACCGCCGCGACCGAGCCCGGATCGCCGCCCTCGGCGAGCCGCAGCGCGAACGGGGACCAGCGGCCCGGTTCGGCTTCCGGCAGCGCTTCGGCCAGCTCGCCGACGGTGACCCGGCCGGGCCGGGCGACCAGGGTCACCTCGGGCCGCTCGTTGTCGGCCCGCAGCAGTTCCTCCACCGCGGTGCGCCCGGAGGCGTCCGGCTGCCAGCGGCCGAGCGAGTCCCAGAGCGCGGAGACCACCCAGCGCGGGTGCGAGTGCACGACCGCCAGGTGGTCCTCGGCGTCCTTGTCGTACGGCGGGGCGACCTTCTCGATCCAGGCGTCCAGGTCGTGGGCGCTGATCCGGCGCAGCACGGCGTTGACGAACTTGGCCTTGCCGTCGCCGAGCACCACCCGGGCCAGTTCGACGGTCGCCGAGACGGCGGCGTGGCTGGGGATGCGGGTGGTGAGCAGCTGGTGCGCGCCGAGCGAGAGCACGTCCAACACCGGCGGGTCGACCTTGCCGAGCGGCCGGTCGATGCAGGCGGCGATGATCGCGTCGTAGGTGCCCTGCAGGCGCAGGGTGCCGTAGACCAGCTCGGTGGCGAGGGCGGCGTCGCGCCGGTCCATGCCCTTCTGCTCGGCCTCGCGGAGCAGGGAGGGCAGGATCAGGTTGGCGTACGCGTCGCGCTCGTCGACGGCGCGCAGCGCGCGGAACGCGACGATCCGGGCCGGGTCCTTCTTCGGGCGGCGGTGCGGGCGGGGAGCGCGCTTGGCGCCGGGGGTACTGCCGGGGGTGGTCACAGGTGCCTCAAGGTGCTGCGGTGGTTATCAACGAACACTGACGATCTCGAACGATCTCAAACGAACAGTAGCGCCAAACCGGAGCGTCAGCCCCCGAGGCGCTCCCCCGCCTCCAGCCGCGCGCCCCGGGCCCAGTCGGCGGCCCGCATCTCCTTCTTCCCCTGCGGACGCACCTCCCCCAGCTCGACGTCGTGGCTGCCGGTGCCGACCCGGACGCTGTTCTTGCCCACCATCGCGACCTCGCCGGGCGCCAGCTCGGCGGAGTCCGGCAGCAGCTTGACCGGCCCGGTGACCTTCAGCCGCTCGCCCCGGAACTCCGTCCAGGCCCCCGGGGCCGGCGCGCAGCCGCGCACCACCCGGTCGATCCGCAGCGCGGGGTGGCTCCAGTCGATCCGCGCGTCCTCGACGGTGATCTTCGGGGCGAGCGTGACGCCCTCGGCCGGCTGCGGCACGGCGTGCAGCGAGCCGTCCTCGATGCCGTCCATGGTGGCCGCGAGCAGCCGGGCACCGGAGACCGAGAGCCTGGTGAGCAGCTCGCCGCTGGTGTCGGTCGGGCGGATCTCCTCGGTGATCACGCCGTAGACCGGGCCGGAGTCCAGGCCCTGCTCGATCAGGAAGGTGGACGCGCCGGTGACCTCGTCGCCGGCCAGCACCGCGTGCTGGACCGGGGCCGCGCCGCGCCAGGCGGGCAGCAGCGAGAAGTGCAGGTTGACCCAGCCGTGCTTGGGGATCTCCAGGGCGCCGGGGCGCAGCAGGGCACCGTAGGCGACCACCGGGCAGCAGTCGGGGGCGAGTTCGGTGAGCCGGGCGACGAAGTCCGGGTCACTGGGCTTCGCCGGCTTGAGGACCTCGATCCCGGCCTCCTCGGCGCGCTGGGCGACGGGGCTGGCGACCAGCTTGCGCCCGCGCCCGGCCGGGGCGTCGGGGCGGGTGACCACCGCGACGACCTCGTGCCGGTCCGAGGCGAGCAGGGCGTCCAGGGCGGGAACGGCGACCTCGGGGGTGCCGGCGAAGACGAGACGCATCAAGTGCCTTTCTACAGACGTGAGTTCAGGAAACCAGCGGGAGTCAGCGGGCGGAGCCGAAGGTGCTGTGCGGCGAGACCTTGACCACCGGGGCCGGTCCGCCGCCCCAGTCCGTGTCCCGGATCGCCTTCAGCGCGGCCTTGCGCTGCTCGCGGTCGAGCCGGTCGATGAAGATGATGCCGTCCAGGTGGTCGGTCTCGTGCTGGATGCACCGGGCGAGCAGCTGGGTGCCCTCCAGGGTCACCGGATCGCCGTACATGTTGAAGCCCTTGGCCACCACGCCGTACGCGCGCCTGGTGTCGTAACGCAGGCCGGGCAGCGACAGGCAGCCCTCGGGGCCGTCCTGCTCCTCCTCGCTCAGCGACAGGTCCGGATTGATCAGGTGCCCGGTGACGCCGTCCACGTGGTACGTGAACACCCGCAGGGAAACGCCGAGTTGGGGCGCGGCGAGGCCTGCGCCGGGGGCGTCCAGCATGGTGTCGGTGAGGTCGGCGACCAGCCTGCGCAGTTCCTTGTCGAAGGTGGTCACCGGCTTGGCGGTGGACCGCAGGACGGGGTCTCCGAAGAGACGGATCGGCTGGATCGCCACGGGGTACGGGCTCCTGTCCGTAGGGGCGCGGGCTGCGGTCGGCCGCTGGTTCACCCGCCAGTCTATGCAACCCGCGCGGCCGCCCGCCGAGGGCTTCCCGGGGCCCGGATCCGCGGCCGGTACGGCCCGACTGTGCCGAGCCGCGTTACCCCGGCCCCCGCTTCGGCGTTGGTCAAGAGAGATTGACCGGGGCCGGGCGCACGGGACACCGAGTCCCGGCCGAGCTGAACCGTACGGAAGGTGGCACGTAGGCCATGGCCGAGCAGATCAACCACGACGCCCGGGCGCGGGCGAGCCTGCACCTGCTGGTGCGGGACATCGAGCGGGTGAGGCGGCAGGTCGACGCGCTGCGGACGCTCACCGCCCAACTGGGCAACGTCTACCGTCCGCGCCGACCGAGCACCTCGGCCGGCTTCGTGGTGTACGGGCGGGCGCCTGCGCCGACCGTGCGCCTGGCGCAGGAGCTGCGGGAGAGCGTGGAGACGCTGGTGGCGGCGGCGGTCGAGTTCGACCGGGCGCTGGGCTTCTCCTGGGACTCGGTGGGCTCCGCCCTCGGGGTCACCAAGCAGGCGGTGCACCGGCGCTACGGCATGCGCCGCCCGACCAGCGAGCTCCTCGCCGCGAGCGGTGCCGTCCCGGGCCAGAGCCGCCCGGACCGCTCCGAGGAGCTGCTCCCCGGCTCCGAGCGCACCGGTCTGGCCACGACCGTCCCGGCGGCCCGCCAGGGCGGCCTGGACCGCAGCGCCCTGGAGCGCACCACGATGGACCGGACCACGCTGGACCGCACCGTGATGGACCGCACCGCGATGGACCGCACGACGATCGACCGCACCCCCCTGGACCGCACCTCCGTCGACCACCCCACGACCGACCGCGGCACGACCGCCGACCGCCCCCAGGCGGACCGACCCGGCATCCCGCTGCGCGGCTGACCGAGCCGCCGCAGCCGGGCCGTCCGGGGCGGGGTGGCCCACTCACCCCGCCCCACCGGCCCCCGGGGCCCAGGCCGCTGGGCCAGCAGGCTTCCGGGCCGCCACCCCACCAGGCCCCGGCTCTATCCGATGTCCGTCGGATCCATCCTCACCCGCACCGCCTCCGGCGTCCGCAGCGCGATCCGCGCGATCTGCGCCGCCTTGAGCGCCGCCGCCAGCGCGGCCCCCTGCCCGGGCGCCACCCGCAGCAGCGCGCGCTCCTGCTCCTCCCCCCGCAACGCCGGCACCGGCACCGGTCCGAGCACGTCCGCCCCCTCCGGCAGCCGGATCAGGTTCAGCAGGTCCGCGACCGCCGCCGGGCTCCCGCTCACCGAGGCCATCCGGGACACCGGCGGGAAGTGCAGCTGCGCCCGTTCGTCCCGCTCCGTCCCGGCGTGCCCCAGCGGGTCCCAGCGCACCAGCGCCTGCACCGGGCGGGCCGAGGGCTCGGCGACCACGACCACCGTCCCGCCCTCCGTCGAGGGCCGCACCAGCGCGGCCGCCGCGAGCCAGAGCCGCAGCGTCTCCTCCCCCGCCCGCAGGTCGGGCCGGCTGAGCAGCGCCCAGCCGTCCAGCAGCAGCGCGGCCCCGTACCCGCCGCCCCCCTCGACCACCGGCTCCGCACCGGGTGTGGAGATCACCAGGGAGGGCTCGTCCGGCACGGTGGTGAGCACCGCATCCCGGCCCGAGGTCCGCACCGGGATGCGCGGGAACGCCTTGCCCAGCTCCTCCGCCGTCCGCCGGGCCCCGACCACCTGGGCCCGCAGCCGGAAGGACCCGCACTCGGGGCAGTGCCAGTCGTTCTCCGGCTCCCCGCACCAGCCGCAGCAGAGCGAGCCGCCCGCCGAGGGCGCCTCCAGCGGCCCCTCGCAGCGCCGGCAGCGGGCGGGGGTGCGGCAGCGCCCGCAGGCCAGCCGGGGCACGTAGCCGCGCCGGGGCACCTGGATGAGCACCGGGTGCCCGGCGGCCAGCGACTCCCTGGCGGCCTCCCAGGCCACCGAGGGCAGCCGGGCGGCATGGGCGGCGGCGTCCCGGTGCTGGTCCTGGTCGGTGACGGTGCGCACCCTGGGCGCGACCTGCCGCACCGTCTCGCGGTCCGCGACCAGCGGGCGCGCCCAGCCGGTGCTGACCAGCTGCGCGCCCTCCACTGTCACCGCGTGCCCGCCGAGCAGCACCGCCGCGCCCTCCTCGGCGGCGCGCAGCAGCGCCACCTCGCGCACGTGCGGGTGCGGGGCGCGCGGGTCGCTGTGGCTGCCGTCCCCGTCCGACCAGACGACGACCAGCCCGAGGTCCCGGACCGGCGCGAACATGGTGGCCCTGGTCCCGATCACGGCGTGCACCGAGCCCCGGCTCACCGCGAGCCAGCGCCGGTAGCGCTCGCGCGGGCCGAGGTCGGCCTCCAGCGCCACGTGCATCCCGGCGCCGAGCAGTTCGGTCAGCGCCTGGTCGACCCGGGCCACCGAGCGCCCCTCCGGGAGCACGACCAGCGCCCCGCGCCCGCTCGCCAGCGTCGCGGCCACCGCCCGCGCGATCTCGTACGGCCAGCCGGGACCGGGCAGCGCCGCCCAGACGGCGCGCGGCGAGCCGCCCCCGGCGAGCGAGGCGAGGAAGTCGGGCCCGGCCGGGTAGCGCTGCCAGCCGCCGGGGGCCGGGGCGGCCGGGCGCGGCAGCGGCGGCGGGGAGGGTTCGGCCTCGGCCTTGGCGTGCCGGGGCGGGACGGCCAGCTGGAGCACGTCGGCGAGCGTCCCGGCGTAGCGGTCGGCGACGGTCCGGCACAGCCGCAGCAGCTGCGGGCTGAGCACCGGCTCGGGCGACAGCACCTGGGCCAGCGGGGCGAGCGGTCCGGCGAAGTCGCTCTTCTCCAGCCGGGCGACGATGAACCCGTCGTGCAGTTCCCCGCCCTCGCGCTGGCCCCTGACCACCCGCGCCCCGAACCGCACCCGGACCCGGACGCCGGGCTGGGCCTCCTCGGCCATGCCGGCCGGCACCTCGTAGTCGAAGAACTTGTCGATGGTGAGCACGCCCTTGTCCACCACGACCCGGGCCACCGGCAGGTGCTCGGCCCGCTTGGCCCCGTGCCAGGTGCGCGGCTTGGCCCGCTTGACCGTCTCCCGGATGAACGCCAGCTGCTCCGGCTCGGCGGCCCCGTTCTCCCCTGTGCTGCTCATCGCCACCAAGTACTACCAGGTCACACCGACAATGCACGAAGCGGCGCCCGCCCCCGTACGGAGGCGGGCGCCGCTCGGGGCGCTTCGGGACGTCAGTCCTGGACGGCGGCCTTCAGCTGCTCGACCCGGTCGGTGCGCTCCCAGGTGAAGTCCGGCAGCTCACGGCCGAAGTGGCCGTACGCGGCGGTCTGGGAGTAGATCGGGCGCAGCAGGTCCAGGTCGCGGATGATCGCGGCCGGACGCAGGTCGAAGACCTCGGAGACGGCCTTCTGGATGCTGAGGACCGGCACGGTCTCGGTGCCGAAGGTCTCCACGAACAGGCCGACCGGCTCGGCCTTGCCGATCGCGTACGCGACCTGCACCTCGGCGCGGCGGGCGAGGCCGGCGGCGACGATGTTCTTCGCCACCCAGCGCATCGCGTACGCGGCCGAGCGGTCCACCTTGGACGGGTCCTTGCCGGAGAAGGCGCCGCCGCCGTGGCGGGCCATGCCGCCGTAGGTGTCGATGATGATCTTGCGGCCGGTGAGGCCGGCGTCGCCCATCGGGCCGCCGATCTCGAAGCGGCCGGTCGGGTTGACCAGCAGGCGGTAGCCCTCGGTGGTCAGCTTGATGCCCTGCTCGGCCAGCGCCTTCAGCTCCGGCTCGACCACGAACTCGCGGATGTCCGGGGTGAGCAGCGACTCCAGGTCGATGTCGCTGGCGTGCTGGGTGGAGACGACCACGGTGTCGAGGCGGACGGCCTTGTCGCCGTCGTACTCGATGGTGACCTGGGTCTTGCCGTCGGGGCGCAGGTAGGGGATGGTCCCGTTCTTGCGCACCTCGGTCAGGCGGCGGGAGAGGCGGTGCGCCAGGGTGATCGGCAGCGGCATGAGCTCGGGCGTCTCGTCGGACGCGTAGCCGAACATCAGGCCCTGGTCACCGGCGCCCTGCTTGTCCAGGTCGTCCTCGTCGCCCTCGACACGGGCCTCGTACGCGGTGTCGACACCCTGCGCGATGTCGGGCGACTGGGCCCCGATGGACACCGACACGCCGCAGGAGGCGCCGTCGAAGCCCTTCTTGGAGCTGTCGTACCCGATCTCCAGGATCTTGTCCCGGACGAGCTGGGCGATCGGCGCGTACGCCTTGGTGGTCACCTCGCCGGCCACGTGCACCTGGCCGGTGGTGATGAGCGTCTCCACGGCGACCCGGGACGTCGGGTCCTCCCGCAGGAGAGCGTCAAGGATGGTGTCGCTGATCTGGTCAGCGATCTTGTCGGGGTGTCCCTCGGTGACGGACTCCGAGGTGAACAGGCGGCGAGACACAGCGCTCCCTGGGGTTGCAGCGGCTGCTGACTGAAGGTCCCCGGGTGAACCGGGGAACTCCGGAAAGACTTGATTCCTGGAGTCTAACGGTCTGGTTCCGCCGAACGTCACCCGCTTCAGGAATTCCCGATCGCCGCGTGAGCGGTTCCGATCAGTTGCCGCCCGTTTCCAGCCGCTTTGCGACCAGGTCCCAGACCACGTCCGCGAGTGCCTCCTTCGGGCCCACCGGAACGGCCGTCTCACTGCCGTCCGAGCCCAGAACCACGGCCTCGTTGACGTCCGTGCCGAAGGCCTTGCCGTTGCCCACCTCGTTCACGACGAGCAGGTCGCAGCCCTTGCGGGCGAGCTTGGCGCGGCCGTTGGCGAGCACGTCGTCGGTCTCCGCCGCGAAACCCACCACGAGTTGACCCGAACGGGCCCGGTGGGCCGCCAGTTCGGCCAGGATGTCGGGATTGCGGACCAGGGCGACCGGCGCCTGCTCGACCCCCTCGACCTTCTTGATCTTGCCGGTGGCGTACTCGGCGGGCCGGAAGTCCGCCACCGCCGCGGCCATCACCACGGCGTCCGCGTCCCGGACCGCCTTCAGTGCCGCCTCGCGCAGCTCCAGCGCGGTCGAGACGTGCACCACGTCCACCCCGGCCGGGTCCGGCAGCTCGGCGTTGGCCGAGAGCAACGTCACCCGGGCCCCGCGCGCGGCGGCCGTCACGGCGAGCGCGTAGCCCTGCTTGCCGGAGGAGCGGTTGCCCAGGTAGCGCACCGGGTCCAGCGGCTCCCGGGTGCCGCCGGCCGAGACCACCACGTGCCGGCCGGCCAGGTCGGTCGGCACCGCCCCGCCGCGGCGCAGCACGGCCCGGCAGGCGTCGAAGACGGCCGAGGGCTCGGGCAGCCGGCCCTTGCCGGTGTCCTTGCCGGTCAGCCGTCCGACGGCCGGCTCCAGCACGATGACGCCCCGGCGGCGCAGCGTGGCCACGTTGTCCCGGGTGGCCGGGTGCTCCCACATCTCGGTGTGCATCGCGGGCGCCACCACGACCGGGCAGCGGGCGGTGAGCAGGGTGTTCGTCAGCAGGTCGTCGGCGAGGCCGTGGGCGGCCTTGGCGATCAGGTCGGCGGTGGCCGGGGCGACCACGACCAGGTCGGCCTGCTGCCCGATCCGCACGTGCGGCACCTCGTGCACGCGCTCCCAGGTCTCGGTGGCGGCCGGGCGCCCGGACAGCGCCGCCCAGGTCGCCTCGCCGACGAAGTGCAGCGCGGCCGCGGTGGGCACCACGGTGACCTGGTGGCCGGACTCGGTGAAGCGGCGCAGCAGCTCGCACGCCTTGTACGCGGCGATCCCGCCGCTCACGCCGAGGACCACGCGGGGGGCGTCCGCACTCACAGCCATCAACCGGCCTTTCTCCGCATCGGGTGTCCGCATCGGGAACGCGCCCACCCTACGGCCCCCCGGCCGCCACCCGCGCGGCGCCCTCCCCCACGCCCACGAGGGGCCCCGCGACCGGTCCCGCGACGAGAAAGCCGAAGGGCCCGGCGGAAACGATTCCGCCGGGCCCTTCCGAAGACTGGCAACCGCCTCAGGCGGCCTCGATCGCCTCGGCGGTCAGCATGCCCGCGTTGATCTCGCGCAGCGCGATCGACAGCGGCTTCTCGTGCACGTGGGTGTCGACCAGCGGGCCGACGTACTCCAGCAGGCCCTCGCCGAGCTGGGAGTAGTACGCGTTGATCTGACGCGCGCGCTTGGCGGCGTAGATCACGAGGCTGTACTTGGAGTCGGTGGCCTCGAGCAGCTCGTCGATCGGCGGGTTGATGATGCCCTCGGGCGCGGTCATGGAAGAGGACACGCTAAAACCTTCCGAAAGGATGGAAAAGACAGACAGGTCAGGCTACACCGAGCAAGGCTAGCAGTTCGGCCGCTACCTGCTCGACGGAGGTATTGACAAGGGTCGCGTCGAACTCCGGCTCGGCCGCGAGCTCGACCCTGGCCGCCTCCAGCCGCTTCTCGATCACGTCCGGCGACTCGGTGCCCCGGCCGGTCAGCCGGCGGACCAGCTCGTCCCAGCTCGGCGGGGCCAGGAAGACCAGCTGCGCCTCGGGCATCGACTCGCGCACCTGCCGAGCACCCTGGAGGTCGATCTCCAGCAGCACCGGCTCGCCGCGCTCCAGCTTCTCCAGCACGGCCGCGCGCGGGGTCCCGTAACGGTTCCCGGCGAACTCGGCCCACTCCAGCAGCTCGCCGTTGGCGACCAGCTTGTCGAACTCGTCGTTGTCGACGAAGTGGTACTGGACCCCGTTCTTCTCGCCGGGCCTCGGGTGGCGGGTCGTCGCCGACACCGAGAGCCAGACCTCGGGGTACATCTTCCTCATATGAGCGACGACCGTGCTCTTGCCGACCCCCGAAGGGCCGGAGAGCACGGTCAGCCGCGGACGCTCACTCATGCACCGATTATCCCGGATCGCGGGGGATCCTGGGACCACGGGGGCACGGTCAGGCGGCGCCACCGCCGAACTCCCGCTCCAGGGAAGCGATCTGGTTCGTACCGAGGCCGCGGACACGCCGGCTCTCGCTGATGCCGAGGCGCTCCATGATCTGCTTGGCACGGACCTTGCCGACGCCCGGAAGGGACTCCAGCAGTGCCGAGACCTTCATCTTGCCGATGACGTCGTTGTCGGCCTTGCCGGCCTTGATCACCTCGTGCAGGGAGGCGCCGGAGTGCTTGAGCCGGTTCTTCACCTCGGCGCGCTCCCGGCGAGCCTCGGCGGCCTTGGCGAGCGCGGCGGTGCGCTGTTCAGGGGTAAGGGGCGGAAGAGCCACGCCGTTCACCTCAGGGTGTGGATGGATGGATTGAGCTAGGACTGGTTCGGTACCGAGGACACCGTCCGCAAGGGGGAACCACAAGGCCCTGACCTGCGGGAGCCACGGAAATCGCGGCTCGCCGATGACCTATCGCCGGACACTACCCGGATTGCGGCGCCACGTCAGGAAAAGAACACGAAAAGTCCTGGTCAGCCAAGGCCGACCAGGACTTTCCAGGGCAAAATGACCGCGATTGCGAGACTTTGGCGGGGCCGGTGTGACGGCGCTCACGTCCGCTCCGCGGCCACCGCGCGGTGCTGCGGACACTCCGCAGGGTCACCGCCCGGCTACCTGAAGGACGGGTTCCGCTTACTTGACGGCGTCCGCGAACTCCCCGACGAAACGCTCAGCCGCCGCCCGCAGCGCCGGCACCGAGGGGCCGTGCCTGAGCACGTCCCGGCTGACGCTCGGCACCACGTTGATCACCGAGGCGCCGAACACCCGCGGCAGGTCCGCCATGGTCGCGCCCTGGGCGCCGATCCCGGGGGCCAGCAGCGGGCCGTTGATGGCCAGCTCCACGCCCGCGTCGGCCAGCGTCGCGCCGACCACCGCGCCGAAGGAGCCGAGCGGCGCCGCGCCCTCGTTCTCCGCCGCCAGCTGTCGCAGCACCGAGGCCGCGACCGGCTCGCCGTCCGCGCCCACCGCGCGCTGCACCTCGGCGCCCTCCGGGTTGGAGGTGAGCGCCAGCGCGAACACGCCGCAGCCCTGCTCCCGCGCGAGGTCCAGGGCCGGGCGCAGCGAGCCGAAGCCCAGGTACGGGCTGACCGTCAGCGCGTCCGAGAACAGCGGGCTGCCCGGCGACAGGAAGGCCTCGGCGTACGCGGCCATGGTGGAGCCGATGTCCCCGCGCTTGGCGTCCATCAGGACCAGCGCACCGGCCGCCCGGGCCTCCTCGACGGTCCGCTCCAGGACCGCGACGCCCTTGCTCCCGAAGCGCTCGAAGAAGGCGGCCTGCGGCTTGAGCACGGCCACCCGGTCGGCCAGCGCCTCGACCACGGTGCGGCTGAAGGCCTCCAGCCCGGCGAGGTCGTCGCCGAGCCCCCAGGCGGCGAGCAGGGAGGCGTGCGGGTCGATGCCGACGCAGAGCTGGCCGCGGGTGTCGAGGGCCTGGCGCAGCCGGGCGCCGAACGGGGCGAGAGTCATGTCGTCCTTTCCAGAACCGATTCCAGAACCGATGAGGGTGTTCACGAGCTGCGCACGGCGCTGCCGACGGCGTCGGCGAGGCCGCGGAAGCCGCCCGCGCGGACCCGGGCGGACAGGCCCCGGTGGATCCGCCGGCACCAGAACGGTCCCTCGTAGATGAAGGCGCTGTAGCCCTGGACCAGGTCGGCGCCGTGGACGATCCGCTGCCAGGCGTCCTCGGCGGTCTCGATCCCGCCGACCGAGACCAGGGTCAGCCGGCCCTCGGTGCGGGCGCGCAGCCGCTGGAGCACCTCCAGGGCGCGGGCCTTGAGCGGGGCACCGGACAGGCCGCCCATGCCGATCTCCTCGACCCGCCCGGCGTCGGTGCGCAGGCCCTCGCGGCCGATCGTGGTGTTGGTGGCGATGATGCCGTCCAGGCCCAGCTCCAGGGCGAGGTCGGCGACCGCGTCGACGTCCTCGTCGGCCAGGTCGGGGGCGATCTTGACCAGTAGCGGCACGTGGTGCGCGGTGGCGCGGTCGGCGGCCTCGCGGACGGCGGCGAGCAGCGGCCGCAGGTGGTCCACGGCCTGGAGGTTGCGCAGCCCGGGGGTGTTCGGCGAGCTGACGTTGACCACCAGGTAGTCGGCGTACCTGGCCAGCCGCTCGGTGGACTTCACGTAGTCGGCGACGGCGTCGGCCTCCTCGACCACCTTGGTCTTGCCGATGTTGACGCCGACCACCGGGGTGGAGCTGGTGTGCGGGCGGGCCGCCAGCCGGGCGGCGACCCGGGCCGAGCCCTGGTTGTTGAAGCCCATCCGGTTGATCAGCGCGCGGTCCTCGACCAGGCGGAACAGCCGGGGCGCCGGGTTGCCGGGCTGGGGCTCGCCGGTGATGGTGCCGATCTCGACGTAGTCGAAGCCGAGCATCGACAAGCCGTCGATGCCGACGCCGTTCTTGTCGAAGCCGGCCGCCAGGCCGAACGGGCCGGGCAGGTCGAGGCCCAGGGCGCGGGTGCGCAGGGCCCGGTCGCGCGGGGCGAGCACCAGCCGCACCAGGGTGCGCAGGCCGGGCACCGAGGAGGCCAGGCGGATCCAGAAGAAGGCGAGGTGGTGGGCCTTCTCGGGGTCCATCTTCTTGAGGACCAGGTCGAACAGAAGCTTGTACAAGGGTGGTTCAACTCCCGGAGCGGAGACCGTACGTACGGGGGCATGGAAGTGGGGGGCACCCGACTGGCTTCGGTGCCCCCCCACTGCGGTGGTGCTACTTGCGGCCGGCGTTGATCCGCTCGGCGTGCTCCTGGAGCGACATCACCCCGACCTCGTCGCGCAGCAGCCGGTCGATGCCCTGGACGGCCGCGCCCATCGCCTGGACGGTGGTCAGGCAGGGCACCGCGCGGGCCACGGCCGCGGTGCGGATCTCGTAGCCGTCGAGGCGGCCGCCGGTGCCGTAGGGCGTGTTGATGATGAGGTCGACCTCACCGTCGTGGATCAGCTGGACGATGGTCCGCTCGCCGTTCGGGCCCTCGCCCTCGCTGTGCTTGCGCACCAGCGTGGACGGGATGCCGCCGCGCTGGAGCACCTCGGCGGTGCCGGCGGTGGCGAGCAGCTCGAAGCCGAGGCCGACCAGCGCCCGGGCCGGGAAGACCAGGTTGCGCTTGTCCCGGTTGGCGACCGAGACGAAGACCTTGCCCTTGGTCGGCAGCGCGCCGTAGGCACCGGTCTGCGCCTTCGCGTACGCGGTGCCGAAGACCTTGTCGATGCCCATGACCTCACCGGTCGAGCGCATCTCCGGGCCGAGCACGGTGTCCACCCCGCGGCCGTGGATGTCGCGGAAGCGGCTCCACGGCATCACGGCCTCCTTGACCGCGATCGGCGCGTCGGCGGGCAGCGTGCCGCCGTCGCCCTCGGCCGGGAGCAGGCCCTCGGCGCGCAGCTCGGCGATGGTGGCGCCGAGCGAGATCCGGGCGGCGGCCTTGGCCAGCGGCACGGCGGTCGCCTTGGAGGTGAACGGGACGGTCCGGGAGGCGCGCGGGTTGGCCTCCAGGACGTAGAGGATGTCCCCGGCCAGCGCGAACTGGATGTTGATCAGACCGCGGACGCCGACACCGCGCGCGATGGCCTCGGTGGAGGTGCGCAGGCGCTTGATGTCGAAGCCGCCGAGGGTGATCGGGGGCAGCGCGCAGGCGGAGTCGCCGGAGTGGATGCCGGCCTCCTCGATGTGCTCCATGACGCCGCCGAGGTAGAGCTCGGTGCCGTCGTAGAGCGCGTCGACGTCGATCTCCACCGCGTCGTCCAGGAAGCGGTCGATGAGCACCGGGTGCTCGGAGATCAGACCGGCGTGCCGCTCCAGGTAGGAGGCGAGCGAGGCCTCGTCGTAGACGATCTCCATGCCGCGGCCGCCGAGCACGTAGGACGGGCGGGCGAGCACCGGGTAGCCGATCTCGTCGGCGATCGCCTTGGCCTCCGCGAAGGAGAAGGCGGTGCCGTGCTTGGGCGCGGGCAGGCCGGCGTCGCGCAGGACGCGGCCGAAGGCGCCGCGCTCCTCGGCGAGGTCGATCGCCTCGGGCTGGGTGCCGACGATCGGCACCCCGTTGTCCTTGAGCGCCTGGGCCAGGCCCAGCGGCGTCTGGCCGCCGAGCTGGACGATCACGCCGGCCAGCGGGCCGGCCTGCTGCTCGGCGTGGACGATCTCCAGCACGTCCTCCAGGGTGAGCGGCTCGAAGTAGAGCCGGTCGGAGGTGTCGTAGTCGGTGGAGACGGTCTCCGGGTTGCAGTTGACCATGACGGTCTCGTACCCGGCGTCGGCGAGCGCGAAGGAGGCGTGCACGCAGGAGTAGTCGAACTCGATGCCCTGGCCGATGCGGTTCGGGCCGGAGCCCAGGATGATCACGGCGGGCTTGGTGCGCGGGGCGACCTCGTTCTCCTCGTCGTAGGACGAGTAGAAGTACGGGGTCTTGGCGGCGAACTCGGCGGCGCAGGTGTCGACGGTCTTGAACACCGGGCGGATGCCGAGGGCGTGGCGCACCTCGCGGACCACGTCCGGCCTCAGGCCGCGGATCTCACCGATCTGCTGGTCGGAGAAGCCGTGCCGCTTGGCGTGGCGCAGCAGCTCGGGGGTGAGCTCGGCGGCCTCGACCAGCTCGGCGGCGATCTCGTCCAGCAGGAAGAGCTGGTCGACGAACCACGGGTCGATCTTGGTGGCCTCGAACACCTCCTCCGGGGTGGCGCCGGCCCGGATGGCCTCCATCACGGTGTTGATCCGGCCGTCGGTCGGCACGACCGCCTTGGCCAGCAGCTCGGCCTTGTCGCCCACCGGGCCGCTCCAGGAGAACTGGGAGCCCTTCTTCTCCAGCGAGCGCAGGGCCTTCTGGAGCGCCTCGGGGAAGTTGCGGCCGAGGGCCATCGCCTCGCCGACCGACTTCATGGTGGTGGTCAGCGTGGCGTCGGCGCTCGGGAACTTCTCGAACGCGAACCGCGGGACCTTCACCACGACGTAGTCGAGGCTCGGCTCGAAGGAGGCCGGGGTCTCCTCGGTGATGTCGTTGGGGATCTCGTCCAGGGTGTAGCCGACGGCCAGCTTGGCGGCGATCTTGGCGATCGGGAAGCCGGTGGCCTTGGAGGCGAGCGCCGAGGAGCGGGAGACGCGCGGGTTCATCTCGATGACGATGACCCGGCCGTCCTCGGGGTTGACCGCGAACTGGATGTTGCAGCCGCCGGTGTCGACGCCGACCTCGCGGATCACGGCGATGCCGATGTCGCGCAGGATCTGGTACTCGCGGTCGGTGAGGGTCATCGCCGGCGCGACGGTGATCGAGTCACCGGTGTGCACGCCCATCGGGTCGAAGTTCTCGATCGAGCAGACGACCACGACGTTGTCGTGCTTGTCGCGCATCAGCTCCAGCTCGTACTCCTTCCAGCCGAGGATGGACTCCTCCAGGAGCACCTCGGTGGTCGGCGAGAGGGTCAGGCCCTGGCCGGCGATGCGGCGCAGGTCCTCCTCGTTGTGGGCGAAGCCGGAGCCGGCGCCGCCCATGGTGAAGGAGGGGCGCACGACGACCGGGTAGCCGCCGAGCGTGTCGACGCCGGCCAGCACCTCGTCCATGGTGTGGCAGATGACCGAGCGGGCGGACTCGCCGTGGCCGATCTTGGCGTTGACGGCCTCGACCACGCCCTTGAACAGTTCGCGGTCCTCGCCCTTGTTGATCGCCTCGACGTCGGCGCCGATCAGCTCGACGCCGTACTTCTCCAGCGTGCCCGCCGCGTGCAGCGAGATCGCCGTGTTGAGCGCGGTCTGGCCGCCCAGGGTCGGCAGCAGCGCGTCGGGGCGCTCCTTGGCGATGATCTTCTCGACGAACTCCGGGGTGATCGGCTCGACGTAGGTGGCGTCGGCGATCTCCGGGTCGGTCATGATCGTGGCCGGGTTGGAGTTGACCAGCACGACCCGCAGACCCTCGGCCTTGAGGACCCGGCAGGCCTGCGTACCCGAGTAGTCGAACTCGGCGGCCTGGCCGATCACGATCGGGCCGGAGCCGATCACCAGGACGGACTTGATGTCAGTGCGCTTAGGCACGCTGGCCCTCCATGAGCTTCACGAAGCGGTCGAACAGGTAGGCGGCGTCGTGCGGACCGGCGGCCGCTTCGGGGTGGTACTGCACGCTGAAGGCCGGGACGTCGAGCGCCTGGAGGCCCTCGACCACGTCGTCGTTGAGGCAGACGTGGGAGACCTCGACCCGCCCGTAGGGGGTGTCGCTCACCTTGTCCAGCGGGGCGTCCACGGCGAAGCCGTGGTTGTGGGCGGTCACCTCGACCTTGCCGGTGGTGCGGTCCTGCACCGGCTGGTTGATGCCGCGGTGGCCGTACTTGAGCTTGTAGGTGCCGAAGCCCAGGGCCCGGCCGAGGATCTGGTTGCCGAAGCAGATCCCGAAGAACGGGGTCCCGCGCTCCAGCACGCCCTGCGCGACGGCGACCTGGTGGTCGGCGGTGGCCGGGTCGCCCGGGCCGTTGGAGAAGAAGACGCCGTCCGGGGCGACGGCGTAGACGTCCTCCAGGGTGGCGTCGGCCGGCAGCACGTGCACCTCGATGCCGCGCTCGGCCATCCGCTGCGGGGTCATCGCCTTGATGCCGAGGTCGAGCGCCGCGACGGTGAACCTCTTCTCACCGATCGCCGGCACCACGTACGGCTCGGTGGTGGCGACCTCGGCGCACAGGTCGGCGCCCTTCATCTCGGGCGACTGCTGCACCCGGGCGAGCAGGGCGGCCTGGTCGGCCAGCGCCTCGCCGGAGAAGATGCCGCAGCGCATCGCGCCGCGCTCGCGCAGGTGGCGGGTCAGCGCGCGGGTGTCGATGCCGCTGATGCCGACGACGCCCTGCTCGACCAGCTCCTCGTCGAGCGAGCGGCGGGAGCGCCAGTTGGAGGCGACCCGGGCGGGGTCGCGCACCACGTAGCCGGCGACCCAGATCCGCTTGGACTCGTCGTCCTCGTCGTTCCAGCCGGTGTTGCCGATCTGCGGGGCGGTCATCACGACCACCTGGCGGTGGTACGACGGGTCGGTGAGGGTCTCCTGGTAGCCGGACATGCCGGTGTTGAAGACCGCCTCGCCGAAGGTCTCGCCGAGGGCGCCGTAGGCCTGTCCGCGGAAGGTCCGGCCGTCCTCCAGGACGAGCACGGCAGGCACTCGTTCCCGCCTTTGGCGCTGCGTGGTGGGGGCAGGTGCGGTCATTGCGCGGCCTCTTCCGTCTTCGTCTTCGTACGTGTTGCGAGTTGGGCGACCGCCTCGACCCAGGCGGCGTGCTCATCGGGGTGGTCGGCCCGGAACCCGGAGTCCAGCTCGGTGCCCTCGTGCGTCCAGGTGACGACGAGCAGCCCGGAGGGGACGACCTTGCCGGCGATCCCGGAGTCGGTGCGGGCACCGGTCAGGTGCCCGGCCGGGATCCAGAAGTCGTCGGCGCCGGGCCGCTGCACCAGCAGGCCGTCCTCGCCGAGGGTGAGGTCGGCGCGGCTGCGGGTGCCCAGGCCGTGGGCGACGACCCGGTCGAGCCAGTTCCCGGCGGTGGTCGTGCCGTGGTACCGGCCGCTGGTCTCCAGGAGGGTGCGCCCGGCACGGGCCGGCACGGCCGGCAGCGGCGGGATGCCGGACTGCAGGGTGCGCCGCCAGTTCCAGCCCTGGCGCATCAGCCAGTAGACGAGGCCGATCACGATCAGCAGGCCGACGGACCAGCCGACGTAACCGGGCCAGTTGGTGACCCTCGCCTGCTCCTGGGCGAGCACGGCGTGGTCCATCACCGCGTGCCGTCCTGCTCGGCGAGCTCACCGGCCAGCACGGTGGCGCGGCCCCGCAGGAAGGTGGCGTGCACCCGTCCGGGCAGGTCCAGGCCCTTGTAGGGGGTGTTGCGGCTGCGGGTGGCGAAGCTGTCCGGGTTCACGGCACCACGGTACGCGGGATCGAACAGCACCAGGTTGGCGGGCTCACCCACCGAGATCGGCCTGCCCTGGCCGGTGAGACGGCCGATCCGGGCCGGGCGGTGCGACATCCGGTCCGCGACGCCCTCCCAGTTCAGCAGGCCGGTGTCCACCATGGTCTGCTGCACGACGGACAGCGCGGTCTCCAGGCCGACCATGCCCATCGCGGCCACGGCCCACTCGCAGTCCTTGTCCTCGGCCGGGTGCGGCGCGTGGTCGGTGGCGACGGCGTCGATGGTGCCGTCGGCCAGCGCCTCGCGCAGCGCCCGGACGTCCTCGGCGGTGCGCAGCGGCGGGTTCACCTTGTACACCGGGTCGTAGCTGCGGACCATCTCGTCGGTGAGCAGCAGGTGGTGCGGGGTCACCTCGGCGGTGACGTCCCAGCCCTTGGACTTGGCCCAGCGGACGATCTCGACCGAGCCGGCCGTGGAGAGGTGGCAGACGTGCAGCCGGGAGCCGACGTGCGCGGCGAGCAGCACGTCGCGGGCGATGATCGACTCCTCGGCCACGGCCGGCCAGCCGCCGAGCCCGAGCTCGCCGGAGACCTGGCCCTCGTTCATCTGGGCGCCCTCGGTCAGCCGCGGCTCCTGGGCGTGCTGGGCGACGACGCCGTCGAAGGCCTTGACGTACTCCAGGGCGCGGCGCATCAGCACCGCGTCGTCCACGCACTTGCCGTCGTCGGAGAAGACCCGGACGCCGGCGGCGGACTCGTGCATCGCGCCGAGCTCGGCGAGCTTCTTGCCCTCCAGGCCGACGGTGACGGCGCCGACCGGCTGAACGTCGCAGTAGCCGGCCTCCTGGCCGAGCCGCCAGACCTGCTCGACCACGCCGGCGGTGTCGGCCACCGGGGTGGTGTTGGCCATCGCGTGGACGGCGGTGAAGCCGCCCATCGCGGCGGCCTGGGTGCCGGTGAGCACGGTCTCGGCGTCCTCGCGGCCGGGCTCGCGCAGGTGGGTGTGCAGGTCGACCAGGCCGGGCAGGACGATCAGGCCGGTGGCGTCGATCTCGATGTCCGCCTCGACCGTCAGACCGGTGCCGATCTCCTTGATCACGCCGTCGGCGAGGTGGAGGTCCTGCGGGTCGCCGCCCAGGATGCCGGCGTTGCGGATCAGGTAGCTGACCGTGTCGCTGGTTCGCTCGCTGCGCTCGTTCACTGGGCGGTCTCCACGGAGTCGGTACGGGGGGTGTCGGCGGCGGTGTCGGCGAAGACGGCGCCGCCGAGGAGCAGGTAGAGGACGGCCATCCGGACGGAGACGCCGTTGGCGACCTGCTCGACCGCGGTGCAGCGCGGCGAGTCGGCGACCTCGGCGGTGATCTCCATGCCGCGGACCATCGGGCCGGGGTGCATCACGATCGCGTGGTCCGGCAGCTGGGCCATCCGGCGGCCGTTCATGCCGTAGCGGCGGCTGTACTCGCGCTCGGTCGGGAAGAACGCGGCGTTCATCCGCTCGCGCTGCACCCGCAGCATCATCAGCGCGTCCGTCTTGGGCAGCACCCGGTCCAGGTCGTAGCTGATCTCGCAGGGCCAGTTCTCGACCCCGATCGGCAGCAGCGTGGGCGGGGCGACGAAGGTGACCTGCGCGCCGAGGGTGTTCAGCAGGTGGACGTTGGAGCGGGCGACCCGGCTGTGCAGGACGTCGCCGACGATGGTCACCCGGCGTCCGGCCAGGTCGTTGCCGCCGCCCGGGTTGAGGTGGCGGCGCATGGTGAAGGCGTCGAGCAGCGCCTGGGTGGGGTGCTCGTGGGTGCCGTCACCGGCGTTGATCACACTGCCGTGCAGCCAGTCGGACTGGGCCAGCCGGGCCGGGGCGCCGGAGGCGTGGTGGCGGATGACCACCGCGTCGGCGCCCATCGCCTGGAGGGTCAGCGCGGTGTCCTTGAGGCTCTCGCCCTTGGAGACCGAGGAGCCCTTGGCGGAGAAGTTGATGACGTCGGCCGAGAGGCGCTTCTCGGCGACCTCGAAGGAGGTCTTCGTCCGGGTGGAGTCCTCGAAGAAGAGGTTGACGACGGTACGGCCGCGCAGCGTGGGCAGCTTCTTGACGGCCCGGCCGGAGAGCTGGGCCAGCTCCTCGGCGGTGTCCAGGATCAGCAGCGCGTCGTCGCGGCTGAGGTCGGCGGCGGAGACGAGGTGGCGCTTCACGCGGCTACTCCGGGAGGTGCGGTTCGGACGGCTGGGGGGCCAGGGCCTGGGTCGAGCGCGCGGTGAAGTCGCGGTCGCCGACCAGGACGGCGTCCACGCCGTCGCTGTCGGACAGGCGCACCTGCACGGCCTCGCGCAGCGAGGTGGGGAGGTTCTTGCCCACGTAGTCGGCGCGGATCGGCAGCTCGCGGTGGCCGCGGTCGACCAGGACGGCGAGCTGGACGGCGCGCGGGCGGCCGATGTCGTTCAGGGCGTCGAGCGCGGCGCGGATGGTGCGGCCGGAGAAGAGCACGTCGTCGACCAGGATGACGAGCTTGCCGTCGATGCCGCCGGGCGGGATCTCGGTGTGCTCCAGGGCGCGGGCGGGCTTCAGCCGCAGGTCGTCCCGGTACATGGTGATGTCCAGGGTGCCCAGCGGGATACCGCGTCCGGTGATCTGGGCCAGCCGGCCGTGCAGGCGGCGGGCGAGGTGGACGCCCCTGGTGTGGATGCCGAGCAGCACGACGTCCTCGGCGCCCTTGGCGCGCTCGACGATCTCGTGCGCTATCCGGGTGACGACCCGGGCGATGTCCGTGCCGTCCAGCACCTGGTGCGGCGGCCTGGGCGTCGGTTCATGGTGTGTGGTCATGCCGAAGCGGACCTCCTTCCCCGCCTCACGGGACGGGTCTTAAAGGATGTCTGGGACAGCCCCCGCCGACCTGGCGCGGGCTTCGGGCAATCCTACCAGCGCGCCGGATCGCAAACGGACGTCCACCATTCCGCTTCCCGGGGTTAACACTCCGGACGCGCCGACGATGCGGGCCATTCGCACGACTGCCCCATTCGGCTTGACGCAACTACCTTACTCTACGTAACCTCACAGTGAGTTACGAGACGGACGTCGGACCCACCGGTAACGGCGTCGGCAATCGCCCGTGACCCACCACTGAACGCGAAGCAATCTCGTCCGGGGAGATCAATGTCCAGCGACTACGCGAAGCAACTCGGAGGCAAGCTCCGAGCGATCCGCACCCAGCAGGGTCTCTCCCTGCACGGTGTCGAGGAGAAGTCCCAGGGCCGCTGGAAGGCAGTCGTCGTCGGCTCGTACGAGCGTGGTGACCGTGCGGTCACCGTGCAGCGTCTGGCCGAGCTGGCGGAGTTCTACGGCGTCCCGGTGCAGGAGCTGCTGCCCGGCGGCACGCCGGGCGGTGCGGCCGAGCCGCCGCCGCGCCTGGTCCTCGACCTGGAGAGACTGACCCAGGTCCCTTCCGAGAAGGCCGGCCCGTTGCAGCGCTACGCGGCGACCATCCAGAGCCAGCGCGGTGACTACAACGGAAAGGTGCTGTCGATCCGTCAGGACGACCTGCGCACCCTGGCCGTCATCTACGACCAGTCGCCGTCGATCCTCACCGAGCAGCTGATCTCCTGGGGCGTGCTGAACCCCGACGCGCGCCGTGCGGTGCGCGAGGAGGACGCGAGCTGAGGCTCCCCGCACCGGCTCCCACCAGCGGATCCAGGCACGATCCAGCACTCGTTCCAGTAGTGCCGGCAAGCAGAAACGTCACGGCGCGGCCCCCGGTCCCGGGGGCCGCGCCGCGGTGTTCGGGCGGCCCGTCCCGGGCGGCGGCCTCAGCAGACCGTGCCCAGGCTGTAGCCGGGCCGCGCCGCCACGCCGTCCAGCCGGACCGGGCGGTCCGCCGGAGCCCAGTCCTGCCCGCCGCTCGACCAGGCCCAGGAGGCCTGGAGGTACTCCCCGCAGGACGCCGCCGAGCCCTGTGAGCCGTGCAGCACCGCGACGCCCGGCAGCTCCAGGGCCAGCCCGGTGCAGAGCACCGCGCAGACCAGCTCCAGGTCCTCGTCGTTGATCCGGACCACTCCGTCCTCCCACTGGAGCACCCGGGCCGCGGCGGTCAGCGTCCCGCCGGGCGCGTCGACCCGCAGGCGCAGCTCGTACACGCCGGCGCCCGCACCGACCAGCATCCGCCGGAACACCTCGCCCCCGCGCTGGTAGGCGGCGCGCACCCAGGCGGTGTGCTCCTCGTCGGGCGCGCCCGCGCCCCCGTACAGGCCCCCGTCGAGCAGCAGGTCGGCGTGGCAGAGCGTCAGCCCGTTCTCCCGGGCGCGCACCAGGCGGGGCACGAAGTCCCCGGCCAGTTCCTCGCCCTGATAGGCGAGCAGCTGGGTCTGCAGGGCCGGGTTGGCCAGGTAGCGGTCACGGGCGGCGGGCTCGGCCGGGTCCAGCCCGTGCAGCACGCAGAACTCCTCGAAGTCCTGCGGGTGGAACATCCGGGCCCGGACGCTGTCGAACCGCTCCAGCGCCTCGGCCAGCAGCTCGGCGGTGTCGGCCAGGTAGCGCTCGTGGTCGGGGGCGTCGGTGACCCCCCAGGCGCGGGCCCGGGCGAAGTCCGCCGCGTTGGTGAGCACCCCGATGACGAACGCCTGCTCGGTGGCCTCCACCCGCCGCGGCCGGTGCGACGCGCGCACCACGGGCCGCGAGCCGCCGGCGGTGCAGTCGGAGTTACGGCGGGCGCGACCCTTTTGACTCATCGGTGGCTCCTGGCTTCGGCGGTCGGGTGACGGTTGACGGTCGGCGACGGGATCGCCGCTGACCGTCTTCCTCCCCATCCGCGCGCGCCGCACACGTACGGCGTGTCACAGGAATGTAACCACCGGTAATGCGGAGCCCCCGGGTCAGGCCGGCCGGGGCGCCCGGGCCAGCTGACGGGACTGCGCGACCAGGCGGCCGGACTCGTCCCAGACCTCCGCGTCCTCCTCGAAGTAGCCGCCGGCCAGGTTGCGGGTCGCGTGGGTGACCCGCAGCCAGCCGGGCACCGGCCTGGCGCGCAGGTGGACGGTCAGCTCGACGGTGGGGGCCCAACCCGGCAGGCCGAGGTCGAAGGTGACCGGCGGCAGCGCGTCGGCGACCAGCAGGAGCAGCAGCGGGTCGGGCTCGCGGCCGTCGGCGAGCCGGAACCAGCCCTGGATCCGCCCGTTGCCGGAGGGCTGCCCGAGCGCCCAGCCGATGGTGGCCGGGTCCAGCCGGAGGTCGAACCGCTCCAGCAGGGCGGCCTGGGCGATCAGCTCCTTGGGCGCGTGTTCGACGCCGACACACTGGTCCGGCGGCGGCAGCTGCGGCGGCCGCGCGCTGGTGCGCACCTCGCCGTCGGCGGCGGCGAGGTCGCCGTGGCTGGCGACCACACGCAGCCGCTCGACGCCGTCCTGGCTGAGCGAGGCGGTGCCGGTGGACAGGCCGCGGCCGGTGCGCAGCACCTCGGTGCGGACGGTGGCCGGGCCGGGGGTGGAGGCGGACAGGTAGTAACCACTGATCGACACCGGGTCCGGGTGGGTGCCGTGCTCCAGCGACAGCGCGTGTCCGGCCACGGCGAGCAGCAGTCCGCCGTTCACCCCGCCGCCGATCTGCCAGCCGGCGCCGAGCTCGGCCTCGTAGCGGCCGGCCTCCTCGGGGTGCCTGGTCAGGGCGATGCCCTGGTCGAACTCGCTGCGGATCGCCGTGGCCATGTGGGGGGACCTGCCCTTCGCGCGTGCTTCCGGACGTCAAGTTACTGACGAGTAGGCCCCACCCTACGCCGACCGGGTGAAACGCGGAACGGCCGCCGGACACCTGTTCGGGTCCGACGGCCGTCCACGAGGTCGATCCGCCTACCGGCGGATGCCCGGCTTCAGCTCCAGGAAGCGGGCGAGCATGCCGTTGACGAAGGCCGGGGAGTCGTCCGTGGAGAACTCCTTGGCGATCTCGACGGCCTCGTCCAGGACGACGGCGTCCGGGACGCCGTCCTCCCAGATCAGCTCGTACGCACCGAGCCGCAGGACGTTGCGGTCCACGATCGGCATCCGGTCGAGCGACCAGCCCACGGAGTACTGCTCGATCAGGTCGTCGATGCGACGAGCGTGCTGGACGTACCCCTCGATGAGCTCCATGGTGTACTCACCGACCTGCGGGGTGCCCTCGTCGGGCTTGGGCTCGCGGGCGCGGGCCACCCAGTCGGCGAGGACCTGCTGCGGGTCGACCCCGCGGTGGTCGGCCTCGAAGAGGATCTGGAAGGCCCGGGTACGGGCCTTGCTGCGTGCGGCCGACACGGACTTACTTCACCCGGCCGAGGTAGCTGCCGTCGCGGGTGTCGACCTTGACCTTCTCACCGGTGGTGATGAAGAGCGGCACCTGGATCTCGGCGCCGGTCTCCAGGGTGGCCGGCTTGGTGCCACCGGTGGAGCGGTCGCCCTGGACGCCCGGCTCGGTCTCGGCGATGGTCAGCTCGACGGCGGCCGGGAGCTCGATGTACAGCACCGAGCCCTCGTTCTGCGCGACCAGGGCCTCGAAGCCCTCCAGCAGGTACTTGGCGGCGTCGCCGACGACGGCCGGCTCGATGGTCAGCTGGTCGTAGGTGTCCATGTCCATGAACACGAAGTTCTCGCCGTCCTTGTACGAGAACTGCATGCCGCGCTTGTCGACGTTGGCGGTCTCGACCTTGGTGCCCGCGTTGAAGGTCTTGTCGACGACCTTGCCGGTCAGGACCTCCTTGAGCTTGGTACGCACGAAGGCCGGGCCCTTGCCGGGCTTGACGTGCTGGAACTCGACGACGGACCAGAGCTTGCCGCCCTCCAGCTTGAGGACCATGCCGTTCTTGAGATCGTTCGTGGAAGCCACGGGCGCACTAACTCCTGTATAGCTGTCAAGGAACCAAGGGATTGCGTCCTGCCGCCCACAGCCCGGGGGCCGCGGTCACAGGGCGAGGAGCTCCTTGGTGGTGATGGTGAGCAGCTCGGGCCCGCCCTCCTCGAGGGGGCGCACGACGAGCGTGTCCTCGATCCGGACGCCGCCCTTGCCCGGGAGGTGGACCCCTGGGCCGACGGTGACCGGCACGCGGCTGTCCAGTTTACCCATGTCCGCCGGGCCGAGGCGCGGCGCCTCCCGCATCTCCAGCCCGATGCCGTGGCCCACCGGGTGCGGGGAGGCCTCGGTGTGGCCGGCCGCCTCCAGGACCTGCCGCGCCGCCCGGTCGGGCACGCACTGCTCCACCCCCGGTCCGAGCGCCTCCCGCCCGGCCCGCTGGGCCCGGAAGACCAGCCGGTGCAGCTCCACCTGCCAGGGCGCGGGGGCCGCGCCGATCACGAAGGTGCGGGCGGTCGAGACGCCGTAGCCGCGGTACTGGGCGCCCATCACCACGGTCAGGAAGTCGCCCTCCTCCACCCGGCGGTCGGTCGGCTGGTGGGCGGCCTGGCCGGAGTGGCTTCCGGTGCCGACCGAGACCGGGAAGGCCGCCCGGTCGGCGCCGTGGTCGATCATCCGGCGCTCCAGCTCCATCGCCAGGTGCCGCTCGGTGCGGCCGACCAGGATCGACTCCAGCAGCTCGCCCAGCGCCTGGTCGGCGATCTCCGCGGCGATCCGCAGGTCGGCGATCTCGTGCTCGTCCTTGACCACCCGCAGCCGCTCGACCGTCTGGCCGAGGTCCACCAGCCGGGCCCCCTCGGTCAGGCCGGCCACCGCCCGGTGCCGGGTGACGGTCAGGTCGTGCTCCTCCACCGCCAGGCCCGACACCCCGGACCGCGCGGCGGCGGTCGCGGCCGCCAGCGCGGTGTCCGAACCGGCCGCCACCGGCAGCCGGGTGACGTCCGGGGCGATCAGGTGCTCCCCGGAGTCGTCCGGCGGCAGGTCGTCCGGCAGCGCGAGCAGGGCCCGCTCCCTGGTCAGGAGCAGGCTCGCCCCGCAGGGCGCGCAGCCCGTCAGGTACCGCACGTTCGCCGCCCGGGTGATCAGCGCCGCATCGGCCCCGGCCGCACCGCAGTGCTCCCTCACCCGCTCCCGCCGCCCCGCGTACGCATCCGCCATGCGTCGAGCCTACGAACCCCCGGCCCGGAGCGCCCGCCGAGCACCCCCGACAGAACCCCCGGTGCCCCTTGCGCGCCCCCCGCGCCACCGCGCCGTCACCCCCGGGCGCGCGCCGTGCGCCCCGCCCCCGCCGGCGTCGCGCCGCGGCCCCGGAGCGACCGGCGGGACGGGCGCTCAGGCGTCCTGGCCAGGCGTCCAGCGCTGCTCGACCCGGGCGAGCTTCCAGTACCCGATCGCGATCGCCCAGACCACCACGAACAGCCCGGCGATGGCGTAGCCGACGTTGTCCAGCGAGATGTCCGCGACGAATCCGGAGACCGGGTCGGTCAGGTCGAGCTTCTCGTGCAGCACCCCGACCAGCTCGATGGTGCCGATGACGAAGGCCACCGCGATCGACAGCCCGGTGATGGTCAGGTTGTAGTACACCTTCCGGACCGGGTTGGCGAAGGCCCACTGGTACGCGAAGTTCATGAACGTCCCGTCCAGGGTGTCGAACAGGCTCATCCCGGCGGCGAACAGCAGCGGCAGGCAGGCGATCGCGTACCAGGGCAGCCCGGAGGCCGCGCCCGAGCCGGCCATCACCATCAGGGTGACCTCGGTCGCGGTGTCGAAGCCCAGTCCCAGCACCAAGCCCACCGGGAACATCTGCCCCGGCCGGGTGATCGACCGGGTCGCCCGGTTCAGCACCCGGGCCATGAAGCCGCGCGAGTCGAGGTGCGCCTCCAGCTCCCGCTCGTCGAACTGCCCCGCCCGCATCGCCCGGAACACCTTGAGGATGCCGAGCAGTGCCGCCAGGTTGAGCGCGCCGATCAGGTAGAGGAAGACGCCCGAGGTGGTCGTCCCGATCATGCCGAGCCACTGGTGGGTGGTCGACTCGTCGTCCATCAGCGTGTTCGCCAGCTGCGCGCCGCCCGCCACCAGGGCGGCCATCAGGACCACCATCGAGGAGTGCCCGAGGGCGAACCAGAAGCCCACCGAGACCGGCCGCTTGCCGTCCGCCATCAGCTTGCGGGTGGTGTTGTCGATCACCGCGATGTGGTCGGCGTCGAAGGCGTGCCGCATGCCGAGGGTGTACGCGGTGATACCCAGGCCCACCCCGAAGACCTGGGTACCGACCGCGTACCGCTCGGGTGCGACCAGGAAGACGAGCGTCCCGAAGGCCACCACGTGCATGGCCAGGATCACCCCCATCAGCCCGGCCGTACGGACGGTGTCCTCGCGCCGCCACTTGAAGGCGGGCAGCGCGGAGGGGGTCGCCTTCGCCCCGGGGGCGACGGTTTCGGGCAGGGTCATCTGCGGATCACGCTCCAGCACCTCGTGGAAAACCTCGTGAGATGCCGTGGCCGGTCTCCTGGCTGACGGGACACGCCCGCACCCGCCTTCCCAGGCGCGCGGGGCGCCCAGTGGCTTCATGGGTACGGACGACGCTCCTCCGTGGACGGAGGAACGACCCGATCACAGTGGCGAGGGCCGCTCCGGGCTGGGATCCCTGAGGATCCGTCACCGGTCTTCCCGAGCACCACGGCGGGGAACACCGTAGGGGCCGGGCCCCACGGGTGCAAGGCTGCGCACCTGCGCAGGTGTCCAGGATCACAGGACGCCGCCTGCAAGAATGTCCGCATGCATCTCGTACCGGCCGACCGCGCGGGCCACCGCACCATCGACGGGCACCGGGTCTGCGAGGCCATCGCCGCGATCGGCGAGCCCGCGCACGTCCGGTCCTGGGCCGAGCGGTTCTCGCTGCTCGCCGACCCCGGGCGGCTCGCCCTGCTGCTCGCGCTCCACCGGGCCGGCCCGCTCGCCGTCACCGACCTGGCGGTCGCCACCGGCATGCGCGACCCCGCCGTCTCCCAGGCCCTGCGGCTGCTCCGCACCGCCGGCGTGGTGACCGGCGACCGGGACGGACGAGTGGTGCGCTACCGGCTCGTGGACGAGGCCATGCGCCCCCTCCTCGACGAGTGCACCGCCGCCGAGCACCACGAGCCCACCGCGGCCGCGGGCTGACACCCGGAAACCCCCGCCGGGACCGGCCCCGACCAGTACGATCATGATGTGCCGTCCCACCCCCACGCCTGGCCCGCCGACCGCTGGAACACCCGACCGGTCAGGGCCCGTGTGCTGGCGGTCGCCCGCACCCTCACCTCGGCCACCCGGGTCCTGGACGTCCTCACCCTGCTGAGCCCGGACGGCATCGAGCGGTACTTCACCGTCAACCCCGGCTCCGCCTTCGCCGACCGCGCCCTGGACGAGTACCTGCACGGCCTGCCCGGCTTCACCGTGCTGGACTGGGAGGACGCCGTCCGCCGCCGCTTCGACCTGGCCGTCGCCTGCGCCGTCCACTCCTCCATGCACCGCCTGGACGCCCGCCTCGTCGTCCTCCCGCACGGCGCCGGCTACAACCGCCTGGTCACCGAGTCGACCGGCGACACGGTCACCGCCGCCGGCCTGTCCCGCAACGAACTCACCCACCGCGGACGGGTGTTCGTGGACGTCCTCGGCCTCTCCCACCCCGAGCAGCTGGACCGGCTGCGGGACTCCTGCCCCGAGGCGCTGGACGTCGCCCGGGTGGTCGGCGACCCGTGCTTCGACCGGATGCTCGGCAGCCGGCGCTCCCGCGACGGCTACCGCGCCGCGCTCGGCGCCACCGGCGGCCGACGGCTCGTCGTCGTCAGCTCCACCTGGAGCGAGCACTCGTTATTCGGCCGCCACCCCGACCTCCCCCAGCGGCTGGTCCGCCGGCTCCCCGCCGACGAGTACACGGTCGCCGTCGTGCTGCACCCCAACGTCTGGAGCCGCCACGACCCCGAGGCGCTGCTCGACGACGCCCGCCGGATGGGCCTGCGCCTGATCCCGCCCCACCAGGGCTGGCAGGCCGCTCTCGTCGCCGCCGACTGCGTGATCGGCGACCACGGCTCGGTCACCGTCTACGGCGCCGCCCTGGAACGCCCCACCGTGCTCGTCGCCACCGGCGCCGCCGAACTCGACCCGCGCTCCCCCGGCTACGCCTTCGGCCAGGCCGCGCCCGTCCTCGACCCGGACGGGGACCTCGCCGCCCAGCTCGAACTGGCCCTGGCCCAGGACCCGGCCGGCCTGAGCGGCATCACCGGCCGGTCGCTCGCCCACCGCGGCGAGTCCGCCCGGCTGCTGCGCCCGCTGCTCTACTCCTTCCTGGACGGGCTGGACGAACCCGGCGACGAGCCGGCCCTGCCGCCCTACCCCAGGCCGCTCCCCACGACCACCGAGGGGCCCACCGCGTACGATGTCGAGGGCAGCGGCGCGGGCACCGAGGTCAGCCTCCGGCGCTACCCCATCGCCTCGGACGGCCACACCCCGCGCGGCTTCCACGCCCTCACCGACGAACACCCGGGCGACGCCCTGCGCTACACCGCCGAGGTCCTCGCCCGCACCGAGGCCCACGCCGAACGCCCGGCCACCCGCTGGCTCGCCGACACCGCCGCCGAACTCCCCGGCCTGGCCGTCGCGGTGGCCGCCCTCGGCCCGGCCCGCCACCTGCTGCGGCTGCGCACCGGCCAGCTGCTGGAGGCCCGCGCCGAGCCGGACTGGGACAGCCCCGACCCCGGCATCGACCCGCTGCTGCTCGGCGCCGCCGTCGCCTCCTGGCTCGCCGACGGCGGCGAGCCGGCCGGGCTCCCCGCACACGGGCTCACCGTCCGCACCGGCGAGCACCGCACCCGGGTGTCGTTCCGCACCGGCTCCTAAGGCGTGTCTGACAATTCGCGTCGGATCAGGGCGCGGCGTTGGGGTGCGTGCATCGCAAGGCGGAGGAGGGAGCCACTGCGGTGGGGGCACCTCCCGGCCGAAGGCTGGGGGCCATTGGTGACCGACGACAACGCGGCGAGGTGCGTGCCCCGGCGTCGCGCACCCGGCGGGAATTGTCAGACACGCCTTAGTCCGACAGCTCCCTCAGCCGCACCCGGCTGCGCTCGGCCAGCTCCGCGTCGTCCAGTTCCTCGGCGAGGGAGACCAGCAGGGTGTGGGCCTGCGCCTCCTTGGCGTACTGGCTGCGCTGCCTGGCCTGCCGGGCGCAGTCGTCCGCGTGGGCCACGGCGAGGTCCAGCTGCCCGAGCGCCCGGTGGGCCCGGGCGCGGACCAGCGGCAGCTTCATCAGCATGTCGTCGTCCCCCGTCCGCCCGGCGTGAGCCGTGGCTTCGGACAGCAGGGCCAGCGCCTGCTCCGGACGGCCGTCGGCGATCAGCGCCTGCGCCAGGTTGTAGTTCTGGACGATCTCGCCGTGGTCGTCGCCCCGGTTCTCCGCCAGGGCCAGGGTGAACCGCTCCACCGCGTCGGCCGGGCGGCCGTCGGCCAGGCAGAGCAGACCGTCCGTCTCGTAGAGCACCCCCACCACCTGGCGTTCGGTCACCAGCGGCACCTGCTCCGTGGCGAGCGCCAACTGCTCGGCGGCGAGCCGGTACTCCCCGCGGTCGACGTGGGCACGGGCGAGCTGGTTGCGCATCCGCACCACGGCGGCCGGCTGGTTGTCCCACTGGGCCGACTCGACGCCGAGCCGGTGGGTGGCGATCCAGTCCTGGTAGAGCTTGCGGCCGTGGTAGAGCGGCCAGAGCGACTCGCAGAGCCGCCACACCTCGCCGTGCCAGCCCTGCTCGGCCGCCTCCTCCACCACCGCGCGGAAGTTGGCCCGTTCGGCGTACAGCCACTCCAGGGCCGCGGCCCCGGAGGCGAAGCGGGGCAGCTCGTCACCGCTCGGGTCCTGGAGGCGGAGCCGGTTCCCGGCCGTCGCGCGGTCGGCAGCCGACGCCCGGCCCCGGTAGTACGCCACGACCCCGGCGAGGAGCGGCCCGCGGTCCGGCAGCTCCCGGGTCCGGCCGTAGGCGTGCAGCCGCACCACGTCGTGGGCCCGGAAGCGGTCCTCGCGGTCGTCGTCCACCACCTCGTCCAGCAGGTGGACACCGCGCAGCTCCCCGATCGCCCGCTCGGCCCGCTCGACGCCGACCGCCCGCGCCAGTTCGGCGGACACGAAGGGTCCGGGGTGCACGCCGACCAGGTGGTAGAGCGCCCGGCCCTCCGCCGACAGCCGCTCGTACACCAGGTCGTAGGTCGCGCCGAGATCGCTCTCCCCGTCCTCCAGCATCGCCAACCTGCCCTCCCGGCCGTGCAGTTCGGCCACCACCCGGCCGACCGGCAGGTTGTCCCGGTCCAGCAGCTGGCTGCCGACCGCGTTCAGCGCGAGCGGCAGCCCGCCGCACAGCTCGACCAGTTCCGCCAGCTCCCCGTCGGTGCCCCGCCCGGAGCCGACCCAGCCGCGCACCAGCTCGGCGCCCGCCGTCGCGCTCAGCGGCCCGAGCCGGCGCACCTCGGCGCCGTCCACCCGCAGCGCGGGCAGCCGCCGCCGGCTCGCGACCACCACCAGCCCGCCGGACGGGAGCAGCGCGCGGACCTCCGCGGCGTGCTCGACGTTGTCCAGGAAGAACAGGCACCGGCGCTCGGCGGTGGCGGTGCGGAACGCCGTGAACCGCTCGGCCTCCACGGCCGGTGGCTCGGTGCCGAGGGCGCGCAGGAAGCCGGCCAGCAGCTCGGGGAGGTCCACCCCGCCCTGGTGCCGGTAGGCCTTCAGGTCGGCGTAGAGGTCCCCGCCCGGGAAGTGCTCCCGGTGGTCCTTGGTGAACTTGGCGATCAGTTCGGTCTTCCCGACCCCGCCGAGACCGGTGAACACCACGACCCCGAGGCCGTCCTCCTCGACCCGGCGCAGCGCGGCGGCCAGTGCGGCGATCTCCGGCTCACGGTTGACGAACGGGCCGTGCGGTGCGCGCACCTGACGGGGCCTCGGCACTTCCCGCGCCGGGTGGAGGTGCACCGCTCCGATGGTCCCGGCCTGCACCAGGTGGCCGCCCACCGTGGCGCCTGACACGGTGTTGGCCACCTCGTGCCGCTCCATCCGCCTGCTCCCTCCGGCCGGTCGGCCCCAGCCTACGGGCTGGGCGCCGCACCGGAGGGGCACTCGGATGTCACCGGGGGGTGATCTCGCCCATCTCCGCCCAGCCGTCCATGCCGGGGATCTCGGTCGACACGATCCGCGGCTTGGCGGCCACCGCGTAGGACAGGTCCTCCATGGCCTTGGCGAAGTGCGCGGACTCCACGTGCTCCCTGCCCGCGTCACCGTCGCGGAAGGCCTCGACCAGGACGAACTCGTTGGGGTCTTCGACGCTGCGGGACCACTCGAAGAAGATGTTGCCCGGCTCCTCGCGGGTGGCCCGGGTGAACTCCTCGACCAGGTCGAGCCAGCCGTCGACGCGCTCGGGGCGGACCGGGAACTTGACGGTGATGAAGATCATGGGACTTCCTTTCGCTGCACGTTCACACGTGGTGGTGCGGTCAGGGGCAGGCTGCTCGGCGAGCACGCCGACCATCGTCGCAGGTCAGAAAGGTCGTGTGCGACACGGGTCCGCGCACGACACGGGCCCCCACTGCACGGCCGGGCCCGCTCAGGCCGCCTGGCAGGCCGGGCACCAGAAGAGGTTGCGGGCGGCGTGCTCCTCCGTCCGCACGTCGGTGCCGCAGACCAGACAGGGCATCGCGGCCCGCCGGTAGACGTACACCTCGCCGCCGTGGTCGTCCACCCGCGGCGGGCGGCCCATCGCCTCGGGCGTGTGCTCGGGACGGACGGTGTCGATCCGGCCGGCCGTGACGCCCTCGCGCATCAGGGCGACCAGGTCGGCCCAGATCGCGTCCCACTCGCGGCGGGTGAGGTCGCGCCCGGCCCGGTGCGGGTCGATGCCGTGCCGGAACAGCACCTCGGCCCGGTAGACGTTGCCCACCCCGGCCAGCACCTTCTGGTCCATCAGCAGCGCCGCGACGGTCGTCCGGCTGCCCGATATCCGGCGCCAGGCGGTGTCCGGGTCGGCGTCGGCGCGCAGCGGGTCGGGGCCCAGCCGGGCGGCGACGGCGGCCTTCTGCTCCCCGGTGACGAGCGCGCAGGTGTTGGGACCGCGCAGGTCGGCGTAGCCGTCCTCGTTCTCCAGCCGCAGCCGGACCAGCCCGACCGGCTCGGGCGCCGGACCGGTGCCGAAGGTGAACCCGCCGTAGAGGCCGAGGTGGATGTGCACCCAGCCGCCCTCCTCGAAGCCGAGGAAGAGGTGCTTGCCGACGGCCTCCGCACCGGTGAGCAGCTGCCCGTCGATCACCTTGGCCTCGTCGGCGAACCGGCCCTGCGGGCTGGAGACCCGCACCGGGCGGCCGCCGAAGGCCGTCCGGTTCTCGATGGCGAGGCGGTGGATGATGTGGCCTTCGGGCACGGGCGTCGGCTCCTCCGGACGCGGCGACAGGGACCCGTCCATCATCGCAGCCGGCACCGACAGCCCCGCGACGCCGCAGGTCAGCGGACCGGGACGCCCATCAGCCGGGCCAGGATGACCCGGTCCAGCTCGGCGGCCGTCCCGGCGACGTCCAGGTAGGAGTTGTCGATGATCGGCAGCCCGGAGTTGTACCAGCCGGCCATCCGCCCGTGGATCCGGGCCACCTCCTCGTCCCCGAGGCGGCGGTTGCCGCTGCGCCGGGCGTTGCGGCGCAGCACCGAGTCCAGGCTGGGCAGCAGCACGACCGGGATCATGCCGGGCCCGATGTGGCGCTTCCAGCCGCCGAGGCCGATCGCCGGGCGGTCCGGGAAGACGGCGTCGTCGATGATGCAGGAGATGCCGTTGGCCAGGTAGTTGCGGCAGGCGAAGCCGCAGGTGCGGCGGGCCAGCCGGTACTGCGCCTCGGAGGCGTTGTTCCAGCCGGACTGCGGGTTGGCGAAGCCGGACTGCACCCACTCGCGGACGTCGTCCAGGCTGATGTGCGCGGTCGGGCCGGGCCGCCGCTCGGCCCAGTGGCGGGCGACGGTGGTCTTGCCCGCCCCGGCCGGTCCGATCAGCAGGACGGCGATCGGCCCGGCGGGCGCGTGGTGCTGCGGCGGGTGGGTGGGCAGCTGGACGGGCGCGCCGGACGGCAGCACGAAGTGCCCGGTGCCCCCGGCGGGCACCGGTGCGCTCGGCACCGGACCGGCCGGAGCGACCGCGGGCGCCGGAGCCGGACGGGCGGCCGGCCCGGGAGCGGCGGGGGCGGTGGGCGCCGGGCGGACCGGCGGCGGAGACGGCGGGGAGACCGGCGCCCCCGACGACGTCCCCCGGGTACCGCCCACCGGCGGCACCGGCGGGGCGACAGGACGCGGCGGGACCTGCCCACCTCCGGCGTACTGCGTCACGACACCTCCCGACACCTCTCAGCGGGGACACTACACGGCGGCCCGGCAGCGGGCACAGTCCGCCGCCGGGCCACCGCCCGTACGCTCAGCGGCTGGTGAGCTGCTCGGCCAGCGCGCGCAGCGCCAGCTCGTAGGAGCCGAGCCCGAAACCGGCGATGGTGCCGGAGGCCACCGCGGCGATCACCGAGGTGTGCCGGAAGGTCTCCCGGGCGTACGGGTTGGAGATGTGCACCTCGATCAGCGGCGCGGTGCGCTGGGCCGCCGCGTCCCGCATCGCGTACGAGTAGTGCGTGAACGCACCGGGGTTGATCACCACCGGCACCCGCCCGTCGGCCGCCTCGTGCAGCCACTCCACCATCCGCTGCTCGGAGTTGGTCTCGTGCACCTCCACCTCGAAGCCGAACTCCCGGCCCAGCGCGGTGCAGCGCTCGACCAGTCCGGCGTACGAGGTGGCGCCGTAGACGTCCGGCTCGCGGCTGCCCAGCCGGCCCAGGTTGGGGCCGTTGAGCACCATCACCCTGGTCACGCCGAGACCTCCGCGTACGCGGCGACCAGCAGCGACGGGTCGGGGCCCTCCAGTACGGAGGTCCTGCCGAGGCCGTCCAGCACGATGAAGCGGAGCAGGTCGCCGCGCGACTTCTTGTCGATCTTCATCGCGTCCAGCAGCTTCGGCCAGGCGTCCGCCCGGTAGCTCAGCGGCAGGCCGACCGAGGCCAGCACGGTGCGGTGCCGGTCGGCCGTCTCGTCGTCCAACCGCCCGGCCAGGCGGCCGAGTTCGGCGGCGAAGACCATGCCGATGGAGATCGCGGCGCCGTGCCGCCACTTGTACCGCTCGTTGCGCTCGATGGCGTGGCCGAGGGTGTGGCCGTAGTTGAGGATCTCGCGCCGCCCGGACTCCTTGAGGTCCCCGGAGACCACGTCGGCCTTGACCTGGATGGCCCGGCGGATCAGCTCGACGGTGTGCGGGCCGGCCGGCGTCTTCGCGCCCTCCGGGTCGGCCTCGATCAGGTCGAGGATGGCCGGGTCGGCGATGAAGCCGCACTTGACGACCTCGGCCAGGCCGGAGACGTAGTCGTGCCGGGGCACCGTCTCCAGGGTGTCCAGGTCGGCCAGCACGCCCACCGGCGGGTGGAAGGCGCCGACCATGTTCTTGCCCTCGGCGATGTTGATGCCGGTCTTGCCGCCGACGGCCGCGTCCACCATGCCGAGCAGCGTGGTGGGCATGGAGATCCAGCGGACCCCGCGCAGCCAGGTGGCGGCGACGAAGCCGGCCAGGTCGGTGGTGGCGCCGCCGCCGAGGCCGACGACGACGTCGCTGCGGGTGAAGCCGGTCTGCCCGAGCACCGACCAGCAGTACGCGGCGACCTCGACGCTCTTGGCGTCCTCGGCGTTGGGCACCTGGAGCACGACGGCCTCGTAGCCCTCGCCGAGCAGGTCCTCGCGGATCGCGTCGGCGGTGGCGGCCAGCGCCTCCGGGTGGATGATCGCGACCCGCTTGGCCCGGCCGCCGATCAGCGGCGCCAGCTCACCGAGCAGCTGGTGCCCGATCAGCACGTCGTACGGGTCGTGGCCGGCGCTGCCGCCGACGTGGATCCTGACGGTGGTGTCAGTCATGGGGGGTCTTCAGCTCCAGTGCTTCCAGTACGGCGTCCGCGACCTGCTCCGGGCTGCGCCCGGCGGTGTCGACCACGGCGGTGGCCACCTCCAGGTAGAGGGGGCGGCGGGCCTCCATCAGCTCGCGCCAGCGGGCCCGCGGATTGACGGCCAGCAGCGGGCGCGGGGCGTCCAGGCCGACCCGCTTGACCGCGTCGGCGAGCGGGACCTCCAGGAGGACCACCGGCAGCTCGCGCAGCAGCGCGCGGGTGGCCTCGGCCATCACCGCGCCGCCGCCGAGCGCCAGCACCCCGTCGTGCCCCTCGGCGGCCGCGCGGACGGCCGCCGCCTCCAGCGCGCGGAAGTGCGGCTCGCCCTCGTCGACGAAGATGTCCGGGATGGGCTTGCCGGCCGTCGCCTCGACGTCGGCATCGGTGTCCCGGAAGCCGACGCCCAGGCGCTCGGCCAGGACCCGCCCGACGGTGGACTTGCCACTGCCGGGCGGGCCGACCAGCACCACGACGGGGGTCGTCATCGGATGATCAGGTGGTCGAGGTAGCCCTGCACGTTGCGGCGGGTCTCGGAGACGTGGTCCCCGCCGAACTTCTCGGTCACCGCGTCCGCCAGCACCAGCGCGACCATCGCCTCGGCGACGATGCCGGCGGCCGGCACCGCGCAGACGTCCGAGCGCTGGTGGTGCGCCTTGGCCGGCTCGCCGGTGCGCACGTCCAGGGTCTGGAGCGCCCGCGGCACGGTGGCGATCGGCTTCATCGCGGCGCGCACCCGCAGCACCTCGCCGGTGGACAGGCCGCCCTCGGTGCCGCCGGAGCGGCCGGAGGTGCGCTTGACGCCCTCGGGGGTCGGGACGATCTCGTCGTGCGCCTTGGAGCCCGGCACCCGGGCCAGGTCGAAGCCGTCGCCGACCTCGACGCCCTTGATCGCCTGGATGCCCATCAGCGCGGCGGCCAGCCGCGCGTCCAGCCGGCGGTCCCAGTGCACGTGCGAGCCGAGGCCCACCGGCACGCCGTACGCCAGCACCTCGACCACCCCGCCCAGGGTGTCGCCGTCCTTGTGGGCCTGGTCGATCTCGGCGACCATCGCCTTCGAGGCGTCGGCGTCCAGGCAGCGCACCGGGTCCTCGTCCAGCCGGGCCTCGTCCGAGGGCAGCGGCAGCACGCCGGCCGGTGCCTTGGCGGCGGCCAGCTCGACCACGTGGCTGACGATCTCGATCCCGGCCACCTCGCGCAGGTACGCGCGGGCGACGGCGCCCAGCGCGACCCGGGCGGCCGTCTCGCGGGCGCTGGCGCGCTCCAGGATCGGCCGGGCCTCCTCGATCGAGTACTTCTGCATGCCGGCCAGGTCGGCGTGGCCGGGCCGGGGGCGGGTGAGCGCCTCGTTGCGGGCCAGGCCCGCCAGCACCTCGGCGTCGACCGGGTCGGCCGACATGACCTGCTCCCACTTCGGCCACTCGGTGTTGCCGACCATGATCGCGACCGGGCTGCCCATGGTCAGACCGTGCCGGACGCCGCCGAGGAAGGTCACCTCGTCCTGCTCGAACTTCATCCGCGCCCCGCGGCCGTAGCCGAGCCGGCGGCGCGCCAGCGCGTCGGCCACCACGTCGGTGGTGACCGGTACACCGGCGGGCAGGCCTTCCAGCGTCGCGACGAGTGCGGGGCCGTGCGACTCCCCCGCCGTCAGCCAGCGCAACGTACCCAACGGAGCTCCTTCATCAGCGGACCGGACCTCGGCACCGCCGGGGCCCGCCCGGGCGTGCCTTGTGCCTGAATCCTTTCATGCCCCAGCGGCACCTGGGGGCACAGTCCGCGTGCCGGACGGCAACCGGCCACGATCCGGCCGGGAAGCTGCCGGGTACCTGCCGGGGAGGAGCCGGAGGACGGGCCGGGTGCCGGGGCTCAGTGCCCGGCGAGCGCCTTCTCCCCCGCCTCGCGCATCGCCGCCAGCGGCCCGGGCGTGCGCCCGGTGAAGGCCTCGCTCTGCAGCACCGCCTGGTGCACCAGCAGGTCCAGCCCGCCCAGGACGGTCGCCCCGCGCCCGGCGCAGGCGGCGGCCAGCGCCGTCGGCCACGGGTGGTAGAGCACGTCGAACAGCGCGCCCGGCTCGGCGGGCAGCGCGTCGGCGAAGCCGTCGGTCGCGCCGACCGGCGTGGTGGAGACGGTCAGCGGCCGGGCCAGCGCCTCGGCACCGCGCTCCCAGTCCGCGGTGCGGACGGCCACGCCCAGCCGGTCGCCCAACTCGGCCATCTCCCGGGCCCGCTCGGCGCTGCGGACGTAGACCGTCACCTCACCGGTGCAGACCTGGGCCAGCGCGGCCAGCGCCGAGGAGGCGGTGGCCCCGGCGCCCAGCACGGCCGCCTCGGGCACCTCGGTGATGCCGCGCTCGCGCAGCGCGTTGACCAGCCCGGGGACGTCGGTGTTGTCCCCGGTGCGCCGGCCGTCGGCGGTGAACACCACGGTGTTCACCGCGTCCACCGAGCGGGCCGTCGCACTGACCTCGTCGAGCAGCGGGATGACCGCCCGCTTCAGCGGCATGGTGAGCGACAGCCCGGCCCACTCGGCCTCGTCCAGGGCGGCGACGAACCCGGGCAGCCCGGCCTCGTCCACCTCGAAGCGGTCGTAGCGCCAGCCGTCCAGGCCGAGCGCCGCGAAGGCGGCCCGGTGCAGGTCCGGCGAGAGCGAGTGGGCGATCGGCGAGCCGAGAACGGCCGCCCGGTGCTTGCTGGTCAACGCTGCCTCTCCGCGAACTGTCTTCCGGCCGTGGCTACTTGGTGGTGCAGTGGCCGCGCGCCTCGTCGAAGCCCTGCCCGGCCGACTGGCAGTACTCCTTGACGTTGGCGTAGTGCTCCTTGCTCGTCTCGGCGAACCGGGTGTTCGTCGGGGACATCGCGATGAAGTACAGCCACTTGCCGTCCGCCGGGTGCAGCACCGCGTTCAGCGCGTCGTCACCGGGGTTGGAGATCGGACCGGGCGGCAGGCCCTGGTTGACGTAGGTGTTGTACTTGTTGGACGCGTCGTCCATGTCCTTCTTGTTGAGCTCCTTGCGGCCCAACGAGTACTGGAGCGTGGTGTCCATGCCGAGCCGGTGGTTGATCTCGCCGCCGGCGGCCAGCCGGTTCTGGATGGTCTTGGCCATCTTGGCGAAGTCGCCGGCGTTGTTGCCCTCGCGCTGGAGGATGCTCGCCTCGATGAGCACCTCGTAGCCGGTCTTCAGCCCCACCGAGGCGGCCTGGGAGTCCAGGCCGGCGTACTTCTCGGTGGCGTTCTTGACCATCTGCTTGAGCAGGTCCTCGGGCTTCATGCCCTCGGCGATGTTGTAGCGGGTCGGCCAGAGGAAGCCCTCGACGTTCCCGTTCGCGTACGGCGGCAGGCCGAGCTCGTTGACCTGGGCCTTGGCGACGCCCGCCGTGGTGCCCGGCTGCAGCTTCAGCTTGGTGTCGATCAGGGTGTAGATCTCGGTGGAGTTCTTGCCCTCCGGGACCACGATCGCGGCGCCGCCCGCCTGGGCGAGCAGCTCCTTGAGCGCGGCGGCGGCCGGCATCTCCTTCTTCAGCCCGTAGTAGCCGTACTGGATGGTGCCGCACTTGGGCTCGGCCTTGCAGGCCTCGGAGAACGCGTCGACGCTCTTGACCACGCCGGCGGTCTTCAGCGCCAGGCCGATCTGCCCGCCGACCGCGCCCTTCTTGACCTCGACCTGGACGGAGCCGGTGCCCTCGCCGGTGAAGTCCGGCGCCGGGCCGAAGTGATCCTGGTAGAAGCCGTAGCCCCACCAGCCGGCCCCGCCCATGGCGCCGAGCAGCACCAGCGCGACCAGCAGGCAGGCACCGCCGTTGCGGCGGCCCGACTTCTTGCCCTTCTCCTTGCGCTTCTTCTGCGCCTCGCGGGAGTCGTCCTGCTCCCCGAGGAAGCCGGCGTCCCCGGCCTCGGCGTGCTCGTCGTGGTAGCCGTCGTCCTCGTGGCGGCCGTCCCCGTGGCCGTCCCACTCGTCCCTCGCGCCCTCGCGGGCGGCACCGACCGGGTCGGCCCCGGCCTCCAGCGCGGCGGCCTCGGCCTCCCAGTCGATCCCGTCCGGGCCGGGGCCGGAGGCCGGCAGCGGCTCCGGGGCCGGCCTCCGGCGCCGGCTCCGCGGGCCCGGGGCCTGCGGCTGGGGTTCCTGCTGCTGGGGCACCTGCTGCTGCATCGGCGCCTGCTGCTGGTGGGCCTGCTGCTGGGGGGCCTGAACCTGCTGCTGCGGCTGGACCTGCTGCTGGTCCCCGGGGAAACCCTGCTGCTGGTAGCCCTGTTGCTGCATCGGCGCCTGCTGCTGGGGCATCTGCTGCTGCGGGTAGCCCTGCTGCATCGGCTGCTGAGCCTGCTGCTGCGGCTGCGCGTACCCCTGCTGGGAGTAGCCCTGCTGTGCCATCTGCTGCGGGTAGCCCTGCTGGACGTAACCCTGCTGCTGGGGGGCCTGCTGTTGGTAGCCCTGCTGCTGCGCCATCATCTGCTGCTGCATCTGCGGCGTCATCTGCTGCTGCGCGTACCCCTGCTGCCCGTCCCCGTACGGCTGCTGGGCCGGCTGGCCCTGCTGCGGGTACTGCTGCTGCCACTGGCCGTCCTGCTGGCCGGGGACCGGCTGCCGGCCGTCGTACCCGGGATCACCGGGGTGCCACGGCTCGCCCTGGGGGCCGTAGCCCCCACCCAGATCGGTCATCGATCCCCTTAACCGACGGTGACGACCGGAGGATCGAACCGGCCGCCCCGGGACGACGCGGTCCCGGCTGAATCTCGAACCGGCGTGCTAGCGCAGCGCCTGGAGGGAGACGTTACCGTACCGCAGCCTTACCCCCGGCCGGGCGGACGCACCGTCGGTGAGCGATCTCACCGACGGCACACGACACCGCTACGGCGTCCCCCCACCGGCGCCGGAAGGCGCACCGGCCCCCGCCCCGGGGGCCGCCGGGCCGGAGCTCGGGCCGGACGCCGGGGCGCTCTGCTTGGCCGCCGCCCGGTTGGCGTTGAACTCCGCCACGTTGCGTTGCTGCACGTCGAAGCTGTCGGTGAACCGGGTGTCCCCGGGCTTCACGGTGACGAAGTACAGCCAGTCGCCCGGCGTCGGGTCCAGCGCCGCCATGATCGCCTGCCGCCCGGGGTTGGAGATCGGGCTCGGCGGCAGCCCGGGGTGCAGGTAGGTGTTGTACGGGGAGTCCAGCCGGGTGTCGGTCACCGAGGTGTTCAGGGTCGACCGGCCGAGCGCGTAGTTGATGGTGGAGTCCAGCTGCAGGGGCATGCCCTTGGCCAGCCGGTTGTAGATCACCCGGGCCACCTTGCCCATGTCCGCGGTGTTGTCGGCCTCGCCCTGGACCATGCTGGCCACGGTGACCAGCCCGTACAGGGTCTGCCCGAGGTTCTGCGCGACGACGTTGGCGTCGTCCCGGCCGAACTCCTTGCCCGCCCGGTCCACCATCTGCTTCAGCAGGTCGAAGGCGGTGGTGCCGTCGGTGACGCTGTACGTCGCCGGGAACAGGTAGCCCTCCGGGCTGCCGTTGGTGAAGTCCGGCAGGCCGAGCTCGGCGCCCTGCTCCTGGGCGGTCTTCTGGGTGGTGCCCTCGGGCAGGTTCAGCTTCTTGTCGATGGCCGCGTAGATCTGGTAGCCGCGCCAGCCCTCGGGGATGGTCAGGCCGTTGGCGTTGGCCGGGTCGATCAGGATCGCCAGCGCCGCCACGGCCGACATCTTCTGCTTCAGCGTGTACGTCCCGGGCTGGATCCGCCCGGCCGCCGCCGCGCTGCCCTTCGCGGCCCGGGTGAAGGCGAGCGAGCTGGCCACCACCCCGTTGCGGACCAGCGCCGACGCGATCTGGGAGAGGCCGGCGCCCTCCGGCACCGAGACCTGCACGCTGCCGGTGCCCTGCCCCGCGAAGTCGGCGGCGGCCGGGGGTTTGCGCTGCGACTGGAACCAGGTGTACCCGGTCAGCCCGATCCCGCCGAACACCGCGACCAGGGCGAAGGCGGTGAGCCCGCAGGCCAGTCCGTTGCGCCGTCGGTGCGGATCCGGCGCATCGGGGCGCGGACGGGGCGCGGACGGCGGACGGCCCTCCGGCTCCAGCACCGGCGCACCCAGGTGTCCGGGGGTGAGCCCCGGGTGGAAGTCCTGGTCGGTCATGGCTCGCGCCCCCTCGGCGGTCCCGGATCGGTCCGGTTCGTTTCCGGATCAGCCTGGACCGACGCGAATCGATCCAAAACGGACATGGAAACGAACGAAGAAGGGGTCCGTGCGGACGCGTCCGCACGGACCCCTCAACGGGACGTTAGATCAGACCGGTCAGCCGGTCGCCTCGACGCTCTCACCGGGCGGCCGTCCGCTCACCCGTTCGGACTCAAGGGCGGTCTGGAGGATCACCACCGCGGCGGCCTGGTCGACCACCGAGCGGCCCTTCTTCGCCTTGACCCCCGAGGCGCGCAGCCCGTGGGTCGCGGTGACGGTCGACATCCGCTCGTCCACCAGCCGCACCGGCACCGGGTAGAGCCGGTTGGCCAGCCGGGCCGCGTACGCCCGGACCTTCTCCGCCGCCGGGCCCTCCTTGCCGCTGAGCGAGCGCGGCAGCCCGACGATCACCTCCATCGCGCCGTACTCGTCGACGATGGCGGCGATCCTGGCCTGCGACTTCGCCCCGGCCGGGACGGTCTCCACGGGCGTGGCGAGCACCCCGTCGGGGTCGCAGGACGCGACCCCGATCCGGGCGTCCCCGACGTCGACGGCGATCCGCCGCCCCCGCCGGAAGGGCCTCTCCTCCTGCTCCATCAGCTGGCGCGCTCCGCGACCAGGCCGCGCACCGCGGCGATGGCCTCGCCGACCGCGGCCGGGTTGGAGCCGCCGCCCTGGGCGACGTCGTCCTTGCCGCCACCGCCGCCGCCGAGGGTCTTGGCGGCGGTCCGGACCAGCTCGCCGGCCTTGATGCCGCGGCCGCGGGCGTCCTCGTTGGTGGCGATCACGGTCAGCGGACGGTCGTTGGCCACGGTGAAGGCGGCGACCACGGCCGGGCGCGAGCCGAGGCGGCCGCGCACGTCCAGGACCAGCTTGCGCAGCTCGTCCGCGCCCACGCCGTCGGCGACCTGCGCGGCGACCACGGCGATGCCGTGCACGTCCTCGGCCGAGTCGGCCAGGCCCGCCGCGGCGGCCAGCACCTTCTCGACGCGGAAGCGCTCGATCTCCTTCTCGGCGTCCTTGAGCTTGGCGAGCATGCCCGAGATCTTCTCCGGCAGCTCCTCCGGGCGGCCCTTGACCAGCTCGGTCAGCTGGGAGACCACGGTGTGCTCACGGGCCAGGAAGCGGTACGCGTCGGTGCCGACCAGCGCCTCGACGCGGCGCACGCCGGAGCCGATCGAGGACTCGCCGAGCAGCTTCACCAGGCCCAGCTGGGCGGTGTTGCCGACGTGGGTGCCACCGCACAGCTCCTTGGAGAAGTCGCCGATGGTGACGACCCGGACCTCGTCGCCGTACTTCTCGCCGAACATCGCGATGGCGCCGGCCTTGCGGGCCTGGTCCATCGTCATGACCTCGGCGCTGACCTCCAGCTCGCGGCCCAGCACGTCGTTGATCTTCTGCTCGACGTCGACCAGCACGGTGCCGGGGACGGCGGCGGGCGAGCCGAAGTCGAAGCGGAAGCGGCCGGGGGCGTTCTCGGAGCCGGCCTGGGCGGCCGTCGGGCCGAGCGCGTCGCGCAGCGCCTGGTGGGTCAGGTGGGTGGCCGAGTGGGCGCGGGCGATCGCCCGGCGGCGCTCGGTGTCGATCGTGGCGTACGCCGAGGCGCCCAGCACGACCTCGCCGAACAGCACCCCGCCGGAGTGCACGATGACGCCCGGGACGGGCTGCTGCACGTCGCGGATCTCCACCACCGCGCCGGACTCCAGCCGGATCCGGCCCTGGTCGGCGAGCTGGCCGCCGCCCTCGGCGTAGAACGGGGTGCGGTCGAGGATGAGCTCGACCTCGTCGCCCTCGGAGGCGGCCGGCGCCGGGACGCCGTCCACCAGCAGGCCGACCACGGTGGCCTCGCCCTCGGTGAGGCTGTAGCCGGTGAAGACGCTGGCGCCGGACTTGTCGGCGACCTCGCGGTACGCGGCGACGTCGGCGTGGCCCATCTTCTTGGCCTTGGCGTCCGCCTTGGCGCGGTCGCGCTGCTCCTGCATCAGGCGGCGGAAGCCGGCCTCGTCGACCTGGAGGCCCTGCTCCTCGGCCATCTCCAGGGTGAGGTCGATCGGGAAGCCGTACGTGTCGTGCAGCTTGAAGGCCTGGTCGCCGGAGAGGACGGCGCCGCCGGCCTGCTTGGTCTCGGTGACCGCGGCGTCCAGCAGGCTGGTGCCGGCCTTCAGCGTCTGGAGGAAGGCCGCCTCCTCGCCGACGACGACCGTCTCGATGCGCTTGCGGTCGGTCTCCAGCTCCGGGTACTGCGGGGCCATCGCCTTGATCGCGATGTCCGTGAGGTCCTTGGCGACCACGCCGGTGGCGCCCAGCAGGCGCATGTTGCGGATGGCGCGGCGCAGGATGCGGCGCAGCACGTAGCCGCGGCCCTCGTTGCCCGGGGTGACGCCGTCGCCGATCAGCATCAGCGCGGTGCGGATGTGGTCGGTGACCACGCGCAGCGACACGTCCGACTTGTGGTCGGCGCCGTAGGTGTGGCCGGTGAGCTCGGCGGCGCGGTCGAGGATCATCCGGCTGGTGTCGATCTCGAAGAGGTTGTCGACGCCCTGCAGGATGGCGGCGAGGCGCTCCAGGCCGAGGCCGGTGTCGATGTTCTTGCTCGGCAGGTCGCCGAGGATCTCGAAGCCGTCCTTCCCGTCGCCGTGGCCGCGCTCGTACTGCATGAAGACCAGGTTCCAGATCTCCAGGTAGCGCTCGCCGTTGACGGCCGGGCCGCCCTCCTCGCCGTACGCGGGGCCGCGGTCGTAGTTGATCTCCGAGCACGGGCCGCACGGGCCGGGGACGCCCATCGACCAGAAGTTGTCCTTCATGCCCAGGCGCTGGATGCGCTCCGAGGGCACGCCGATGACGTCACGCCAGATCTGCTCGGCCTCGTCGTCGTCCTTGTAGACGGTGATCCAGAGCTTCTCCTTCTCCAGGCCGTAGCCGCCGTCCGCGACGGGGGTGGTGAGCAGCTCCCACGCGAACTTGATGGCTCCTTCCTTGAAGTAGTCGCCGAAGGAGAAGTTGCCGCACATCTGGAAGAAGGAGCCGTGCCGGGTGGTCTTCCCGACCTCCTCGATGTCCAGGGTGCGCACGCACTTCTGGACGCTGGTGGCGCGCGAGAACTGCGGCTTGACCTCGCCCAGGAAGTAGGGCTTGAACGGCACCATGCCGGCGTTGACGAGCAGCAGGGTGGGGTCGTCGGCGACCAGGGACGCCGACGGAACGACGGTGTGGCCGCGCTCCTCGAAGAAGCGCAGCCAGCGGCGGCGGATCTCAGCCGACTCCATTAGTGGTCCTTCCGGTTCGGGGTGCCGCCCCGCGGCGGCAGAGCGCGGCGGGGCGTTTCTTCAGTGGTCTGGGGGGTGGTGCTGGCACCGTCGGGTACCGAGCGGGTGCGGGACGGAGGCAGGGCGGCGGCCGGGCTACCGGGCGCCGCCGAGATAGCTCGGTACTGCGGCTCGCCGCGCGGCACCCGGCGGGCGCTGCGGGGCTCCAGCACGGCGGTGCCGTGCAGTCCGAGGTCGTCCTTCAGCTGCTCCTCGCGCTCGGCCATGCCGGCCTTCACGTCCTGGGCGAACTGCTTGGCCAGGTCGCCCAGGTGCAGGGCGCCACGGGCGGCGGTGCCGGAGAGGCTGTCCGGGGTGAGCCGGTGCACGGCCTCGTTGGCCTTGTTCATGGCCCAGACGGTGGCGCCGGCGCCGACCGCCATCCAGAAGATGCGTCGCACCATGCCGTCAGCCCCTCACCGCGCGCCGGACCCGGGAGAACAAGCCGTTCCTGGGCGCCGTCGCGGCGCGCACCTCGGCCCGGATCAGCCGGGCCAGCTCCTCGCGCTCGCCCGCCTGGGCCGGCACCGGCGGCAGGCCGCCCTGCTGCCGGGCGACGGCCTTGCGCACGCCGTAGCTGAACGCCGCGACCTTCACTAGCGGTCCGCCCAGGGTGGCGGCCACGGTGGAGGAGAGCGCGTTGGCGTTGGCGGCGGCGTCCTGCACGTTGGCGGTGATCTCGTCCACCCGCTCCAGCTGCTCGTTGGCGCTGCGCACGGCGGCGCCCGCGTCGGTCAGCAGCGGAACGGCCTGCTCGGTGACCGCGGAGACCAGGACGGCAGCCTCCTTGAGCACCCGCGAGAGGCGGACCAGCACCACGGCGAGCAGGGTGACCAGGACCGCCCAGAACACGGCGACGAGCAAGCCGGCCAGCTCTCCCACGGACACCTTTGCGCGCTCCCTCGCCTTGCGGTTCTTCTCGGGGTGTGTCCGACGGTTCCCGCCGGCTTCGCGGCCCTGGCCCGACGCGGATCGTCGGTCACACCCAACGGAACCCTATCGCGCCCGCACCCGGTTTCCGGACCGGGTTGTCCGCCCGGCGATCCGGTCGGGTGTGCGATCCGCGCGCGTAACCTACCGGCTGGTCACCTCGTTCTGCCTGGCAGGCCGTCGCCCGTACGGCCCGACGCACGTCCGGACCGCGACGGTCCGGCCTGGAGCACGGGGAGCAGCCTTTGGCCGGGGACTGGAGAGCACAGCCCGGGGAGCCCGGGGCGGGGCCGTGGGAGCCGGAGCCCGGCCGGCTGCCGGCCGAGGTGACCGGCTTCGTCGGGCGGCAGGCCGAACTGGCCGAACTGGCGGACCTGCTGGCCTCGGCCCGGCTGGTGACCGTCACCGGGCCGGGCGGCGTGGGCAAGAGCCGGCTGGCCCTGCGCGCGGCGGCCCGGGCGGCCGGCGCGTTCCCGGACGGCACCTGGCTGGTGGACGTGGCCCCGGTGCAGGATCCGCTGCTGCTCGGCCACGCCGTCCTGGAGGCGCTGCGGCTCTCGGACGGCACCGCCCGTCCGCCGCTGGACGTCCTGATCGAGCGGCTGGACGGCCTGCGCCCGCTGCTGGTGCTGGACGGCTGCGAGCACCTGGTGGAGGCCTGCGCCGAGCTGGCCGACGCGCTGCTGCGGGCGCTGCCCGGCCTGCGGCTGCTGGCCACCAGCCGCACGGCCCTGCGGGCCTCGGGCGAGCACCTGCTGACCCTCGCCCCGCTTCCCACCGGGCCGCTGCGCTCGGGCGCGCTGCCGGACGCCGTACGGCTGTTCGCCGACCGGGCCCGGGCGGTGCTGCCGTCCTTCGAGGTGACGGAGGCCAATGCGGAGGCGGTCGCGCTGCTCTGCCGTCGGCTGGACGGCCTCCCGCTGGCCGTGGAACTGGCCGCCGGCCGGCTGCGCGCGCTGTCGGTGGAGCAGGTCACCGCCCGGCTGGACGACCGCTTCCGGCTGCTGACCGGCGGCTCCCGGACGGCCCTGCCCCGGCACCGGACGCTGCGCACGACGATCGGCTGGAGCCATGAGCTCTGCACCGTGCAGGAACGTTTACTCTGGGCCCGCCTGTCGGTCTTCGCCGGCGGCTTCGACCTGGAGGCCGCCGAGTACGTCTGCGCCGGCGAGGGCATCGAGCCCGAGGAGGCACTCGACCTGCTCGACGAGCTGGTCGCCAAGTCCGTGGTGCTGCGCGAGGACAGCCCCTTCGGCGTGCGCTTCCGGCTGCTGGACACCCTGCGCGAGTACGGCGGCCAGTGGCTGCGCGCCGCCGGCGAGGAGCCCCGGCTGCTGCGCCGCCACCGGGACTGGTACCTCGGCGTCGCCACCTGGGGCGAGGTCGAGTGGTTCGGCCCCCGGCAGGCGGAGACCGCCGAGCGCACGGAGCTCGCCCACAGCAACCTCCGCGCCGCGCTGGAGTTCTGCCTCGCCGAGCCCGGCGAGGAGCAGATCGCCCTGCTGCTGGCCGGGGCGCTCTGGTTCTACTGGGTCGGCTGCGGCCACCTCGGCGAGGGCCGGCACTGGCTGGACCGCGCGCTCGCTCTGGACCGCGAACCCACCGAGGCCCGGGCCAAGGCGCTCTGGGTGACCGGCTACATGGCCACCCTCCAGGGCGACCTCGGCACCGCCCGCCCGGCGTTGGAGGAGTGCCGCCGCCAGGCCCTGAACACCGGCGACGACCGGGCGCTGGCCTACGCCGTCCACCGCCAGGGCTGCGTCGCCCTGGTCGGCGACGACCCCGACCGGGCCGCCGAGCTGTTCGAGGAGGCGCTCTGGCACTACCGGACGATCGGCGAGCTCAACAGCAACGTGGTGATGGCCATGCTGGAGCTGGGCCTGGCCCACCTCTTCCAGGGCGACCTCGACAGCGGCGAGCTCTGGTTCGGCCAGGCCCGCGAGCTGTGCGAGGAGCACGGCGAGCAGTGGGCCTACGCGTACGTGCTCTACGCGATGGCGTACTCGCACTGGCTGGACGGCGCGGTGCAGCCCGCCCGCGCGCTGGCCCGGGAGTGCGTGCGGCTGAACCACCTCTTCCACGACCTGCTGGGCATCGTGCTGGGCATCGACCTGCTGGCGCTGCTGGAGACCGAGCCGACCGGCCCGGGCACGGTGGGCGACCTGCGCGAGGCCCGGGTGCTCCAGGGGGCGGCGCACCGGATCTGGCGCACGGTCGGCAACCCGTTCCTGGGCTCGCGGAACTTCTTCGGCCCGCACCAGGAGTGCGCCGAGCGGGCCCTGGCCGGGCTGACCGCCCAGGAGTACGAGGACTGCTACCAGGCCGGCGCCCTGCTGGACCTGGACGCGGCGGTCACCCGGGCGCTCGGCGGCGGGGGTCGGGCGGAGGGCCCGGAACCGGCGCCGGGCCCCCGCGCGGTGCCGCCCGCACCGGCCGCCTCGCCGGTGCGGAATAGTTGAAACTTGCCGATTGCTTGAGGAGGCAAGTAACTGTCCGGAAGGAACACCATGGCCCTCCACAACACCGCCGACGAGTACCGCATGGCGAAGTTCTACTTCGATTCCAAGGCGTACACCGATGCGGCCCGCATGCTCGAAGGCGTGCTGGCCGAGGAGCCCGCCAACCTCTCCGTCCGGATGCTGCTGGCCCGCAGCTACTTCCACTCCGCCCAGCTCCGCCGCGCCGAGGCCGAGCTGCTGCGGATCCTGGAGGCCGACCCGGCCGAGGACTACGCCCGGCTGATGCTCGGCCGCACCCTGGAGCGCCAGGGCCGCGCCGCGGAGGCCCGCCCGCACCTGCGGCTGGCCGCCGCGATGACCGGCGAGGACATCTGACACGGCAGCCGAAACGGGGCGAGCCCCCGCCGCCTCGAAAGGCGACGGGGGCTCGCTCGCGGTGTCGCGAAGAGCGGAACCGGGTCAGCGCGAGTAGTACTCGACGACCAGCTGCTCGTCACAGATCACCGGGACCTCCTTGCGCTGCGGCGCACGGTCCAGGCGGAAGGCCAGGGCCTTCAGGTTGACCTCGAGGTACTTCGGGGTCTGGCCCTCACCCGCGTAGCCACCCTCACGGGCGACCTGGAAGGGGACCTTCTCCTTGCTGCGCTCGCGGACGGTCACCACGTAGCCCGGCTTCATCTGGAACGACGGCTTGTTGACCTTGCCGCCGTTGACCTCGATGTGGCCGTGGACGACCATCTGGCGGGCCTGGTAGATGGTGCGGGCGATGCCCGAACGCAGAACCAGGGAGTCCAGACGGGTCTCCAGGTCGGCGACGAGCGCCTCACCGGTCTTGCCCTCGGCCTTCTTCGCGCGGTCGAACGCGCGGGCCATCTGCTTCTCGCTCAGGTCGTACTGGGCGCGCAGACGCTGCTTCTCGAGCAGACGGACCTTGTAGTCCGAGTTCTGCTTGCGACCACGGCCGTGCTGGCCGGGCGGGTACGGGCGGGCCTCGAAGTACTTGACGGACTTCGGGGTCAGCGGCACACCGAGGGCGCGCGCGATCTTGACCTTGGGGCGCTTCTGGTTCGCCATGAACCAAACCTTCCTTGCTTACGAATACGGCTTCACCAGGTGTTGACGGAGGTCGCATGTCGCGACCCGGAGAAAACCCCGCCGCCTGCGCGATGGGATCAGCCGCTCTCCGGAGCCGGGCACGAAAGTGCTGGTCACACGGACCGGCCCAGAATCCTGGGCCGCCCGCGACACCGATGACGGTGCGCGACGCTCCTGGTGCGGGCCTCCCGGAGGAGGCCTACCGCCGATGTCCCGCTGGTGCGGCCGGTCGGTGGGGTCTCCCCCGCCGCCGTCCCGGGACATGGCACTCCGACGAAGTATACCGGTCGATCACTCGCCCTTTTCCCCGGGCTGCTCCTCGGCCTTCCGCTCCGGCTGCTCCGGCGCCTTCCCGGCCGGCTTCCCGGCCTTCTTCTCCACCCTGCGCTCCCCCCGCAGCCGCCCGCGCGTCCACTCCACCACGTCCGCGTAGCGGGCCTCGCCGCCGCGCCTGGTCGGCTGGTAGTACTCCTTGCCGTGCACCGCGTCCGGCGCGTACTGCTGGGCCGCGATGCCCTCCGGCAGGTCGTGCGGGTACCGGTAGCCCTTGCCGTGGCCGAGCTTGCCCGCGCCACCGTAGTGGGCGTCCCGCAGGTGGGACGGGACGGCGCTCGCCAGGCCCTGCCGGACGTCCGCCAGCGCCGCGTCGATCGCCAGGTAGGCGGCGTTGGACTTGGGCGCCAGGGCCAGCGCGATGGCCGCCTGGGAGAGGATGATCCGGGCCTCCGGGAAGCCGATCAGGGCCACCGCCTGGGCCGCCGCCACCGCCGTCTGCAAGGCCGTCGGGTCCGCCAGGCCGACGTCCTCGCTGGCCGAGATCATCAGCCGGCGGGCGATGAACCGCGGGTCCTCCCCCGCTTCGATCATCCGGGCCAGGTAGTGCAGGGTGGCGTCCACGTCGCTGCCGCGGATCGACTTGATCAGCGCGCTCGCCACGTCGTAGTGCTGGTCGCCGTCCTTGTCGTAGCGCACCGCCGCCTGGTTGACCGCCGTCTCGGTGGTGGCCAGGGTGATGCTCGACTCGCCCTTCTCCAGCGCCGCCCCGGCCGCCGCCTCCAGCGTGGTGAGCGCCCGCCGGGCGTCCCCGCCGGCCAGCCGCACCAGGTGGTCCTCGGCCTCCGCGCTCAGCTCCAGCGCGCCCTCCAGGCCGCGCTCGTCGGCCACCGCGCGGCGCAGCAGCGCCCGGACGTCCTCGTCGGTCAGCGACTCCAGGGTGAGCAGCAGCGAGCGGGACAGCAGCGGGGAGATCACCGAGAAGTACGGGTTCTCCGTCGTCGCCGCGATCAGGGTCACCCAGCGGTTCTCCACGGCCGGCAGCAGCGAGTCCTGCTGGGCCTTGGAGAAGCGGTGGATCTCGTCCAGGAAGAGCACCGTCTCCCGGCCGGACATCCCGACCGCCCGACGGGCGCCGTCGATGACGGCCCGGACCTCCTTGACCCCGGCGGTGATCGCGGACAGCTCCACGAAGCGGCCCTCGACGGCCTGGCTGATCACGTGCGCCAGGGTGGTCTTGCCGGTGCCGGGCGGGCCCCAGAGGATCACCGAGCTGGTCGCCGCCGGGCCGCGGGAGCCCGCGACCAGCCGGCGCAGCGGCGAGCCGGGCTTCAGCAGCTGCCGCTGCCCGGCCACCTCGTCCAGGGTGCGCGGACGCATCCGTACGGCCAGCGGCGCCCGGCCGGGCTCCCTGGTCTGGCGTTCCTCGGCTGCGGCGGTGAAGAGGTCCGGTTCGTCCACACCGGAAGCCTATGCGAGCCCACGGACAGAGCCCGTCCCGCGGCGGACGGCCGCCGCGACGCGGAACGGCCGCCGCCGTCCACGGCTACCGCGGCGGACGGCGGTCCAGCAGGACGACCTCGAACTCCTCCAGCGAGCGCACCGTCACGCCGACCGCGGCGGTGACCCTGGACCGCGCCTCGGCCTGCGGGCTGCGCGAGGCCGCGAAGGTGGCCTGGTCCTGGAAGATCGTGCCGACCGAGGCCCGGCCGCGGTCCCGCTGGATCAGCAGGGCGCCGCCGACGAAGCCGTCCATCCGCTCCAGGCCGGGCAGGGCCTGCTCCCGGAACGCCTCGACCAGCCGGTCCGCCGAGGCGGGGTCGAAGTCGACCCGGACCAGCCGGAACCGGGCCCCCGGCCCGCCCTCCCCGGGCGGCGCGAAGGCCGCCGCCTCCCAGACGTCGACGGCCGCCGTACCGGCGAACGGGGTCAGCAGCTCGCCTCGGCGCGCGCCCAGCTTCGCGTCGCTGTCCCGCTCGGCCTGCGCGGTGTCCCACCAGGAGCCCATGGTGAAGACCCCCAGCTCGCGGTTGGCGAAGAGCCCGTAGCCCCGGTAGCCGTGCTCGGCGGAGAGCAGGCCGACGGCCTCCGCGGTGAAGCCGTCGAGGGTCCGGCCGAGGCGGGCCGGGTCGCCGGTGAAGTAGCCGGTGCGCACGAACATGGGCGGGTCTCCTGACGTCCGGCGGGCGCCGCGTCGGGCGCCCGCGCCGTGGTGGGCACGTCCATCGCACGGCCCGGCCCGGGCACCGGCAACGCCACGCGTCCGTTCGGACGACCCGACGCGCCCGCTAGTCGAGCCCGGCGGCGTGGTCCGGGACGTACCTCTGGAGGTCCCGCGGGGGCCGTTCGTAGCCGCGCGACGCGGGGCGGGGCGGCAGCTCGACCTTCGGCGCCCGGATCTCGCGGTACGGCACGGTGGACAGCAGGTGGGCGATCATGTTGATCCGGGCCCGGCGCTTGTCGTCGCTCGCCACCACGTGCCAGGGCGAGTCCGGGGTGTCGGTGTGGATGAACATCTCGTCCTTGGCCCGCGAGTAGTCCTCCCAGCGGGTGATCGACTCGACGTCCATCGGGGAGAGCTTCCAGCGCTTCATCGGGTCCTCCAGCCGGTCCCGGAAGCGCCGTTCCTGCTCGGTGTCGCTCACCGAGAACCAGTACTTGCGCAGCAGGATCCCCGACTCGGTCAGCATCCGCTCGAAGGTCGGGCACTGGTGCAGGAACTGCCAGTACTCCTCGTCGGTGCAGAAGCCCATCACCCGCTCGACGCCCGCGCGGTTGTACCAGCTGCGGTCGAACAGCACGATCTCCCCGGCGGCCGGGAGGTGCTCGACGTAGCGCTGGAAGTACCACTGGGTCCTCTGCCGCTCGGTCGGCGTGGGCAGCGCCGCGACCCGGGCGATGCGGGGGTTCAGGTACTCCGTCACCCGCTTGATCGCTCCGCCCTTGCCGGCGGCGTCGCGGCCCTCGAAGACCACCACCAGCCGGGCGCCCTCGACCCGCACCCACTCCTGGAGCTTCACCAGCTCCTCCTGGAGCCGCAGCAGCTCCCGCTCGTACGGCTTCCTGGCCAGTTTCCCCGGCTTCCCGGTCCGCTGCTGCTCGGCCACCCTCGGGTCCTCCGTCCGGCTGAACGCTGATGCGCACTCACCGTAGGCGCTGACGGCCGTATCCGCAGGTCGGCGGGGCCGTGGCGGCCGGGGCCGGTCTCGTGGACCGGCCCTGGGGAGAGGGGCCCGAGGGAGCGGCGCCCGTGGGTTCCGCAGGACGGCTCAGACCGCGACGAACGGCTCGGGGTAGCGGCAGAGCCCGCGCGGGCCGCCGTCGTACGCCGCCAGCGGCAGCGCCTGGAAGTACGCCTCCGGCACCTCGAACGGGCCGGTGACCTGGTGCCGGCCGGCCGGCGCGAAGCCGAACCGCCCGTAGTACCCCGGATCGCCGAGGACGACCACGAGCTTCTCGCCCGCCTTCTCGGCCGCCGTCAGCGCGGCCCGGACGACCAGCTCGCCGACGCCCCGGCGCTGCCACTCGGGCGCCACCGCGACCGGCGCGAGCGCCAGTGCCCTGCCGTCGCCGACCCGCAGCCGGGTCAGCAGCGCGTGCCCGATCACCAGCCCGGTCTCGTCGACCGCCACCACGGACAGCCCGGGCAGCCAGGCCGGGTCGCGGCGCAGCGCGTCCACCAGGTCCGCCTCGTCCGGGCCGGGGAACGCGGCCATGTGGACGCGTCTGGTGGCCGGGGCGTCCTCCGGACATTCGACTCTCGTTGTGACCTGCATCGGGTCAACCCTCCCTGTGTCACACACCGTTGTGGACCGGCCCCGGACGGCGGCTGGGCCGTCCGGGGCCGTTGCAGGTTAGCGGATGACGCGACGTCAGGCCTTGGGCTGGGCCTCGCCCTTGGCGTCCTCGCGGACCTTCGGCTGGGCGTCCACGCCGGCCTCGCGGCGCTGCGCCGGGGTGATCGGGGTCGGGGCGCCGGTCAGCGGGTCGCCGCCGGTGGACGTCTTCGGGAAGGCGATGACGTCGCGGATGGTGTCGTACCCGCCCAGCAGCGTGACGATGCGGTCCAGGCCGAAGGCGACACCACCGTGCGGCGGCGGGCCGTAGTTGAAGGCGTCCAGCAGGAAGCCGAACTGCGAGGCCGCCTCCTCCTCGGAGAGGCCGATCGCGTCGAACGCCCGCTTCTGCACGTCGCGCTGGTGGATACGGATCGAACCGCCGCCCAGCTCCGAGCCGTTGAGGACCAGGTCGTAGGCGTTGGAGAGCGCCGAGCCCGGGTCGGTGTCGAAGGTGGCCAGCGACTCCGCGGTCGGGGCGGTGAACGGGTGGTGCACCGCGTGCCAGCCCTGGAACTGGCCCTTGTCGTCCTCGATCGGCTCGAACATCGGGAAGTCGACGACCCAGAGGAAGGCCCACTGGGACTCGTCGATCAGCCCGCAGCGGCGGCCGATCTCCAGACGGGCGGCGCCCAGCAGCTCCTGCGAGGCGCGCTCCTTGCCGGCCGCGAAGAAGATCGCGTCACCGTTCTTGGCGCCCGCGGCGGCGGCGAGACCGGCCAGGTGCTCCTCGGAGAGGTTCTTGGCGACCGGGCCGCGCAGCTCGCCGGTCTCGGCGTCGATGAGGACGTACGCCAGGCCGCGGGCGCCGCGCGCCTTGGCCCAGTCCTGCCAGGCGTCCAGCTGCTTGCGCGGCTGCGAGGCGCCGCCGGGCATGACCACGGCACCGACGTACGGGGCCTGGAAGACGCGGAAGTCGGTGCCCTTGAAGTACTCGGTCAGGTCGGTGAGTTCCTGGCCGAAGCGGACGTCCGGCTTGTCCGAGCCGTAGCGGCCCATGGCGTCCGCGTAGGTCATCCGCGGCAGCGGGTTGGGGATCTCGTAGCCGTGCACCTCGCGCCAGACGGCACCGATGATCTTCTCGCCGAGGGCCAGGATGTCCTCCTGGTCGACGAACGAGGCCTCGATGTCCAGCTGGGTGAACTCCGGCTGCCGGTCGGCGCGGAAGTCCTCGTCGCGGAAGCAGCGGGCGATCTGGTAGTAGCGCTCCATGCCGGCCACCATCAGCAGCTGCTTGAACAGCTGGGGCGACTGCGGCAGGGCGTACCAGTGGCCGGGCTGGAGGCGGACCGGGACCAGGAAGTCGCGGGCGCCCTCGGGGGTGGAGCGGGTGAGGTACGGCGTCTCGATGTCGAGGTAGTCGTTCTCCTCCATCACCCGGCGGATGATGTTGTTGACCTTGGAGCGCAGGCGCAGGCCCTTGGCCGGGCCCTCACGGCGCAGGTCCAGGTAGCGGTAGCGCAGCCGGACCTCCTCGTTGACCGTGCCGGGCTCGTACTCGGCGACCGGGAACGGCAGCGGGGCGGCCTCGGAGAGCACCTCGATCCCGCTGACGACGACCTCGACGGCGCCGGTCGGGATGTCCGGGTTCTCGTTGCCCTCGGGGCGGACCCGGACGTCGCCGACGACCTTGACGCAGTACTCGGCGCGCAGGCCGTGCACCGAGTCGAGGTCGCGGACCACGATCTGCACGGTGCCGGAGGCGTCGCGCAGGTCGATGAAGGCGACGCCGCCGTGGTCGCGGCGGCGGGCGACCCAGCCGGCCAGGGTGACGGTGGTGCCTGCGTGCTCCGGGCGGAGCGTGCCCGCGTCGTGCGTGCGGATCACAGCTGCTTCTCCTTCAGGGTGGTGACGAGTGCGTCGAGGGCGACGGGGGTCTGCTCGCCGGTGGTGAGGTCCTTGAGCTGGACGACACCCTCGGCGAGGTCCCGGTCCCCGGCGATCAGGGCGAAGCGGGCGCCGGACCGGTCGGCGGACTTCATGGCGTTCTTGATGCTCTTGACGCCGAAGGCGAGGTCGGTGGCGACGCCGGCCCGGCGCAGCTCGACCACCTTGGCGAACAGGACGTTCTTGGCCTCCTCGCCGAGCGCGACGGCGTAGACGGAGGTGGCGGCCGGCAGGTCGAGGGTGACGCCCTCGGCCTCCAGCGCGAGGTAGCTGCGGTCGACACCGAGCGCCCAGCCGACGGACGGCAGCGCCGGGCCGCCGATCATCTCGGACAGGCCGTCGTAGCGGCCGCCGCCGCCGATCGCGGACTGCGCGCCGAGGCCGTTGTGCACGAACTCGAAGGTGGTGCGGGTGTAGTAGTCCAGGCCGCGCACCAGCTTGGGGTCGTCCACGAAGGCCACGCCCGCCGCGGTGAGCAGCTCGCGGACCTTCTCGTCGTACGCCTTGCAGGCCTCGCACAGGTAGTCGCGCAGCATCGGCGCGTCGGCCAGCTGGGCCTGCACCGACTCGCGCTTGTCGTCGAGGACGCGCAGCGGGTTGATCTCGGCGCGGCGGCGGGTGTCCTCGTCCAGGTCCAGCCCGGAGAGGAACTCGATCAGCGCGGCGCGGTAGACCGGGCGGCACTCCTTGTCGCCGAGGCTGTTGAGCAGCAGCGAGTAGTCGCGCAGGCCCAGCGAGCGGAAGGCGTCGTCGGCCAGGATGATCAGCTCGGCGTCCAGCGCCGGGTCCTCGGCGCCGATCGCCTCGGCGCCGACCTGGGAGAACTGGCGGTAGCGGCCCTTCTGGGCGCGCTCGTAGCGGTAGTACGAGCCGGAGTACCAGAGCTTGACCGGCAGGTTGCCCTGCTTGTGCAGGTTGGCCTGGAGCGCGGCGCGCAGCACCGACGCGGTGCCCTCGGGGCGCAGCGCAAGCTCGTCGCCGCCCTTGGTGGTGAGGGTGTACATCTCCTTGGTGACGATGTCGGTGGACTCGCCGACACCGCGGGAGAACAGCTTCACGTCCTCGAAGACCGGGGTCTCGACGTAGCCGTAGCCGGCCCGGCGGGCGGGCGCGGCGATGCGCTCGCGGATCGCCAGGAACGTCGCGGAGCTGGGGGGCAGCAGGTCGTAGGTGCCCTTGGGGGCGGTGAAGGTGCTCAACTTCTCTTCCGTCACATTCCTCGTCGCGGGAAAGCCGGGGCGCCGGCCGCCCCCGCTGCCTGTCGGAGGTAGGGGTTGGTGGCGCGCTCGCGGCCGATGGTGGTCTGACCGCCGTGGCCGGAGAGGACCACGGTGGAGTCGTCGAGGGGCAGGCACACCCGGGCCAGCGAGTCCATGATCGCCTCGCTGTCCCCGCCCGGGAGGTCGGTACGCCCGATGGAGCCGGCGAACAGCAGGTCGCCCGAGAACAGCACCGGGGGGAGGTCCTCGGCACCGGGCGTCCGGAAGGTCACCGACCCCCCGGTATGGCCCGGGGCGTGGTCCACGGTGAGCTTCAGGCCGGCCAGCTCCAGCACGCCGCCGTCGGTGAGCTCGCGCACGTCGTCGGGCTCGCCGACGGTGAGCTCGCCCATCAGCTGGGTGCCCAGGGAGCGGCCGAGCGCCTTCTCCGGGTCGGACATCATGTACCGGTCCTCGGGGTGGATCCAGGCCGGGACGCCGCGGGCGCCGCAGACCGGGACCACCGAGGCCACGTGGTCGATGTGGCCGTGGGTGAGCAGCACGGCGACGGGCTTCAGCCGGTGCTCGCGGACCATCTCCTCGACGCCGCGGGCCGCCTGGTGGCCGGGATCGACGATGACGCACTCCTCGCCCGCCGCCGGAGCGACCAGGTAGCAGTTGGTGCCCCAGGCTCCTGCGGGGAATCCGGCGATGAACACGCGCGTCCTTCGGGTGTGTGCGGCGGTCGGCTGCGGCACCTACCAGTCTTGATGCAGCCAGTGATGATGTAGGTGCAGCCTACCGGCGCCGCGGGTCCGGTTGCGAACCAGATAGGGGTGACGGGGCGCGGCGGCCTGACAGGTTCACCGCGTTCTTACGGGCCGGGTCCCTACACTTGGCCGCCGAGGGATGCGATGATCCGCTCCGGAATCCATCCACTTTTCCCGCACATCCGTAGGAGACACGGCCGGTGGTCAGCAGCGAACAGCGGCGGCGGCAGCTCGCCCGAGAGAAGTACGAGCGCCAGTTGGAGCGCCGGGTCGCGGCGGCGGCCGCGCGCAGGCGGCGCAACACGATCCTGGGCGCCTCGCTCGCCGTCGTGGTGCTGGCCGGCGGTGGCACCCTGATCGCCACCGGCGCGTTCAGCTCGGACGACAAGGGCGACAAGAAGACCTCGGCCGCGGACCGGCCCCAGGCCGCGCCGACCGGTACCGACGAGCCGACCACCCCGACCCGCAAGCCGGTCGAGGGCTGCGCGGCCCCGGCGCCGGGCGCGCCCAACGGCAAGCAGTGGCAGGCCGAGCCGCCCATGACGATCGACCCGAGCGGCTCGTACACGATGACGCTGGACAGCAACTGCGGCAAGGTGACGGTCGCGCTGGACGCCGCCAAGGCCCCGCACACCGTGAACTCCTTCGCGTTCCTGGCCGGCGAGCAGTACTTCGACCACACCAAGTGCCACCGCCTCACCACCGACGGCATCTTCGTGCTCCAGTGCGGCGACCCGACCGCCAGCGCGACCGTTCCCGGCGGCACCGGCGGCCCCGGCTACAAGTTCGCGGACGAGAACCTGACCGGCGCGACCTACCCGGCCGGCACCGTGGCGATGGCCAACTCCGGCCCGGGCACCAACGGCAGCCAGTTCTTCCTGGTCTACAAGGACACCAAGCTGCCGCCGAACTACACCCCGTTCGGGAAGGTCACCGGCGGCCTGGACGCGGTCCAGAAGATCGCCGCCGCGGGCACCCTGGAGGGCTCGCCGGACGGCCACCCGATGGCCGACGTCACCTTCAACTCCGTTACGGTGGCGAAGGGTTGACCGACCCCGGGGCCGTGCGGGCGAGCAGGGCACGGTCTACGTCAGGAC